>JAJTGD010000033.1 GCA_021299035.1 Oxalobacteraceae bacterium | reverse complement strand
CCCAAATTGCTGCAAACAAGCCGAAAAATTGGTGCGTTGCGAAGAATCCCGATAAATAGTATCTTTGCCCCTTTTTTCGGCGAAGCAATTCGGGCTAGCCCTATCGTCAGCCTCGCCTTTCCTTACCAAAGTCCTAACGTGCGGATTTCGCATCGGCGCCAAGTGTTTTTTGTTGGCGTCTGGCGTCATTCATTTTCAATGTGGAGAACACCATGAGAATCGGCATTCCAGCCGAGACCCGTCAGGGCGAAACGCGAGTTGCCGCGACGCCGGAGACGATTAAGAAATTGATCGCCGCCGGACACAAGGTCACCGTTCAGTCCGGTGCTGGCGTTACTGCCAGCCTGCCCGATGATGCGTTCGCAGCCGTTGGCGCAGTCGTTGGCTCTGCGGCAGACGCTTTTGGCTGTGAGGTCGTGCTGAAAGTTCGTGCGCCGTCAGCTGATGAGCGCGCATTGATGAAATCCGGTACCGCGCTTGTCGGCATGCTCAACCCGTTTGACGCCGAGGGCATCGCGGCCATGGCTGGCACTGGTCTGTCGGCATTTGCACTAGAAGCTGTACCGCGTATCACGCGTGCGCAGTCGATGGATGTACTGTCCTCGCAAGCGAACATCGCGGGCTACAAAGCGGTATTGATGACCGCTAACCTGTACCAGCGTTTCTTCCCAATGCTGATGACTGCTGCGGGTACTGTCAAAGCAGCGCGGGTATTGATCATGGGTGTTGGCGTCGCAGGTCTGCAAGCGATTGCAACCGCCAAGCGTCTTGGCGCTGTGATCGAGGCCTCTGACGTGCGCCCACCGGTCAAAGAGCAAGTGGAGTCATTGGGCGCGAAGTTCATTGATGTGCCCTATGAAACTGAGGAAGAGCGCGAAATCGCGCAAGGTGTCGGTGGCTACGCGCGGCCGATGCCAGAGGCATGGATGAAGCGTCAGGCGGCCTTGGTGCATGAGCGCGCGAAACTGGCTGACATCATCATCACCACGGCGTTGATCCCGGGACGTAAAGCGCCGGTGCTGATTGGCGAAGACACCATCAAAGCAATGAAGCCGGGCTCGGTCATTCTTGATATGGCGGTGGAGCAGGGTGGTAATTGCGAGCTGTCGGAACTTGGCAAGACAGTCGTCAAGCACGGTGTCCACATCATCGGCGAGGCGAATCTTCCCGCATTGTGTGCCGCTGACGCTTCCGCACTGTACGCGCGAAATGTGCTCGATTTCCTGAAACTGATCTTGGACAAGGACGCTAACCTCACCATTGATCAGGCTGATGAGATCATTGCCGCCACCTTGGTTTGCCACGGTGGTGCGGTTCTCCGGAAGTAATGACGGCCCGGTACGACGATGGAAAGAATCATGTTGCGCGCGAAGATTCATCGCGCCACGGTGACCGAGTGTGTTTTGGATTACGAAGGCTCGTGCGGGATCGATCAGGATCTGCTCGATGCCGCTGATATTCGAGAGTTCGAAAAGATCGAGCTGTACAACGTCAGCAATGGCGAGCGCTTCTCCACTTATGCCATTAAAGGTCAGCGAGGCAGTGGTGAGATTTCGCTAAATGGTGCGGCGGCACGGCTTGCGCAACGGGGTGATTTGCTGATTATTTGCACGTACGCTCCGATGAGCGAGGCAATGGTTGTCAATCACCACCCCAAGATTGTGTTCGTAGATGGCAGTAATCGTGTCTCCGGAATAAAAAAGTAAAGCTACCAGCAGAGGACATCATGGAAGTTAGCTACACCATTACCAACCTCATTATTTTTGTCTTGGCGATTTACGTCGGGTACCACGTCGTCTGGACGGTGACGCCCGCATTGCACACACCGCTGATGGCCGTTACCAATGCGGTATCAGCCATCATTATCGTGGGTGCCATGCTAGCCGCAGCCTTGACCACAGGTCCGGTTGGACAGTTCATGGGAACGCTGGCAGTTGCGCTCGCAGCGGTCAATGTATTTGGTGGTTTTTTGGTGACGCAGCGGATGCTGGAAATGTTCAAGAAAAAACAGCCCAAGTCGCAGAACAAGGAAGGGGCGTAATTCCATGAGCATGAATCTTGTCACTCTGTTGTACTTGATCGCCTCGATCTGTTTCATCCAGGCGCTGAAGGGTTTGTCGCATCCGGCAACAGCAAGACGCGGCAACGCGTTTGGTATGACTGGTATGGCGATTGCCGCGTTAACTACGGTGGCCCTGATCATGAAGCTGCAAGCCGAGGCCACTGCGCCTGGGAGTGGCTTTAGCTTGCTGCTCGGCGGATTGGTGATTGGCGGCGGGATTGGTGCTGTACTCGCCAAGCGGGTTGAAATGACCAAGATGCCCGAGCTGGTCGCCGCGATGCATTCGCTGATCGGTATGGCGGCAGTGTGTATCGCCGTCGCGGCAGTCTCAGAACCGAAAGCGTTCGGCATTGTTGCCAGCGCCACTGACCCTATCCCGTTCGGTAACCGTCTTGAGCTGTTTATCGGTACCTTTGTTGGTGCGATTACATTCTCAGGTTCGGTAATCGCGTTCGGCAAGCTTGCGGGTAACTTCAAGTTCCGGCTGTTTCAGGGTGCGCCGGTGGTATTTCCTGGTCAGCACCTGATCAACCTGCTGATGGCGGTGGTGATGGTGGGTGCAGGCCTGATGTTTGTTGTGGCCGACGGTGCCGAGCCTGCGTGGGTACCTTTCCTGGTAATGACGGCGATTGCCTTCGTGCTCGGTGTGATGATCATCATCCCGATCGGCGGTGCCGATATGCCGGTGGTGGTGTCGATGTTGAACAGCTACTCTGGCTGGGCTGCTGCAGGCATTGGTTTCTCACTGAATAACTCGATGCTGATTATTGCGGGTTCATTGGTGGGCTCATCTGGTGCGATTCTGTCGTACATCATGTGTAAGGCGATGAACCGCTCGTTCTTCAGCGTGATTCTTGGTGGCTTCGGTGGCGAGGCATCCGCAGTTGGCCCGGGCGGTCAGCAACAGCGCAATGTGAAAGCGGGCTCTGCGGATGATGCAGCCTTCATCATGACGCACGCCGAGACGGTGATTATTGTTCCGGGTTATGGCTTGGCAGTGGCGCGCGCACAGCATGCGCTGAAAGAACTGACCGATCAGCTGACCGACAAAGGGGTGACCGTGAAATACGCGATCCACCCGGTGGCCGGACGTATGCCAGGCCACATGAATGTGTTGCTGGCTGAGGCTGAAGTGCCCTACGACCAAGTATTCGAGATGGAAGACATCAACAGCGAATTCGGTCAGGCCGATGTGGTACTGGTGCTGGGGGCGAATGATGTGGTGAACCCGGCCGCCAAAGATCCCAACTCGCCGATCGCGGGCATGCCGATTCTCGAGGCGTACAAGGCGAAGACCATTATTGTGAACAAGCGCTCGATGGCGTCAGGTTACGCTGGCTTGGATAATGAATTGTTCTATCTCGACAAGACCATGATGGTGTTTGGTGACGCTAAAAAGGTCATTGAAGATATGGTCAAAGCCATCTAAAGCCTTTCACACAATGTAGCTGACGTTGTGAGTGACCCTTGCGGTGCGTGAGCTGGTGATAGCCTCATCGCCAGCCGTACATCATCTGCTCCGCCAGCAAACGTTTCGCTGGCGGCACGAAATCCAGCGCGCCCAAGGACAATCCCAGCAGTCGTTGTGACACTGATTCATCTGAACCATTCGCAAACACACGCGCCATCAGATCGGTGACGCGAACCGTAGTGGATCTATCGCCTTGGCGCTGCCGCTCGAATGCGGTAAGCGTGTCCGCCGATAGGTCGCGAGCCAACATCCTTGCTAGTACTGCCGCATCGCGCAGGCCCAGATTCAATCCTTGGCCCGCGACTGGATGCAAAGTTTGTGCGGCATTTCCGATCGCTACGGTACGCGCTGTGGTGTGTGGCGCGGCGTTCAGCCCTAAGGGGTAATGATGGCGCGGCCCGATGCGGGTGAATGTGCCTACTCGCTGACCAAATACGCGCTGTAATTCAGCGAGAAAATCATTATCATCCTGGGCCAACAGCCGCTCGGAAGTGATCGGGCTCACGCACCACACCATGGCGTAGCCATCGGTTTGCGGCAGTAGTGCGAGCGGCCCTTCAGAGGTAAAGCGCTCGTAAGCTCTACCTACGGAGGGTGCGGTGGCATGGACGGTCGAGGTAATCGCCACCTGTGTGTAATCGCGGTATTGAGTTTTGGCGCTTTGCTCGCTGAATACACCACCTTCTGAATGCACCACCACCGAGGCTGATACTTCGCTGCCATCTGACAATGTTAGTACGGCATGGTCGTCTCTTGGCTGCAGGCTGATGACGGTTGCCGGTCGATATGCATGCAGACCTGCTGCCATAACTGCATCGAGTGCATGCACTAGATCGCCATAGCGACATACATACCCCAGTGCCGGTAGTTTGTAGTCTTCGCTTTCGATCAGTGTGCGACCAAAGCTTCCTCGACGCGAGACATGAATTTGCGTGATTGGTGTCGCTACCGTGGGCCATGCGGCTATTTTCGAGAGCAGTTCGCGGCTGCCGTAGGACAATGCAATCGATCGCGGGTCGGTCGCTGCCTGCGCAAGCGGTTTCGCATCCAGTAGCGCAATCTTGTTGGGGTCGATGCCTTGCGCGACCAGCATGGCAGCGAGCGACAGACCGACCGGTCCACCCCCCACGATCGCGATATCGACCCTTGTATGCATCATCAGCCGCGCATCAGCGCTTCAATGTCGGCGACGCTTTTCGGAGCCTTGTGCGTCAAGATGTGGCATCCATCCGCCGTGATGACTGCATCGTCTTCAATACGAATGCCGATGTTCCAGAACGCTTCGGGCACGCCTTCAGCAGGGCGAACGTAAATTCCCGGCTCGATGGTCAGCACCATGCCGGGAACTAGAGTACGCGATGGTTTTTCAGTGGCAGATACAGCAGGGTCTCGATAATCGCCGACATCATGCACATCCATGCCTAGCCAGTGGCCCGTGCGATGCATGTAAAACTGTCGGTAGCTATCGTTCGCGATCACGTCATCCAGCGTACCGACTTTATTCTGATTGAGAAGCCCGGTGTCGAGCATGCCTTGTGCCAGCACACGAACAGCGGCTTCATGTCCATCGATGAAGCGTTTACCCGGGCCGGTGGCTTTGATCGCTGCGTGTTGTGATTCCAGTACGATCTCATACAGTGCTTTTTGAGGGCCGCTGAATTTACCGTTCGCCGGAAAAGTACGGGTGATGTCGGATGCATAGCTATCGAGTTCGCAGCCAGCATCAATCAATACTAAATCGCCATCACGTAACTCAGCGTCACCAGCGCGGTAGTGAAGCACGCAGGCATTAGCACCAGTCGCCACGATGGAGCCGTAGGCGGGGAACTGAGAGCCATTGCGACGAAATTCGTGCAGTAGCTCGGCTTCGAGATGGTATTCACGTAGCCCCGGCTTGGCACACCGCATCGCGCGTGCATGCGCCTCTGCAGCGATATCTGCAGCGCGTTGCATGGTCGCGATCTCGTGATCGTCTTTCACGAGCCGCATCTCGTTGAGAATAGCGCGGATGTCAAAGGCGGCGCTTGGTGCACTGACGCCAGCACGTACCTGTGCACGAACTGTGTTCAGCCAGCGTTGTATTTGCTCATCCAGCTTGGCCTGGCTGCCCAGTGCGTAAAACAGTGCGGGTGTATTGGCCATCAGTTTAGGTAGCTCCGCATCGATGCTATCGATCGTGAAACTGGCATCAAGGCCAAAAGCTTCCTTGGCACCGGCGGGGCCGTAGCGATAGCCATCCCATATCTCGCGCTCTTCGCTTTTGTCGCGACAAAACAGAATAGACCGGTCTTGTTCACCGGCGATCAACACTAGCGCGGCTTCAGGCTCAGGGAAGCCGGTCAGGTAATAGAAGTAGCTGTCGTGGCGGTACGGATAGTCTGCGTCGGCATTACGCATGACTTCGGGTGCAGTCGGGATGATCGCCACGCCACCGCCTTGCGCACGCATAGTTTCGATCAGCGCAGCGCGCCGATGTGCAAAGGTCGTGATGTTCATGATCCGGTTCTCAAGGGTGCATTTAATTGTTCGAGACGCTCTATCGTGCCGACATCGGTCCAGTCGCCGCGGTAGACCTCGCCCCCGATTTTGCCCTTGTCGGCGAATTCGCGCAGGATCGGGGCGAGTTTTGCACTTTCGCCCGCTGTCACGGTGTCAAACAGTTCCGGGCGATAGACGCCAATGCCGGAGAAGGTATAGCGTGGCTCGCCGTGATTGCTGATAGAGAAGTTCGCCAAAGCAAAATCTCCTTCCGGATGATGCGCAGGATTCTTCACCAAATAGAGCCACGCCAAGTCACGCTCGCCTACTGGATAAGGCTTGCCCCACGGATCTGATTCCTCGAGCACATCTTTCACCTTGCTGAAATCGAAATGCGGACAATAGATATCGCCCGCGACTGCAAGGAAGGGCGAATCGCCAAGCAGATGGCGCGCCTTGGCAATACCCCCTGCGGTTTCCAGCGCGGTTCCCTCGGCGGAGTAAATCAGTGTTGCCCCGTATCGACTACCATCACCCAGCGTCTCTTCAATCATATGACCAAGGTATGCGTGATTAATCACGATCTCGGTCAGGCCGGCTCGAACCAGGTTCAGGATATGCCAGACAATTAGCGGCCGACCACGCACGGTCAGCAAGGGCTTGGGACAGGTGTCGGTCAGCGGCCGCATACGCTCACCACGACCTGCAGCGAAGATCATGGCCTTCATGTCAGAAGGTGTAGCCAATGCCTGTTTGTTTTTCTTCCAGCCTATCAAGTAGTCTTATCAACGGCGAGAACTCTTTGTAGCGATAAGCAGTTTTGCGGACGTATTGCATGACCAGCGGTATGTCATTGAGATAGCCATCTTTGCCGTCGCGGTGATAGAGGCGCGCAAAAATACCGAGTACTTTCAGGTGGCGCTGCAGCCCCATGAACTCGAAGTCACGGTAAAACGTATCGATATCAGCAGCGACAGGAAGACCGGCACGACGTGCCAATTCCCAGTAGCGAACCGCCCAGTCGAGCACCATCTCTTCATCCCATTCGATGTAGGCATCGCGCAAGAGTGAGACCAGATCGTAAGTGATCGGCCCGTACACCGCATCTTGAAAATCCAGTATGCCCGGATTACCGGTGTGCAGCACCATCAGGTTGCGTGAGTGATAGTCGCGATGGACGAACACCTGCGCTTGCGAGAGATTATTGGCGAGCAGCGTATCAAACACACGGGTGAGATCTGTACGCTGCTTGTCATCCAGTACTGCGTTCCTATGCTTGCTTAAGTACCAATCAGGGAACAGCATGAGCTCGCGTTGCAATAGCTCGCGATCGTACTCGGGCAATTGGCCGGGCGCGCTGTGCACTTGAAGCTGTACCAGCGCCTCGATGGCATCCAGGTAGAGTTTGTGCGCGGTATCTGCGTTTAGCTGGGTGAGATAGGTGGTGTTGCCAAGATCTGTCAATAGCAGGAAGCCTCGTTCAATATCGCTGGCCAGAATGGTGGGCACCGTCACCCCGGTCGTCGCAAATAATGCCGCAACTTGAACGAAAGGACGCACATCCTCTTGTGGTGGCGGCGCATCCATCACGATTAGGGTGCTGCCATCGGTGGTATCGACCCGAAAATAGCGCCGAAAGCTGGCATCCGAGGAGGCCGGACGCAGGCTGGCAGGCAGAGTTTTGGGTGCTTCAAGTTTGGCAAGCCAGTCGGTCAGTTGCGACAGGCGGAGTTCGTTATTTACGGGGGTGCTCATAGGGGAGGAATAGGGATATATAGCGGCTCAAGGAGCTTGGGCAGCCAGTGAGATCCCATATAATAAGGGATTCGCCTGTCGTACGAGGCGCGTCCCCGCAGAGTGTGCATTTTTCATGGCTTGGAGATTTTCCCGCGCGCTAGCCCGGACTTTTGCCCGCAAAGTTCTATGCCTGACGGTGGCCTGGGGATTGTTTTCGACCATGGTCATGGCGCAGCAACCTGCAGTCGCTGACCGGTTTAAGCAGGAGGAAGCCTCCACCATCGTCGAGGGTCGGCGTCTGTCCGGACGACCAGACCACGAGATCCGTATCCAAAATGAGGTCGAGATAACGCGTGGCTCAACCACCGTGAATGCAGACGAGATTTATTACGATATCGTCGATGATCGTATCGAGGCCAATGGAAACGTGCAGGTAATGCGGGGCGGTGATCGATTCAATGGCGAAGTGCTAAAACTGAAACTTGATACCGGTGTCGGGTACATGAATAGTGTGGTGTACCGGCTGCTTAGACGTAATGCGCAGGGTCACGCCGAGAAGATCAGTTTTGATTCTGAAGACGTTGCCACTGTGGTCAATGGTGTCTACACCACCTGTAATGGCCCCGACCCGGATTGGTACTTGAAGACAGGCCGTTTGACCTTGGATGAGGGGGCAGCGATAGGCGAGGCGCGTAATGCTGTGCTGGTATTCAAGGGTGTGCCTGTGATGGGCGCACCAAGCGTTTCATTTCCTCTGGACGATGGCAGGAAATCGGGTTTTCTTGCCCCCACCATGACGACTTCCACCACCACAGGTCTTCAGATTACCACCCCCTATTTCTGGAACATCGCCCCGAACCGGGACTTGACGTTTTTCCCGCGGTATTTTTCGAACCGCGGTCTCATGCTGGGTGCGGATGCACGTTATCTGGAAAGAGAGTTCGCGGGCGAGACGCGATTCGAGTTCATGAATGATGCCGAGTACGATGGCCTGAGGCGTTATGCGCTCAGGACGCGTCATAACCACACGCTCGCGCAGGGCCTGGGTCTCGCGCTGGATTACGGCCGAGCTTCAGACGACAATTACTCGAGAGATTTCCCGCTCAGCCATGTGTTTGATCGTCCGGGGGTGAACCGTCGACTATTGAACCAAACAGCGACGCTGAGCTATAGCCCGGGTGGCCCCTGGAGCGGTACATTTCAACTCGCAGATTTTCAGGTACTACAAGATCCAAATGCGCGGATTCGCGAACCATATGCCCGTCTACCCCAGATCAACCTCAACTACTCGGACTATAGCGATAGCGGTTTTGCGCTAAGCATACCATCCCAGTACACGAAGTTCGTACACGCGACTGAAGTGCAAGGTGATCGCCTGATTGTCAATCCGCGTTTGACTTACAACATGTTGCAGAGCTCGGGCTTCTTTATTCGTCCCAGCATCTCCGCGCATGGGACCTTGTATAACTTGAGCCAGATCAGCAATCCGGCCATGACCGCTCCCAGTCGACTGGTTCCTACGATGTCTTTGGATTCCGGGCTTGTGTTTGAGCGAGAGACGCGTTTCTTCGGCAGGGATGCCTCTCAAACTCTGGAGCCACGGATGTTCTATGTTTACACGCCCTACGTGGCACAGAACGGCGGTCTCTACCCGAATTTTGATTCGACTATTGCCGACCTCAGTTACGGCATGATGTTTCGGGAAAATCGGTTTATTGGGAACGATCGGATCTCGGATGCTAATCAGGTAACACTTGCAATAATTTCTCGTTACCTTGAGGTAGATGGCGCGGAGCGCCTGAGGATGGCGGTTGCTCAGCGGCTTAATGTAAAGCCATCAAGAGTGGGGCTCGGCAATGATCTTGCCATCAACACGGAGGAGAAATCTGATGTCATGGTGTTGGGTAGTGGCCGCGTGACCCGGGAAACGCGAGTCGACGCGAATTTCCAGTACAACCAGGACCGGGCAGAGATAAATCGAGTGAATTTGGGTGTCTACTGGCAGCCAGAGCCCTTCAAAGTAGTGAATATGCAGTACCGTCGTGACTCGCGTAATTTGGCAGATATCCCGAACACTAAATATGAGTTGGTTGATTTGTCTACCCAGTGGCCAATTTCAGCGCGCTGGTCGGGGGTGGGCCGTATCAACTACTTGCTGGATGAAAAACGGATTGGTCAGTCGCTGTTGGGCTTCGAGCATCAAGCAGATTGCTGGGCGTTTCGTATGGTCGGGCAATTCATACCGACCGCGGTGGGAGTAACGAATACGACTATTTTTGCTCAACTCGAATTCAATGGCTTATCGTCATTAGGAACTAACCCGATGCGGGCTTTGCGTATGAATATTCCTGGCTATCAGTCACACAGTCAGGGTTCGATGCAGATGCAATAGGACATTTGCAGAGACCGAACCAGAGTGCTGGTTGAATCCAGCGTTTCAAATTTTTACTTAACCACTATGCAAAAAATTAATTCGATTGTCCCGATCAAAACTTGCTTTATCGCTACCCTGGCAATCGCGCTTAGTGGTTCGCCCTCTGTCCAGGCGCAGGATAAAAGTGCCTCCTCCCGCCAACCCGAGCTGGTGGATACCATCGTTGCCGTTGTCAATACCGATGTGATCACGCTGAAGGAGTTGAACGAAAGAATAAAGTCGATCGAGCAGCGCATGTCTCGGCAGAAGATGCAACTACCACCACGCGAGTTACTCCGCAAGCAGGTGATTGAGCGCATGATTCTGAACCGTGCCCAAATTCAACAAGCGCGTGAATTTGGTATCCGAGTCGATGATCTGGCATTGGATCGTGCGATTGCCCGTATTGCCGAGCAAAACGGTATTCCGGTACAAAACCTGCGTGACCAGCTTGAGCGTGATGGCGTCTCGTTTGCGCGCTTTCGGGAAGAGGTTCGCGAAGAGATTACCCTGCAGCGTCTGCGTGAGCGTGAGGTCGACAACAAATTGCAGATTACAGAATCCGAAATCGATAGCTTTCTGGCCTCTTCAGCAACAACTAGTACCGACGCTCAACAAGAGATCAATATTGCACAGATACTCGTGCGCATTCCCGAGAATGCTTCCGCGCAGCAGATTGCAGATCGCAAGAAACGTGCGGAACAAGCGATAGAACAGCTCAAGTCGGGTGGCGACTTTGCAAAAGTCGCTGTTAGTTTCTCGGATGCTGGAGATGCCTTGTCGGGCGGCGATCTAGGATGGCGTAGCCCGTCGCGATTGCCACAGTTATTCGTTGAAGCGACGGAGAAGCTCGCGGAGGGTGAGGTAGCGCCATTGGTGCGCAGCGCCAATGGGTTTCATATACTGAAGCTGGTTGGTCGCCGTGCCTTGGGCGCAGCTAAATTGGCAGCCTCAAACACTGTGCAGCAAACTAGGGTGCGTCACATCCTTATCAAAGTGAACCAGATCGTTTCTGCACCCGAGGCGCGGCGTAAGCTGCTTGAGTTGAAGGCTCGTCTAGATAATGATGCCGCAAAGTTTGAAGACTTGGCACGGCTCTACTCGAACGATGGCTCTGCAAGCAAGGGCGGTGAACTTGGCTGGATATACCCAGGAGATACCGTACCCGACTTCGAGCGCGCCATGAATGCACTCAAGCCAGGAGAGGTGAGTGCTTTACGCGAGCAGAAACTCGAAGAAGCGTATGAAGATTGGCTTCGGCAATTGCGCGACCGCGCTTATGTCGAATACCGATTGGATGACACGGCGCGCTAGTCCAGCCGTACGGCAATGATACGACCACGAATTGCGATCACCTGTGGCGAGCCAGCAGGCATTGGCCCGGAGATTGCGCTGCGTGCGGTGCTTGAAGTAGGTGATGCTGATTGTCTACTGATCGGGGATGCTTCGCAAATCAAAGCGCTGGCAACGCTAATCGCGCCGGCTAGGGTATTGCGGACGGTTCATTCTGCCGCTGAGCTGGCGGCCCATCAAAACACGCTTTGCGTGCTGGACGCTCCACTAGCCACAGCGCCTATTCCAGGACAATTGGACGCGCGCAATGGGCTTGCTGTGTTGAAGATGTTAGACATGGCGATTGATGCTGCAGTGGCGGAAGACGTAGATGCAATTGTTACCGCTCCAGTGCAGAAGCGAACCATCAATGATGCTGGTCATGCCTTTACCGGGCATACCGAGTATTTGGCCGAGCGTACGAATACTGACCATGTTGTGATGATGCTCGCCGGTGATACCGACGACGGGATGCTGCGCGTCGCGTTGGCCACGACCCATTTGGCACTGGCAGATGTTCCAGCAGCTATTTCAACAGAGGGTCTGATGACGACGCTGACGATCGTGCATGACGATCTTGTACGTCGATTTGGTATTCCTGATCCACGGATCCTTGTTACAGGGCTTAACCCGCATGCCGGCGAGGGCGGGTATCTAGGGCGCGAGGAAATTGAGCAGATCACGCCTGCCATCACACGGGCGCGTGATCTGGGATGGCAGGTGAGCGGACCTTACCCGGCAGATACCCTGTTCCAGCCTAGATATCTGCGAGACGCAGATTGTGTTCTCGCGATGTATCACGACCAAGGTTTGCCAGTGTTGAAGCATGCGACCTTTGGCCATGGTGTCAACATTACCTTAGGCTTGCCAATCATTCGTACCTCGGTGGATCACGGTACTGCACTGGATCTGGCAGCCGCGGGCTTGGGTCATGCCGATCATACGAGTATGCATGAGGCGATTCGCGTAGCGTGTCAGATGGTACGCGCGAGCCGATGAAACATCTTC
This sequence comes from Oxalobacteraceae bacterium, assembly GCA_021299035.1. Taxonomy (GTDB): domain Bacteria; phylum Pseudomonadota; class Gammaproteobacteria; order Burkholderiales; family Burkholderiaceae_D; genus Pernthalerella; species Pernthalerella lacunae. The sequence continues at coordinate 31,226 of JAJTGD010000033.1, read as the reverse complement.
CGAAGAAAAGATTCGGACAGAATTTCCTGCATGACGCTGGTGTACTTCAGCAGATTATTGAAGCGATCGCGCCTGCACCGGAAGATCGCATGATCGAGATAGGACCCGGCAAAGGCGCCATGACGGTTCGCTTGCTTGCGCACCTGAATGAACTTCATGTCGTCGAACTTGATCGTGATTTGGTCATGCTGCTGCAAAAAGCATTTGCCAATCGGTCATTGAAAATTCACTCAGCGGATGCCTTGCAATTCGAGTTCGATCAACTGCGCACGGATGAGCGAAAGCTCCGGATCGTCGGTAACCTTCCGTACAACATATCGACCCCTTTACTGTTTCATTTGGCGCAGTACGCGCCCTTGGTAAAAGATCAGCATTTCATGCTGCAAAAGGAAGTTGTTGAGCGCATGGTGGCGGCGCCCGGAGGGCGTGATTACGGCCGACTCTCTGTCATGCTGCAATGGCGCTACCACATGAGCCAGTTGTTTGTGGTGCCGCCGCAGGCTTTCGACCCGCCACCCAAAGTCGAATCGGCGATTGTGCGCATGATCCCGATCGCCCAGCCACTTGCGTGCGAGCAGCGATTTCTTGAGCAGGTCGTGACCACCGCTTTTTCGCAGCGTCGCAAAGTGATTCGTAATAGTTTAGATAGTCTGTTTTCCGAGTCGCAGCTGATAGAAGCGGGAGTTAATCCCCAAGCGAGACCGGAGACTATCGGTCTTGACGCATTTGTCTATCTGGCGCGGAAGCTCGAGGGGTAAGGAGTGCGTAGTTCGCGCAGTACGGAAATTCCGTGACTGACAACGGCGAGTAGGGAGATGAGGGCTAAACGCGAGCGCAGGTCGTCAGAATTTCGGTAACAGCGAAGGCTCATGATCGCGAAGTGCCTTGCGCGCCTGCTCGAATTCCGGAAAAACCGATTGCACAGTCGCCCAGAACTGTGGGCCGTGATTCATCTCGCGTAGATGAGATAGCTCATGGGTGACCACATAATCAATATTGGGCAGCGCAAAATGCATTAAACGCCAGTTCAGGCGAATCCTGCCGTCTGCGGTACACGATCCCCATTGCGTTGATGCCGACGATAGCGCAAAGTTCTTGTAGCTGACACCGAGTTTCTCGGCATACAGTGTCAGTCGTTCCGCAAATACCCGTTTTGCCTCGCTCTGCAGCCAGCCTTGTACGCGATCTTTCAGTTGCTGTTCACTGGCGGGGCTCGGCAAGCTCAGATGCAGCTCGCGTGTTTCGGCATTAAAAAAAGCACCCCCGAGGTTGCCTGAATCAGCGATACGCAATGTGATGTCGGTACCAAGATAAGGCAGGGTGGCGCCATCGCACCACACCATCGCGGGCTGCAAGCGTCGAACCGAACGCTCCCGCTGCTCATTCATTTTCCGGAAAATCCATTGCTGCTTGCTGGCGATCGCTGCTTCTATCTCGTTCATCGTGATCCAACGCGGCGCGCTGACACGCAAGCCATCATCATCAATCAGAAATCCAATGGTCTTACGCTTCGAACGTAGCAGCCGGTAATCAAGGTTCAGGGTATCGAGGCGCAGACGTCGATGACCGGGCGGAATTGGTGTATCGGGTACCGTGGAAGCCACAGCAGGTGACGGGTGCGTATCGCTGAACAGATCATCCAGCGAGAGCTGATTCGGATCAGGAATCCGCTTTCTGAGTAGTTTGGTCAGTGGCATCAGCAATATAAGCAGCGTATCAACTACGCGTAAGCCCCGGGAGTAATAACGCGCATCTCGGATTCTATCCAATGTTCGACCTTTTCCATCAACTGACTCGCGGTCAAGCCTTGGGGTGAGATAGGTTCGCCAATCGATACGATGATGGTACCCGGTTTTTTGATGAAGGCATTGCGCGGCCAGCAATCACCTGAATTGACGGCGATCGGGACGACCGGCGTATCGGTACCAATCGCCAGAATCGCACCACCGTTCTTGTACTTTCCCTGACTCCCAACGGGTGTGCGCGTCCCCTCGGGGAACATGATGACCCACTGGCCATCATTCAGCCTGCGCTTGCCGGTCTCGATCACCTGCGCCATTGCCTCACGGCCTCGGCTACGATCGATCGCGATCATCCGCAACATGGCGAGTCCCCAGCCAAAAAAGGGTATGTACAGCAGTGATTTCTTGAAGACGAAGATTAGCGGGCGTGGCATCACCCAGCAATAGAAAATGGTTTCCCACGCCGACTGGTGCTTGGATAGCAAAATAACCGGCGCATCCGGAAGATTCTCGAAGCCTTTGATCTGCCAGCGGATACCACAAACATATTTGGCGGCGTAGCTGATGAAGACATTCCAGCGAATGATCATCCAGTAACGCTGCCGATAAGGCAGCAAAAGGAAACCAAAGCAGCCGATAGCCCAGACCACGGTTGCAATCACGATCAGCACAGCGAACACGAGCGAGCGGGCAAACAGCAGTGGACGAGCCATCATGAATCCAGGAATACGATTTCTTGAAAGCGCAGCAACACGGGTCAGCGCTTTGGGGCGAGTGCAGAGCGTGCAGCCTCAGTAGTTTCGCTGATCAGATGCGCTGTTTGCAGTAATTGCTCGACAACTTCGGCAAGATTATTGAACACTTGAGTACCCGGCGGCAGTCCGCCGGTTTGAAGAGTTTTCTCGCCCTTACCGGTGCGGACTAAATAGGGCGTGCAGCCAACTTCGAAGGCAGCCTGCATATCGCGCAGCGCATCGCCGACCATGGGCACACCCTTTAGCCCAATGCCGAAGCGCTCGCCGATTTCGGTCAGCATACCGGGTCGTGGCTTACGACAGTCGCAGAACTCGTCCACCGCGTGAGGACAAAAGAATATCGCATTGATATGTGCGCCCACGGCCAGCGCGGATAAATGCAGTTTTTGGTGAATCGCGTTCAACATCCGCATATCGATCAGGCCACGCGCAACAGCCTGCTGATTCGTAGCAATCGCGACCTGATAGCCATGCTGATTCAGTCGTGCGATCGCTTCCAGCGAACCTGGAATCGGTCGCCATTCAGCGGGTGATTTGATGTACTCATCTGAATCAAAATTAATGACGCCATCGCGATCCAGAATAACCAGTTTTTTTGGCGTCTGCATGCGTGATGACTCAGGCGGCGAGTTTAGAGATATCGGCAACGCGATTCATCATGCCGTGCAGCGTATTCAGCAGTGAGAGACGGTTGGTGCGGAGTGATGCATCCTCAGCCATCACCATCACATCATTGAAAAAAGCATCGACATCATCACGAAGTGCAGCCAGTGCTTTTAGCGTACCAGTGAAGTCACCGGCAGCGAATGCTTTATCCACTTCATTGCGGGTATCGGTCAGTGCGCCATACAGACGTTGCTCGGCACTTTCTTGCAGCAGCGCCGGATTGATCTCGCCGAAAGCATTTTCATTCTTCTTGAGAATATTGGTGATTCGCTTATTGGCAGCAGCCAGCGACTGAGCTTCCGGTAAGGTCGAGAAGGTTTTTACCGCGTCGAGCCGCTTGACGATATCGTCCAGGCGATCCGGTGCTTGCGATACGACTGCCTCGACCGTATCTTGTGAATAGCCTCGTTCACGTAACAAACCACGCAGTCGATCATGCATAAAAACTATCACCTCATCTACCGGTGAAGAGAAGTGCGTATTGCCCTTGAATGGCTCGGTGGCGACTGCAAGCAGATGTGATACCGATAGATTCAACTGTTGCTCGATCAGCATGCGCAGGACACCGAGGGCATGCCGACGCAATGCGAAAGGATCTTTATCACCGGTGGGTGCAAGACCAATACCCCATATGCCGACCAGCGTCTCTAATTTGTCGGCCAGTGCGACGATGGACCCTGTGCGCGTCGAGGGTAAGTCGTCACCTGCAAATCTGGGTTGGTAGTGTTCGCCGATCGCCGTCGCTACTTCTTCATGCTCGCCATCATGACGTGCATAGTAAGTTCCCATCACGCCCTGCAGCTCGGGAAATTCACCCACCATGTCGGTGAGTAGATCCGCTTTCGATAGCAGGGCGGCGCGTTCTGCAAGCTGCGCATCTGCGCCAAGCGATTTGGCAATTGCCGTAGCCAGCGCGACGACACGGCTATTGCGTTCGGCTTGGGTACCTAGCTTGTTGTGATAAACCACCGAACCCAAGCCGCCGACGCGATCGTGCAAGGAGCGCTTGCGATCTTGTTCAAAGAAGAATTTTGCATCCGAGAGACGCGGGCGAATCACCCGCTCATTACCACGAATGATGTTGGTCGGGTCCGGCGTTTGAATATTGGAGACTATCAGAAAGCGTGAGCGCAGTTTGCCGGCTTTATCGGTCAGCGCGAAATACTTCTGATTGGTTTGCATGGTCAGAATCAGACATTCCTGCGGCACAGCGAGGAATTCGTCATCAAACTTGCACGCATAAACCACCGGCCACTCGACCAGAGCGGTCACCTCGTCGAGCAGTGCGGGCGGCATCAGGATGTCATCATCACCCGCAGCAGCGAGCAAGTCGCCATGAATTTTTTGTTTACGGGTATCGAATGCGGCAATCACCTTGCCTTGTTCCCGCAGTAGGTTCACGTAGTGATCGGCGTGGGAAATTGTCAGCTGCGATTTCTCTGAGAGGAAGCGGTGGCCTAGCGTCGTGCGGCCAGAGGGCAGGCCGAGTATCGATAGCGGTATGACTTGATCGTCGAGCAGCGCTACCAATCCATGAACCGGCCGAACGAATTGTACGGTCTCACCGTCCGGGCGCTGGTAGCTCATCACCTTTGGAATCGGTAGCTTGCCGATACTGTCTTCAAGCGCCGCCTGAAGTCCAACAGCGAGTGTTTGCCCCGGTGCGGTGTAGCTGAAAAAAAGGCTTTCTGCTTTACCGTCTGAAGCGCGCTCAAGCTCGGCCAAGCCAATGCTATCGCGTCCAGCTTGAGCGGCCAGGGATGCCAGTTTTTTCTGCAGCGGTGCGGTAGCGTTGCCGTCTTTGTCGAGTGCAACGCTCACTGGTAACACTTTTTCGCGGATCGGTTTGTTCGGTGAGGCGCTACGAACTGCGGTGATGTGTACGGCCAGTCGGCGTGGGGTGGCGTAGGCAGTCGCGATTGCACCAGCCTCGAGAAAGTCACGCATCGCGAGTCCGTCATGGATCAGTGTGGCGAAGGTATCGCCAAGACGCGCAAGCGCCTTGGGCGGCAATTCTTCGGTGAGTAATTCAAGCAGCAGTGTGTGTGTCATTGGCAGCTTCTCGACATGCGTTCAGCGGGCGTTCAGGCAGCTTTGCGAGTGTCGCCAAGCATTGGGAAACCGAGCGCCTCGCGCGATGCGTAATACGCTGCGGCGACTGCACGGGCCAAGTTGCGAATCCGGCCGATATAGGCAGCGCGCTCCGTGACGGATATGGCACCACGTGCATCGAGCAAGTTGAAGGTGTGCGCGGCCTTCAGGACCATCTCGTACGCGGGCAATGCCAGCTTGGCTTCCATCAGCCGCTTGGCCTCTGACTCATAGTTTGAAAACAGCGAGAACAAGAATTCGGCATTCGAGTACTCGAAATTATAGGTAGATTGTTCAACTTCGTTCTGGTGAAATACATCGCCGTAGGTCAGCGATTTTTTCACACCGTTTTCTTCCCACTCAGTCCAAACAAGATCAAAGACGTTTTCAACGCCTTGCAAATACATGGCGAGTCGCTCAATGCCATAGGTGATCTCGCCCAGCACAGGTTTGCAATCGATACCCCCGACCTGCTGGAAATAGGTGAACTGTGTCACCTCCATCCCGTTCAGCCACACTTCCCAGCCCAAACCCCAGGCACCCAGCGTGGGGTTTTCCCAGTCATCTTCGACGAAGCGCACATCGTTTTCCGTTAGCTTGAGCCCAAGCGCTTCGAGTGAGCCGAGGTAGAGATCCAGAATATTTTCAGGTGCTGGTTTGAGCACGACCTGATACTGGTAATAGTGCTGCATGCGGTTCGGGTTTTCACCATAGCGACCGTCCTTGGGGCGGCGCGATGGCTGCACATAGGCGGCACGCCATGGCTCGGGCCCGATCGCACGGAGAAAGGTGGCGGTATGCGACGTACCCGCGCCAACTTCCATGTCATAGGGCTGCAGCAGCGCGCAGCCGTGGGTATCCCAGTAGTCCTGCAGTGTCAGAATGACTTGTTGGAAGCTCAGCATTGGATATAGAACCAATTCGCCAAAACCCGCGATTTTATCGGGTTTTATCAGAGCTAGGCCCATCGCTCCGCGAATATCGTCAGAGCCTGCTCTTAGTCGTAGACCGAGCGGCCGCGTGATTTAAGCCAGAGTAGTGCCACGACCAGCACAGCCAATCCGACCGGCAGGCTATTCCCGATCCGTACATAGGGCGTTAGGCCCTGCGTGCCTTGCACGCTAGCCTCTAGCGACCCTTGTGTGAAAGGGGGAAGTTGCGCGACGACCTCACCTCGATGATCGATGACCGCGGTGGCGCCGGTGTTGGTCGCGCGCAGCATGGGTCTGGCGCTCTCCAGCGACCGCATCTGCGAGATTTGGAGGTGCTGTGGCAGCGCGACAGTATCGCCGAACCATGCAATATTTGAAACATTCAGCAGTACGCTTGGCACAGGTGCGTGACGGTCTGATGCTGCAAGCAGTTGTGCCGCAATCTCCTCACCAAACAGATCCTCGTAGCAGATATTGGGCAGTACCCACTGATCCTTCACGTGAAAGGCAGGCTGATGTAGATCGCCGCGCCCGAAGTCGCCGAGTGGCATGCGCATCATGTCGACAAACCATCGGAAACCGATCGGGATAAATTCACCAAACGGGACCAAGTGATGTTTGTCATAGCGATAGCCGACACCATTGCCAATTCCAATGACGCTATTCAGGTAGATACCGGGTGCTGTGCTCCAAGGTGCGCCAATCAGCAAGCGGCTGTCATTATCTTTGGCAAAAGCCGCTAGCTGATCGAGATAGTCGGGTGGTAACTGTGTTGAAAGCAGCGGCAATGCGGTCTCGGGTGTGGCGATCAGGTCTGCGGGCTTCGCAGTGATCATTTCCCGATACAGTGCTAGTGAGGCTGCGATTTGTGCAGGCTCGAACTTCATCTCCTGCGGCACGTTCCCTTGCAGCAGACGAACGGATATTGGCTGACCCAGTGGCGCGGCCCATTGCTGATCTTTCAGCGCATTGCCGCCGAGCGGAATTACGATCAGTAGAGCGACCGCCACCCATTGTGGCCGACGCAGCATAATGATTAGTGCGACACAGCCGGCAAGCACGTTTGCCAGCAGGCCGATACCTAACACGCCGATCAGCGGCGCATAGCCTGAAAGCGGGCTGATGTTGTGCGCATAGCCGGTCACGAGCCAGGGAAATCCGGTGAATATCCAACCGCGCGTCCAATCAGCCAGCATCCAGCACATTGGCATCAGTAGCATCAGCGTCATCGGCCATTGCAAAATGATCGTGATCCTTTTTGCGAGCCCAAGCGCAAAACCGTAGAGCAGGCCCAAGCTTGCTGCAAGAAGGAAAATCGCAAGCGAGGCCATCCAGACAGGCATGCCCCCAAAATCATGAAGGCTGACATACAACCAGTGCGTACCCGCTGCGATTGACGCGGTACCAAACGCCCAGCCGAGTCGGAACGATGCCTTGTTTGACTTGGCGCGGTGCGCGAGGATGAACAGCAAGGCGAGCGCAGCGATCTGAATTTGCCAGTACCCGAACGGTGCGAACGCAAACACCGTTCCCGCACCTGCGAGCAGCGATAGCACAACGGGGATAGAGATTAGCCGCATAGCTGGGCGCGGCAGGGGGTTAGATTCTTCCGAACGACTGTGGCCCGCATCAGCCCGCGTCGCCGAACAGACGTTCGGGTAGTTTCTCGACCATCAGCACATGTACTTGTCGCGCATCGGCTCGCAGCACCTCGAAGCGTAATCGTCCAATATTGAACTGTTCACCCTTGCGCGGCATTCGTCCAAGATGCTTGGCCACCACGCCACCCACGGTATCGACATCACCATTGGGTAGGCTGGTCTCGAGTGCTTCATTGAATTGCTCGACCTCGGTGAGCGCCTTGACACGCCAGCGCGGTCCGAAGTCACCGGTATTGACACTCAAGATATTGTCTTCTTCTTCGTCGAAATCGTATTCATCCTCGATATCGCCGACAATTTGCTCAAGTACATCTTCGATCGTAATCAAACCACCGACCCCGCCGTACTCATCCACCACAATCGCTATGTGATTACGATTGGCACGAAAATCGCGCAGCAATACATTCAGCCGCTTTGATTCCGGAATAAACACTGCTGGTCGCAGCATGTCGCGAACATCGAAGGATTCTTGGGCGTAGTAGCGCAGCAAATCTTTGGCAAGCAGAATGCCAACCACTTTGTCACGGTCGCCGTCAATCGCAGGGAAGCGAGAGTGCGCCGTCTCCAGCACCATGGGAATCCATTCGTCGATCGGCTTGGCGAGATCGACCACGTCCATTTGCGAACGCGGGATCATGATGTCGCGTGCTGCAAGGTCTGATACTTGAAACACGCCCTCGATCATCGACAGCGCATCGGCGTCGATCACATTGCGGGTATACGCCTCATGCAACAGGGCGAGTAACTCGGCGCGATTCTCAGGTTCGGGAGCAATGAGCGCGGTGAGCCGCTCAAGCAGTGATCGTTGTTGTTTCTGCTCGGCGGGACGACCGCCGGGGGGATAGTCTTGCATCGGGGGCAAAACCGTAGTTCAGGAGGAGACAGGATACCGCAAAATACGTCCGTCATTGTGAAATCGACAGCGTGCCATGCAAGGTAAATTGCTGAAATGGAATGGGTTTTTAAGCTTTCCGCATTCCCAATCCGACAAGAATCTCGTCTTCCAGCGCTTCCATCTCGGCGGCCTCATCATCCGCCTCATGGTCATAGCCCTGGGCGTGCAGTACGCCGTGTACGATCAGATGCGCGGCATGCTGTACGACCGAGATCGCTTGTTGTTGCGCCTCACTCAGCAGCACATCGACGCATAAAACAATATCGGCACGCACGATATCGGTGTCCATGACGACTTCAGCCTCGTCATAGGCGAAGGTGAGTACGTTGGTCGCATAGTCTTTGCCGCGATAGTCGCGGTTCAGTGTGCGGCCCTCGATGTCATCAACAAAGCGGATCACTAATTCAGCCGGCGCGAACTGCGCGGCCTTCACCCAACGTCGGATTTCAGGGCGGGGCAGGGTATCGACCAGGCGCGGGTCGGCATACTGCACTGATAACGTCAGCTTACTTGTGGCCATCGCGGGGATTATTCAGCTGCGCAGCCTCGTAGGCATCTACGATACGCGCCACCAGTGGATGTCGCACCACATCGGCGCTCGTGAAGCGTGTGAACGCGATACCGCGAACTGACTCCAATACATTTAGGGCGTCGATCAGTCCGCTTTTTTGGCCGCGCTGTAAGTCAATTTGGGTGACGTCACCGGTTACCACGGCTTTACTACCGAAGCCTATCCGGGTCAGAAACATTTTCATCTGCTCCGGCGTCGTATTTTGCGCTTCATCCAGAATAATGAAGGCATGATTCAAAGTGCGTCCGCGCATATAGGCAAGCGGTGCAATCTCGATCGCCTGTTTTTCGAACATTTTTTGGGTGCGATCGAAACCCAGCAGATCGTACAGGGCGTCATATAGCGGCCGAAGATAGGGATCAACTTTTTGCGCCAGATCACCAGGTAAGAATCCCAGGCGCTCACCGGCTTCAACCGCTGGGCGGGTGAGCACAATTCTCCGCACCGCGTCGCGTTCAAGTGCGTCAACAGCACAAGCAACCGCGAGATAAGTTTTGCCGGTTCCTGCTGGGCCCACGCCAAACGTAATATCGTTACCGAGGACATGTTTCAGATACTGCCGTTGGTGCGGTGTACGTCCGCGCAAATCCGTACGCCGAGTCTTCAATACAGGGTTGTCCACTGTATCGTCTGATTCAATGTCAGCGCCGTTGTCGGCACGCTGAGTGGTTGTCGATGAATTACCAACACCCGCTCGCACTTCTGCCAGTGCGAGTTGGACATCGTTCACCGAGATCGGTCGTTGAGCTTCGGCATAGAAACGCTCGAGCAGCGTGACCGCACGTTCCGCATTTTCGCCATCGGCGATGAATTTTTCGCCACGCCGAAATAAGGTTACATCCAGCGCTGCAGCAATTTGCCGCAAATTTTCATCGACAGGGCCGCACAGGTTAGCAAGCCGCGTGTTATCGACGGGGTCGGGTGTAAAAAACCGCGTTGTCGTGTTCAAGTCAGAAATCTCATTGCTGAATAACGATATCGCCACGTAGTGAGTAAGGGTGGCTAGCCGTGATGTGAATATCAACAAACTGACCAATCAGTCGTGCTGCATTGGGCCCACCGACAAAATTCACAACCCGATTATCTTCAGCCCGACCTTGTAGCTCTGAGGCGTCACGCTTGGAGGGGCCCTCGACGAGAACGCGTTGAACACTACCCACCATCGCCTCCGAGTAGCGTCGCGTGTTGTCCGCGATACGCTTCTGGAGGATTTGCAGTCGCGCAAGTTTCACCTCATGCGGCGTGTCATCCTGCAGATTCGCTGCGGGTGTGCCGGGGCGCGCGCTGAAAATAAACGAGTAACTATTGTCGTAGCCAATGTCGTCAACCAATTTCATGAGCGCATCAAAGTCGCGCTCATCCTCACCGGGGAAGCCGACGATGAAATCCGAGGCAATCGAGATATCCGGCCGCACCGCGCGTAGGCGGCGAATAATGGATTTGTACTCAAGCACGGTGTAACCACGCTTCATCGCCGCGAGAATTTTGTCCGAACCATGCTGAGCTGGTAGGTAAAGATGATTTACCAGTTTTGGCACTTTGGCATAGGTGTCGATCAGCCGTTGGGTAAATTCTTTAGGATGACTGGTGACGTAGCGAATACGCTCAATGCCCTCGAATTCGGCGATGTACTCAATCAGGAGCGAGAAATCAGCAACCTCGCCGTCGCTCATGACCCCTCGGTAGGCGTTCACATTCTGCCCCAGCAGCGTGATCTCGCGAACGCCTTGCGAGGCAAGGTGTGCGACCTCGGTCAAGACATCGTCAAAGCGGCGCGAAACTTCCTCGCCGCGGGTATAGGGCACGACGCAGTAGCTACAGTATTTGCTGCAGCCCTCCATGATCGAGACATAGGCGCTTGCGCCTTCGACCTTGGCGGGTGGTAAGTGGTCAAATTTTTCAATCTCGGGAAAGCTGATGTCGACCTGCGCTTTGCCAGTATCGTGCCGTTGCTTTAGCAGGTCAGGCAAGCGATGCAAGGTTTGCGGACCGAACACAACGTCAACATAAGGCGCGCGTTGAACAATAGCTGCGCCTTCTTGTGAAGCGACACAACCACCTACGCCAATCATGAGATTCGGGTTTTTTTTCTTCAAGTCGCGAACACGACCAAGATCTGAAAATACTTTTTCTTGCGCCTTTTCGCGCACTGAGCAGGTATTGAAAAGAATGATGTCAGCATCATCAGGGGTGTCGGTGCGCACGATCGTATCGTTGACGCCAAGCACATCTGCCATTTTGTCAGAGTCATACTCGTTCATCTGACAGCCAAAGGTTTTAATAAAAAGCTTCTTTTGCATTAAGAGTGCGCGATTCTTTGGTCGGTATGGAGGGCCAGTGCGTTCAGACGGCAGGGCGTCTGCTGGTGGTGGGGCGATGCGAAAAATTATAGCAGGCGTAAGGGTGTAACGCTGCGAGGCGACCACACTAGACCCTCAAGTCAGGACGATTATTAAAATCATGATTATCTTTAATAGTGCGCATTTCCATAATGCAACATTTAATCGACGCTAGAGAAAATCATATTGTTGATATTCGGAATATTTTATTTATTGAACAATTCTGATATATTCCGTGCGCTTCAACCTACATTGAATTTGCCAAGAGGATTCTCATGCCACGACTCTCCGTTGACGCTCAGCTCGCACGTATTCAAAAGCAAAAGGCGGCGCTCGAAAAAAAAGAACAATTGCTTAAAAGCAAGGCCGAGAACAAAGATTTAGTAAAAATTATCGCGCTCATTAAAAAGGCAGGTTTAAGTGCGAGTGAAATTACCAAGGCGATGAAAGGCGGCCGAGGTCGCCGCAAGGGAAGCACCAGTAAATTAGCCGGTAAGAAAATTCCGCCAAAATATCGTAATCCTGCCGATAAATCATTAACTTGGACAGGCCGAGGCAAAATGCCGTTATGGGCTGCTGAGCTGAGTGAGTTGGGTAAGTTGGAGAAGGCACTGATCAAGGGTTGATGATGCGTACTATCTGGGGCATTGCTGTTGTGTTTGGTCTGGTGCTGCAAGCGCAGGCAGAAAGCGTACGCAGTAATCAGAAAGATTACGGTAACCAGAGCACGACGGTGACCTCGAATGCACACGGCGCCCCAGCCAAAGTGGTGCCGCCACCCGCACCTTCTTCTGTCAATCCAGTGGTGATTGTTGCGCCACCGGCCAACCCGCCGCCGGCACCTGCTGGTCGCCGCCCATGAATTTACTGAAAAAGATGTTCTTCAGGTCGTGGCGAACCTTAAGCAATATAAAGGCGAAATCATCGAGCACTGAAAAACGCCAAAGTAGTTATCTTTCCGGCGACTAAGTGCTGGCGCGAACAATAACCGAGGGCGATGTGGGCGATTTTTCTATCGATGCTGCCTATTCGGCAAAGAAGCCAATCGGAAAACAAAAAAGCACCTATGCGACTACAGGTGCTTTTCGTTGTATGAGACTGAGAATTCGGTTGGTGGTGATAGGTGGACTTGAACCACCGACCCCAGCATTATGAGTGCTGTGCTCTAACCAACTGAGCTATATCACCACGAAGCCCGCCATTATCTTCGGGCGGCTAGTCACTGTCAACCGAGCGCCGCCTGAATATGTCCGAGCGCTTGGGCCGGTGCATCGTCCGCTAGGCAGTCAATCAAAATACGATTTTCCATGCCCCTGAGCCAGGTTAATTGCCTTTTTGCGAGTTGGCGTGTGGCGATTACGCCTTTTTCTCTGAATTCTTCTTTGGTGGTGCTGCCGTCCAGGTATTCCCAAGCCTGCCGATAGCCCACGCAGCGCATGGATGGCAGGCCAAGATGCAGATCGCCCCGTGAGCGTAAGGTGCTGACTTCGTCAAGCAAGCTCGGGTTGGCGCTGAGCATGTCATCAAAGCGTGTTGCGATACGTGCGTGCAGTACGCTGCGGTCGGAAGGTTCCAACGCAATCGGTAGTAGTGAAAACGGCAATTCGGGTAGCGCACTCCTCGCGATGAGCGCCGACATGGGTTGACCCGTCAGCAGTGCGATCTCGATCGCGCGCTGTATGCGCTGCGTGTCCGTCGGCTTTAAACGCTCTGCTGTGACAGGATCTAGTTCTCGCAATCGTACGTGTAGCGCGGTGATGCCGTGACGCGCGATCTCCATGTCGATTTGCGCTCGGAGTGCAGGATCAGCGGGCGGCAGGTCATCCAATCCCTCGCGCAAACCTTTAAAGTAAAGCATGGTGCCTGGTTTGGCAGTGCCTATATCCATACCGCGATAAATCAGGGCGGAGTCGACGGAGATGATTTCCGAAGGAATTACTGCGGCGACCTGAAGCGCGGCAGCGGTCTTGCCGGACGCGGTGGGTCCCATGATCGCAACCGCAAGTGGTTTTATCATGCGACTACGGTGTGCTTTCCGATCAGGCGCACGGAAAGAAAGTTAAGCGTCCCCAAGACGGCGGAGATAATAGCTAGCGGATACAGGGTTCCGTTGTGCGTGATGCCCACGATGGTGCCACTGACAAATGCAAATGCCATCATCACTGCCCCCATCAAACCAGCAGCAGTACCCGCCTGTTTGGGAAAGGGCGCGACTGAACCCGCCTGCGAAACAGGGAAGTTGATGCCATGCGAAGCCATCGCTAAAAACATCGCGAGCACGACGACGCCCCAGTGCCACCATCCAAGGAGTGTTGCGGCCAGAAAGTACATGCCCGCGCTGAACGAGCAAGCTGTACCGATGCGCAAGGCTTGTTCACCGCTGATTGTCTTGAGCAAGCGGCGGCAAACCAAAGTCCCACTCATGTATCCGGCAACGCCCAAAGCGAAGCAGTAACCAAACCATTGGGTTGGTACGCCGAGCACATCAATCAGTACAAAGCTTGAGCCAGAGATAAAGACGAAAATTCCGCAGTAGGAAAGTGCACCCGGAGTCACGTTCAGCCAGAACTCGCGTGAACTGAGTACCAAGCTGTAATTATCGAGGATGCCCTTGATTTGTGTGGCATTGGGATTTTTATGTTGATTCGTTTCTGGCAAGTGATGAAGGCAAGCGGCCATCACACAGGCTGAAAAAACGCCCAAGGCAATAAATGCAGCGCGCCAGCCGAAAGCAACCTGCAGGTAAGCACCGAGAATTGGCCCGAAGATGGGCGCCAGCGAGATCCACGTACTTGCACGCGCTAAAAACCTCGCACTATCTTGCGGCTCGTAGGCATCGCGCACAACGGCGCGCGCAATCATTACCGCTGCACAGCAACCGAGCGCTTGGAGAAAGCGTGCAGCGATCAGTAGTTCAATCGACTGTGCCAAGCCACATAGAGCGCTGGCCGCAACATACAAAGCGAGGCCAGCGAGTAACACTGGGCCTCACCAAACTCGGCAGCGAGGCCAGATACAGATCGGTTGAAAGCGGCTGCATCATCATCATCGCGGTGATCAGCAGCAGCAGTGGGGCATGCGCGAACTGCGGCAGCGGCGAAATCTTCATGCTCACTGCCCGCGCAGGAACAGCCGATCAAGATCGGTGATTGCGAGCTGTACCCAAGTCGGCCGACCGTGGTTGCACTGATCGGCTCGCTCAGTCGCTTCCATTTGGCGCAATAAAGCGTTCATTTCGGGGATGGTGAGTGCACGATTGGCGCGTACCGCAGTATGGCAGGCAAGCGTGCCGAGCAATTCATTACGATGTTCTGTTAGGACGTGTGAACCACCGAATTCACGCAAATCGCGTAACAGATCACGTGCGAGTGACTGCACATCAGCATTTTTCAATAGTGCTGGTATGGCGCGGACCGCGAGCGTGGTCGGCGACATCACGGCAATATCAAAGCCCAAGCTCGCGAGGTTTGTCTGATGTTCTTCTACGGTGCCTACCTCAACAGCATCCGCATGAAAGCTCACCGGGATCAGTAAAGGTTGGAGCGTGACGGTTTTTTCTTCCAGCGCTTGCTTGAACTGTTCATAGAGTATGCGCTCGTGCGCTGCATGCATATCGACCAGAACCAATCCATGCCGATTTTGTGCCAGTACGTAAATGCCATGCAGCTGCGCTAACGCGAAGCCGAGTGGGAAACTCTCTTCATCCGATTGATCACCACTCACATTATTAAAGGCGCTGGTAGTTGCGACCGGACCGCCTGCAGAAAAATTATCGGAAAACAGCGCGCCGTAGCGCGCCATATCCTGCGCAACCCCAAAAGATGATTGTCGAGGCGGCTGGGCATGCCATGGCAGTGCGCTGAACGATGAAGGATTTGCAGCAACGGCCGGTGCTGGCAATTCGTTATTGGGGGCAGTACTTGCCAGTGATCGACTCACTGCATGAAACACAAACTGGTGTATCGCCCGGCTATCGCGAAACCGAACCTCGATCTTGGCTGGGTGGACATTGACGTCGACCAGTGCAGGGTCGAGCTCCAGTTGCAAGACATAGGCCGGGTAACGATCGCCGTGCAACACATCCTGGTAAGCAGACCGCACTGCGTGTGTCAGCAGCTTGTCACGCACGAAGCGCCCATTCACATAGAAATACTGCGCATCGGCGCGGCCGCGTGCGGCTGTCGGTAGCCCAACGAAGCCGTGTAAATGCACTGGGCCAGCGCTTTCCTGTAGCGGTAAACGCGCCTCGGCAAAGGCCTCGCCCAAAATCTGCGCACTACGATCAGCCAGCGCGCTTTCTTGCCAGTGCTCCGTGGTCTTGCCATTGTGTGTGACTGAAAAACGTAGATCCGGCCGTGCCAGTGCGATACGTCGCACCACTTCCATGCAGTGACCATACTCGGTCTGCTCGGATTTTAGAAACTTGCGGCGTGCAGGGGTATTGAAATACAGGTCTTGCACGTCAACCACGGTGCCGATCGCGCCAGAGGCAGGACTGACCGAGGCGGGGTCATGACCATGGACCTGCCATGCATGCGCCACATCGCGCGTACGCGAGGTGAGGGTTAACTGCGCAACCGACGCAATTGACGCCAAGGCCTCGCCGCGGAATCCCAGTGTGGTGACGTTTTCGAGATCATGCAGATGTGCGATTTTCGAGGTGGCATGTCGGGTGAGCGCCAGCCCCAGCTGCTCCGGCGGGATGCCCGTCCCATTGTCGGTGATCGCGATACGCTTTACGCCGCCGGCTTCCAAACGTATCGCGAGTTGTGTGGCGCCAGCGTCGATCGCATTTTCCAGTAGTTCCTTCACCACGGCGGACGGGCGCTCGATTACCTCACCCGCTGCGATCTGCGAGATCAGTTGGTCGGGAAGCAGGCGGATGATGCTCGGCGCATCGATTGAACTGGACATACGGCGATTATACCGAGGCACAAATCAGGCTTTTAATGCGATCTGGACGAGGATGGCCGTGTATCATCAGACGCTTTTTGCGACTACCACGCCCTTCATCATGGAATTGACCCAACTGCTCGGCCTGATCTTGCACATCGATAAAGCGCTCGGCATGCTGCTCGAGCAGTACGGCGTGCTGGTCTACGCGCTATTGTTCGCGATTGTATTTGCTGAAACAGGTCTGGTGATTTTCCCGTTTTTACCTGGCGATACACTGCTGTTTGTTGCGGGCGCGTTTTGTGCCAGCGGCTTGATGAATGCGCCGCTATTGATGCTATTACTTGTGGTGGCGGCAGTGAGCGGCAACACGCTCAATTATCTAATTGGTCGCGCGCTTGGTCAGCGCGTGTTTACCCATGACTATAAGTGGATCGATCGTCATGCGCTTGAAAAAACCCACGCATTCTTTGAACTGCACGGTGGTAAGACCATTATTCTGGCACGCTGGCTGCCTGTGATCCGCACCTTTGCTCCGTTTGTCGCTGGTGTATCTGATATGGGCCTGACGCGCTTCCAGATTTTTAACGTAGTTGGTGCACTGCTGTGGGTGATGGGTCTGGTGATGGCGGGCTATTTCTTCGGCAATATCCCTATTATTCGCGACCACCTGAACACGATCGTGCTAATCGGTATCGCAGCGGCAGCGGGGCCGGTAGCCCTGGCCGCGATCATCCAATTTGTGCGTAAGCGCATGCGAAGCAAGCAGCCTGAATCCTGACGGGCAGCAAGTGTCAGGTCATGCGTCCGCGGTTGAGACTGGGATGCTTTTGTAAATACTTCCGGATACCGCGTGCCAGTGCATCGGCCATTTGATCCTGGTAGCGCTCATCCGTCAGCTTGGCCTCTTCTTCCGGGTTCGAAATAAACGCCGTCTCGACCAGTATGCTGGGAACGTCTGGTGCTTTCAGTACAGCGAAACCGGCTTGCTCCACCTGAGGCTTGTGTAGCCGGTTGATTGATCCGATCTCGCCGAGTACATGTTTCGCCAGCTTCAGGCTGTCATTGATTTGTGCAGTCGTCGAGAGGTCGAGCAAGACACTCGCCAACTGTTGGTTTTTACTGCTGATATTGATGCCACCGATCAGATCGGCAGCATTTTCCTTGTTCGCCAGCCAGCGTGCTGCGGTTGAGCTGGCGCCTTTTTCCGATAGTGCGAACACGGAAGAGCCACGCGCAGTCGGTTCAATGAAGGCATCTGCGTGGATCGATACAAATAAATCTGCTTGGACTTTGCGCGCCTTTTGCACCCTTACGTGGAGCGGAACAAAGTAGTCGCCATCACGGGTTAGCATTACCCGTGTATTGGGCTGCAACTCTAGCCGTGACTTCAATCGTTGCGCAATCGCCAGCACGACATTTTTCTCAAAGTTGCCACCACGGCCGACCGCGCCGGGATCTTCGCCGCCATGCCCGGGATCGAGCGCGATCGTGATCATACGGGTGACTGCAAGCGGCTCTTCCGATGTTGTATCGTTTTTTGCCGTGGGTGGATTTGCTAGCGTATCAGTGGTTGGCGTCTCAGAAAGTGGTGCTGGACGGGTACGCTTAAGCAACTCGGCAATCGGGTCAACCGGATGAGCGGGGTATAAATCGAATACAAGTCGGTGCCGATAACTTCCTACCGGCGCCAGCGTAAACACCTGTGGTTGTATTTCTGCTTTCAGATCAAACACCATCCGCACGACCCCGGGCCGGTTTTGTCCTACTCGCACTTGGGCAATGTAGGGGTCATTCGGCTGTACCTTGGCCACCAGACTCTTCAACTTGGCATCAAGATCGACGCCCTCAATCTCGACCACCAATCGGTTTGGATCGGTCACCAAGAAATGGCTGGATTTCAGTTTGCTGTCTGTTTCAAGGGTTACGCGTGTGTAATCATTCGCTGGCCAGACACGCACCGAAGCGATCTGTGCGGCGTTGGCAAAACGAACAGGGAGCAGGGACAGTAAAAGCGTCGCGCCCGATTTGAGCACGACGCGACGTGCGGTGGGCTTTAATGATTCGGGCTTGGGTACAGATTTTCCAGACATGTGGCGCCGAGTTCGGAATTTGCTCGCAATTCTACCGTACGGCCTTCATTTTCTGCAGCGATAAACAGATCGATATCTGCTGAAGGAAGCAGATTGCCAGCTTGTTCCGGCCACTCGACGATACAGATTTTGTCGCTGCCGAAATACTCTCGAAAACCTGCATCGATGAATTCCTGCGGGCTGCCCATTCGGTAAAGATCAAAATGCAATACCTCGACAGTGTGCCCTTGTAATTCGACTGTGTAGAGCTCCAGCAGGGTATAGGAGGGACTCTTGACGCGACCTGTATGGCCCATGGCACGCAAAATCTCGCGCGTGAGGAAGGTCTTGCCGGCACCCAGATCACCCTGCAAGTGAATCGTCATCCCTGGTCGCAGTACGTGACCAAGCGCCGCGCCGAGCTGCGCAGTGGCTGTCTCATCTTTAAGAAAATCTTTTTGTGGGCGCATAAACTAGAATGCAAGCGCGCGCTCCAGGCGCGCTCGCTAATGATACTCGCCGCCATGTCCAACACGCCTGAACAACTTGCCGCACTGGCTTGCTCGATCAAAGACTGGGGCAGGGCGCTGGGTTTTTCCGATGTGCGCGTCACGGATGTCGACTTGGGCGCGGCGAGTGATGACCTGCAGCAGTGGCTTGCCGCCGGATTTCACGGACAAATGGCATTCATGGCAGAACACGGGAGTAAGCGTACCCAGCCCGCACAACTGGTGCCTGGTACGGTACGCGTGATTAGCGCGCGTATGGATTATCTTCCACGTGCCCTGGCTGAGGATTGGCGCGAATACGAGCTGGACCGGCAAGCCGATCCCGATGCAGCCGTTGTTTCCGTGTACGCACGGGGTCGGGATTATCACAAGGTCATGCGCACGCGCTTGCAGCGTTTGGTCGACCAAATTGTGCTTGAGGTCGGACCCATCGGGTATCGCGTGTTCACGGATTCGGCACCAGTGATGGAAGTGGCGCTAGCTCAGAAAGCCGGCCTTGGTTGGCGTGGCAAACACACGCTGCTGCTGAATCGCGATGCGGGCTCAATGTTTTTCTTGGGTGAGATTTATACCGACTTACCACTCCCGGTGGATGAGCCAGTGTCCTCCCACTGCGGTGACTGCACAGCCTGTATCGAGATATGCCCGACACAAGCAATCGTCGGACCTTACAAGCTCGACGCCCGGCGTTGTATTTCTTACCTCACTATCGAGTTGAAAGACAGTATTCCCGTTGAATTACGACCTTTAATGGGTAACCGGATTTATGGGTGCGATGATTGTCAGTTAGTCTGCCCTTGGAACAAGTTTGCACAACGCAGTCCTTTACCCGATTTCGATGTGCGTGAAGGTCTGGATCACGCAAACTTGATCGATTTATTCCAATGGACTGAGCAAGATTTTGAGCTGCGGCTTGAAGGTAACCCCATCCGGCGCATTGGCCATGTTCGATGGTTGCGCAATATTGCGGTGGCACTCGGCAATGCCGCGTCACAAAAACCGGGGGATCAGGGTATCGTGGCAGCACTACGCTCCCGTGAGCATCACCACTCAGAGTTGGTGCGTGAGCACGTGGCTTGGGCTTTGGCGCAGCATGCACTTATTGATAGTGCACAGGGTTGAGATGAACAAGGCAACACGATGAGTGAAGTGACACCCAGTCTGTTCTCAGCCGTGATTGCGGCCCCGTTTGGTCGTATGGGTATACGTCTTGAAGCGGGTGAGCTACGCGAACTGGTGTACCTGCCAGCGGCCTATGAATTACGCACGCCACGTGATGCACTCAGCCGCGAAATAGCAGCGCAGTTGAAGGCGTACTTTAAGCAGCCTGATTTTACATTCGCACTACCAATACCCGAAGTCGGCACCGAGCATCAGCGCAAAGTATGGCAGCAGATATCCGCCATACCATGCGGCGCAGTGCTGACCTATGCACAGGTCGCGCGCCGAATCGGCTCCGCGCCGCGCGCGGTCGGGCAGGCTTGCGGTGCGAACTGGTTCCCATTGATTATTCCGTGCCATCGGGTCACCGCCGCAAATGGTATTGGTGGCTTTGCGCGCCATGACAGCGGTTTTCATCAAGAGGTGAAACGTTGGTTGCTGTGGCATGAGCGTGTACCGGGATACTGCTAATGGCCGGCCCTAAATCTCAAACCAAGGCCAAAGGCCCGCCAAAACCCAAGTCCAAGCCCGCGCCAATACTTTCTCCAGAGCGTCCCGGACAAGCCGTGATCGATGAGTTCTGCGACGCGCTTTGGCTGGAAGATGGCCTTTCAAAAAATACGCTCGACGCTTACAAACGCGATTTATTGCTGTTTGCCGGGTGGTTGCAAGAGCAGCGCAGCAAAGATTTGTATGGGGTTGTGGATACTGACCTGAGTGCGTATTTCGCGTTTCGTCACGCGGATACGAAAGCGAGTACGGCGAATCGCCGGCTGACGGTATTGAAGCGCTTTTATCAGCATGCACTTCGTCAGCATCGTGTTGCCGCCGATCCCTGCCTCAAGCTACGCTCGGCTAAGCAGGCACCACGCTTTCCGAAAACCTTGTCCGAGCAACATGTGGAGTCGTTACTCGCAGCGCCCGATGTCAACACGCCCTTGGGTTTGCGTGACAGAACTATGCTGGAATTAATGTATGCAAGTGGTTTGCGGGTATCGGAGTTAGTACTACTCAAGACCGTCGAGCTCGGCATGAACGAGGGCGTACTACGCGTGACCGGCAAGGGTAACAAGACCCGGCTAGTGCCTTTTGGTGAAGAGGCGCGGGGGTGGATCGAGCGCTATCTGTCGGAGGCGCGCGCGAGTATTTTGGGCAGTAAGATTGCCGATGCCCTGTTCGTCACCTCGCTCGGCGGCCCAATGACACGGCAGATGTTCTGGACGCTGATCAAGAAGTACGCACAACGCGCCAGCATCAACGCTCCCTTATCTCCGCATACCCTGCGGCATGCATTTGCAACGCACTTATTGAATCATGGTGCTGACCTGCGGGTGGTGCAGCTCTTGCTCGGTCATGCAGATATTTCGACGACCCAGATTTATACGCATGTTGCGCGCGAGCGTCTGAAGAAACTTCATCAGATGCATCACCCTAGAGGATAATGTCTGCCCATGCCTGGACCTTGGTTGAGGCAGCGGTCTGGTTCTGTCGGAGACGTAAGGAATGAATGTATTGAATTCGCTGATTTTTGCAGGTGCCGCCTATTTGCTGGGCTCGGTATCATTTGCCATTGTCGTCAGCAAGATGTTCCGCTTAGCTGATCCGCGCACCTTCGGCTCGGGTAACCCGGGTGCCACTAATGTACTCAGGACGGGTAATAAGGTTGCTGCCGCGCTGACGTTGTTGGGTGATTGTGTCAAGGGTGTGGTGCCGGTTGCGCTGGCAGTTTATTTCGACGAACAGCTAGCCTTGGGTGATGCCGGTATTGCCTTGGTGTCGTTTGCCGTCTTTGCAGGACATGTGTGGCCGCTATTCTTCCGCTTTAAAGGGGGCAAAGGTGTTGCGACAGCGCTCGGTGTTTTACTCGGACTGAACCCCATACTTGGGTTCGCTACCTTGTTGACCTGGATCGTGATCGCGTATGCGTTCCGGTACTCGTCATTAGCGGCATTGATCTCGGCATTGTTTGCACCGTTCTACTACACGCTACTGTTTGGACTGAATCCGATCGGCTTCGCCGTTATGGTGATGAGCGCACTATTGATTTGGCGACACCGAGGCAATATCGGTAATTTGATCGCGGGGAAGGAAAGCAAGATCGGCAACAAGCAGACGTGAATCTTGGGTACTGCTTCTTGCCTTCTTGTTTAGCTAGTTATCTCAATCGCATCCAATGGCCAGCGCGGCTTCACATTGAAGCTATAGTCGGTACTACCCATGGCTAATTTGTTTTTGAGGCGTAGCGCAGCGGCAAATGCAATCATGGCGCCGTTGTCGGTGCAAAGCGCCAACTCCGGATAAAACACCTCGAATCGTTTGCGTTCTGCCGCAATGTTGAGCGCAAGGCGGAGTTGTTGATTGGCTCCAACGCCGCCGGCGATGACCAGTCGTTTCAAGCCGGTTTGTTTTAAGGCAGCGAGACATTTGGCAGTCAAAACCTCGACGATCGCTTCGACGAATGCGCGCGCGATATGGGCTTTATCGGTTTCACTTAAATGCGCATCTTGTTTTTTGACCAGGGTGAGTACCGCAGTCTTCAAGCCAGAAAAGCTGAAATCCAGATTCTTCGAGTGCAGCATAGGGCGGGGTAGCAGGTGGACTGAGGGATCGCCTGATTCCGCCAGACGTGAAATTGCCGGCCCGCCGGGATAGCCCAGGCCGAGTAGCTTGGCAGATTTATCGAAAGCTTCGCCCGCGGCGTCATCCAGTGTCTCGCCAAGCAGTACATATTGTCCGACGCCCTCTACGCGCATGAGCTGCGTGTGTCCCCCCGAGACTAGTAACGCAACAAAGGGAAATACGGGCGGCTTTTCGGATAGCAGTGGCGATAGCAGATGCCCTTCCAGATGATGCACCCCCAGCACCGGCTTTTGCAGGGCGAGGCCGAGCGAATTGGCGATGGCAGCCCCCACCAGCAGCGCACCGGCCAAGCCCGGGCCTTGGGTGTAGCCAATGGCATCAATGGCGGACAGCGGTACCTTGCTTTGCTGAAGAATCTGCTCAAGTAGTGGGATGGCTCGCCGCACATGATCGCGCGACGCCAGTTCGGGAACGACGCCACCGTAGGCTTCGTGCATGGCCACTTGCGAGTGAAGCGCATGCGCAAGCAGACCGCGCTCGGTATCGTAGAGCGCTAGGCCAGTTTCATCACACGAAGATTCAACACCGAGGACGATCATTCACAACCTAATAACAGTCGTAAGTCAGGTGATCGCTTTGGGCAAAAATTCCTGGTGTCAGCGACATCTCGCACCAGGTCTCGCTTTTCCCAAAACGCGTCAGATAGGCCATGCAAGCACCACTCTTGGGCAATCAATTTGAAGCGGCATAAACTTGAATTGTAGATGAAGACGTCCTGCCCAAATACAGCGAGGCTTGTTTGACGTGTAAGCTAGCAGCATGTCATACCCAAATTCATCCTTTCGGGCAGCACCATTCATTCGCGAGATCGGCCGAGGCAAGAAGGGCGCGCGCGATATGTCGCAGCTCGATGCACGTGCTGTGTATGAGGCGATGTTAGAGCGTCATGTGTCAGACCTTGAACTGGGTGCCTTGCTGATTGGGCTGCGCATCAAGGGTGAATCTGTGGCTGAGATTGCTGGCTTTCTGGAGGCTGCCGAGGCGTCATTTGAGCCTTTATCAGCGCCGGAGAGTCGTTTCGCACCGGTGGTGATACCGAGCTATAACGGCTCGCGACAATTACCGAACTTGACGCCGCTGCTTGCGCTGCTACTGGCGCGTGAGGGCGTGCCGGTGCTGGTGCATGGAGTGACTGAAGATCCGGGTCGGGTCACAAGCGCAGAAATTTTTGAGGTACTGGGTATCACAGCGCTGAGCGATCGCGCCCAAGCGAGCAGTGCGCTGGCAAAAGCGATACCGGTATTTATGCCGATCAGTCTGCTCGCGCCAAAGATTTATCAGCTACTGCAAGTGCGCCGCGTACTCGGGCTGCGCAACTCGACCCATACGCTGGTCAAGATCATGCAGCCATTTCAGCAATCTGCGTTGCGCTTGGTGTCTTATACCCATCCCGAGTACCTACCGGTGCTCTCCAGCTATTTTTTGACGCTGGCTGATCCGGCCCGCGGTGATGTTTTTCTGATGCGCGGTACCGAGGGCGAAACCGTTGCCAATCCAAAGCGCGCCAATGCAGTGACGTGGTTACATCAAGGTCAGGCAACCGAGTTGGTCGAGCGACAGGCACCCAATGACGAGTTGCCAGTACTGCCTGCGGCGAGTGATGCGCACACCACGGCGCGATGGATTAAAGAGGCTTTGGCTGGTCAGCAACCTATCCCGGCACCGATTACTGAGCAGCTGGAACATTGCCTGCGCGTTGCACGGCAGCTGCGCGCATGAGCGAGGCGTTTGATGTCGCGGTGATTGGTGCGGGCGCTGCCGGCATGATGTGTGCCGCGGTAGCGGGGCAGCGTGGCCGGCGGGTGGTGCTGATCGATCACGCCCCCAAGTTGGCCGAGAAAATCAGAATTTCGGGTGGTGGCCGCTGCAACTTCACCAACACGGACGCGAATTGGCAGCACTACCTGTCACAGAATCCGCATTTTTGTCGTAGTGCGTTGGCCCGCTACACACCGCAGGATTTCATTGGGCTGGTGAAGAAGCACGGAATTCCTTTCCATGAAAAGCACAAGGGACAACTCTTTTGTGATCGTTCGGCGGAAGACATTATTCAGCTGCTGAAGTCGGAGTGCGAACAAGGCGGCGTGCAGTGGCGCGTGCCAGTCGCCGTCAATCGCGTCTCGAAGGAGGGTGAACGATTCCGTATTGAAACAGGGCGGGGCGAGTTGCGGGCTGAGCATCTGGTGATCGCCACCGGGGGTCTGTCGATACCCAAGATTGGCGCCACCGATTTCGCTTACCGCATTGCAAAGCAGTTTGACATACCACTGATTGCGCCTCTCCCAGGCCTTGTGCCATTGACCTTTGATGCCGCTGGTTGGGTGCCCTATGTGCCGATGGCCGGTATTTCGCTCGAGGTTGAGATTGAAGCGGGTGAGCGCAAGTCGCGTGGTCACTTTCGCGAGGACTTGCTGTTCACGCACCGAGGTTTGTCCGGGCCAGCGGTGCTGCAAATTTCTAATTTTTGGCGTGAGGGTTTACCGATCAGCCTAAATTTGCTGCCTGAGTTGGATGTCGGGCGCGTGCTGGTCGAACAAAAATCCAGTATCCGGAAAGCGATCGGCAACTGGCTGTCGCAGTATTTGCCGAGCAGGCTGGCCGAGGCATGGCTGGCCGCCAATGCCGTTGATCCCGGCGTGCGGGTGGCAGAGTTGCCCGATCAGCAACTGCGACGGCTAGGCGATAGCTTGAACCGCTGGCAGCTGACACCGAGTGGCTCAGAGGGATACCGTAAGGCGGAGGTCACCTTGGGTGGGGTTGATACTCGGGCCTTGTCCCAGCAGAGCATGGCAGTGCAGGCCGTCCCGGGCCTGCATTTCATTGGTGAGGCGGTGGATGTGACCGGTTGGCTGGGTGGTTATAACTTCCAATGGGCTTGGGCCTCAGGCGTTGCGGCGGGGTTGTCGCTTTGATATTGAACTATTTTTTCATCGAGGGATTGTTTGGACGCTCGGGCGCCTTCCGTTTGACCAACTTCGCTGCTATACTCTCGGGCTCGGCGTTGTCCAAACATTACTGATTTTTCATGACCATTATTCGAGTTAAAGAAAACGAGCCCTTCGAGGTCGCCCTGCGCCGCTTCAAGCGCAGCATCGAAAAAACCGGTTTGCTGACCGAACTGCGCGCGCGCGAGTTCTATGAGAAGCCGACGTCGGAGCGCAAGCGCAAGAAAGCGGCTGCAGTCAAGCGCCACTACAAGCGCATCCGCAGCCAGCTGCTGCCGAAAAAGCTCTTCTGATTTCAGACTCGCCAACAGGCGAGTCAGCAAAAAATGAAAACCCGCTCCGGAATCCTTCCGCGGCGGGTTTTCCTATTCCGTATCCCCATTAATTTATTGCCGTGGATGCAGAGGGTTTCTACACTCTGTGTACCAGCGTTCTTCGGGAGCAGCGATGTCACTTAAGGAAAAACTGTCGGAAGACATGAAGGCCGCCATGCGTGCCAAGGAGAGCGAGAAGCTCGCGACGATCCGATTGATCAACGCCGCCATCAAGCAACGCGAGGTGGATGAGCGCATTGAGCTTGGCGACGACCAGGTACTGTCCGTTATCGAAAAAATGATCAAGCAGCGCAAAGACTCGATCACCCAATTCGAAGCGGGTGGCCGCCAGGATCTAGCTGACAAAGAGAAGTCGGAGATCACGGTGTTAGCTGCGTATATGCCTGCCCAAATGTCGGACGCTGAAGTGCAAGCCGAGGTGGCGGCAGCGGTCGTGCAGTCCGGGGCCAGTGGTCCGCAAGACATGGGCAAGGTCATGGCTGTTCTCAAACCAAAGCTCGCCGGACGCGCCGATATGACCGCAGTTTCCGGCCTGGTGAAAGCAGCACTCGCCAAGTGATCGGTGCCGCCACACTACGCGTCGCGAGGCACTTGTGATACCGCAGAGCTTTTTGCAGGATCTGCTGAATCGCGTCGATATCGTCGAGGTGGTGGGACGCTACGTACAGCTGAAAAAGGGAGGTGCCAACTACCTCGGCTTGTGCCCCTTCCATAACGAAAAGTCTCCCTCATTCACCGTGAGCCCAGCGAAGCAGTTCTTTCATTGCTTCGGTTGTGGCGCCAACGGTAGCGCTATCGGCTTCATGATGGAGTTTTCCGGGATGAGCTTCATTGAGGCTGTCAAAGAGCTCGCCCAAAACGCCGGGATGACCGTACCGGAGCAGGAAGAGCGCCTCCCGCCCGCGCAGCGTGCGGCAATTCAAGCGAAAAGTCTGGCGCTGTCCGAGGTCATGACGCGCGCTTGTGACTTTTACCGGCAGCAGCTACGTGCTGCGCCGAATGCGATCGATTATCTCAAGCGACGTGGGCTCACCGGCGAGATCGCTGCAAAGTTTTGGATAGGCTACGCGCCAGACGCTTGGGATAGCTTGCGCAAAGTATTTCCTGAATACGAAGATGCGGTGCTGGTCGAAGCCGGTATGGTGATCGACAAGAGCGATGAGGAAGGCGGTGTGCGCAAGCGTTATGACCGCTTTCGCGACCGTGTCATGTTCCCCATTCGAAATGCCAAGGGGCAGGTGATCGGTTTCGGTGGTCGTGTACTTGATCAGGGTGAACCCAAATACCTTAACTCGCCGGAGACGCCCCTCTTTCAGAAAGGTACTGAACTCTACGGCTTGTTCGAAGCGCGACAAGCTATCCGCGAGAAAGGTCACGTATTGGTGACCGAGGGCTATATGGATGTGGTTGCGCTCGCGCAGTTTGGGGTGGCCCAAGTCGTGGCGACACTCGGTACTGCGTGTACGTCGGTACATGTGCAGAAGCTGTTACGCCAGACCGATCAGGTGGTGTTCAGTTTTGATGGCGATGCTGCGGGCCGACGCGCCGCACGTCGCGCGTTGGAGGCCTGTTTGCCCCATGCGACTGACAGCCGGACACTGAAGTTTCTGTTTCTGCCGGTTGAGCATGATCCGGATAGTTTTATTCGGGCCCATGGCACGGCTGCTTTCGAGCAAATGATTCGTGATGCGACGCCCTTATCGCAGTTCCTGGTCGCCACAGTCACCGAAGAGCAAGATCTGTTGACGGCTGAAGGACGCGCCCGCGCACAGTTCGACGCCAAGCCGATGCTGCAGGCGATGCCAGCTTCGTCGCTGCGTTTGCAACTGCTGCGGCAGCTGGCGCAGATTACCGATAGCACCGTCCAAGAATTGGAAACCTTGTTCGAGCTGGTGACGCCCAGTACCAACAAGTACCTGAAATCAGCTCCGAAGGCGATACGACGCAAACCACCGGTTGAGCTCGAGCGCAAAGTGCTTCGCATGTTGCTCGCCCACCCTGTGTTGGCGGCTGACTTGGACGATGACGCGCTGCAGGTACTTGCAGCAAGCGCGCCCGATCATGGAGAGATGCTGCGTCGTGTGTTGCAGGCGGCCAAGGAGGTCTCGGGCGATGCAGGTTTTGCGGTACTGGCAGACCAGCTTCGGGGTGGCGGGGACGAACTCGACGCGCTGATTTCTGAGGTGCTGGCTGAGCCGCTTCCGGATCTGGAGCCAGCCCGCATTGAATTGGCCGGCGCGGTGAGGCAGGCCGCGATGCGTGCTTTGCGTTCAGAGCAGGATCGACTGGTCGCGGAAGGCCTCGTCGATGAGCATGCGCGGGCGCGCTACCGAGAAATCGGGGCGACGCTGGAGCAATTGCGCGTGCTGGGGGAATCTGATCTTGCCGAAGGGGCGCAAGGCTAGGGAGATTCCGATCGGACGAATCTGAAAAAATAGCGAATCGGCAACACCGAATTCTCTTCCGCCCAGAAATCAAGGGATTAGGCGAGCTGGCCGGGTTGGGTTACGACCGTTCTCATGGGGAAATGGGTGCTTGATGTGCTATGATTTAAGGCTTTTCATTCTGTTTCGTACAGAGCCACAAAACAACGTTCTACCGATTAGACACCGCCGGGCGGGCGGCCACCGAGAGCGGCAGAATTAGCGGCGCAAACGCGACCCACTGCCGGAATGCTGGAGACACCAGCGCGGCCAACTCCCCGGTTCCCATTGCAGCATCGACTAACTCCCAAGGGTGGATCGATCCATGGCGACAAGCAAAAAAACTGTGAAAAATTCGACAACCAAGGACAAAGCCAAGGCGACGACCACGCGCGCCTCGGCAGCGACCAAAAAACCGGCCAAGCCTGTCAAAGCGGCGGCCAAGAGCCCAACCAAAAAAGCCGCGACCGTCAAGCCAAAACCGGTAGCGGCCAAGAAACCTGCGAACAAAGTTGCGACTAAAGCGGTCTCAAAAACCAGTGCTGCTTCAAAGCCGGTAGCGAAAAAACCGGTCAAGGCAACTGCTGCGGCGGCCAATAGCAAATCGAAGGTGAAGGCTGCGGCCAAGCCTGTCGTCGCGCCGAAACCAGTTGCAAAGAAGGGTGAAGTGGTTAGCAACAAAACTCAGGCCAAGGCAACGCCTCCAGCAAAAAAAGCGGTCAGCGCTCCGGCGAAGGTCGCCGGTGGCAAGCCAGCGCCAGTGAAGGCACCAGCCAAGGCTGCCTCTGATAAAGGTGCCGCCAAAGGCGACCATCAGATTCTGTCGGTGAAGCAAACGACCGATGCTGCCGCGCTGGCGGCCATCGATACCTCCGGCTATGTGCTGCCTTCGGTCAAAGTACCTGGTCGTCGTGGACGCAAGCCGCGCGACTACCAGCCCGAGAGTGATGAGATTGCGCAGTTGAATGCTGTTGAGCGTGCCGAGCAACTTAAGGCAGCGGACAAGGCCAAGGCACGTGACCGCAAGAACAAAGAGAAGCAGTTCCTGAAAGATGCCTTTGCCGCCGACTCTGAGGCGAGCGAGGAGGAACTCGAGCGCCGTCGGCAGAAGCTGAAGACCTTGATCAAGCTGGGTAAGGATCGCGGCTTCCTGACTCACTCAGAGATCAACGATCACCTGCCTGAAAACATCATCGATCCAGAAGCGATCGAAGGCATCATTGGCACATTCAATGACATGGGCATCGCGGTGTATGAGCACGCGCCAGATGCCGAGGCGCTGCTGCTGTCGGATAACGTCGCCACGGTCGCCAACGATGAAGATGCTGAGGCTGCTGCCGAAGCCGCGCTGCAGACGGTTGATTCTGATTTTGGTCGTACCACCGATCCGGTACGTATGTACATGCGTGAGATGGGTTCGGTCGAACTGCTCACGCGTGAGGGCGAGATCGAGATCGCCAAGCGTATTGAGGCCGGCCTGAAAGACATGATCCAGGCGATCTCCGCTTGCCCCATGACGATCTCTGAAATCCTT
Source organism: Oxalobacteraceae bacterium (assembly GCA_021299035.1). Lineage (GTDB taxonomy): Bacteria > Pseudomonadota > Gammaproteobacteria > Burkholderiales > Burkholderiaceae_D > Pernthalerella > Pernthalerella lacunae. The sequence goes on along the minus strand of JAJTGD010000033.1, from coordinate 1,062 downwards.
GCGCTGTCCGAGCGGATTAGTAAAGACGAGTCCAAGATCGACGAGGTCGTCGATGGCTTGGTTGATCCGAACGCACCCGATGATGCGCCAGTCGCGCCGCTGCCGATCAAAGCGGCGGATGATGAGGACGAGGATGAAGACGAGGACGAGGATGAGGACGAGGAAGAAGAAACCTCGAACGCTGGCGGCGGTGCTGCCGGTTTCTCGCCTGAGCAACTCGAGCAACTAAAGCAGGACTCACTTGCCAAGTTTGCGACGATCAGCACCCAGTTCGACAAAATGCGCCGAGCCTATGAGCGTGAGGGCTATAACTCGAAGCCTTATGTCAAGGCACAAGAGGCGATTTCGAACGAGCTGATGGGCATTCGTTTCACCGCCAAGGTGGTTGAGAAGCTTTGCGACACGTTGCGTTCGCAAGTTGACGAAGTGCGTCAGATCGAGCGTCAGATTCTCGACGTGGTGGTGAATAAGTGCGGCATGCCGCGGACTCACTTCATTAAGGTTTTCCCGGGTAACGAGACCAACCTGAAATGGATCGATGGTGAGGTTAGTGGTAATCACGCCTACAGCACCATACTCGCGCGCAATGTGCCGGCCGTGAAAGAGCTTCAACAAAAGCTGCTTGATCTGCAGTCACGCGTGGTATTGCCATTGCCAGATCTGCGCGAGATCAACAAGAAGATGGCCGCTGGCGAGACCAAGGCACGCAAGGCCAAGCGTGAGATGACTGAGGCGAACTTGCGCTTGGTAATCTCGATCGCGAAGAAGTACACCAATCGTGGCTTGCAATTCCTCGACCTGATTCAGGAAGGCAACATCGGCCTTATGAAGGCGGTGGATAAATTCGAGTATCGGCGTGGCTACAAATTCTCTACCTACGCTACCTGGTGGATTCGTCAGGCCATCACTCGCTCGATCGCGGATCAGGCACGCACGATTCGTATCCCGGTGCACATGATCGAGACCATCAACAAGATGAATCGTATCTCGCGCCAGATTTTGCAGGAGACAGGTTCCGAGCCAGACCCAGCCACGCTGGCGCTGAAGATGGAGATGCCCGAG
>JAJTGD010000071.1 GCA_021299035.1 Oxalobacteraceae bacterium | reverse complement strand
ATGTCCGAAAATTGTCAAAAAGACAACTACCTACAGAGTAATCGTGCAATAACCGTGTAATTGCCAGTTTAATAATAAAGCCTTTGTAACGCACTGATTACAAAGGCTTTTTTTATTTGGCTATGCTGGATATTCGTACTTCTGCGGACTTAACAGTCCGTCGCTCTACCGACTGAGCTATCAGGGAACGTGACGCGAGATTGTAGCCTCAAAACGTCAAAATCGCAACACTCCGTAGCTAAAAAGCAAGTCCCGCCAGTGTAAAAACGTAGCTGCGCTCGCATTGATCTGCTGAGTCAGTGCTCATTCCGTGAGCCCTACGGCTGCAGCAAATAGGTGTCGACCAAAGTCAAATAAGTAGCGTTTACCCAAAACGGGTAGACGCTTTTTTTTCGTCCAGAAAAAGGTAACCTGAGAGCCACTAGCTCAACGCTGTGACGCATCGGCAATGTTAAGGGGCTATTGCGCAGAGCAGATGCTCGTTTGCTAGACATTCATCCCTGAAGGTTTAGTGCAATGTAGCCGTCTCGTATCGCAGAGTTAAAGTCGTCCACGTGCGATTCAGCTGCCTTCAGCTCTCATGAACCAGCAAGATTTACGTCTGACCCTTTCCGTGCTTAAATCCTTTCAGCAGGCTTCGTCGCGTAGGCTCTAGCGTCTCCTATCGTTATGAAGGTTGCAACCTTTTAAAAATATGGAAGGAGACATTGCGATGGACATGGAATTGATGAATCGCATTTCGAGGACTGCGCTGCTGACGATGTTGCTGGCGGCCTCGCCGGTAATTGCAGATGAGTGTAAGCACTCTCAACACGGTCCGAATGATCAGATCGGCAACCTCAACTACATCACGCCGCAAAAGACTCTGGCTGCGAGCAAGCTGATCAAGACTGGCAAGTCTTACCAGCTTGGTATTGAAACTAACCGTAGCACGCCGGCATTCGCGCCGCGTAATTATGCGGTCACAATTCTGCAACCTGGGCAAGTCGGCGGTACTACGCTGGGTGACAAGAAGCTCTCCTATAACGATGACATCGTGATGGGCTGGAACGGTGTTGGCTCGCAGATCGATGGGCTTGGTCATATCGGTTACGACAACCTTTACTACAACTGTCTCAAGGGTAGCGATTTCGCGCAGACCACTGGTCTAACCAAGCTAGGCATCGAGACAATACCGGCGATCGCCACCCGCGGCATCGTGCTCGACATGGCCGGCCTGATGGGTCAGGTCATGCTAACCGAGGGCACCGCGTTTAACCGGGCTGATATCGAAGCGGCTATGAAGCGACAAGGTATTAAATCCATCGAGAAGGGTGATGTCGTACTGTTCTACACCGGCTGGTTGAACCTAATCGGTAAGGAAGACAAGCGCTATGGAAGCGTCGAGCCTGGACTCGGCGTGGAGGGTGCGCGCTACCTTGCTTCATTAGGCGTAGCTGCGGTCGGCGCCGATACTTGGGGCTTAGAGGTTGTGCCCTTCGAGAAGGGCGCTGGCGTATTCGAGGTTCACCAGATTCTGCTTCAGCAGAACGGCATCTTCATCCTCGAGAATATGAACACCGAGGCCCTCGTGAAGGATAAAGCCTGGGAGTTCCTCTTCACCCTGGGTCCGGCACGAATGACAGGCGCGGTGCAAGCCATCATTAATCCGATTGCCATCCGCTAATCCTGTCATCAAAGGCGCGTAGCCGTAAGGTTGCGCGCTTTTTTTCTAAGCGGCGCGATCCATCGATAATTGAAGCACATACGTCGTATTCCGATTTTCAATCAGACTGGAAAATTAGGCTTCCAGTGAATTTCCGCGGCAGCAAGACCCCGTAGCAGGAGATTTCTTCTGACGAGTTGATACGCCTCTCAGCGCTTATGAAAGCTTGAAACTCATTTGGCTTTAGGTAAACAGCTTTTTCGAGCAGTTTGATGCTTTGGATCTTGGCGGCTCAGTCATGTAGTTTTGGGGCATCGCCGTACTCGAGCTAAAAGCGAAGCGCTAAAGTCGCGCGATTTGCTATGAATCATATGGGCTCGGTCTGAGTTTGCGATAGCCATATCGCCGTTTGTTTGGTAGGTGTCTACGAGATCGATGCAGCTTCTATGACGCTCATCTTGTTCCGGAGCGGTGGGAGACGTGGCGGAGATGCTTCCATCACAATTGAGGTGGTGGAGCGTTAGCGAAACAGCTGAGTGCGATCTCAACGGTGATTACGCCAGATGGTTTTGCGTGGGAAGCTGTAAATTCAGGTGCGCGCAGCGTAGGGATGCTGGCCGAGAGGGTTTCGGACATGATGTCCGAAAGTTATCAATATAGCAATAGCCTACAGAGTAATCGTGTAATAACCGTGTAATTGCTAATTAAATAATAAAGCCTTTGTAACACATTGATTACAAAGGCTTTTTATGTTGCTTTACTAGCAAAACTCCCAAACTCTGCGGAGTTAACAGTCCGTCGCTCTACCAACTGAGCTATCAGGGAATAGATGGCGCTGTCAAAAGCACAATCAGCCGATAAGTATGTACTAAAACCCCTTGCTTGTCAAAACCTCCCGGCTAGGGGCTTTAATCATCAGAGTACTTTGGCGATAGCGTCGACTACGCGGTCGATATTTTTCGAGTTCAGCGCGGCGACGCAGATGCGGCCAGTATCGACCGCGTAGATCGAGAACTCGGTGCGTAAGCGCTCAACCTGCTGCTTGGTCAGCCCCGAGTATGAAAACATACCGCGCTGCTGCACCACGAAGCTGAAGTCATGCGCCGGTGCCTTGGCTTTCAACTTGTCCACCATCTGCTGGCGCATTTCCTTGATACGGACGCGCATGCCGGCGAGTTCTTCTTCCCACAGCTGGCGCAGCGCCGGGGTGGACAGTACGTTAGCCACCACCTTGCCACCGTGCGTCGGTGGGTTGGAGTAGTTGGTGCGGATCACGCGTTTGAGTTGCGACATCAGCCGCGCAGCCTCTTCGGCGTTTGCGGCCACGATGGAGAGGGCGCCAACGCGCTCGCCATACAAAGAGAATGACTTGGAAAAGGAATTCGATACCAGCAGTGGGCCACCTGCCTTCGCAAACATGCCCACCACTTTGCCGTCTTCCGCAATGCCGTCGCCAAAGCCTTGGTAGGCCATATCCAGAAACGGTACCAGGCCACGGCTAGTCACCACCTCAATGACTTGTGCCCATTGCGCATCGGTCAAATCGGCGCCGGTGGGGTTGTGGCAGCAGGCGTGCAGTACGACGATCGATCCGGCAGGGATGGTCTTCAAGGTTTGGAGCATGCCCTCGAAGTTCACGCCGCGGGTGGCTGCATCGTAGTACGGGTAGTTTTGAACAGTGAAACCGGCCGATTCAAATAGCGCGCGGTGGTTCTCCCAGCTCGGGTCGCTGATGTAGACATCGGCGTTCGGTGCGAAGCGCTTCAGGAAATCTGCGCCCAGTTTCAGTGCGCCGGTGCCGCCGATGGCTTGCGCGGTAATGGCGCGTTTAGAGGCGATGATTTCGCTGTCAGCGCCGAATACCAGCTCCTGCACGGCTTTGTCGTAGGCTGCCAAGCCTTCAATTGGGAGGTAGGTGCGGGCGGTTGGCTTTTCCATCAACATGGCCTCGGCCTTTTGCACACAGGCGAGCAGGGGTACTTTGCCTTCGTCGTCGTAGTAGACGCCGACGCCCAGGTTGGTTTTTTGCGGGTTGGCATCGGCGTTGAAGGCCTCGGTGATACCAAGAATCGGGTCGCGGGGCGCCATTTGTCACTAACGTTTGTAGACGATCACCGCTTTTCCAGACGAAAGCGTCGGTGATCGCACCTATTGCGGGAAACTCAGCATTTTAACAAAGGTCCCCATCGCATGACCGATTTGACCGAGGTCGAGTCCACGCTGGACGAGTCCAAGTTCGTCACTTTCCCCGACTCACCGTTTCGGCTCTACCAACCCTTTGAACCTGCCGGTGATCAGCCGGCAGCGATCAATCTATTGGTTGAAGGCATACAGGACGGTTTGTCGTTTCAGACCCTGCTGGGCGTGACGGGCTCGGGCAAGACGTTCACCATGGCGAATGTGATTGCTCGGCTTGGACGGCCGGCGATTGTGTTCGCGCCTAACAAAACGCTGGCGGCGCAGTTGTACAGCGAGTTTCGTGATTTCTTTCCGCAAAATGCGGTCGAGTACTTCGTCAGTTACTACGACTACTATCAGCCGGAAGCCTATGTGCCGCAGCGCGATCTCTTCATCGAAAAAGATTCTGCGATCAACGAGCATATCGAGCAGATGCGACTCTCATGTACCAAATCGTTGATGGAGCGACGCGATGTGGTGATTGTGGCGACGGTATCCGCGATCTACGGTATCGGTAACCCGAACGAATATCACCAGATGATTCTCACGCTGCGCGCGAAAGATCGCGTCTCGCAGCGCGACATCATCGCGCGCCTGATTCAGATGCAGTACACGCGGAATGATATTGATTTTGATCGCGGCACTTTCCGGGTGCGGGGTGACACGATTGATATTTTTCCGGCCGAGCATGCAGAGCTGGCCGAGAGAATAAGCTAGTTGAAGAGCAACGACTGGAGCAACGAACCCGCTTTGATCTGGAGATGATGGCCGAGATTGGTTTTACCAAGGGTATCGAGAATTACTCGCGGCATTTGTCAGGCGCAAAGCCCGGCGAGCCGCCACCCACTTTGGTCGATTATCTTCCCGAGGATGCCTTGATGTTTCTCGATGAGTCGCATGTACTCACCGGGCAGTTAAACGGCATGTACAACGGCGATCGTGCGCGCAAGACCAACTTGGTGGATTATGGTTTCCGTCTGCCGTCTGCGCTGGATAACCGGCCATTACGTTTCGACGAATTTGAAACGAAAATGCGGCAAACCATCTTCGTATCAGCGACGCCAGCGGATTATGAGAAGACGCACTCCGGTCAGGTGGTGGAGCAGGTAGTTCGCCCGACCGGTCTGGTGGATCCCATCGTCATCGTTAAGCCTGCGGTGACGCAGGTGGATGACCTGATGAACGAGATCGCCGCCCGGGTCAAGGTGAACGAGCGGGTGCTGGTGACGACCCTCACCAAGCGTATGGCCGAGCAACTGACCGAGTATTTGTCGGATAACGGTATTTCAGTGCGTTATCTGCACAGCGATATTGATACTGTCGAACGGGTGGAGATTATTCGCGACCTGCGTCTCGGTACCTTTAATGTGCTGGTCGGTATTAACTTGCTGCGTGAGGGGCTGGATATTCCCGAGGTATCGCTGGTCGCGATTCTGGATGCGGACAAAGAAGGTTTCCTGCGCTCTGAGCGCAGTTTGATTCAGACCATTGGCCGTGCTGCGCGTAACTTGAACGGTACTGCGATTTTATATGCCGACAAGGTGACGGATTCCATGCGCCGTGCGATGGGTGAGACTGAGCGGCGGCGTAATAAGCAGATCCAGTTCAACCTTGAAAACAATATCACCCCGGTAGGTGTGAAGAAGCAGATTCGCGAGATGATCGATGGCGTGTACAAGATCGACGAGGCACGCGAAGAATTGATGGCGGCGCAGGAGCAAGCGCGCTATGAGGCCATGAGCGAGAAACAGGTCGCCAAAGAAATTAAACGTCTTGAAAAATTAATGATCGACCACGCCAAGAATCTCGAGTTCGAACAGGCTGCACAGGTACGCGATCAGTTGCATCTGTTGAAGGAGCAGCTGTTTGGGGCGCCGGGTTCGGATAATGTGGTGTCAATCACGGGCCAGTAAGCATGCCGCATGCATGGCTAGATGAGGCGCTCGCGCTGACGGATGTGTCTTGGCGGCCGATAGTGCAACGTGGGCTGGCGGCGGTTGCCGCGGCTGACCCGCTTTATCTGGAACGACTAGCGCAGGATGTCTACCTTCCTACTCAACACCGTTTGTTTGCAGCGTTTGCGCAGCCGCTCGATGCAGTTCGCTACGTGCTAGTGGGCGAGGGTCCGTACCCGCGCGAACAGAGCGCCACCGGCGTTTGCTTTATGGATGGGGCGGTTGATGCATTGTGGTCAGCTGCCGGCCTATCGAAGCAAGTCAACCGCGCCACTTCTCTGCGCAACTTCATGAAGATGCTGATGGTGGCCGACGGTTTGTTGAAGCCGGAGTCGACCACTGGAGATGCAGTGGCCGAGGTTGCGCAACGCGCGCTGGCCCCTAACGCGCAATTTATTCAGACGCTACCCGAGCTACAGCACAATCTGCATGGGCATGGCTTCCTGCTGTTGAATGCGGCGTTGGTGTTCAGGCCACATGTGCCGCCGGTCAAGGACGCCAAGGCTTGGCAACCGTTTCTTGCCGTCGTGCTGGAGGCCCTGGCCAACCGGGCGGGGCAGCCGCGACCGACCCTGGTTCTGTGGGGCAAGATTGCCGCATTGCTGAACGCGATGCCGGTTGCCGAGCAGTTTCCACAGGCGGTCGCCGAGCATCCGTACAATCTTTCTTTCATAAAAAACAAGGACATGCAGACGCTTTTTGCGCCTATGCGGCTGTTGGCAAAGGACGGAAATTTCCAATAACGCAACGGCCCTAAAAGTTCCGGGAATGTTCATTACCTGACTTTTTCAGTCGGCTTTGCTATACTCGAGCAAAAGAATCAGGAATCCACGAATTTCTGTCATTGTTACCGGAGCGTGCACATGCGTTTGACCACTAAAGGCCGTTTTGCAGTCACCGCCATGATTGACCTTGCGATGCGCCAGCATCAGGGGCCAGTTACCCTCGCGGGCATTAGCCAGCGCCAAGAGATCTCACTGTCTTATCTCGAGCAATTATTTGGCAAGCTGCGTCGTCATGAAATCGTGGAGTCAGTTCGCGGTCCTGGGGGTGGTTACAACCTTGCTCGCCGCGCCGAAGACATCACGGTCGCAGACATCATCATTGCCGTCGATGAGCCGATCGATGCCACGCAGTGCGGCGGCAAAGGTAATTGCCACGGCGATAGTGAATCGAATGGCACGCGCTGCATGACCCATGACTTATGGGCTACGTTGAATGCCAAGATGGTGGACTACCTCGACTCGGTCTCATTGAAAGATCTGGTCGACCAGCAAAAACAGAAAATCGCAGAACAGCAACCGGTGGTGATGGTGCAGTAACGCACTCAACACGCCGCTTAAGTCTCACGGAGTTATATAGCTATGAACGCACCTTTGGCACAGTCTCTGATGGATACCATCAAGGCGCCGCATTTCCCGGTTTATCTCGACTACTCGGCCACCACGCCGGTTGACCCGCGCGTGGCGGACAAGATGATCCCCTACCTGCGCGAGCAGTTCGGTAACCCGGCCTCTCGCAGCCACATGTATGGCTGGGAAGCAGAGAAAGCCGTAGAGGAAGCGCGCGAGCATGTGGCCGCTTTGGTGAACGCAGATCCGCGCGAGATTATCTGGACTTCGGGCGCTACCGAGGGCAACAACCTGGCGATCAAAGGTGCGGCGCATTTCTACCAAACCAAAGGCAAGCACATCATCACGGTCAAGACCGAGCACAAAGCAGTGCTGGATACCGTGCGCGAACTCGAGCGCCAAGGCTTCGAGGCCACGTATCTTGAGCCCGGTCCGAACGGTCTGATCACGATCGAGCAACTCGAGGCGGCGATTCGTCCTGACACGATTTTGGTGTCGGTAATGTGGGTGAACAATGAGATTGGCGTGATTCAACCGATCGAGCAGATCGGTGAACTTTGCCGTAGCAAGGGCATTATTTTCCATTCGGATGCCGCGCAGGCGACGGGTAAAACACCGATCGATCTGGAGAAGATGAAGGTTGATCTGGTCACCTTCACTGCACATAAATCCTACGGCCCGAAAGGGGTGGGCGCGATGTATGTTCGCCGCAAGCCGCGTGTTCGTATTGAGGCGCAGATGCATGGCGGCGGCCACGAGCGTGGTTTGCGCTCCGGTACGCTTGCGACGCATCAGATTGTTGGCATGGGCGAAGCCTTCCGTATTGCCAAGGAAGAGATGGATGTCGAGGTCCCGCGCATCAAGGCATTGCGCGATCGTCTGGCCAAAGGGCTGATGGAGATTGAGGAAGTTTATGTGAATGGCGATCTTGATCATCGCGTGCCGCACAACCTGAACATCAGCTTCAACTATGTCGAGGGCGAATCTTTGATCATGGCGATCAAGGATATTGCAGTGTCATCGGGTTCTGCCTGTACGTCCGCCAGCCTTGAGCCGTCGTATGTATTGCGCGCGCTAGGTCGTAGCGACGAACTGGCGCATAGTTCGATTCGCTTTACGTTCGGACGTTTCACGACAGAAGAAGATGTTGATTTCACCATCGATCTGCTGAAGAAGAAGGTGGGCAAGCTGAGAGACCTTTCACCACTGTGGGATATGTATAAAGAAGGTATCGACATTAGTTCGATCCAATGGGCAGCACACTAAGTATTTGAAACAGGAGCACGACCATGGCTTATTCAGACAAAGTACTTGATCACTACGAAAACCCACGCAATGTCGGTGCGTTTGATAAGAGCGACGACACGGTTGGCACCGGCATGGTCGGCGCGCCTGCCTGCGGCGATGTGATGAAACTGCAGATCAAGGTTGGCGCTGATGGCGTGATCGAAGATGCGAAGTTCAAAACCTACGGCTGCGGCTCGGCGATTGCATCCTCATCGTTGGTGACCGAGTGGGTGAAGGGCAAGACGCTGGATGAAGCAATGTCGATCAAGAACACGCAGATCGCTGAGGAATTGGCGCTGCCACCGGTGAAGATTCACTGCTCGATTCTTGCCGAAGAT
>JAJTGD010000032.1 GCA_021299035.1 Oxalobacteraceae bacterium | reverse complement strand
ACCCGTCTGACGAAGTTTTTCAATCGTTTCTTCACGCAGACCGATCAAGCGCAGTTGGTCGTGCGCTGCGCGCATTTCCGCACGTGCCACCGATAACTCAACCTCCCGCCGCTGCAACTCTGCAGTACCAATCACGTCTGCTGCAACCAAAGCCTTGGCGCGTTCAACTGCTCGCTCCGCCAGGCTCGACATCGACAAAGCGCGTAGATACGACAACTGCGCATTGGTCAGTTCTGGGCTTGATAGCGTAGCGAGTGACTGCCCCGCTTTGACGCGATCACCCACTTCGGCAAACACCTGCACGACGCGGCCGGTTACGGCGGAACCGATGCGCATGGTCATGCGCTCGTTAGCCTCGATTCGTCCAGCAACTTTTTGCTCGACTGCGATGTCCGCCATGGTGGCAGGCTCGACATGGAAGGCCTTGGTCATTTCGGGCGTAAGCTCGACGATCATCGGATCGGCGGGCTTGGCCGTCGCTTTCGCAGCGGCGCCAGCGGAGGCTTCTGCACCAGCCGCCTTGGGGGCTTCTTTTTTATCGCAAGCAGCGAGCAGCAACATCGCTGCAAGCAGTGAGGGGAGGGTGAATGAGTGCAAAGGTTTCATTGCGCTTCGCTTTTTCGTCAGGGGAGGATTATTTTTCTGCGGCATAACGGCCGGTGAGTACGTCAAGCTCGATTAGGGCTGACTGCAATTCATAACGTGCCAGCAGCAAGTCTTGTCGGATGGCGCGCAATACACGCTGTGCATCGAGTACTTCGAGAATGCCACGCTCACCGAAACGGTAAGCTGCTTCGGCAACGCGCAAAGCCGCTTCTGACGAACGCACTGCACCTTCGGATAAGGCTTTGACGCGAACCGTTGCGATATCTACTGCACGACGTGACAGTTCAAGTTGTTGTACCAACTCTGCGCGGCGACCCTCGAGCCGACCACGGGTACGCTCGCGATCAGCCGCAGCTTCCGCCTTGGGACCGCGGCGCTGATCAAGAATTGGAATCTGTACCGACAAGCCAATCATGTCGTTACGAAGATCGGGTTCGCGCAGTTGCGAAGCGCGTAGTTCAACACCAGGAATGACACTGGCCGCGGCTTCTTCAACGCGGGACTTGGTACGATCGAGCTCGGCTTCGAGTTGTCGTACCTCGGGGTTGAATTGAACGGCTTCTGCTTTCAATTGATCCAGCGCGGGTAAGACGCGGGTTTCTTCCAGATTACCGTCCAGCTCCCAGCGCGCGGGCAACATGCCAGCCGCCAAACGGTTTAGTGTGATGGCGGACTGCGCAATTTGCAGTCGCGCAGTTTCTTCGCGCTGCCGTGCATTAATGATTTCTGCATCAGCGCGGATCAGATCGAGCTTGCCTGTCTCGCCGGTTTCCACGCGCACCTTGATGCGCTCACGAATTTGTTCCAGCAGCGACAGCGATTCAGCCGCTTCACGCGCCTGCAGCTTACGCAGTAGGTATTCATTGGTACGCAGGCGGACTAAACCGACCAGTTCATTGCGGGTGGTGGCATAGGCTTGCTGCGAGCCTTGCTCGGTGAATAGCGCGCTGTTGATACGCGCACCACGCAGTGCAGGGTTTTCAATCAACTGCGAGACACCAACGCCAATAATATTGCCGCTGGTGGTGCCAGGGGTGATCGCAGAGCCTCGGCCACCGTTCAGCTCGAACCTGGGGTTAGGGTAAGCACTTGCGGTGGTAATCCCCGCGGTTGCGATGTCGATGGCGTGGCGAGCTGCGTTCAATCCTGTGTTGTGTTGCAGGACGGTATTGATCAGCTCGTCTAAACGCTGCCGGCCAGGGGTTTTTCATTGTTTGTGATGTGTCAAAAACAGCTATCGATTATGTCAGGAAACATCGTAGTTTTCCGTCAGAGAAATGCAGTCTAGCTTCGGAAAATGCGAAGTTAATCAAACATTAACCAAACGACAATCTAATGATACCGAACTGCCCGATATCCGGCAGTAGGCTGATGACTCAAGCTGGCAGCAGGCTGAGCTAGTTGTTTCTGGAGCCCCAGAACTGCTGATTAAAAGCAATCACTTGGGCGGCGGTGACCACGGTGACGTTAGTAGCGGGTGGATTCGGCTTGACCCGTAGGTTGGCGGGCGGTGTGAGAACGGTATTGGTGACCGGGTTCGGCTGCCCATAACTCCGCTTAACGGTTGGCGGGGTTGCCTGGAACAGGCGTTCGGTGTTTGGCCCTGTGGGCTTCGGTAAATCAATCGGCGAGGGCTTCAGCCTGGCCGTGGTGAACGCATCGAGTGGGGTAATGGTTTTGCCGGCAAAGCGTTCCATGCCGGCGAAAGGTGCGACGCTGCTGTAGCCCATTCCCACCAGATTCTTGGCTGCTGTTGCCTGCCGTGCCAGTTCGCGCGCGCGCTCAAGCTCTGGGGCCGCTGCAACGCTGGAAGGTAGTGCAGCCAGTCGGGTACGGTCGAGTGGTTTGAGTTTGGCGATTGAGTTCGGCAACTGCACCAAGACCGACAGGGCGCTCAGCGGGTCGATATTCGGCTCGCTAAAGTAGTCGCCGTAACTGGCTTTGGGAATGCCGAGCATATCCATCATGTTCTCGGCCTTGGGCTGGAGCATTCCCTGCGCCTCGATCACCGTGGTTCCGCGCGGGAAGTTCACCAGTGTCGTGATGCCGAGTGCCTTCAGTGCACCGGTCGCTGCCTTGTAGTTGCGGTAGACGTCGGTGGAGACCTCGCCGGGTTTCTCCGGATCCTCAATCATTTTGAAAGCAGAGAATAGCGATGTGCCATTCGGGAAAGCAGTCAGGTCGTAGATGCCGGACTTGGACATTTCTCTGACCAGCACCCCATTTCTGGAGTCTCGATAAAGCGCATCAATCGCGCCGCTGACTGAGGTACCACGCGGGAAGCGCGCCAGACTGGTCACGCCGAGCGATTTGAGCTTGATGCCTGCTGTCAGATTCCTGTTGAGTAGGTCTTCCGACAGTACCAAGTTACCTGGTGTGGACGGCTCGTTGTCTTCAACACGTCGACCGACCATACGAAAAGCATCGGCCCAGCTCACACCCGCCGGAAAGCCCTTTGGTGTCGGGTCGGTGATCTTTGCGTCTTTGATTAGCTCTTTAAGCTCGGTGTTCGTGGTTTTATTGGCGAGCTCCAACAGACCCGCCGTCAGCTGCGTTTTCATTTGCAGCAAGCTAGGGGTCGGCGACGGCGCTGTCAGGGACGCCGTGCTGCTTGTCGTAGTTGTAATCGAGGTTGCCATAAGCCTTATGCCTGTCGGTTGGACAGTGCGAATGGCTGGCTTTACGCAACTTTCGTTCCAGTCGGTGTGACGCGCTGCCGACGCCCGAAATCGCGCAGTGAGCGGCAAAGACTTGCCGCTGGCGGAGAAGAGTTTCCGCTTTGGGATACGAGAATCCGGATAAGCCAACAGCTATCGCGCTAGCGTTCGACTAGGGCGGGCCGGTCGTGCTTGTAGGTCTCGATATCAGACGAGCTGGACGAGAAGTTTTTTCCCGCACGCATGCGCATAACGCTTAAGCGTCGCGAATGAGGGGGAATGTCGATCATTTCGGAATGATGATTCCAGGCGGGAGATTGCGCTTTTGGTTGTACCCATCAACTCGGCAAGCGCTTCTTGGGTCAACCCTGCCTCCTGGCGCGCGGCAAGCAGCGCATCGAGCGCAGCATACTCTTCATCGAGCGCCTCCCACGCAGCCTTGAAGCCCGGCCGTTGCTTTGCTAAGCGTAACTCGCGGGCTGAATCCAAGCGTATTGGCTTGTAGCTATCTTTGGTCATCTCGTACCTCTCTCAACCTTCTTCGCGCCATCGTAATTTCACGTTCCGGCGTCTCTTGTGTCTTTTTGATGAAGCTGTGCAGGATGGTGATTTCCTGGCCGCTCATGGTGCAGTAAAAAACGCGACCGATTCCTTCCCCACCGCGGCAACGCAATTCGAAGAGCCCTTGACCCATGGCGCGCGAATGCGGCATTCGCAAATCTGCGCTGTAGCGCTCCATCAACTGAACTAATCGAAGGAAATCAGCATAGATACCAACTGGCCAAGCTTCTATCTCAGTTTTTACCTTTCGGTTGAAATAATTCACCCGCCACATGCTGGCATGTTAGCACATATGCGAACATGCATAATTGGGTTTTTACGATGGCTTGGCATGAGTCGTTGAAGGATCGCAACAGAATTCAACCCTCTGCCACGCGTTTCGACAAGTGCTCCAGTGCCTCTTGCACCTGATCCACCAGCACCAGGCACTGATCGCCCGGTTTCAGTAGCGAAAGCCCGCGGTCGATTGCGATGAACTCGCCGCGAATCTCTTCGATATGGGACGCGCGTTGTGCGCCTTCAAGCCCTTCGCGCAGCAGTCCGATTACTTCGCCATCTTCACGACCGCGTTGGCAGGCATCTTCGTAAAGAATCACGTTATCGAATGCCGCACCGAGTACGCGTGTTAGTTCGCGCAGATCTTGATCACGTCGATCACCCGCACCGCTAATCACCACCGTGCGACGCATGCCTTCTGCTGCGGGCATGGCATCAAAGGCAGCGACCAATGCGCGCATGGCGTGCGGGTTGTGTCCATAGTCTGCAACCACGGTCGCGCCGCGATACGACATCTGGTTGAAGCGGGCGGGTGCGCCCTTAATGTCGTTATTGAAGCTCTTGAGGCCCGCGACGATCTCCAGCCAAGGCAGGCCGAGTGCCCAGCAGGCACCGACGGCGGCTAGCGTGTTCTCGACCTGAAATCCGAGTACGCCACCGCAGGTGAGCGGGACGTCGGCCAGCTTCATCCGATGATGCTGCGCGCCTTCTGCTAGCACGATGTCGGCGTTCTCGACATAGACCACTCGGTGACCACGAGCGCGGTGCGTCACCATCACCGGATGGGTCGGACTTTGTGCGAAAAAAATCACCTTACCGGGACAGTGCGGTGCCATGGATGCGACCAGCGGATCCGCGGCATTCAATACCGCATAGCCATTCGGCGAAACGTTTTGCACTGCGATTTGTTTGATGCGTGAGACATCCTCGGCGGTGTGCATGTGGTTCAGGCCAAGATGATCGCCTTCTCCTACATTGGTCACCACAGCAACTGAACATTTGTCATACCCCAGACCTTCGCGCAACATGCCACCACGCGCAGTCTCCAATACAGCAGCTTCGACATGCGGATGCGCCAGCACGCTACGCGCGCTCTTGGGTCCGCTGCAATCGCCACTATCGGTCTGTCGACCACCGACGTACACACCATCGGTATTCGTCATGCCAACGCACAGACCTTTAGTTGTAAGCACGTGAGCGATGAGTCGGGTAGTGGTTGTTTTGCCATTAACGCCGGTGACTGCAACAACCGGAATCCGTGCGTCATCACCTTGACCAAACATCTGTTGGATGACGGCTTCACCGATATTGCGGCCTTTGCCATAAGACGGCGTCAGGTGCATGCGCAAGCCCGGTGCTGCGTTAACCTCAACCACGCCACCGTTTTGTTCTTCCAGTGGGCGCATGATGTTCTCGACCACTACATCGACGCCACATACATGTAAGCCCACCATCGCCGCTGCATCGATAGCGCGCGCGGCGACTTCGGGATGCACATCATCGGTGACATCGGTTGCGCTACCACCGGTAGAAAGATTCGCGTTATTCCGCAACACTACGCGACGACCGACCTCGGGTACGGATTCGGGTGTTAGTTGTTTTTCAGCGAGACAGGCGACTGCGATATCGTCGAAACTGATCTTGGTCAGTGAGGTGGCGTGACCATCACTACGACGCGGATCGGCGTTCAATATATTTACCAACTCACGCACACTGTGCTTACCATCGCCGATCACCTGCGGTGGGTCGCGCCGGGCAGCCGCGACTAATTTGTTACCCACCACCAGCAATCGGTAATCACTGCCAGGGAAAAATTTTTCAACCAGCACCGGGCCTTTGCCGCGTGCTGCAACCGTCGCCGCCTCGAATGCCATATCCAGCTGTTCACGGCTTTGAATGTTGACGGTAACACCTTTGCCTTGACTACCATTTTGCGGTTTGCATACCACCGGCATGCCGATACGTTGTGCGACTTCCCAAGCGTGTTCGGCATTTTTTACCGGTGCGCCCTGCGGTACGGGAACACCCGCTGCATTGAGCAGGTGCTTGGTCAGGTTTTTGTCTTGGGCAATCGTCTCTGCGACCGCACTGGTCGAATCGACTTCTGCTGCTTGAATGCGTCTTTGCTTGCAGCCCCAGCCCAGTTGTACCAAGCTGCCACTGGTCAGACGCCGAAATGGAATGCCGCGCGCGACAGCGGCGTTAACGATCGAGCCGGTTGACGGACCAAGACGATTGTCTTCATCCATCTCGCGTAACTCGGCTACCATCGCTGCTACATCAGGTGTGGCGGCATTGTCTGCGAGTTGAACGCGACACATATCGAACACGTACTGCGATACCTGCATCGCGTATTTCAATGCGAGTCGGCCGACATCTTCTTCGCTGTACTCCACCACCACCTGATACAACTGCGGTACCGGTGTGGCGTTCGTCAGCGAGAAAGATAAAGGGCAACCCGCGTTTGCTTGTAGCGCCAGCAGGGTTGCTTCGAGCACGTGCGCTATGGTGAGTGGGCCGTGGTAGCCGGGTGCGCGCAAATCAGCCACCCCCGGGCAAATCGCACGTAGTTTGTCGAGAAATCCGGGCAGCTGATCGATCTCGCATTCATCGTTCGTGCAAGCGACTTCAATTTCGAGCGCGGTGTATCGGCTCCACAGGTTGGGCCCGCGTAGGGCACGCGTTTGTTTGATTTCCATGCTTTATGCAATTACCAGCGTTTGGGGTTGTACGGTGCCATAGGTGTCGAGACCGGTTCGAATCAGTTGTGCCTCGAGTCCGAGTGCCCATGCGGCACCCAGCGCAGCCATTAGCACTTCGTGTGACAAGGCGGCAGCGGCAGGGCTGAGGTCGCGACTCAGGTTAACTTTGTCGGCCACTGCGTTGCCGTGGGCGCGCACCAGAAAACCATCTTCCAGATACAGCACCCGCCGACCGGATTCACGGTGCGCAACGAGTGCAGGATGCTTGCCATCTCGCGCATAGAGCAGCACGTCACCGTCGGACAGCTTGGCCATGTCGAGCACGGTCTCATCGTCGGCATTCAATACAGCGGCGCCGGTTTCCAGGATGACGTCGATTTGGGTGCGCAGGATTTTGTAGCGATGCTCTGGCTCGGTCATCAGCTCTTCATCAAGCCCAGGCACGGGCTTGCTGTCGGTGACGATGCCGACCCAGCAGCGGTCGTAGGCAAGACCCTCGGTCAGCAGCGATATCGGATCATTTTCAAATACCGCAGCTTCGACATTTCGATTAATCAGCAGACGTTGGCCGGGCTCCCAGTGCGCGCAATCACCACGTTCCAATTGACGCGCGCCGACAAACAAACCCTCACTGCAGGCAACACCAACGCGCGCACCGGATAGCTGCATTAACCAGGCGACCAAGCGCGCGATCGGTGTAGTGCCTTCGCTGCCAGCAACACCGATGATGGGAATACGGCCACGCTGGCCCTCCGGGAACAGATGGCTGACGATGGCGTCACCTACTGGTCGCACTTCACCTTGTGCCGGCTTCAGGTGCATAAGCAGACCGGGACCGGCGTTGACTTCAACCACCGCACCGCGTTGTGATTCGAGTGGCTGCGCGATGTCTTTGCAGACGATGTCGATGCCGGCAATATCCAGCCCGATGATTTGCGCGGCAAGCGCACAAGTGAAGGCATTGTCTGGATGGATTAGATCGCTGCATTCGACCGCGTGATTGCCATTCGCGGTGATCAGCACGCGCTGCTCTGCGGTCGGTACCGACTCGGTCGTCAGGCGCTGTCGCTGCAGGTTGCCTTGAATAACGCTATTCGTCATCGGGTTGAGCTTTTCCAGCGGATGAATATCGGCGCTACCACGACGAGGATCACTGTTGATCTGCTGCTCGATGAGCTCTGCCACGGTCGATTGGCCGTCGCCCGTGACCCAGGCACTTTCGCCCTTTGCAACGGCGATCACTTTGCCGCCGACCACTAGCACGCGATGCTCGTCACCCTCGATGTAACGCTCGACAATCACATCAGGGTCTTCAGCGCGTGCAATCGCATACGCCGATTCAACTTCTTCGCGCGTGCGCAGGTTGAGCATGACGCCGCGCCCGCGGTTGCCATCACGCGGCTTAACCACGACCGGCAAGCCGATGTCTTCGGCGACTTCCCATGCCGCCTCGACGCTGTGCACCACTTCGCCACTGGGAACGGGTACGCCACAGCTCTTGAGCAGTGCCTTGGTCAGGTCTTTGTTGCCAGCGATGCCTTCAGCGATGGCGCTGGTGAGGTCAGTCTCGGCAGTCCAGATACGGTTTTGGAGCGCGCCGTAACCGAGCTGTACGAGGTTGCCTTGGTTGAGACGGATGTGAGGAATTTTGCGCTTCTTGGCACTGGCCACGATATGCGCCGTCGAGGGCCCGAGGTAATACTCGTCAATCGCTTTGCGGATTTTTGCCAGTTCGGGCTCGACCTCAAATGGCTGCTGATTGATAACGGCGTGCATCAGCTTCAGGCCGGCGTCGAACGCCGTTCTGCCCACAGTCTCGTCTGGCACACGGAACACCATGCGATACGTGCCAGAACGTGTGGTTTCGCGGGTCTGACCGAAACCGGCCTCAAGACCCGACAGTTCGAGCAGTTCAATAATCACATGCTCAAGCACATGGCCCATCCAGGTGCCGTCGCGCAGGCGCTGCTCGAAGCCGTAGGGCACGCCCGGGCTGCAGTGATGCGCAGCGACTTGTGGCAAAACCGACAACAAACGGTCAATAAAGCCAGGCTGGCGGTTACTCGGCCACTCCTCCAACACGCCCAGATCCAGCCAGGCCTCGAGTACCGGGGTGTAGGTCCACATATTCGGACCACGCAGGAAGGTAATGCGCGGGACCCGAATTTCAAACGGGCCAGGCGGCATGACAGCGGGATTTGCAGTGCTCATCGGATCGGGGTTCGGGCAAAAAGGTAAGATGTCGGATTGTTAGGACTAAGCGGCGGATTTCGGTGACAATGCGCGCAGTCTGCGACAGCAGCAAACAGCTTCAGTTCAATTGACTGGATTATCAGCTCGCGACACTTGGTTCCGTATTCATGCCGCCTAGCGCCCCATCACATGTAGCACCTGCCGCGACTTCTACGCTGCACGACCATCGGGACAACCCGCCATTGCGCGCGCATGAACATGTACTCGCTATGCTGGAACCGGATCTGAACCCGGCGCTTCAATTCACGTCCAGCCGCTTGCTGCTAACAACCGAGCGAATGATAAGCCATTCAGATGGCGAAGGGTGGTCTGAGTACCTGCTCCAACCTGGCTTCAAGCTGCACCACACCGATCATGGAGGCGTCGCTACGCTCGCGCTGCACGATGAGCAAGGCACCTTGGCACGTTGGCGTTTCACGCTGGCGCAAGAAGTGAGTGCGCTGCGTTTCATTCAACATTTTGAAAAAGTACAAGCCGCTCGTGGCGGTCAATCCCTGACCCCCGAAGAGTCGGGTGCGCGCTGCCCGAGCTGTCACGCGCTGTTACCGGATCAGACCGAGGAATGTCCGGTTTGTCATCGTGAATTACTCGAGCCGGTGTCGACCTGGGTGCTGCTGCGCCTGTGGCGTTTTGCCAAGCCCTACAAAATGCAGCTGCTGCTAGGTTTCTTCCTCACGCTGGCCTCAACTGCTGCACTGATGGTGCCGCCGTATTTGTCGATGCCGCTGATGGATGAAATTCTGATCCCGCAGCAAACTGGTGCGCAGATCGATACCCAAGACGTAGTTTTATATCTCTCGGGCTTGTTGGTGGCGGCGATGTTGGCATGGGGGCTTGGTTGGTGGCGAACCTATCTCCTTGCACTGGTATCTGAGCGAATCGGCGCGCATTTGCGCACGGCGACGTTTAATCACCTGATGACGCTGTCGCTCGATTATTTCGGCGCTAAACGTACGGGCGATTTGATCGCGCGGATTGGTAATGAATCCGACCGAATTTGCATATTCTTGTCGCTGCACGCACTCGATTTTGCAACCGATGTGCTGCTGCTGGCGATGACCACTGTGGTTCTGTTTACGATCAATCCTTGGCTGACGGTGGTCACGCTACTGCCGCTGCCATTGATCATGTGGTTGATTCATTCTGTGCGTGATCGCCTGCGTACCGGCTTTGAAAAAATCGACCGTATCTGGGGTGATGTGACCAACGTACTCGCGGACACTATCCCCGGTATTCGCGTGGTGAAAGCCTTTGCACAAGAGGGCCGTGAGTCGCAACGCTTTCGCGAGGCGAACATGCATAACCTCGCGGTCAATGACAAGCTGAACCGTACCTGGAGCTTGTTTGCGCCGACGGTCACTATGCTGACTGAAGTCGGGCTGCTGATCGTTTGGGGTTTTGGTATTTGGCTGGTGATTCACCACGGTGTGACGGTAGGCGTGCTGGTGGCCTTCATTGCCTATATCGGCCGTTTCTACGGTCGTCTCGACACCATGAGCCGGATTGTGTCGCACACCCAAAAAGCAGCGGCAGGTGCGAAGCGGATTTTCGATATTCTTGATCACAGTTCAAGCGTGCCTGAGCCTGCGAACCCGGTGCCAGTAGCAAACGCGCCCGGCACTATCGCGCTACGCGATGTTGGATTCCGCTACGGTAGTCGTCGAATTTTGAAGGGTATTAATCTCGAGATTCGTCAGGGCGAAATGATCGGTCTGGTGGGCCACAGCGGCTCCGGTAAGAGCACGCTGGTTAACCTGATCTGCCGTTTCTACGATGTCACCGACGGCGCGATTACTGTTGATGGCGTTGATTTGCGTCGCTTCTCGGTGGCTGATTATCGTCGTCACATTGGCTTGGTACTGCAAGAGCCTTTCCTGTTTCACGGCACGATTGCCGAGAACATTGCCTACGGTAAGCCAGATGCAACGCGCGCCGAGGTCATCGCTGCCGCGCGAGCGGCGCATGCCCATGAGTTCATCCTGCGTCTACGTCATGGCTACGATTCAATTGTGGGTGAGCGCGGGCAGGGGCTTTCCGGTGGTGAGCGTCAGCGTATTTCTATCGCGCGTGCGCTACTGATTAACCCGCATATTCTTATGTTGGATGAAGCCACCTCCTCAGTTGATACCGCGACGGAAAAAGAAATTCAAAAAGCACTCGATAACCTGGTTCAAGGTCGCACTACGATTGCGATTGCGCACCGCTTATCGACACTGCGTCGAGCAGATCGATTGATTGTGCTTGAGCGTGGCGAAGTGGTCGAGATCGGCTCGCATGATGAGTTGATAGCCCAGCAAGGTGCTTACTGGCGCTTGTATGAAGCGCAGGCCCGTAATGTTGATACCGAAGATGAAACACCGGATCCGCTTCGAATTCCTCTGGCAAAGGCGGGGAACGCATGATCGAAGAATCCAGTGGCAAAGCCTGGATGCCGGTGGCGCACCGCCTGCGCCGCGATAGCTATGGCCGACTCAACTTCACCGATGAAGCGGGCGATGTACATGTCGGTGTCGTACCAGCGCAGGCGTTCCCCATTGACGCGCCGGGTGAACAAGTTTCTCTACTCAGCGCTGACGGTCATGAACTGGTCTTCATCAATCAGCTCAGTATGCTGGATGCTGAAACTCGCGCCATGATCGAACAAGAGATTGCGCAGCGGGAGTTTTTGCCTATCATTAATCGGCTAGTGGACGTTAGTACCTTTGCGACACCCAGTACCTGGACGGTGACGACCGATCGTGGCTTAAACAGCTTTGTGCTAAAGGGTGAAGAAGATATTCGTCGGCTACGCGACGGTGGACTCATCATCACGGATAGCCATGGCGTTACCTACCGTGTGCATGACATCCGCGCGCTCGATCGCGCATCAAGAAAGCTGCTGGATCGTTTTCTGTGACGCGAATTGTCGACGAATCATCGTCAGTGATTCGTCGCTCACTCGGCGCTGCTGCGCCTACCAACCCAAGCCAACCAGATCGAACCCAACACGGCAGCTAATAGCGACCCGCTAAATACTGCCAGCTTGGAAGCATCAATCATCTCGGGTTGGGTACTGAACGCGAGGTTGGTGATGAAAATCGACATAGTGAATCCGATGCCGCCCAACATGCCGGCGCCAAGCAGATGACGCCAGTTCAAATCTTCCGGCAACATGCACCAGCCCAGCCACAAGGCGAGCAATGCGCACAGCAGTATGCCGACCGGTTTGCCAATGACGAGACCGCCAACAATGCCTAGACTGTTAGGGTCTAGCATGGAACCAAGTAGCGAACCATCCAGCACGACACCGGTATTTGCCAATGCAAACAAAGGCAGTATCAGCAAAGTGACGGGTTTGTGGAGTGCGTTTTCCAGTCGATGGGAGGGGGAGGCCTGACCCTCGCCGCGCGACCAAAACGGAATCGCGAATGCCAGCATCACCCCTGAGATGGTGGCGTGCACGCCGGATTTCAGCATGAGTACCCACATCACAAAGCCACCCAGCAAATACACGGGCAGTGATTGCACCCTGCCGTAGCGGTTGAGTAGTAATAGCGTGACCCAAGCCGCAAGACCACCAGCCAGATAGGCCATCGACAGATCACCGCTGTAGAAAAGCGCGATTAAGATAATCGCGCCTAGATCATCGATCACTGCAAATGCCACCACAAATACTTTGAGTGCTGGCGGTACACGGGTGCCGAGCAAGGCCAGGGCGCCCAGTGCAAAAGCAATATCTGTTGCCATCGGAATACCGATGCCAGCTTGTGTTGGCAGGCCGGTATTAAAGGCGTAATGAATGAGTGCAGGTGCCGCCATGCCGCCAATAGCAGCAACCACCGGTAGAAGCGCATTACGGAAATTGGATAACTCACCGACATACAACTCTCGCTCGAGTTCGAGTCCGATCAGCAAGAAAAAAATCGCCATCAGCCCGTCATTGATCCAGTGACTCAGGCTGAGGCTGCCGATATCAGTATTCCAGATCGCCAGCCAAGTTGGTCCAAGCGTCGAGTTCGCCAGCGCTAGACTGAGCACGGTGCAGGCGATCAGTATCAGACTACTGGTTTTCTCCGAATCGAAGAAGCGTTTGAATGTTTCGGTAAGTACGTACATGTATCGATGGCTGCTTAATGGTTCACTGAGCCTTCGGCAATGGCATTCTCCGGATTCATGAAAATCGGACGACCATCGGGTGTGTTGAGGGGAATGATGACTTCCTTGCCATTGTCATCTTTCAGCAGCGCGCACAGGGTATGGGATGCCCGCAGCTCACCATTCAGTTCAACTTCTAGGTCAGCAATCACTAGTTCGACATGGGTGAGGATTTGTTTCACTTTCATGGATCTCTCCTTTCAACTGATTAGCCACGGAATAAGCAGACATCCCTGTCTGTTTCGAACGGCGAATATCGTCACCAATCAAGCCAGACAAGCGCAAAAGTCCGCATTCTAACGGCAGCCTATAATTCGCGCGTGAGTTCCACCTTATCCTTTTTTCGATGGCCGATCCCGGCCCTGCTGGCATGGACCGGAAGTTGGGTGCTTTACGGCGTTTTGCTGCGACTGGATGTCGCCGCGTGGCTGTCCCTGTCGATCGCCACGCTTGCGGGTGCCATGCTGTCGGTATTTGCCGCGACTTTCTGGCGTCGCCTTGCCATCGCGGCCGGGTTTCCACTGTCTTTACTGATTTCCGGCAGCGTCGCGCTGCCGGCATGGGCGTGGTTGCTCCCTTTGCTGTTGGTGGCGATTGTTTATCCCATGAACGCATGGCGCGATGCACCGTTGTTCCCCACGCCTTCGTCCGCGCTGATCGGCTTGGCTGAGCGTGCGCCGTTGGCCCATGGCGCACGTATTCTTGATGCCGGTTGTGGGCTGGGGGATGGTTTGATTGCTTTGCGCGCCGCATACCCGGCAGCTACTTTGTTTGGTGTGGAATGGAGTTGGCCATTGCGTGGTCTCACCGCGCTGCGCTGTCCATGGGCGCGTATCACCCAAGGCGATATGTGGAAAACCGATTGGTCGCAGTACGACATGGTGTACCTGTTTCAACGACCCGAGACCATGCCACGCGCGGTCGAGAAAGCTAGAGCAGAGCTGCGTTCCGGATGTTGGTTGGTCAGTCTTGAGTTTTTAGCGGAAGAATTGAAGCCAACGGCGCAGTTGAACAATGTCGATGGAAAGCCGGTATGGCTCTATCGCGCACCTTTCAAATAAACGCCTCTAACCAAATGCCGTTGGTGTTGCTGGGGACTTCGGCAGTCTCTACAAAACCGAACTGGTGCCGCTGATAGCACCTTGCGACTTTAAACATAGCCACCGGCATAGGTAATGACCTCGCCACCGGTGTTGATCTTGAAGCGCGAAATGCCGGGCAGGTCGTGCGTATTCACGCCTCCAAGATCGAGTTTCACGATGCCACGCTGCTGGAGTCGCTCTATGGCGCCCCACAGAATCAGATTGTGCGCATTCAGTGCGCGGCCTTGCGGGTTGGTCCAGCCCAGTTGGTAAGTGGCGCTACTGCCATGAATCAGAAATAACATCGCTGCAACAGGACGCGATTGCCAACTTGCTTGGAGAATGAGTGCGGACTGGGCGCCACCCTCTTCAAGGTAATGTGAGATGAAGCCCAGCGGTAATGCATAGAAACGCTTGCGCTCGCGTTGTCGATTTTCTTCAGCCAGAACTCGCGGTAATTCGGCCGAATCATGTGCGAACTCGGAGATCTTCAGGCCTGACCGCTCGGCAGCAGACAACCGGTTGCGCCAGTACGGGTGCAGTCCAGCGCGAAGCGCTGTCAATGGTTGCGACAAATCGAGCATCACGGTTGAGTAACCGGTGAGCACCCGTGTTAACGGTGCCATGCTGGGATGCTTGGGATCGGTGAGGTCCGGTGAAAACAAAATAATGCGTGGCCAAGACATGGGCAGCGATCGTTTGAGTGCGCGCTGAATACGCGCCTTGTCGGTATCGGACACCTCGCTGAGCCAGATCGGGCCGCGCGTGCAGAGTGCCACGCCGAACAGGTAGGCATAACGTCGGCAAACAAACTGCGCTAAGGCGACGGTTTTGCCGTCAAGCCGAACTTCAGCACGATGGATTTGCATGCCCGGCAGGCGCATACTGGCGCCATACATCCAGTGCTGCTGCATGGCTGCGCTGTGAGCCGCGTGTGCAGCATCCCATTGCTCACGCGGTGTTTGGTTCCAAATGACGTTCATTGACTTCAGGTCTCAACATGGTCGCCCCGGCGAAGGCCAAGACAAAGCTTAATTTCACAGCTTACGTCCACAGCTCAGTTCAACAGTTTATTTCGTTAGGTACCAGTTCGTTCACGCTTTATGCCTTGGAATGATTGCAAGCTTGCTGTCTTGTTCCGAGCGTATTCGTGGTCGATATAATCCGCAATGACCCACCAAGCGATCTAATTGATGCGCAAACCCGCAAAACGCAGCAACGAATCTTCCCATCACACGAACCGGATTCGCGGCCTAGACCTGGACAAGCCACGGCCGACAGCGGCCGCTTGGGTGCTGATCATGCTTTATTTTGGCGTACCCGCCATGCTAATTGGCGCATTGATCGATCTTGTTATTCAGTGGGCGAGCGGTGATTGTGTTGGGCTGTGGTGCTGGATGTTGAATTAATATATTTTCAAAAAGATAATTCTATGCGGCCGAATATTCACTTTGGCTGGCAAGGGTAGCGTTATTCAGGACTTTGTTTCACAATTGCCATGGTATTGTCTGACACGAGCTTGAATTCTCCGATCTCATGCCGATTTAACAGACGATAGCGTGCGGCCTGGGTCATCAGGTCCTGAATCCGCTTGCACAAGGAGAAGCAGATGTTTTTTTTCGTGGGACTAGGTGTCGTGTTTGGCTGCGTGTTCGGCGGCTATATCATGGCCGGCGGGAAGATGGCGCCGATCATTAAAGCGGCGCCGATCGAGGGCTTCATTATTGTGGGCTCGGGTATCGGTGCGCAGCTGATCGCCAACAGTATGCTGATCTTCAAAGGCGGTTTCGGTGGCATCGGACGCTGTATTGCCGGGCCCAAATGGAAGCCACAAGATTATCTCGATCTGATTCTCATGGTCGGCAAGCTGCTCAATGTGATGAAAAAAGAGGGTGCCGTTGCCCTTGAAGCGCACGTCGAGAATCCCGATTCATCCGCTATTTTTGGTGAATACCCCAAGCTCGCTGCAGACCATTCCATCGTTCACATGATTTGCGACACGCTGCGACTGGTCGTGATCGCACAGGGTAATCTTGATGCTGACGCGGTGGATGACGTGATGAAGAACTACATTAAAACCCACCATCACGATGAATTGAAGTTCCAGGGCATGCTTTCCAACGTGGCCGGTGCGCTCCCCGCGCTGGGTATTGTTGCCTGCGTGTTGGGTGTGGTGAAAACCATGGGCGCGATTGACCAGCCGCCACCCGTACTGGGTGCGCTGATTGGTTCGGCGCTGGTCGGTACCTTCCTTGGGGTGTTCGTGGCGTATGGCGTGTTTGACCCGCTCGCCGCGCGTCTGGGGCAAATCATTGACGAAGACGGCCAGATCTACAAAGTCATCAATGAAATGATTGTGCAGACCTTGCGTGGTCACCCAGTGCCGTTGGTGATTGAGGCGGCGCGGAGCGTTATCTCGCACCAGAATCAGCCTGGGTTCGCCGAAGTCTTTGACGGGCTCCGCGGCAAGTAAAAAATGCCGCTGGCGTTGTTGGAGGTGTCTTGCCGTACTTAATGTACTGTCTGCGACACCTCCGCCTAGCCAGCGACATTTTTCAAATCCCGCAACGTTGTTAAAGGAAGCTAGCCAGCGGCAGTTATCAACTCAGGGAACTAGGTTGATCTGTACGCAGAGCTGGTAGCCCACACCCCACACCGACTTGAGCGCGGGTTCAGCACCTTCGGATTGCGCATTGCGGATCTTCTTTCTCAATCGCGCAACGATTTCCTCCAGCGCGTGCTTGCTAATAGTCTCTTCCTCAGTATGGCCGCTGCACACATCGCACAAGATCGCTGAATCCAATGTGTTGTCTTGTGCTTGAGCCAGCGCGACGAGTAGCATTTTTTCTCGCATCGTGAGCCGCAAGATAGAAGCCAAGCTAGTGCCTTGCAGGGTTCGCTGTCTCAGGCTTAACGACAAGGCTTGATCATCGTGGACCGGCTTCACCCGTCTGCCAAGACTGCGAAGAATCATCACTAATTCATCTGGTGCCACCGGCTTGGTCAGATAGACATCAGCACCACCGACATCGTATCCGGCGATCCGGTCACTCAAGGTCACTTTGGCCGTCATGATCACAATGCCCGCTTCCGGTAGGGTTCGACGCAAGCGGTTTGACAGGCTTAGACCATCTTCACCGGGCAGGTTGAGATCAATGACGAAGATATCGACCGGTGTTTGAGTGATCAGATCGTCAAGCGCGCGTGCGGAATTGACGGCATTGACTAAAAATCCATGACCACGCAGATGATCACCGACCTCGGCACGCAATAATTCATCATCTTCAACCAGTGCGACCGATATCAGAGGCATGGGTTGCACCATGTTGGCTAGCTGTTGAGTTTTCAATTAGGTACCTTGACAGAAAAAGTGACCGTTTCTTCATCATGCAGGTAATCGACTGTCGCACCAATTTTGGTGGCAGCCGCTTTGACCAGACTCAAGCCCAGCCCCATGCCGGGCAAACTCATTGAACTGGCAGGTCGGTAGTAACGCTCGAATACACGGTCTTCGTCAGGTGCGCCAAAGGTGCCGATGGGATTGCTGACCTTGAAATGCAATGACGGGTGTGGACTTACTGACGCGCCGGTTGTCGTCTCCTGTTTGCTGGGGAGGTGGCTCTCGCGGGTCACAGAAATTTTGATCTTTCCGGCAGCGTGCCCGTACTTATAGGCGTTATCGATCAGGTTACCGAAGACCACACTTAGCATATCCCGGTCTGCCTTGAAACTTATCCCATCATCGACAGAGATATCAAACCGTTCATGTTCCGGATAATTTTCGATCAATTCATCAATCAACTCGTTTGCCGGTGAAGGTAAATTACTCGATGGAGTATGGTAGCGATCAACGCGAGTCGATAGTGCGACATGCTCGATCAAGTTATTCATGCGTGTCACGCTCAAATCGATATTCGTCAGACGTTTTGCTGCAGATGTGTCGTGCTTCATCTGCTCTCTAAGCGCGTTTGATGCAAAAGTGATCGTACCCAAAGGATTCTTGAGATCATGCGTCAGCAGGTCAATCAAGGTATTTCTATCTGCCAGAAGCGCCGCTGACGATTTCGCTTCAAAAGCATCGAGTTGAAGTTGGTTGTATTTTTCTATTCTCAAATTTTCGCGATAGTCTTCTTCAAATTTGATCAGAAGAATCACGAAAAAACCAACAATTGTGCCATTGAGCCGCCAATCAGTGATGTTCTGAACCGAACCTTCAAATGTACCAATATCATCGACTAGTAGCGCCGGGATGATAGAGCCTGCAACCAGTACACAATAAACGGCATAACCGGCATAAAGCAAAATCTTGACGTTCTTAACCATCCCTCTCGACTTAATCAAGCCATATAAATGAA
>JAJTGD010000070.1 GCA_021299035.1 Oxalobacteraceae bacterium | reverse complement strand
TGTTCTGCTTCACGGTAAAAACTTTTGCGCAGCGACCTGGGAAGGCACCATGCGCTTTCTGCAGTCGAAGGGGTTTCGGGTGATCGTGCCGGACCAAATCGGCTTTTGTAAATCCAGTAAGCCAGCGTCGTATCAGTACACGTTTCAGCAACTGGCGCACAACACCAAGGCCTTGCTCGATTCCGTTGGTATACAACGATTCACCGTGATGGGACATTCGACGGGCGGCATGTTAGCCACACGTATTGCGCTGATGTTTCCGCAGCAGGTCGAGCAACTAGTGATGGTGAATCCGATCGGCTTGGAAGACTGGAAGGCGGAGGGGGTGCGAGTATGAGCGTTGGGTGCAGATGATCGCGGGTATGTTTAGAGGCCCCGGTCGCGAGGTAGTGGCCTGGCATTCTGCGCTCACCTACGACATGATTTTTACCCAGCCCGTGGTGTATGAGTTTCCGCAGCTACGTGTACCGACTTTGCTACTGTTTGGTGAGCGCGATGGCACCGCGATTGGCAAAGACATCTCATCACCCGAGGTCAAAGCGCGGCTGGGTGATTACCCGAAGCTTGCGCGCCGTACTGCTGCCGCAATTCCCGGCGCCAAGCTGGTGCTTTTTCCCGAACTGGGCCATGCACCGCAGATGCAAGATCCCGAGCGGTTTCACGCGGCGCTGTTGGAAGGATTGCGCTAAGGAAACGCGTCAACTAAAGCTGATTGGCACTTTAGGGATGGGTCCGACGTCTGCTGTAGCTTGCGCCCAGGTGGCCGACGGGCCTCCCTGCGCGGGGCTCATCTTGGCACTGCTTGAAATCGCTTGCCTACTGCTTCAAAAATCGACTACGATAGCGAGCTAATTACGTACGTTTTTACGTACATATTTCCTTCACTATTTTTGGAGTGCTTCGATGGGTGTTTTATCCGCAACGGAAGCCAGAGCTAACTTATTTCGGCTAATAGATGAAGCCGCTGAGTCTCATCAACCTGTGCTTATCTCTGGCAAGAGAAATTCAGCAGTGCTGGTATCACATGATGATTGGGCTGCAATTCAGGAAACCTTGTATCTGGTATCGATACCCGGCATGCGCGAGTCGATTATCAAGGGTATGCAAACACCCCTGGAAAAAACCAGCAAAACGGTCAAATGGTGAAATGGATCTTGCACTTCACCCGCGAGGCCCAAAAAGATGCCAAGCGTCTAAACGCGGCGGGCTTGCGTACGCAGGCGGAAGCTTTACTCGCCATCCTTGAAAAAAATCCGTTTCAGAACCCGCCACGTTATGAGGCGCTGGTCGGGGACTTGGCTGGTGCTTACTCGCGCCGCATCAATATCCAGCATCGGTTGGTATGCCAAGTCTTGAAAAAAGAAAAAGCGGTCAAGGTTTTACGGATGTGGTCCCATTATGAATAAAGAAGATTAACCATCATGAGCGCACCTACAGCACAAGAGCAATTCGATGAGCAGGCCTCCAATATTCTGACGGCGGTGTATCTCACGCCGGATGTCGTCGCCCAACGCGAAAAAGTCTTAGCCCTGCTCGCACCCAAGCAAGGTGAGCGAGCGCTGGATATTGGTTGCGGCCCTGGCTTGACCACCGAGGCATTGGCATTGGCCGTGGGGCAGAACACCGAGGTGGTCGGTATCGATATCGCGCCACCCATGCTGGCGATTGCAAAACAACGCTGTGCCGATTTGAAGCGCGTTAGCTTTGAACAGGCTGACGTGACAAAACTACCATTTAAGGATGCGCAGTTTGATATTGCACTCGCATCGCAGGTGTATGAATACGTCGAGCAAATTGATGAGGCCTTGCGTGAGCTTGCGCGCGTGGTGCGGCCCGGTGGTCGGGTTGCGCTAGTCGATACCGATTGGGAATCGGCGGTGTGGGCGAGTCATGATGATGCGCGCATGCGCCGCGTATTGGAGACTTGGGATCAGCACATTCCGCACCCACAACTCCCACGCACACTGAAGCGTCGCATGATGCAGGCTGGGTTTGAAGAGGTCAGGGTAGAAGTAGTGCCGCTACTGAATCTGGCTTACGACCCGCAAACCTACAGCGTTGGCATGATGACGATGTTGGGGAATTTCGCGGCCGGTCGCAATGGCTTAACTAAAGAAGATATTGCAGCCTGGCAGGAAGATGCCCGCGCCATCGGTGCTGAGGATGGTTATTTCTTCAGTTTGAATCGCTACGTGTTTCTTGCTACGAGAGCAGCTTAGTGACGGAATAACGCTCTGTTATTCTTAACCGCTATCGAATGAAAATACGGTTCAAACTGCTGTTCGTCGTAGCTGAACGTCTGCATGAAGCGCTTAAACAGCTCAAGTTCCTGCAACGCCGGTTCGCGTGTGCTCAGGATCGCATCATACAAATTCACCAGCACCGATAGCTGCTGCTCTTTGTCGAGTACTGCCTGGCAGTTGACGAGGAATTCATCAATCGAGTTCAGCTTGGTATAGCGGTTGGCCAACTCCAATAGCTCACGGTCGTTTTTCAGTGCGGTCACCAAGCGGGTGATCTCATGCGGTTCAATCTTGCCATCCGCATTGATCATGTAGATCAGCGCGGATGCAAATGCAATACGTGGCGTCAATGGTGGCGCTTCGCCGAAGTACTCGGTCAATTGCTCACCACAGTGCAAACAGAACCTTGCTTCGGCACTATGGCCCTCTGTGGTGCAGCCATGGCAGGTGCGGGTGGTCGTCTCGGATAGTGTCTTGCGTACCGCGCGCTGCGCGATCATCTCGGCAGACACGATGCCTGTCGGTACCGCCAGAATGCCCCAACCAAACATCATCATCATTGAGGCAATCAAGCGACCAAAATCCGTGTGCGGGGTGATGTCACCAAAACCCACCGTGGTGATGGTGGTGATGGCCCAGTAAATCGAAATTGGTACGCTGGAAAAGCCGTTTTCCGGTCCTTCGACCACGTACAGCAAAGAACCGAGAATCACGACCAGGGTGAAGATGATCGCTATAAAGACGCTGATTTTGCGGCGGCTATCCGCCACTGCCATCATCAGCCATTGCAACTCATCGACATAGCCCGTCATCTTTAGGATGCGGAACAGGCGCAGCAAGCGCAGGATACGGACGTCTAGCAGTACGTAGGCCTCGGGTACAAACAGCGCGACATAACTCGGCAGGATGGAGATCAGATCGATTACGCCGAGAAAGCTTCTGGCGTAACGCAGCGGGTGTGGGCTACACGCTAGTCGCGCCAGATACTCTGCCGTAAACACCAGGGTGAAGGCCCATTCAACAAGGTCAAATGCGTTCTCGTACTCAGTGTGCAGCGCTTTGACGCTGTCCAGCATGATCACCACTAGGCTGAGCAAAATCGCCCAGATCAGCAGCATGTCGAATCGTTGCCCAGCCTTGGTGTCGGCCTCGAAAATAATGACGTACCACTTCAGGCGCCAGCCCGATAGGGTCGATGGACCTTGGATCTCGTTTTGATCCGTTGCGGTTGAGCTACTCATCAGTATGCAACCTAGTGCAATTCAATCGGTCTTGAGTGCTTAAGCAGCATCCGGCGTTTGCGCTTCAGGCGATGGCTTCTTGCTTACCCATGCGCCGATGGCAACGACCAAGACAGCGCCAAGGGTGCCCGTCAAGCTGAGGTGTACCCCGATGTTATGGAACTGCAGCAGATCCATCGGCAGATTTTGCGTGGTCCAATCTACGATCGCCACATCATGCGCGATCATTGAGCCACCCAAGTAGCCGAGCAGACCAGCGCCCAGAGTCACGACTGCCGGGAACTTGTGCATTACCTTCAGAATAATCGAGCTACCCCATATGACTACCGGGATACTGACCATGATGCCGAAGGCGACCAAGATCATTTTGTGGTCGGCGTGTGCTTGTTCTGCCGCTGCAGCCACCGCGATGACGTTATCGATACTCATGACCAGATCAGCGACGATCACGGTTTTGATCGCGGTCATCAGTCGGCTACCGCCGTCGATTTCTTCATCGTCGCCACCTTCATCCAGCAGTAGCTTCATGCCGATCCAGATCAGCAGAATGCCACCGATGATTTTCAGGTAAGGCACAGAGAGTAGTGTGACCGCGAATGCGATCAGGACAACGCGCAGCACAATCGCGCCGAGTGCGCCGCCGACGATGCCCTTCATGCGAAGATGCTCTGGCAGGTGCCGGCACGCGAGTGCAATCACGATTGCGTTATCACCACCGAGCAGTATGTCGATCAGGATAATCTGCCCGACCACCAACCAGTTCAAGTGCTGAAAAAATTCAAGCATGCTATCTCCTGTTCGGGCTGAGCCGTTGGCCTCAGCACCGATATCGTATCGGGCGGCTTAGGCTGTGCCGCCTGCTTTTCCGGCCTTTTGTGCTCTTTCTTCTTCGACCTGACGACGGATCGCTTCTACCTGCTCGTCGCTCATACCAAACTGGCGCTTCAGTTGCTCCAGCTTGACTTGCTCTTCTTCCGTCACGATGCCATCGGCAAGCGCTTCACGAATCTCAGTTTCCATCATGATTTCGCGTCGCTCCACTTGCGTGGTGTACGCAGTGGCCACCACACCCGTCAAGATCGCGGCCAGCGCAATCGCCAGTACCTGCGTAATGACCACCAACACGACGCCGAAGGTAGACACCGGATCAACGTTACCCCAGCCAGAAATGATGGTCAGCAGGTACCACTTCATGGTGGCTGGAATCGACGGGAATACTTCC
>JAJTGD010000069.1 GCA_021299035.1 Oxalobacteraceae bacterium | reverse complement strand
GATCCTGACGCGGCTGCAAGAATCGGAAGATAAAGAGCAGGAGCTGGCGAAACGGGTACGTCTGCATGCGCGCGAGGATGTCGATGGGCTGCACCCGGCGGATGCCGAGCGGGTCAGACAAAAGCTGCCGGATGAAGGTTTGGGCGGTGTCTCGCCTCGCTTCGTGATCAATGCGCTATCGAGCGCCATTATTCAGTCGAATGCCCACAGTCTAACCACAATGGATGTACTGCTGGCGCTAAAGGATGCGATTGAAAACGATGCCCGTATCGACCCCAAGAAAAAGCGCAAGTGGGTCGATTATCTGGTGTTAGCGCGTAAGCATTTCTATAACCGTTGGGTAAAGGAAGACGTACACCGCGCTTTGTTCGTCTCGTTTGAACAGGAAGCACAAGATCTATTGGATAAGTATCTCGATGAGGTTGAGGCGACACTAGATAACCGACAGATACGCGATCCGATGACGAACGAAGAGCGCAAACCAGACGAGCGTTTCTTGCGTTCAGTCGAGGAGAAAATTCACATCTCGGACTCTGGTAAGCAATCGTTCCGACAAGAGGTTGTCCGAAAAGCGATGGGCGCATTCAAGCGCGGTGAAAAATTCACGCTTGATAGCCATGCGCAGCTCCATGAAGCGGTACAGCAATATCTTTTCGAGCAGCGTCGTGATGTTCTGCGTCTGGTCAGCTCTAGCAGCCGCCCGGACCAAGAGGCGCGACAAAAAATTTCGATTGTCGAGCAGCGCTTGGTGGATGAGTACGGCTATGACAGTCACAGCGCACGAGAGGCGCTGAATTATGTCACTACCCTGCTCGCACAGGAATAAGGATCAGCCAGCATGACAGTGCAGAGCACGATCTCGACAGGATCGCCCTGGTACACCTTATTCTCGCGTGGTGCGCGCGACTGGTTACGCCACAATCAGAAAATACGTGCGAGTGTGCAGCAGCAACTCCCCGATCTGGTCGCCGGTGCCGATCTGATGACCGGGTCTGAGCAGCGCACGGTGCATCTACCGGTGCGTGTACTGGAGCATGCGCGCTTTCGTCTGGCGGACAACCCGATCGAGACCTTTCGTCGTGCGGGTCAGGGTCGAGGGCAGCCGGGTGATGTACTCCGCTCTGCCCCAACCCCCGAGGCATCGGATGAGGAGAGTGACGGCAATCAAGGCGAGGGGCAGCTGCAGCTATTACTTGAGTTAAAGGTAGATGACATCGTCGACTGGCTGTGGGAAAGCATGAAACTACCCGAGCTACAACCCAAGCCCAGGACCAGTCTGGCCGAGCAGGATTTTGTGCGTGAAGGCTGGGACAAGCGCGGCGCGCGCGCGCGTCTGGATCGGCGACGTACCGTAAAAGAAGCGGTCAAGCGGCGCGCGATACAAACTAATCCGGTGGCCTTCTGTAATGACGACTTGCGCTTCCGGCAGTTGGTACAACGGCCCAAACCGGTGATGCATGCCGTTGTGCTGTTCGCACTGGATGTCTCGGCCAGCATGACGCATGCTGAGCGCAAGCTAGCCAAAACCTTTTTCTTTTTTGCGCTACAAGGCCTACGGCGCAAGTATGGCAAAGTTGAGACACGCTTCATTGCGCACACCACCCAGGCTTGGGAATTCTCTGAGCCGGAGTTCTTTCAAGTGACCGGCACGGGTGGTACCGGCGCTTCATCGGCGTTTGACTTGGCGATACGAATGCTCGAGACGGATTACCCAACGACTCAATACAACAGCTACCTTTTCTATGCCTCGGATGGCGAAAACTTCACCGAGGACCGCAAACCGGCAACCGCCGGCTTGGAAACGCTGGCGCAGCTACTGAACTATGTCGGTTACATCGAGACTGTACCCGGCGCCTCCCGCACCATGGAAACCGAGATGTCCGCGATCTGCCGTCAGCTACAGCAGCAGGGTGCACCGCTGGGTAGCTGTATCTTGAATCAGCCGGAGGATGTCTGGAAAGCGATTCGACAATTCTTCGTTGCTGACGCCATGCGTCAGGCGGAGGTGTGATGGGGCTTGCACCACTACGTAATTACGTAAACCGAATCGAGACACTGGCTCACCAACTGGGGCTGGACTATTACCCGGTTGATTTCGAGGTTGTACCCGGTAACTTCATGACCGAGATCGCCGTGTATGGTTTGCCGGTTCGAATGCCGCATTGGTCGTTTGGTGTTCGTTATATTCACCAATTGATTCGCCAGAGTATGGGGAATTCACGTATTTTCGAGGTAATGTTCCCGGGGAATCCGTGTCACGCTTATCTGGTCCGCGAGAACAGCATCGCTGAAAATACCTTGGTGGTTGCCCATGTCATTGGACATGCTGATTTTGCCAAACATAATCAACTGTTCGCGCGCTTCATGGCCATGGCGGGTGGCAAAATTTTGGAACAGGCTGCCGAGCGTGCCCGCGCTATCGAACGCGCATTGATCGAGCATGGCCAAGAAAAAGTTGAACAGATTCTGGATGCGGCCTTCGCTATCGAACCTCATATCGATATTCAACAACCGCTGCATCGTGCGCCCTACACTGATCTACTACCGGCGCGTGCTAAAAAAAAACCTGCCGATGCATTCACCTCACGATTTGAGTCCTTACCTGGCGAACAATCTGTCACTATTGCAGAACGAGAAAGCAAAGCGCCAATACCGCCGCATCTTGAGTACGACCTGCTATGGTTCATCGCACAGCATGCGCCCGATTTACAGGGATGGGAACGCGATATATTTCTGGCGGTGCGGGAAGAATCTTTCTACTTCTACCCGGTGTTTGCCTGTCAGATCATGAATGAAGGCTGGGCCTCCTATTGGCACGCTAGGCTATTGCGCGAGGCAGATTTTTTACCTTCTGACTTGTATCTCGCGGCTATCAAAGCGCACTCGGATGTCGTGCGGCCATTCGCTGCGGATCATCAACTTGCACTATCGATCAATCCCTATCACCTGGGATTTTCGATCTGGGAAGATATTGTCGAGCGCTATGGAATGGATACAGCGCGTCAGATTTGCCGTGAAGAGGATGACTTTGGCTTCATACGAAATCATCTGACACAGCGACTGGCAGACAAGCTTGATCTGTTTGTCTACGAGGCTGATCATGAAGGTGGCATACGGATCGCCGATAAAGACATCCATGCGATTCGTGAGGCGATTCTGGCACCGCGATTTAATTATGGTGCGCCGCGGGTCGCTGTAAAGGCGATGCATACCGATGGTCACTTGGAGCTGGTGCATGATGTTTCCGAAGACGGTCGGGGTCTTGATTTGTCACGTGCCGAGCGAGTATTAGCGTATATCGCTCAGGTCTGGCGCCGCCCGGTCACTTTGCACACTATCGGTCCCAGCGGGCAGCCCAAAGTGCTTGTTAGCCATCCGCAGCAAACGCAAATAATAGAGACGGTGTCTTAGTAGCTGAGGGATACCGCGAGCGGCAATTGGTAAGACCCTACGGAGACATTCTGCCTGGCCGGAATTTGACCATAGACCGGTATCGACAGCGTGGTTGGCATCGTCAGCAGAAAACTCAGTCTCAAGGACATTAAACGAAGTGGTATTCTGATTACTGAAAGGCTTTTCCTGCCTCAGCAAGCTTTTTCAGCAAGGGAGCGACTTGCCACGCATGACCGTTTGGTCCACTGGCATAGTGCTGCACTGCGAGCATTACCTTATCCAGACCAACACCGCTGGCGTAAAACATCGGACCGCCCCGGTAAAGCGGGAATCCATAACCGGTAAGGTAGACCAGGTCGATGTCAGAGGCGCGTAGTGCAATACCTTCCTCCAGAATTCGCGCACCTTCATTCGCAAGAGCGTAGATCAGCCGCTCGACGATCTCTTCATCACCGATGGCCCGGCGCACCACGCCAAGCTCAGCGGCGTGTGTGATGATCATCTGATTCACTTCATCCGATACATGCGCAGTACGGTCGCCGGGGTGATAGTCATACCAACCAGCGGAAGTTTTTTGTCCGAAACGGCCGCGCTCACAGAGCTTGTCGCCGATTTGCGAGTACACCATGTCGGGTCGCTCGACGCGCCGGCGCTGACGGATATGCCATCCAATATCATTACCCGCCAGATCACTCATGCGGAACGGACCCATCGCGAAACCAAAGCTTTCGATAGCCTGATCGATTTGTGCGGGTAAACAGCCCTCTTCCAGCAAAAAGAACGCCTGACGCAGATATTGCTCGATCATCCGGTTGCCAATAAAGCCATCGCAGACACCAGAGCGGTGGCTTTACCGCGTACAACCTCGAGCAGTTTCATCACATTGGCCGGACTGAAAAAATGCATGCCAATCACATCTTGCGGGCGTAATGTGAAGCTGGCGATTTTGTCCAGATCCAGCGTGGAGGTGTTGGACGCCAAAATAGCACCCGGCTTCATCACCTGATCCAGTCGGCGGAACACCGTTTCTTTCACCGATATTTCTTCAAATACGGCCTCAATCACGATGTCGGCATTAGAAAGCGCTTCATAGTCGAGCGTGGTGCTGATCAGTGCCATGCGTTTATCGAGCTGTTCTTCTGTCAGTCGACCTTTTTTAAGCGTATTTTCATAATTACGCTGAATAGTGGATAGCCCTTTGTCTAGCGCGGTTTGTTCAGTTTCCAGCAAACACACTGGTATGCCCGCATTAGCGAAGTTCATGGCGATGCCTGCGCCCATGGTGCCAGCACCAATGACGGCCGCTGTACGTATCTCGCGCAAGGCGGTCTCGGCCCCGACGCCAGGAATTTTAGTGGCGCTACGCTCTGCAAAGAATGAATGGCGCAAGGCTTTTGATTCAGTGCTTTGCACCAACTGCAAAAACAGCTCACGCTCGAAACTCAGACCATCCTCAAACGGCAGCTTTATCGCAGCCTCGACCGCGTCGATACATTTGGTCGGTGCGGGGTAATGCTTAGCTTGCGCTTTGATCTGCTCTCGCATCGCTTGCAACACTTGCGAAGCAGCAGGGTCATTAATTTTATGGTCCCGCACCTTGGGCAATGGGCGAACATTCGCGATTTCATGCGCATATGCAATCGCGCCTTCGAGCAGATCACCCGCAAGCATGCGGTCGAACAAGTGGGTATCTGCTAACTGCTCTGAGGGTACCGGTGCGCCATGCACAATCATGGTTAGGGCGCGCTGCAAGCCGATCATGCGCGGTAAGCGTTGGGTTCCGCCTGCTCCCGGCAAAATACCGAGCTTCACTTCAGGCAGCGCAATCTGCGCCGCCGAGCTGGCAACGCGGTAATGACAGCCAAGCGCCAACTCCAGACCGCCGCCCATCGCCAATCCATGGATTGCGGCGATCACCGGTTTTTCACACGACTCGATGGTGCGGATGACGGTGTGGAGTGAGGGCTCTTGCAGTGCTTTGGGCGTGTTGAATTCACGAATATCCGCGCCTCCCGAAAACCCCTTACCGCTGCCGATCAGAACAATGGCGCGAATCGCCGGGTGATCGATTGCACGTTGCACACCGTCGACGATGCCCGAACGAGTTGCAAAACCAAGGCCATTGACAGGTGGGTTATCGAGCGTGATGACAGCGATGTCACCGCGTTCGCTGAAGGATGCGGTCATGAAGATTTCTCCGGTACGGTGGGCCGCCAGTGCTTAACACTGGCTAAATCAGCCGCGTACTATACCGGAGAGCACGCTTGCTATTTCGACTTCACCTTTAGTAAGGCGCTGCGCTGCTGATCTTCGCGATAGGCATAGTCGACCCGACCACTGCTGACGCGTGCAATCACCATCATGTTCGCACTGATGGCTTCGTGGTCTTGTGCCGTGAAAGGTTTTTCATAGCTAGTCACAACCCCCTGATACCGTGACTCGAGATTTTCCAAGGCATGCCGAATAGCATCGCCATCCAGGGTTTTGGACTGCCGTAATGCCAGAGCAAGCAAATGCATGCCGTCATAGCCTTGCGCCGCACTCATGGGCGATGGAATCATATCGGTATTGAACTGACGCCGGTAAGCCAATAAAAAACTGTTTTTTGCCGCCGACCCAGCGTCTTGAATAAAGGTTTGCGGGAGTAGCGCACCCTCGCCCGCGCTACCTGCGGCGTCGATGAAGTTGCGCATGGACAGTGTCCAACTGCCCATGAAGGGTACGCGCCACGCCATGCGCATCATCCCATGCGCCACCTGCGCCAGTTCAGGCCCGATGCCCCAACCCACAACCGCTTGTGCGCCTGCGGTACGTGCATTTTTCAGTGGTCGGCTCATGTCGGTATCGCCAATCTTGAAGCGCTGCGTTGTTACCAGCTCAATCGCTGACTGACGTGCGGCCTCGGCAAACGCATTCGCGCCACTGTCACCGTAGGGTGTGTCGTCCGCCAATAGCGCCACCTTGCTGATGCCACGTTTTTTTAGATCTGCAGCGAGCATGCGCGCTTCCAGATCCAGGGTTGGCGAGACACGAAAAATGAAATTCGCCGGGCTGGCAGGCGGCGCATAGCGGCGTGTCAGTACAGGTCCGGTAGATACTGCAATCATCAGCGGTATGCGCGCCTGCTGATAGGTATCGATCGAGGCCAAGCCAACACCCGTGTTCACGATACCAATGCTGGCCGTGACTTTCATGCGCGTCAGTTCAGTGGCGATCTTGGCGCCCAGCTCATTATTGGCTTGGTCATCGCGTTCGATCAGTTCAATCGTACGACCGTGGATGCCGCCGATTGCATTGATCTCTTGTACGGCGAGTCGAATCCCGTTGCGCATGCTCTCGCCCATGGGGCTCGAACCACCGCTAAAGGGGCCGCTTAGCCCGATACGGATGTTTTGCGCTTTCGCTGGCGATGTCATCACCGCGATCAGCATCAGCGCACTAAAACTCCAACGGTAAGTGTTGCCCCGCATTTGCGCCCCCTGAAGTATGCAAAGTGGGGGCTGATTGTAGGGATGCGGTTCACTTTGTCTATCGATGCGCAGCAAGTGTGGCGCGCAACCCACCGTTACCGCCTAGTCAGTCCGGTGAATGAACAAATAAGATGAAATACGGCCGCGGTTATGTGCTCGTTAGCGAAGCCCAAGGTCCCGGCTACACAGTAGAGACTCCTGGGTCCTGGCGTGTGCCTGGACGACGATATTGCGAAAAATAGCGCCTAAAACGTCATCCCGGCGCAGGCCGAGTTCCAGTCGTTTTGAAAGGCATAACGGTCACGCGGTCGGCAGCTTGTAGTCGCGGTAGATTTCGCGGATTTTGTTTTTCAAAATCTTGCCGGTTGCACCGAGTGGCAGCGCATCGGTAAACACCACATCATCGGGTGTCCACCACTTTGCGATCTTGCCTTCATAAAACGCCAGCAATTCTTCGCGGGTGAGTTCCATGCCAGGCTTCTTCACTACTACTAGCAGGGGCCGCTCATCCCATTTCGGGTGATACACGCCAATGCAGGCCGCTTGCATGACCGCCGGATGCGCTACCGCGATGTTTTCCAGATCAATCGAACCGATCCACTCCCCGCCGGACTTGATCACATCCTTACTGCGGTCAGTAATTTGCAGGTAGCCCTCGGGGTCGATCACCGCGACATCGCCGGTCGGGAACCAGCCATCCTGCAGCACATCCCCGCCCTCGCTCTTGAAGTAGCCAGATACCACCCACGGCCCACGAACCA
>JAJTGD010000031.1 GCA_021299035.1 Oxalobacteraceae bacterium | reverse complement strand
AGTGGGTTTCGTATTCCAGCACTACGCTCTGTTTCGGCACATGAGCGTGTTCGACAACATCGCCTTCGGCCTGCGTGTCAAACCGCGTGCGCTACGACCCAGCAAAGAAGAAATCCATGACAAGGTGATGCGCTTGCTTTCACTTGTACAGCTGGATTGGCTGGCAGATCGCTACCCTTCGCAGTTATCGGGCGGTCAGCGCCAACGGATTGCACTGGCACGTGCACTCGCTGTCGAGCCACGCGTCTTGCTGCTGGACGAACCTTTTGGTGCGCTCGATGCCAAGGTACGTAAAGAGCTGCGTCGCTGGCTACGCCGGTTACATGATGAATTGCATGTGACTAGTATCTTCGTCACGCATGATCAGGAAGAGGCTTTGGAAGTTGCCGATCGTGTGGTTCTGATGAATCACGGCAAAGTAGAACAAGTCGGCGCACCGGATGATGTTTATAACCATCCAGCTTCGCCCTTCGTCTACGGCTTCCTGGGTAATGTCAATCTATTCCATGGACGTGTGCACGAAGGAGTTCTAGCCGCAGGAGACGCGACCCTCTCCGTGCCCGATCATAGTCATGCACGCGACACACTCGGTGTCGGCTATGTTCGGCCCCATGAACTTGATATCGAGCCTTTCACGCCGGACGGTGATGGTATCGTTGCAGTACTCAAGCGTTCACATGCGATTGGTCCTTTGGCACAGCTTGAGCTTGAACGTAGCGACGGCGGCGGACAAATCGAAGCGGTACTGCCGGCTGAGCGATTCGCGCAATTACAACTTCATACTGGCGCCACGGTCAGGGTAAAACCGCGACGCGTTCGAGTCTTCCTCGAAGAAGCTGCCTGATAAAAGTCAGCGATGAATTTTCAGCAGCTGAGATCGGTACGTGAAGCAGCGCGTCGGGGATACAACCTGACCGAAGTGGCGAACGCCTTGTTCACGTCGCAGCCCGGCGTGAGCCGTCAGATTCGCGAGCTGGAAGAAGAACTCGGCATTGATATCTTCGAACGAAACGGCAAACGTCTAACCGGCTTGACCGAGCCCGGCAAAGAAGTACTCCATATTGTCGAAAGACTGTTGCTGGAAGCAGAGAATCTGCAACGTGCAGGTGAGACATACTCCGGTAAAACTACCGGTACGCTGTCGATCGCAGCAACACACACCCAAACACGGTATGTATTGCCGCGTGCCGTGCAGCATTTTCGAACCGCGTTTCCGGATGTCCGCATAGCGCTACAGCAAAGCGCCCCAGAGCACATCGCTGAATGGGTACTGTCGGGGAAAGCAGATATCGGCATCGCGACGGAAGGCTTGTCGCGGTTTGAGGGCTTGGTCTCGTTTCCCTGCTACGAGTGGCATCACGTGATTGTCGTACCCGACGGCCACCCTCTGCTCGCCGCCAAGTCGGTCACACTTGAACTCCTTGCGGAGTATCCGCTGATCACCTATGACATCGGCTTCACCGGGCGAAGTCATATTGACCAAGCCTTCACTGAACAACAGATCTCGCCAGATATCGTATTGACTGCGATGGATTCTGATGTGATTCAGCAGTATGTGAC
This sequence comes from Oxalobacteraceae bacterium, assembly GCA_021299035.1. GTDB lineage: Bacteria > Pseudomonadota > Gammaproteobacteria > Burkholderiales > Burkholderiaceae_D > Pernthalerella > Pernthalerella lacunae. Next base: position 16,650 of record JAJTGD010000031.1, on the reverse strand, counting down.
GATGGATCTTGGCGTCGGTATCGTGGCATCCATGGCAGCCGAGCATCTCCCCGCCAACCTGCACCCGATTCCCGCGAATCATTTATTCGCGCCAAATGTCACCCGAGTAGCGGTCCGCCGAGGGGCGTTTTTACGTGAATACGCTATAGACTTCATCCAACAACTTGCACCCAAGTTAAAGCTGAACGAGTTAGCGGAAGCAGTAAATTGGCGTCGTTGATAAATCAGTAATCCAACTCAATACGTCCTATTTGGAAAAATAGGACGCCGGCGATACCCGTCATCGCTTCACCAGCGCTTGGGGGGCACGATAAAACCTACATATCGGAAATGCTTTTGCTTGGGGAATTGCCACCCCTCTCTATGCGCTGTAAATACAATTTCTTCAACGGGCATATCATGACTGAGTAACCAGTCACGCGCTGCCTGCTCGCATTGCTCCTGTTGCGATAGCGCTCCGACCATTGGCGGACAATAGATCAAGCCAAAATCATGCTGCCACCTTCCTGCGATAGATTCGTCTAATGCGGCGGGTAATTGATCAGGTAGACCTGGCAGGACTCTGATTTTTGGATCTCCATAAAACGCAAGACCAGCATTCTCTGCCCATGTCCCGCCCACCCATGTAGGACGAGCAGCGTTTGCCTGAGTATCCCAGCGTGAAAGCATTTCCTTCGCCGCCTCTCGGCGTGGTAAATAGACGATCTCTTCCTCGGCCAAGCTAGAACGCAGCCTGTCAACGAGCGAGCCGGCAAGCACGATGGTCACCATAACGATTAACCACTTTGTGAGTGCTGGCAGATCACGCACAGATTTCTCGTCATCGTCCGAAGCGGCGGTCAAATTTCGAAGCCACAGTATCGGAAATCCATACCCGATGGGAATTGACCAGGGGAGAGAGAGCTCGACAAAACCGGATAACCCAAAAAGCAACGTCAACACATAGGGGAGTAGAACAGACCAAAACAAAAGATCCTTGCGACTTTTTGGTAGCCATGCCAGATAGACACGCTGCCACCACATCAGTTTTCGGTCACCGAAAAATTGAACACAGATAATCAGCGCGATTCCCCAATAGATGATCGGCGCCAAAAAGAATTTTAGTAACTGTGTCCATGAAACCCCATCGCCCCCTTGATCGCCGACATACTTCAATGTGATCAGATCATGCGATAGCAACCATGAAATATGGGGTGATAGAGCGACCATAAAAACAAGTAACGCAATCCAGGGATGGGGCGTCTTCAGCCATTGCCTCCCCTGAGCCGATGCGATTGTCAGTATGCCAAGCGCAAGCAGTAAAACCCCGCTATAGTATTTTCCTAACATCGACAAAGCAGCAAGGAGTCCAAGGATAAGACCACGGCGATATCCTGCCCCTGGCTCGTGTACACATATCCACCATTGCCAAACAAGCCACGGCCAAAGCAGCAGCAAGATGCTGTTCGCGTTGAATTTCCCCGCGAGCGTCGTATAGGGAAGCGCACACATTTGTAGCAGTACGGCTGCTAGCGCAAATCTACCTAGGCCAACTGCGCGCGCAAGATGGTAGACACCATAAAGACCACCGGCCGCAACCAGATACGACAGCAGAAAATAAAGGCGATCACTAGTTGGTATCACCGAGAACCAAAGTCCGGCGATCCAACCAACTAGGGGCGGGTGCTTGAAACTGCCCCAAGAAAAAACTTGTCCCCAAGCGAATCCTTCCAGCATATCGGCGTACCGATCGAGATTCGCAGAAAATAATCCGCGGGCCAGCGTCCATACAGCTACATAGACCCCTAGCGCTATGAGTAGATCAGCTTGATTGAGTTTCTTCGTAGACACGGCAGAAAAAAGAGGAGAAATTCAGAATTATGAATGTAACGATCAGATCGCTCACGCTATCGGAGGGAATGATGCCATGTTGCTCAGTGGTGCTCGATACCATTCGAAATGTCCATTACCGCGGGCGAAGGCAATATCTGGATGAGAAACACATCAATTAGCGAGCGGCATTATCACATGCGACGACCCGCTCGAGCGTAAGGCCCAGCGTGTATCTTTTGTAAAATGAATCAGACCAGTCGGCCTGCGGTCCCATACCTGCGGACAAACTGCGCTCAGGCTGGAGAGTCAACTCCTACAGTATCGCATTACAGGTCGCGTGTGGCCAGATACTGGTCGGCGCTCACGGTTCGGACTCAAGAAACACCATGACCTGCCGATAAGTGAGTAGAGAACTTCCGCGGAATGCATACCGCTGAATTTCCGAACAATGACCTAACGCCAGTGTGCCGGACAATCGCGCATGAACCTATGGCTGGCCGGTGCTCCGTAACGCTGATTTGACCCGCGAAATGTGAAAATGAGCCGAACCACACAATCCCACACACCGGCAAGCACCGACGGGTCCGCTGAGCCCTTTTCGCACGACCTAATTGGCTCCGGCGCATGGGTGTTGCCGCTGGTTCTCGCAACTCTGCTGGTTTATCTCGAATTCAAAAAAAACGCAGCCCGTGGAAAATTCGCGCTGGGGCTACTGCTCGTGACGGGACTGATGATTATTCTTGTGCCAATGTTCGGATCGCTTCTTCTGGCGTTGGCGATGTTTGGACTGATATTAAGTATTCTGGAGCAAATGCATTAAGGGTAAGGCTGATACGTGTAAACCAATCACCGCTCAGAAGGGGTAACTGCAGGATCACCCGGTTCAGGATTGGGGACTGAGACCGGAGTTACCATAAACACTGATAGCAGCAACATAAAAAATGCTGCTTCAGAGACAAGAAATAATGGCGCATGAAACATAGAATCCGTGACCAAGGTCGCTACCAAGCCTAGCCCTAAAATTCTATTCGGTGGCGTAGCGTTGATTGCCTGCTTGATGCACGCCGCGAGAAACAGCAAATAACTGAATACGCCGAGCAAGCCAAGCTGTATACCAAATGCAATAAACTGATTGTGGGGATGAGCGCCCCCGACAGCACACCACTCGGCACTTTCAGCAACCCTGCAGAATTCCTTTCGGTATGAACCTGTACCAAAACCCTGCAGCGGCCGCTCCGCGATTAACAACAGCCCTTTTTCTATGTACTCAAGTCGCTGACCGACCGAGGTTAACTCTTTTCTTTCTCTGGCCTGATATTCATACACAGCCTGATCCAATCTATTTTTAAATCCTGATGAAAATTCGATTGTCAGAAGCGCCACCACCAAAAATAGTACCAACGTCCAAGCCACCTTCTTTACGTCATCAAGGAAAATCAAAAAGATAACTGCATTGAAGACCAGCGATACATAGCCCGTTCTGCCATGCACAAAGAAAAGAATATCGATCGCACTGATCAGTGCGATCAGATAGAACAGATATTTCTTGTGATTAGCACTCTCAAAACGCCCCTTTACCGCAAAAATCAGCACAAAAAATGACATCATTAAATTTTGTGCAATGTGATCTTTGAAGACAAAGTGATTACTGCGTAAACCGAAGTTATTTAGCTCAAAATACGAAAAAATAACACTCGCTAATGAAAAAACCAACGTCAGCGACATAGCCGCGCAGAAAGCCATTAGGCCACGGCGACGCCAACGCTCCTCTTGCATCAGGCTGAGCGCCGGTAAAATAAAGAGTAACTTAGCGTACTTTCGGATCTGGAATAGGATCTCTTCTTGCGCCCCGCTGGAATAGGTGGCCCCGTAAAGAATCACTACAAACAAACCGGCAGTGGCGTAAGCGAACCAGTTTTTATCAAGCGCACGCAAACGAACAACGTACCCCCCCGCTGCCAGCCAGGCTAACAAGGTGATACCCATCAACAAATTAGCCAACGCAGTACTTATCGGCATGAAAAAAATCGCGCCGATAAGAAACGACTTGGCCATCCTGTCAATAACAGGAATTGGCTCACCAACCATGAATTGAATCGGGCGGAGTCTCATAGACAGAGCACGCCAGATAAGCCGCGAGTGACTCCAACTTGAACAAGAGTCGAATTTCTGCTCATAGAACAGTCCGCCAAGATCGACGCGCCAGGGCAAGAAAATCGCTGAGTAATCGTGAAAACAAATTTCAAATTTTAGTTCTGCAACCGACTTGTGGGTGTGCAGCATCCTTACATTAACGGTTAGTTTCAAACACCAAGCACGATGCGCTCAAGGTGCAGAATATGGGCAAGACAATTTATATTTTTATTATTAAAAATATAGTATAAAGTATTTTCGTTACAGCATTAACTGCAGGACGAGTGTGGTCTCTATAGCGTCTGGGTCACACTATTTGGGGCGAGCCTCGAGTCCGAAAAGTGTTAGTTAGTTTTTACGCGGCAGCCGCCCCATCAGATAAAACTCCTCATTCGGCCGCATGCCAATCGAGTTTGCAATACGATTCGACATCCCAAAAAATGCGGTGATCGTCGCTATATCCCAAATATCTTCGTCGTCAAATCCATGCGTATGCAGCGAAGCATAATCAGCATCATTAACCGCAGCTGAGTCTAAGCATACCTTCACTGCGAAATCCAACATAGCGCTTTGTCGTGGCGTAATATCTGCCTTCAAATGGTTTACAGCCACTTGGTCGGCCACTAACGGATTCTTGGCGTAAATACGTAGCAATGCGCCGTGTGCCACCACACAGTACAGACAATCATTCTTGGCGCTGGTGGCAGTGACAATCATTTCGCGGTCTGCTTTGGAAAGATTCCCGGTCTCCTTTAGCATTAGCGCATCGTGGTAAGCAAAAAAAGCACGAAACTCAGCCGGACGGTGGGCCAGTGTCAGGAATACATTCGGTACAAAACCGGCCTTTTCCTGCATTGCGAGAATCGCCTCGCGAATATCATCCGGTAAATTTTTCAGGTCAGGTAATGGAAAACGTGAGATGGGTGATGAAGTCGCCATTAAGCATCTTTCGCAAATTGTAATTGGTAGAGGTGAGCGTAAACACCGCCGGCTTGTAACAACTCGGTATGGCTGCCTATTTCGACGATACGACCATGCTCCAATACAGCGATTCGATCGGCACGTTCGATGGTTGAAAGTCGATGTGCAATCACCAAGGTGGTACGACCGTTCATTAAGGAGTCTAATGCTTGCTGAACCGCACGCTCGGACTCGGAATCAAGTGCAGAAGTCGCTTCATCCAAGATCAGAATCGGTGCATCCTTGTAGATAGCGCGCGCAATAGCGAGTCGTTGGCGTTGCCCACCTGACAAACGCATCCCATTGTCACCAACAGAAGTTTGAACACCATCTGGCAGACCGGCGATAACCTTCTCCAGATGCGCAGCGCGTAATGCAGCGTTAATTCGCTGCAAATCTGGATCAGGGTCGCCATAGGCAATATTCGCCGCAATGGTGTCGTCAAACAAAACTACGTGCTGACTGACCATAGCGATCTGTGCCCGTAAACTTGCTAAGTCAATGTGAGCGATCGGCGTACCATCCAACAAAATCTGTCCTGCAGAGACTGAGTAAAACTCTGGTACCAGATTCACCAGCGTGCTTTTACCACCACCCGACATACCCACCAGGGCCACCGTCTCACCCGGTGCAATAGTCAGATTGATATCCAATAATGCTGAATCACTCACGTCAGGGTAGTTGAAGCTCACGTTACGAAAGCTCAGCTCACCTTTGGCACGCTGACGCAGTGAGACACCACCGACACGCTCAACAGGCTCATCCATCATCCCGAATACACGCTCGCAAGCCGCCATACTTCTCTGAAGCGGACCGCTGATGTTAGCGAGATGCTTCATCGGCGTCAGAATCAGCAACATTGCGATGATGAAAGACGTAAAGCCTCCAACGGTCATCTGACCATCACCGGCCTGCATCAACGCTATCGTGATGATGATAGCGACCGAAATCGCGTTAAGTAGCTGCGTGATCGGTTCAGTGGTTGCAGCCGTACTCTCTTGCCGCAATATGAAGCCGCGAAGACGATCAGCACGCCGTGCAAATCGCGTTGCCTCATAGTGTTGACCACCAAACACCTTGATGACTTGGCGGGCCCGAATGGTTTCGTCGATGGTCTGCATGAGTTCACCATTCAGCTGCTGGCTCTCACGGATCAGACGCTTTAATCGCTTAGCTGTGACTTTAACTGCTACCGCTACTAGCGGTACGAGTGCAATCGTAATCAGTGTCAACTTCCAGTTCAGCCAGAACAGATAACCGATCAGACCGAGTACTGTCAGACTATCTTTTATCAAGATCACCATCACACTGCGAAAGAGGTCGAGTACCTGCATCACCTCGACCATCATGGTGTTTAGCACATGACCCGTCGCATTTTTATCGTGGAATCCAATCGGCACCTGAAGCAAGCGATTGAACATCTGCTGGCGTAACTGGGCGGCCATGCGACCCGACACCCATGCCATTAGGTATGCAGCAGAGAAAGTTGCTATCCCACGCACCAGAAAAATGCCCACCACAAATGCAGGCGCGAGCCATATCGGGAATCCCGCTCTGACAAATCCGTTATCGAGCAACTCCTTCATCAGCGCAGCAACCGTCGGTTCAGTCGCCGCGGTGATCGCTGTCGCGATAAAAGCCACGATGATGCGCGCCTTGTAAGGCGCTAGCAGACCAAGCAGACGCTGGACGGTTCGAGAGAATTTCATCAGTACTCGAACCAAACATTATCGGCGCTAAGCCAGTCTGACAATTTGGCACGTAAGGCGTCATCGGCACGAACACGCCATTCATCGGAGAGTCGGATCTCGGCCAGCGCGCCTTGCTTGGTGTACTGCACCACAATCGGACAAGAGGCGCCGTCTTGCTGAAACGGTCTGATCAGCTCACGCAACTTTGCAGCATCTGCCTGCCCATTCATCGAAACTCGAAGTGCTTTCACAAACCCGGCGCGGGCGGCAGCAATATCCATTACTTTGTCGGCAACCACACGCAGCCCACCAGAGAATCGATCTTCAGAAATCTTGCCCTGTACCGCGAGAAACTCATCTTCTTTGAACAGACTACGATTCGGTTCATACAGCTCGTTGTACACAGTGACCTCGACCTGCGCGCTGCTGTCGTCCAGCGTCACGATCGCCATGCGTCCACGCTGCGTCAGCTGAAACCGAATCCCTGCAATGATGCCGGCCAGTAGCTTAGGCTCGCGAGATGGCGCGAGGTCGCCGAGCTTTATCCGAATAAAATGCCTGACCTCGGCAGCGTATGCGTCGAACAAATGTCCGGACAAATAAAAGCCGAGCGCTGACTTTTCTTCAGCCAGACGCTGTTTGTCTGACCACGGCGGTACATTTACATACTCGGGACTATGGTCGACACCTGAATCAAGACTTTCAAATAAGCTGACTTGATTAATCGCGGCTTCCGCCTGCTCTGCGTTGTCCATGGCTCGGCCGACTGAGGCCATCAAGACGCCACGGTTGGTACCGAGGCAATCCATTGCACCGGCCTTGATCAATGACTCGATCGCGCGGCGATTGATATGGCGCTTGTCGATGCGCTTAACGAAATCAAACAAATCCTTGAAAGGCGCCGACTGACGTGCTTGGACAATCGCCTCGATCGCGCTCTGGCCGGTGCCTTTCACTGCACCCAAACCATAACGAATACAGTCTGCTTTCTTGCCGGCTTCTGCAACAGCGGTAAATCGATACGCGGAATGATTAATATCCGGCGGTAGCAGTTTCAAGCCGCAATGACTCGTCGCATCCTCGACCAGGATCTTGACCTTGTCGGTGTCATCCATCGCCAGCGACAAGTTGGCCGCCATAAATTCAGCCGGAAAGTGCACCTTCAAATAAGCCGTGTGATAAGACAGCAGTGCATACGCAGCGGCGTGTGACTTGTTGAAGCCGTAGCCTGCGAATTTCTCCATCAGATCGAAGATCTCATCTGCCTTATCTCTGGCGAGACCATTCTTCGCTGCACCCTCGCGAAAGATTTCGCGATGCTCAGCCATTTCCTCTGGCTTTTTCTTACCCATCGCACGACGGAGTAAATCGGCGCCACCCAGCGAATAGCCACCGATCACCTGCGCCATCTGCATCACCTGCTCCTGGTACACCATGATGCCGTAGGTTTCAGAGAGAATGGCTTCAGTGCGAGGATCGGGGTAATCAAAACGCTCACCGTGCTTACGGCGGCAAAAATCCGGAATCAGATCCATCGGCCCTGGACGATACAAGGCAACGAGCGCGATGATGTCTTCAAATCGATCCGGTCGCGCATCTTTGAGCATGCCTTGCATGCCGCGACTTTCAAGCTGGAACACGGCCACCGTCTTTGCCTCGGTCAGCAGCTTGTAGGTTGGTGCATCGTCCAACGGCAGTTTATCGAGGTCGAACTCGGCATGCTCAGGATAGAGTGCGCGAATGCTCTGAACTGTGCGATCCAGAATCGTCAGCGTAGTCAATCCAAGAAAATCGAATTTCACCAATCCGATGGCTTCAACGTCATCCTTATCGAATTGCGAGACAACGCCACCGTCGGTACCTTGGGTATACAGTGGACAAAAATCGGTTAACTTGCCGGGCGCAATCAGCACGCCACCGGCATGCATACCGACATTACGGGCAATACCTTCGACTTGCTGCGCTAACGCGAGTAGTTGCCGGACTTCTTCTTCTTTCTCTTGTCTTTCCTTGAGCAAGGGCTCTTCTTTGAGTGCATCCTCGATGGTCACTAAACGGCCTGGCTTGAAGGGGATTAGCTTGGAAATACCATCGCAGAAGTTGAAACCAAAATCCAGCACACGACCGACATCCCTCACCGCACCTTTAGCCGCCATGGTGCCAAACGTAGCAATCTGCGATACCGCATCTTTACCGTAGCGATCCTTGACGTACTGGATCACCCGATCACGGCCCTCTTGGCAGAAGTCGATATCAAAGTCCGGCATAGAAACACGATCCGGATTCAAGAAGCGTTCGAACAGCAAGTTGTAGGCAAGTGGATCAAGATCGGTGATCTTCAAAGCGTAAGCCACGAGCGAGCCAGCACCGGAGCCACGACCCGGGCCAACGGGCACGCCATGGCGCTTGGCCCACAGAATGAAGTCTGCGACGATCAAAAAGTAGCCGGGGAATCCCATCTTGATGATGGTGTCAGTCTCGAACTTCAAACGAGATTCATAACGCTCACGTACTGCTTCACGCTGCGATGATTCCGGGTAGCGCTGCTGCAGCCGCTCCTCCAAGCCCGCCTGCGACTGCGCCACGAGAAAATCATTAATGCTCATGCCGTCGGGTGTCGGGAAATCCGGTAGCTGCGCCTTGCCGAGCGTGAGCGAGAGATTGCAACGCTGTGCAATAGCGACGCTGTTTTGCAATGCGGCCGGCATATCAGCGAATAACTCTGCCATCTCCGACTGCCGCTTGAAATACTGCTCGGCGCTAAAACGCTTTACCCGACGCGGGTTAGCGAGTATCTCGCCGTCGGCGATGCAGACACGCGCCTCATGCGCAGTAAATTCTTCTTTTTGCCCAAACTGCACCGGATGGGTCGCGACAACGGGTAACGCCAACTTGGCTGCCAGCTGGGTTGACTGCCGCAGTAATTGCTCGCGCTGCGGACTACCGTCGCGCTGAACCTCAATATAAAAATGTCCCGGGAATATCTGCATCCAGCGCTGGGCACAGCGCTCAGCCAGAGCGAGGTTGCCATGTGTCAGCGCATGGCCGATATCACCGGTATTGAAGCCAGAGAGCGCGATCAGACCGTCCTTATGCGATAGCTCATTCAACCAATCCGCCCGGATTTCGGCCCGCCCACGATACTGGTTGCTGAGCCACGCCCGGCTAAGCAAATCGCACAACTGAAGATAGCCCGGATGATTTTTGACCAGCAGCAGCAAACGCGAGGGCTTGTCACGCTCGTCTTCATTGCTGATCCAGACATCGGCACCCACAATCGGCTTGACGCCCTTGGCACGCGCTGCCTTGTAGAACTTGACCATACCAAACAAATTGGCCAAGTCGGTGACCGCGAGCGCGGGCTGCTGGTCCTCCACCGCCGCTTGAATCGCCTGATCAATACGCACCAAGCCGTCGGCGATCGAGAACTCGGAGTGCAGGCGAAGGTGGACAAATTGCGGGGTGGTCATGGCCCGTATTTTACCCGCTGACATCATCGAACCGTGGTGGAACTGAGGGGCTTGTGCGGTGCGGCGAAGCTTATAATGATGAGGTTTTCCAGTCTGCTAAGAGCCAGCCCATGCAGCCCTCACAGCCCATCGTCAATATTTCAGCTTACAAATTTGTCACGCTCGACGACACAGGCGATCTACGGCCGCGTTTTCTGCAGCGCTGTCTCGACCTCGAGCTGAAAGGCACGATTTTGCTGGCCCCCGAGGGTATCAATATGTTCCTCGCCGGTAGCCGAGCGGCGATTGACGGCTACCTGGCATGGATGCGCCAAGATGCGCGCCTGGCCGATATCGCCCCCAAAGAAAGCCTCTCTGACCGTCAGCCATTTCGGCGCATGCTGGTACGTCTGAAAAAAGAGATCATCACCATGAAAAATCCGGTGATAAAGCCGGAGTTGGGCCGTGCGCCTGCGGTGAGCGCGCATGATCTCAAGCGCTGGCTGGATCAGGGCCATGATGATGAAGGCAAACCGGTGGTGATGGTCGATACTCGCAACGCGTTTGAAGTCGATGTGGGAAGCTTCGACAATACGCTGGACTACCGCATCGATAAATTCAGTGATTTTCCTGAAGTGATCGCGCAGCACAAAAATGAGCTGAACGATAAAACGATCGTCACTTTCTGTACCGGCGGCATACGCTGCGAGAAGGCGGCGATATATATGCGCAATATCGGCTATCACCGTGTCTACCAGCTGGATGGCGGTATCTTGAAATACTTTGAGGAAGTGGGTGGTGCGCACTATAACGGTGACTGCTTTGTATTCGACCATCGAACCGCATTGAACCCACAGCTGGAAGAGACTGCTACAGTACAGTGCTTTGCGTGCCGCGCGGTAGTCACGCCACGTGAGCAGCTGTCGCCGCAGTACATCGAAGGAAAGTCATGTCCCCATTGCGCGAGCGTGGCCGCAACTGCCTGATTGGCTGATCACCATACTCAACTGGCTGTGCAAAATTGCCTGGTGCCCCGTGCCTAATGTCTAAGCGCCCGCGCCGCATAGCCCATCTCGACATGGATGCGTTTTATGCCTCGGTCGAGTTACTTCGCTACCCAGAGTTACGTGGGCAAGCAGTTGTCATTGGTGGCCGCTCGCTGCACCAACCGGAAATCAAAAGTAATGGCACCCGCGAGTTTGCAAGGCTACGGGATTACGCCGGACGTGGGGTGGTGACTACCTCAACGTATGAAGCACGCGCACTCGGCGTTTTCTCGGCGATGGGTATGATGAAAGCAGCCAAACTAGCACCAGAGGCATGGCTACTACCTGCAGATTTCGAGGCATATCGACATTACTCGCGCTTATTCAAACAAGCGGTCAGCGAGATTGCACCGCAGATCGAAGATCGTGGTATCGACGAGATTTATATTGACCTCACCGATCTGGCACAGGAATCGGTGATACTAGCTAAACATATCAAGCAGGCCGTGCGTGATGCGACGGGGCTTTCTTGCTCCATCGGCATTGCGCCGAATAAGCTACTTGCAAAAATCTGTTCTGAACTCGACAAGCCCGATGGTATCACCCTGCTCACCATGGATGATGTACCCACCAGAATCTGGCCGATGGCAGTTCGCAAGATTAATGGTATTGGCCCTAAGGCCAGTGAAAAGCTTGCAGCGCTAGGCATACAAACCATCGGTGAGCTAGCTGATCAGAGTCAGACTTTCTTGTTGCAACACTTCGGACATCGATACAGCGAATGGCTTTATCAAGCCGCGCGCGGTCTAGACGATCGGCCGGTAACCACAAGCTCGGAACCGAAATCAATCAGCCGCGAAACTACCTTCGAGCGCGATCTTCACGTCAAGACTGATCGCGCAAAGCTATCTGATGTTTTTACCCGACTTTGTATACAGGTGGCGGGGGATTTACGTCGGAAAGGCTATGTCGGAAAAACTATCGGCATCAAGCTGCGCTATGACGACTTCAAGACCTTGACGCGTGACCTGAGTCTGCCAACTGGTACCGATGATGCGGATGAGATACGGCGCGCCGCTGGCGAATGCTTGAAGCGCGCACCGCTCGAGCAGCGCTTGCGACTGCTTGGTGTCAGGGTATCGGCCCTGCACAAGAAACAAGCACAGACAGAACAGCTTCAACCCCAAGCCACCTTGTCGTTAGGATAGCGAAATACGTCTATGTATATCGGTCGGTTCGCGCCCTCCCCTACGGGTCCGTTGCATGCGGGATCGCTCGTTGCAGCACTCGCCAGCTATCTTGATGCTCGGTCGAATCGTGGCCATTGGCTGATACGGATTGAAGATATCGATGAGGCACGTACCGTTGCTAGCGCCGCTGAACACATCATTCAAACACTCGCTGCGCTCGGCATGCGTTCAGATGGTGAGATCCTCTGGCAAAGCACTCGCCAAGAACGCTATAACGCCGCCTTCAATCAGCTTGGTAATGCGGTCTATGCTTGCGCATGCAGTCGTAGGGAAATTGCGGACTCACGAGTAAGCATGGCATCTGATGGCGCAGCAATCTATCCGGGCACTTGTCGCCATGGGTTAGCGCCGGGTCGAGTACCGCGTGCCTGGCGAGTACGGGTGCCCGATGCCAATGACTCCCAAACACTGATTCAATTTCATGATCGTTGGCAGGGTCTGATTGAAGAAAATCTTGCTGCACATGTCGGCGACTTTGTGTTGAAACGCGCGGATGGTTTTTGGGCGTATCAGCTCGCAGTCGTTGTGGATGATGCCGAGCAGGGCGTGACGGATATTGTGCGTGGCGCCGATCTGCTCGAATCAACTACACGACAAATCTATCTACAGCGATTACTTGGCTTTAGCACGCCACGCTATCTGCATGTACCGGCGGTGGTGAATGATCGTGGAGAAAAACTCTCCAAGCAGACGGGTGCACAGCCCCTCGATGTGGGGAATCCCATCAAAGCACTAATCGAAGCAGCAGCCCATTTAGGACTGACGCTCAGCCATACACCAAGCTCAGTCGATGAGTTCTGGACGATGGCAATTCTCGAGTGGGAGCAACGCTTCGTGCGGATCTAAACTATTAAGTCTTGGATCTACCGCCCAGCAGTGCTGCACGCTTAGGCGCGGCCTTGGTATTGCGCGGATCGACAGGCTTCTCTTCAATGGGCACCGCCGGTGCAGCCGGCTCATACGGTTTGAGGAACCATGGGTCGACTTTTTCTTTGCGCGGTATCGGCGCACTCGCACTACGTGGTGCGCGCTCGGTGCGACGATCTGAACGATCGGCTTGCCGGTCGCTACGATCACTCCGCTCACTACGGTCCGTACGCTCGCCTCGGGCACTGCGCGGATGGAAATCTTCCAACTCGACCGGTGTCAGCTTTTGTTTGATGAGCTTTTCAATATCGGCCAGCAAGCGCGCATCTTTTTCACAGTACAACGATAGCGCATCACCAGAAGCGCCAGCGCGACCGGTACGGCCGATACGGTGCACATAATCCTCAGCGTTATACGGTAGATCGTAGTTAATCACACAAGGTAACTCGGCGATATCCAGTCCGCGAGCGGCGACATCCGTGGCGACCAACACATCAATGCCACCTGCCTTGAATGCTTCGAGGGCCGCCATCCGCTCAGCTTGCGTTTTATCGCCATGAATTGCCGAAGCCTTGACGCCTGCTCTTTCCAGCTCACGTGCCAACCGCGATGCGCCGATCTTGGTGTTGGAAAACACAATCACTTGCCGAATCTCGCGCTGCTTCAGCAAATGTACGACTGCATCACGCTTGGCTTCTTCTTCGACCTTGTAAATGATCTGCGTGACACGCTCAGCAGTCGCATTGCTACGTGCTACTTCAATCAGCTGCGGGTTTTTCAGAAAGCTCGAAGCAAGCTTCTTTATCTCCGGCGAGAAGGTTGCCGAGAACATCAGGTTTTGTCGCTGCTTGGGGAGCAGGTTGATGATGCGCTGCAGATCAGGCAAGAAACCCATATCGAGCATACGATCAGCCTCATCCATCACAAAAATTTCAGTCTGCGACAAGTTGAGGGTTTTCTGCTGGACATGGTCGAGCAAGCGGCCTGGGGTTGCGATCAAAATCTCTACGCCCGCCCGCAGCGCCGCTGTCTGCGGCGCCATATCGATACCGCCGAACACGACTGCCGATCGCAGTGGCGTATGGCGCGAATACGACTTCACATTGTCAGCCACCTGATCAGCCAACTCACGGGTCGGCGTCAGGATCAGCGCACGCACCGGATGGCGCGCAGGTGAGGCGCTCGTATTTGCGTGCGACAGCAGCTGCTGAATGATCGGGAGCGAAAATCCCGCTGTCTTACCGGTACCGGTCTGCGCGGCACCCATCACATCCCGGCCTTGCAGCACAACCGGTATCGCTTGGGCTTGGATCGGGGTGGGGTGTTGATAGCCCTGCTCGGCGAGCGCCTGCAGAATGGGCGGCGCAAGGCCGAAATCATCAAAACGGGGAAGCGATGCGGTGGCAGCTTCGGGGGCGGTAGGGGTGTTCAGCTCTGGCATTCGTCGGAATCGGTTTAGCCCAGAAGTATAGCATCCAAGCCTCTTGCCCGACGCACAAGTTGTTGATTGTAAAAGGAAACACTCTCAAGCAGATGGCGCACCTACGGTCTGGCACTGCGGTCGATACCGCTACCTCCGCTGTCAGCACCTCGCCCGGTGGCGAATGCTGCCAGAAGGTAGTTTGAGCTTTCAGTTTGACCGCCCAACCGCGCTGATAAAGACCTTCGAATGCGCAGTAAAGCTGCTGCCAATAGTATTTCAGCTAGTAGCTTTCTGCGAATCTTGCACAGACGCCAGGTTACAAATCCAAGAGTTTTCATATCCTGCTTTTTTTAAAAAGCTCTGCCTCATCAGTCAAAGGCAAGCTTTCAAACCTCAAGAAACCTAGGATCAGTAGTTTATTCAATCTCTTCGGAGCGGACTGTTATGGACACAATCGGAAGAATCAGGACTGCCATTTTTGGAAATGCTGAGAAAAAAGAAATCTCACCTGATAAATCAGCTAAAAATCAACTCAACTCCCACACCACAAAATCCAGGGCCCATATAAACGGGGCGGTAGATGACGGTCTGCAGGTGAATATCAGATCAACCGATCCCGCGAATTCCAAACTATCTTCCGAAACGCCACTAATTAAAAGTTTTGCCGCTAGCAGCTCTACTGCTCAGCCGTCAACAAATGCATCTACTTTGCCATCGGCGCATCAAGGCGGCAGCACCCAAACGACACCCTCCAAGACGTCTATCGCTCCCTCGGTAAACACGCCTTCAGCAACGCTAACAAAATTTACGCCGGCTAAGCCGGTAATCTTCTCTAAGGATTTACAAGATGTGTATTACAACAAACTTCGGCCGGAGGCCAAGTCTTTAGTAAACCAATACAACTTAACGAAAACAGAAGCAGCCGCGATTCACGCCTATACGCGAAATGAGTATTACAAGAACATGAATGCCGCACTGCGTGCGGTTAATAAAGATGGCAATGTAGACGCGTCCAGTGCTGACGCTCTGAAACAAGCCGGTATTACAGATGATGGATTAGCCGAAATGATTGCAGCGACAGTCAGCGGAATGAAGAAGCTTCCTCCGGACCAAACGGATACATCAGTATTCTTAGCACTGGGCCGGAACGACTCAGTGCCCGAAGAATTTTTTGAACCCTATGCCCAAGGCGCTTCAATTACTATGGGACCGTTTTACTCAAGTACTGTTTCCATGCCAACAGTGGAGGGATGGTGGGATGGTAGCGACCACTTCCTGAGCGTATTACAAAACGTCAACGGAAATGGACGAGATATTTCTGCATTTAGTGAATTCCCGAATGAGAAAGAGGTACTGTTCATGCCCGGCACGCGATTCATGGTGTTAGGCAGAACTGAGCGTACTGAAACACCAATGGGCACGCCGGGAATAATGGGTGCGTTTCAAACAAAAACCAAGATACTGCTGCAGTTGCAAGAGGTTTCGTCCAATCCGAATGATGCCTTGCCGCCAACCATTCATCCTTCAACTTTTCAGTCCCTTTCAGCGCCTATCAAGAAGAAACCGGAAAAGTCTGATCCGGTTAAGTCCGAAACAAAATCGGCCTATTTCGGGCTTAAGTAAGATTTTGGCTAGAAAGCGGTCGGGCCAAGGTCTGAAGGGACAGACCTAGGAACCACTGCCGATTACAGAGGTTCTTGAAATCGTTTGGTGGGCCCCCCGTGAGTCGAACACGGCACCAACGGATTATGAGAAAAGACGCTCAAAAAATCCTCAATGTTTACGCCGCTTAGCAAGCAGTTGTCTGCGGTGTGTAAGTAAGTGTGTAAGCAGCACAACATTACAAAACTTACTTCAGTTTTTTTGTTGCTTGTTTTGCTTCCCACAAACACTTGCTACACGTAAAATCAACGTAAACAAATTAACACAACGGAGAAAAGAAATGACGGACATAACGAGAGAGAGTGAATCGCCCCGGAAATCCTAGACACTAGCAAGCCTCTCAAAGTACTGCTTTTCATATTCTACCGGCGAGAGCCGATTACTCACGCCGTGACGGCGTTTAGGGTTATAAAACAT
>JAJTGD010000030.1 GCA_021299035.1 Oxalobacteraceae bacterium | reverse complement strand
CCCAGCTCTTCGTTTTCAGTATGGATATCGACCGAGAACGGGGTTTTCTGCTGACCGGGACGACGCGGCGGACGAAAGAACTTGATCTCGACCGGATTGGCGTCGACGAAGGGCAGCACCATGGAAAACGCCAGTTCCCCGCGGCCTTGCGCGGCGAGTGAATCCACCTGCGCTGATTCAATGTCATCTACCGCGCGCCGCAATTGTTCTGACTTGGCGGGCTCTTTCTCGGCCAAGGAACGTATCAACTTGCGCAGCAAACTCTTGCTATCGGGCGATGGTGGCGCTTGTCCGCGCCCCAGCAAGGCCTCCATCCAAAAGCCGGATGACAGCACCGCGCCTTGCAAGGCGCCGGGGGTCAGACCGCGCATCGATAGCTGTATGCTCTGAAACAAGGAGGCCAAGGCCGGGTCACCGGCTGCCTGCAGAAACCCGTTCATTACCCCGGGTTGGAACACGCTCAGCAAGGTGGGCGACGTTGGCGGGCGTAGCGAGAGCGCCGCCAGCCGAGAAATACCGCTGTCAGCCGCTGCCGCAGCCAGCGCCGAGGGCGCGGTCTGTGTTGAGCCAGGACCTCCGCGACCATCCACCGCGCGCAAGGTCCAGCCGCCGGCACCGCGATTGGCACGTAGCCATAGCTGCTCACCCGGCCGAAAGCGCAGACCGGGCGGCAAATCAAGCAGCTGCCCGTTATAGAGGAGTTTCAGGGAATCGCCGCGCATCTCGATCGCGGCTTGAATGATCTGCCCGTCGCGCAGACCGAGTTGCTGCGCAATGGGCAGCAGTAGCGTGATAGCGCGACCGTCCAGATAAAACGGATTCAGACGGCCGGGTAGGGCCGTCTGCTCGGTGCCTTGCAGGGGGTTCACGGCAAGCTCGCCGCTTTATACCGTTACGGGAAGCGAACCCACTTCTTCTTTTCTTCCGAAGACACCTCGGGTGCCGGGCCGTTGTAAGCAACGTTCGGCGCTTGCCGCGGTATCGCGATCGGTGGGTTGAGATCGCTGGCAGTCGGCGCAACCGTCGGAGCGACCACTGGTGCGACACGATGCAACTCAGGCGCCTTGATTTGCTTGATCTCGGCCTGCGGCGCGGGATCACCCAACACTACCTGGCGCAGTACCGCCGCACCCGGCACATTCAGGGTAGAGCCTGGCTTCAACTTCATGGCCTTGACCTCGCCCAGCAGCTGCGGATTGGCACGTGCAAACGCCTCACGCATCACGTCCATTGAGAATGGGCTGTTGGGCATGGTTTTCTTGATGACTTTGTCGAGGTTATCGCCCGACTTGACCTGATAAGCACCGGTCGGACCCGCACCCTGCAGCGATTCACGTGCGACCGTGGCCATTGCCGGGTCAGTCACCGGCTTGGGTGCGGCAGCGACTGGCTTGCGCTTTTTCGGTGCTGGTTTAACGGGTGCCGCTGCATGCTTGTCAGCACCTTTGTCAGCGCCATGATCGGCGTGCTTGTCTGCACCGTGTTTATCAGCGGGCTTGTCTGCGCCATGCTTGTCGGCAGACTTGTCGGCCACCTTGTCGGCTGGCTTGTCTTCCGGCTTAGCAGCGGCTTCCTCGAATTTCTTCGGCTCACCTTTGGGAGCGAAGGCTTTCGGGCTTGCATTCTTGGGATAAGGCTTGGACGGCAGCTCAGGCTCGGCCGGTGCTTCGGCCTTGGGCGGCTCTTTGCCGTCCTTACCGTCTTTCTTGGCCTCGTCTTTTTTCTCGTCCTTCTTGGCCTCGTCCTTTTTTTCCTCTTTCTTGGCTTCTTCCTTCGGAGGGTCAGCGGCGAATGCATTGCCGCCGAAAAGCAGCACCAAGGCGGCGATCAGGAGTTGTTGTTGAGCGATTTTCATTGTTCTCTCCGGTATTTCTATCAGAAGGGTGTCGCGACCCAGTCGCCGGATTTTCCAGCGCTCGCCGGTCCAGCCAGCTTGCGCACCACGGCGCGGTCATTGGCAACCGCCACGACCTCTACCAGCGCGAGGTGCTGGCCACTATCAGGTTCGAGGATACGTGCTGGCAGTTGCTCGCGATTCATCAATAAGAGCTGGTCACCGACCGACAAACCGGCCAACTGACCTGCGTTAATCACCCAGCCTTGCTTGGCCTCTTGCATCACGTTGAAGCTTTGCGGGCGGCAGCCAAAGTCGCCGTCCAGTTTTTGCTGCCAACGCGCGACCACCTTGTCGAGCTCGGTCAGTAAGCCAATCGGCAACGGCTGCGAGTTGTGCATCAGCTTCTGCTCTGGGAAGAACAGCGGTACCGCGTCCTGCCAGAGAATTCTTTGATTCAAGCGCTCGATCACAGACAAGCGCAGAACGAAGGGAATCGGCGCACGTTTCGCAGGCTCGTCATTCCAGTAATCCTTGACCACCTTGATAGTCTCGGCAACGCGCTGCTCTCGGCTGCTCGGTGGACGTACCGGCTCGATACCGAGCGCACCGGCTGGCAATACCTCGATCACCATCTGGTAGGGGCTGATCTCGGGCACATAGCCGAGCAGCTGGCGATCATAGGCAGAGGCTGGCATGCGCGCAGTCGGCGCTAAAGACCAGCGGCGGCTAGCCATCGCTTTGGCCGCAAATCGTGCGCGTGCTTGCTGCATGAAGGGTTGCCAAAACGCCTGATCGGCACCACTGGCTTCAATACCCATGCCAATATCCAGCGTCGCCTCGCGGCGATACCGCTGCTGGTTGGCACGACACACTTCTTCATCCGGCATCACACCCTTGCCCTCGGCGATGATCGCCGCGGACACACCCTCCTCCACGGTCAGGTAATTCAGCACGCGCATATTGCGTACTTTCATCTCTGAGGTGATGCGGGTGTTCTCATGCATCTTGCCG
Organism: Oxalobacteraceae bacterium; assembly: GCA_021299035.1. Classification (GTDB taxonomy): domain Bacteria; phylum Pseudomonadota; class Gammaproteobacteria; order Burkholderiales; family Burkholderiaceae_D; genus Pernthalerella; species Pernthalerella lacunae. The sequence continues at coordinate 29,961 of JAJTGD010000030.1, read as the reverse complement.
GTGCTATCGATCCAGGCCGCATTGCGTACCCGGGTCTGGCCTTCCATAGCCGCGCTGATCAGCGCGTGCTGGAGTGCCTCGAGACGCTTCTTCGGCTCGGTGGGCAGGACACTGTCTGCAGGCCAGGCGGTGGTGACCGCCCCGGCCAGAGGCAGCGCTATCAGCATCGAGAGCAGGCGCAGGCGCATGATCGGCTCCGGTGTACGTATCGTCGATTAACGGCGACGCGCTGAAGCCATCTGGCTCAGATACAGCACGCGCAGATCATTCACAACGCGGCCATCCAGCGAGAGCGTGGTCTCGTAGGTGTCGTCACCGATAGGGGTGATCGACTCCAGCACAGCACCGTAAATGATGCCCTGCACACGGGTGCGGAAGGTATCACTGGTGATCATCATCTCGGCCACGGTGGTGGTTGCATCGAGCTGCTGGCCATAGACCTGTTCGGTCAGGGCACGATAAGCGTCGAGCTTCGAGGCGCGGATCGCCATCAGGCGTTGCTGAGCCGGGTTGCGGTGGTTTTGCGTGCTGATCACGGCATAACCCGTGCCGCGGATGGTGGCATTACGCTCAGCCATCGGCGTGATCATGCTGACCGGCTCCTCTTTCGAGGAGGCCACGGGCGGCGGCGGTGGCGCTACCGGCGAGGCAGCTGCCGCTTTCGGCTCCGCCACGGTGGCCGGCGCAGGCGCAGGCGCCGGTGCCGGTGCGGGGTCAGCCGCTTTAACCTCGGCCGCTGCCGAGGCGTTATCGGCCACTGCGACCGACGGGATCGTCTGGCACGCCGACATCAGCACTGCCAGCGTCAGCATTGAGCATTTGGACATCTTGTTCATGATTCACCCCTCTGTGTTGTTCAGCAGCGAACAGGCAGCCGATTCAGCCTGCGGCTCGCCGGACTGTCCGGCAGGAAACAATTCCGATCATGCCGGAACCGGTCCCGATTTTCACCGCTTGGCAAACAATTAACTGAAGACAATGTGTCCTCATTCCCACGGTTAATCGGCAGGGAGTTACGCATCTTTAATCCCGCAGACCCTCAAGGTGGGTGCGCTGACCCGACAGGCCGGTGGCACATCAATTGCTTAGTAGTAACGCGTAGAAACCCATCCAGACTTGGATGAATTTGCAAGTTATTGATTAAAAAGCGGTTTTACTGATGAGTACGTCTTCCATGTCAACAATTCGACAGCGATTGTCGGGGTTCGAGTTCAAAGGGCTCGGTATCCCCTTCCTTGTGCTGTTGATTATGGCCATGCTGGTGATCCCGCTGCCGGCCTTGCTGCTGGACGTGCTGTTCACCTTCAACATCCTGATCAGCGTCATGGTGATCATGGTAGCGATTGGCACCCGGCGGCCGCTGGATTTCTCATCGTTCCCCTCTGTTTTGCTTTTTGCAACTATGCTGCGGCTGGCCCTGAACGTGGCCTCGACCCGCGTCATTCTGGTCAAACTTCATCGTGGTCACCAAGGGCGCCGGCCGGGTCTCTGAAGTTAATGCCCGCTTCACCCTGGATGCAATGCCGGGTAAGCAGATGGCGATTGATGCCGACCTGAACGCCGGCTCGATCACCCAAGAACAGGCCAAGACCCGGCGCGACGAAATCGCGCAGGAGGCCGACTTCTTCGGTTCGATGGACGGTGCCTCGAAGTTCGTCTCGGGCGACGCGATCGCCGGTTTACTGATCCTCATTATTAATATTGTGGGCGGGCTCGCGATTGGCGTGGCCCAGCACGACCTCACCTTCTCCGATGCCGGCAAGCTGTACACCCTGCTGACGATTGGCGACGGCCTGGTCTCCCAGATTCCCTCGCTGTTCCTGTCGCTGGCCACCGCGATCATCGTCACACGCGTCACCACCTCGGAATCGGTGACAGATCAGGCGGTGTCGCAACTCTCGAACCCATCGGCTCTATTTATTAGTGCAGGCATTCTGACCATCCTCGGCATCGTACCGGGCATGCCACACACGGTATTCCTGCTGCTGTCGCTGGTGGCAGCTGCGCTCGGCTTCTTGTTATTGCGTACCGAAGAAAAATCCGCCATAGAATCCGAGCAGGCTGCGGCTGAACAAAAAGTCGACGAGCCGAAAGAACTGGGCTGGGATGATGTGGAAGCGGTTGACCTGATCGGTCTGGAGATTGGCTATGGTCTGATCCCGCTGGTTAACCCCGAGACCGGTGGGCAGCTGATGCCTCGCGTCAAAGGTGTCCGTAAAAAACTTTCTGCTGAACTGGGCTTCCTGGTGCAGCCGGTGCGTATTCGTGACGCGCTGAATCTGGATCCGGACGTGTATCACATCGTCTTGAATGGTGTCGTACGCGGCAAAGGCGATATCAAAGCCGGTAGCGAACTGGCCATCAACCCGGGCAAAGTCTACGGGCAACTCGAGGGTATTCCGACCAAAGAACCTGCGTTCGGCCTCGACGCTGTATGGATTGACCCGTCACAGCGCGACTATGCACGTACGCTCGGTTACACCGTGGTCGATCCCGCGACTGCGATTGCGACCCACTTGAACAAAGTACTTCGCGAGAATGCCTCCGAGCTGCTGTCGCACGATGAGACCCAACAACTGCTCGACAAGCTGGCGCAGAAGTCGCCGAAGCTGGTGGAGGACCTGGTGCCCGGCAAGATGGCGCTCGGCGTCATCACCCGCACCTTGCAGCATCTATTAAGTGAAGGCATTCCGATCCGCGATATGCGCACCATTATCGAGACGCTGTCAGAGGCTGCCTCGAAAACGCAAGATCCCGAGCAGTTAAGCGCCAGCGTGCGTCCGAAACTGGGCCGCATGATTGTGCAAGACCTGATCGATGCCAAGGACAACCTGCCGGTCATGACACTGGCACCCGACCTTGAACAATTGCTGCACAACGTACTGACCAATGGCGCGCCAGGGCAAAGCGTGGTGATCGAGCCCGGCCTCGCCGAGAGCTTGTTCAGTGCCCTGCGCCAAGCCGCGACCTCGGTCGAAGACCAAGGCAATCCTGCCGTGCTGGTGGTCGCACCGTCGATCCGCCCATGGTTATCCAAAATGGTTCGGCACCGCATCCCTGAGATGACGGTGCTTTCCTATACCGAGATCCCCGACGACCAGGCCGTCAAGGTGATCTTTACGGTTGAAGCTCAGAATAAAGCCTGATCAGGACAGTCATCATGGAACTGAAACGCATCCTTGCTAAAGACCTACGCAGAGCGACGGAAAAAGCCGTCAAACTGTACGGTGAAGACGTGCTAGTGATCTCGAACGCGAAGGTCAACGGCCAGCACGAAGTCATCGTGGCGGTCGACCTTGGCGCCGAACCAGCGCATGAGGACAGCCCTTGGCTGCAAGCTAACCGAAGCACCGACGACGGTGATACCAAGCTGTTCCAAACGGCATTGCGCGAGAGCGTGCGTGAGCAGAAAGAACTGTCTGACGACATCGAAGATGACGTGACCTACGACAGCGTGCTGCGGCAACGCGCACAGGCCGAGTCATCGAATAGCACTACCGACCGCCGTGCTGCCGATCATCGCGATTACATTCGTGGTCGTGAAATCGTTGACCTGGTGCGGGATGAACTGGCTGCGATCCGCAAAGAATTCAAGATGGCGCAGCGTATTAATGCCTGGCAGAGCGAGTCGCCTTCACGCAGCGCGGTCAAGCCCTTAGTTGCTGCATTGGCCGAAGCGAGTATTCCTGTCTCACTGCGTACCCTGCTAGTCGATCATGTGAGCGCGATGGACGATCTGGCGCAGGCGAAACAATCACTGCATGCGCATCTCTCGAAAAGTATGGGCGAGCACTGGGCCAAGCTGCCGCAGCGCGGCGTGCATGCCATCACCGGCCCTGCCGGTGCAGGCAAGACCATGATGGTGGCGCGCCTTGCACGTACCGCTGCTGAACGCAAGGGTCCGGAGTCGGTGGCAGTGATCTCTTACGCTGATCAACGTGCCGGTGCCTGGAGCCAAATTCAAATGCTGTGCGCACAAGCCGGTGTGGATTGCCTGCGTGCGAACGACCCGGAAACTTTGAAAATTCTGCTCGGCGAATTAGGCCAGCGCCACTTGGTGCTGATCGATACCCCGGGTGTGGAAGTGTTCACGCGCATTGAACAGATTCGTTCATGCTCGACAGACATCGCCTGTCATTTATTGTTACCTGCTGATGCAGCTGGCACCACCGTACGCAAGTATCTGGTGGAGGCACCCAACCCATGGCACAGCCTGATGGCCTCGCGCCTGGATGAGGCAACACAGCCGTGGGCGCTGATTCAAGTGCTATGCGATAAACCGGTACCGTTATCGGCCGCATCGCACTCCCCGCTCGCAACCGAAGGCTGCACAGTACTCACGGCCAATGAACTTGTCACTCTGGCGATCCGAGGTCTCTCTGTTGAGATGCCAATGGTGGCCGATGAATTAGTCGACGACTCAGGCATTGAAGTCACCGATCCATCAGTTATGACTGCCGCGCAAGCGCTGGTCGCACGTCTTGAAAAGAGCGCTCATGCAAGCTAGGCAAGCACAAACCAAGCGCCGCACCGAGGTGATCGGTATCGCCAGTGGTAAAGGCGGTGTCGGCAAGACCACCTTGTCATCGAACCTCGCGGTCGCTTTGTCGATGATGGGCAAGCAGGTGATGCTGCTGGATGCGGATTTGGGGCTGGCGAATGCGCAAATCGCGCTCGGCTGCCAGACACAGTACAACCTGTCGCACGTCATCGCCGGTGAAAAATCACTGAAGGAAGTGATCGTCACCTCACGTCAAGGCGTCAAGCTGGTACCCGGCGCTTCGGGTGTGCATCAGATGGCGGCGATCTCGGCACCGGTGACCGCTGGCATCGTGCAAGCCTTCTCAGAGCTCGATGATGAAATCGACTATCTGATCGTCGATACCGCTGCGGGTATTGCGCCGTCGGTGCTGGCGTTCATGGAAGCCTGTCAGCGCCGCTTCATTGTTGTCAAAGATGAGCCCTCTTCAATTGCCGATGCCTACGGCATCATCAAGGTGATGACCCGTGATCTCGAGTTGGATGAGATCTATCTCATTCCGAATATGGTCGAAAGCCAAGCTGCTGGCGCTCAGTTGTACCGCCGCGTGAACGAGGTGTGCGACCGTTTCCTCGGCAAGACACTGCAGTATCTAACCTCTATTGAAACCGACGAGCTGGTTTTGTCGGCCTTAAAGAAGTACCAGTCCGTGATGGAGTTTGCACCCGGCAGTGCCGGTGCGCGAGACTTCCGCCGATTGGCCGACGCGATCACCAACCTCCCTGAGATCAGCCACCTGTCTGGTGGTCTGCAATTCTTCATGGAGCGACTGGTGAAGCAAAACTCTGGAGGCTGAGCTATGCCACCGTCAATCCGGCTGTACGAAGAAACCTGTGACCGCGGCGAGGCCCTGATTTTGGAGCATCTCGGCATGGTCAAGCGCATCGCGGTCCATCTCAAAGCACGCATCCCGCCATTCATGGAAGTGGATGAGCTGGTGCAAGTGGGCATGATCGGCTTGATCGAAGCTGCACGATCGTTTGATACCGGTAAAGGTGTGGCCTTCGAGAGCTATGCGCACACACGAATTCGCGGTGCAATGATCGACGAGGTTCGTCGACTCTCTTTCCTGCCCCGCTCTGCGGTCGCGTTCAACAAATCCCAGAACAGCGCCAGTCAGGCGCTTGCATCGGAACTCGGGCGCGCCCCAACACAAGCAGAGCTGGCCGCGTTTTTGGGGATGGAGCTGGACACCTATGAAAAGGATCGCGGTGCCGCCAGACAGTTTGAAACCTATTCGATTGAAGTCGTCGCCGATGAAGTGATGCAACTGCCCGAGCAGTCCTCGCGTCAACCGGAATCGATTGTTGAAGAAGCCGAAATGATGGATGCGCTGACCGCTGCCATCGATAGTTTGCCCGAGCGTGACAAGCTGGTGATCTCGCTCTACTACGTAGAAGAATTGAACCTGCGCGAGATCGGTGAGGTATTGGGTGTATCGGAGTCGCGCGTGTCGCAGATTCTGTCGGCTAATGTCAAGAAGCTACGCTCACAACTCAACCCAGAGCCAGCCCTGCGCTGATCGAAGAACCAAATGATGCATTGGATGAGATACCTATGGGGCCGCAAATGAATACCATCCTGCTGCTACTGATTTTTACCGGGCTGGTTGGGATGCTGCTGGTCGTGTTCTTCATGCTTGATCGCGTGAATGAAATACACAAGCACTCCGACATTCCGCAACGAGGTCATATTGACCCTGCCGCTATGTTTGGTGGCCTGACCGGCAAAAACCTGTGGGACGCGCTGATTGGCGTGCCGATGCCGGGTTGGGATCAGAAGAAAATTGCAACGATCCGTCCGCGTTATGACCTGGTGCTGCAAAAACATCTGGAGCTGCTGTTTGAGGACGGCAAGCTGGACGGGCGTGAAGGATTTGTAAGCCCGGTGCGGTGTGATCGCATGGTGCCGACCCTGCGCGGTGAGGTTGAGTCCTGGATACCGCATGAATTTGCGTCCGGTATTTATCGCGCCGGCTACGCGATTGCGACCACCGCAGAAGAAGACCGCGAGCCGATTCGCCACCAGATTGATATTTTGGGCGACGCACTGTTCACTGCGGTTGGGCTGCCACCGAACTCGCTGTCGGCGATTTTGATGCCGCATCTGGATCGACCCAAGCCAGCAGAAGACGAAGCGGGCGAAGAAGATCAAGCCAACGACCAGGAAACCAGCGCCGAAGGCAATGAAAACGCATCGGCTTCTGATGGGACAGCAATTGCCGCACTACCGGCGCCGGAAACCCCCGACACCCTGACGCCAGAGCTAACAGATAATCGGGAGCCCGTCGCCGCCGAACTCGGCACTGAACCAAACACCGATGTGCAGGCAGCGGCGCACAGCGAGGAAGGTTCTGAGGCCAGCGTCGCTGATACTTCAGCCAAGAACGTCGCCGCTAGCGAAAAGTCTGAGCAGGACAAGGACAAGGCGGAGGCGAAAGCAGGCGCTTAAGAAACAATCATCACAATCAGCGGCAAGTTATTGCCGCTGATCCCAGTTCTTGGTGCCGTAACGAAAGCTCACTAAAGCTTGTGACGGCGGTGCCGATCATAGGTCTGACGCAATGATTTACTTGGAGCGACAGACCATGAACATGAGAGAACGTGCATTAGCCAGCTATGGCGACGTGAAAGTCACCACGGGTGTAGCCGCAGCCGACAACGTACAGCTGATTCAAATGCTGTTTGATGGCTTGATCGAGAGCCTGGCAACGGCCAAAGGCCATATCGAGCGCGGCTCGATCATGGAGAAATCCAAGGCTTTGGCGCGCGCTGGCCGTATTGTTGTGGGTCTGCAGGGCGCCCTCGACTTTGACAAAGGTGGCGACATCGCTCGTAACCTGAATGATTTATATAGCTACGTCACCCGACGCCTGTTCCATGTGAACGCGCACAATGATCTCGAGGCACTGGCGGAAGTCCATAACCTCATGAGCGAGATCCGAGGCGCGTGGGCGATGGTGCCGCAGCTGGTACCCGCATCGCAGCGAATGGTCGCGGTCAACTGATCCAAGCGCGCGCAGCGCGCCAGACCAAGGGGCATCCCGCCGCGGTGACGTGGCGGGATTTTTTTTGCCCGCGCGGGCAGAGATTTCGGCCGCGCTTGCGGCAAATCCCGCTGCCGGGGTCAGGCTGACACGGTTCTTGCATAAAGGTCCACAGAACCGATTTTTGCAAGGAAGCGAAGCACTATGACCTCTGTACACCATTCATCCAATCAGGCCGCCAGTTCGGTAAAAGCTCTTGATAAATCAAGGACTTCCGGGAAAGCGGGCGCAAACCCTGCAGACGCTTCGGACGAATTCTCCAATCTATTCGGGGCAATGATGGAGGGCATGCCGGGGCAAAATCTTGCCGCCCCGGCGGTCGACACTGGCCAGCGCGCGACGCCGGCGACCGGCTTGGCCTCGGAGATTCTTGGCCCTTCGGTGCATATCATTACCAGTACCGAGCCCGCGATCAGCGACGACAGCCTGATGGCCTTCGCCCGCTCTCAGGGCTTGGATGAAGACGCCTTGGCTATGATTTTTGGGCGACGCGGCGCGCCGGAATTGCAAACCCTGGGTTCTGCAATGCCGACGATGGACCCGTCCATGGCAGGTAGTGGCGCGAGTCCAAGCGCTAATGATTTGCTGGCAGCCGCCGTATTTAGCGGCAAACAGGCCGCATCCGCGCTGAACGCAGCAATGCCAGCCATCGACCCGGCAAAAGACAATGCCTTACTGGCCGCACAGGCGGCGGCCATGGAAGGTGAATCACTCGATCTCGGACCGGATGCCCGCCTCAGCTGGCGGATTGGCGAAGCCAATGCCTTGGGCGCATCAAACCAAGCACCGGCCGCCGGCCCACTCTCCTCCGGCCTGTTTGGCCTGAACGGGATACGCGCCATGCCCGCTCCCGGCGAGATGGCAAAGCTAGCGGCGGCTGAGCAGGCGGTGCACCCGGAGGCATCGAACCAATCGCTGGCGGCCAGCCTGATCCTCGGTGCTGCCGAGGCCAGCCAATTCGCGCGACGCCAGCAGATGAAACAGGTCAGCCAACGCAGCGAGCGCTTTGGAGAGATGCTGACTAACAGTAATCCAACGACCGGGACTGCCCAATCCGCACAATCCTCCCCCAGCGAGGTGATATCCGAAGTACTGATGCTGGACACTGGTCTAAATGACAACGAGCTGCAGCAACTGATGCAGCAACGCCAACCGGAGGGCCGTCAGCCCACCGGAAACCCGCAGCCCAACCCGAGTGCCGCTGAACAAGCGGCCCGTAGCGACCTGGACATGCGCGCCGAGCAATACGACAAGCTGTCGCAGCGACTGGCCGAAGCTCTGGGTCAGCGCCTTTCTGCCCAGATTGCCCGCGGTGACTGGAAAGTCGAAATGGCCTTGCGGCCAAAAGACCTTGGCAACATCGACATCCAGCTCCATATGAACCGCGGCGAACTTCAAGCCAGCTTCAGCGCCAGCCAAATGGCCACCCGCGACTTGATTGCCGAGGGCCTGCCCAAGCTAAGGGAGGTACTGGCTCAGCTTGGCATGGAGGTTGCTTCTGTTGATGTTAACGTAAGGCAAGAGTCGCAACATGGCGGAAATCCGACACCTGGCAAGCAGTCTTCAGGTGTCGCCGGAGTCGGTTCCCGACGTTCGGTAGCTGAAAGCCCCGCCCCAAGCACCTTGCCTCCTGCACGCAGCACCGCTGGCTCGAGTGATGGGTTGGATGTGTTGGTGTGATTGACCTGAACAAGACGTTTTAGACAGTTGGAGGATGTGATGGCTGAAGAAGCTGCAGCAGCACCAGAAGAACAAGCGGAAGGCGCGCCCTCGAAGAAAAAGGCGATTATCAAGATCGTCCTGATGGTGGTGGCCGTATTGTTCATCATTGGTGCCTCCGTCGGCGGTACCCTGCTCGCCACTGGTTTCTTCTCGAAGAAGGAACAGGCGAAAGAAGCGGTGGACGCTCAACTTGAAAAGCTCGATGGCGAGCACGGTGGCGGTGACGGCCACGGTGATGCCAAAGGCGGCGACGGCCACGGCGATGCCAAGGCCGATGACGGTCATGGCGCACCCGCCAAGCCAGGTGCCGAAGCACCGGCTAAAGAATTGGTCTCGCCCGATGCGGACAACCAGCGCTGGAAGTTCAACTACTACTCGCTGGAAAAGCCGATGCTGTCGAACCTGTCGGGTTCGCGTAAGGTGATGCAAGTCACACTGACCATCATGACCCACTACGATGACCGTGTGATCAAGAACGTGAAGACGCATGAACTCGCATTACGTGCCGGCATTCTCGATCTGATGCGCACCAAGACGGAAGCTGATCTGAAGGATCCGGATTTCCGTAAGCAACTGGCTGAAGAAATTCGTGTCGTGATCAACTCGCTGCTCGAAAAGTATGAAGGCTTCGGTGGTATCGAAGAAGTCATGTTCAGCGAATTCGTGGTGCAGTAAGCCACAGGCCTTTTGATTAAAGACTGACATCATGGCTGAGACGAGCAATCTGCTGTCACCGGAAGAACTGGCCGCTTTGGCCGAGGGCGTTGACGACGGCACTATCGAGGTTGATACCGGCTTCAACCTCACGACTCGGGTCAAGAAGCATGACCTGGCGAGTGAGGACAGCACGCTCGGCGTCAATACCTCTTCGATCGAGATGATCAACGAGCGTTTCGTGCGCTTGTTCCGTCTCGGTCTGATGGAGGTGCTGCGCACCAGCCCACGTATCAACCCGTCGCGCGCACAAATCGTTCGCTTCGGTGACTATCTGAAAGACTTGCGTCCGCCACTCGCGGTCAACACGATTCGTATCAACCCACTGCGCGGTTTCTCGCTGGTGACGATCGAACCGACGCTGGTCTTCTCTGCACTCGACAATTTCTTTGGTGGCACTGGATCCGGCATGCCGGGCAGCCCACGCCGCCGCGCTACTGATAAAGAAGGCGAACCGCTGCCAGCGAACTGGCTGCCGCCAACGCGTATGTTCACGCCGACTGAGTCGCGTATTGTGAAGATCATCCTTGAGGTATTCTTCCGCTCGCTAAAAGAGGCATGGGCGCCGCTGCTATCGGTCGACTTTGATCATGTCGGCTCAGAGATCAACCCACAATTCGCACAGATCGCTGATGAAAACGATCTGGTGATCATGTCACGCTTCGAAACCGAGAGCGCTGGTGGCGTGAAAGGTTTTGTGGATTTGGTTTATCCGTATGCATCGCTGAAGCCGCTGCGCGATCTGCTGCGCAACCGTGTACAAGCGGATGGTAGCGAAGAGTCTGACCAAAAATGGCGTAATGAACTGACCATTGCGGTCGGCGATTCGCTGCTCGATATTCAAGTACTGCTCGGCACTGTCGTCGCGCACTATGATCAAGTCAGCCATCTGAAAGAAGGCGATCTGCTGTTCTTCAAGAAACCGGAACTGGCCACCATGATGATAGGCGGCCTGCCCGCCTTCGAGTGCCAGGTCGGCATGTCTGGCCCGAACGTTGCAGTCCGCGTCGAACGCGCAACCAATCCCGAAACCCTCTAACCACCGAGGAAGCATCATGAACGATACCGTCCAGGATAACGATAACGCGCTCACCGAGCCACAAGCCGGTGCGATGCCTAACCACCAGATCAACCCCGATGTACTGCAAAACATCTCGGTCGCGATCAAGGTTGAAGTGGGTCGCACCAAGATGAAGATTCGCGATTTGCTGCGACTCACGCAGGGCTCGGTCGTCGAGCTGGAGCGTATCGCCGGTGAACCGCTCGACCTGCTGGTCAACGACACTGTGGTTGCACAAGGCGAAGTCGTGCTGGTGAATGATCGCTACGGTATCCGCCTCACCCGCGTGGTGCCGGCGTCTGACCGCATGCGCAATCTATAATCCGGCATCGCAAACCGACGAAGGTACTTTCCATGAGCTCCACGAACTGGCTATACGTTGCGATGAATTTCGCAATTGTGCTCGCACTGCTCGGCGGAGTGCTGTACGTACTCAAGCGCATGCAGGGTGGCAATCTGCTCGGCATGCCGGCTCGTAAAATCAAAGTGATTGAGATGGTCTCGGTCGCGCCGCGCCAAAAAGTGGTGCTATTGCGCGTAAAAGACCAGGATGTGTTGATCGGCGTTTCGCCACAACAAATTAATGCTATCGCCACCTTCCCGGTCAGCGCGGATGAGCTCCAGACAGAAGCTAACCCTGCAACTGCCGCCGACGAAGGTAATAACTCGCTAGCGCCGATGGCGCGTCGTTTGTCGGCCCTACTGGCCGCCGCACAAAACAAGGACAAGGCCTGATCATGGCACGCCGCATCGCCCTCCTCCTGCTGCTGGTACTGCCAGCCCTGATTCCCGCCGTCGCATTCGCCCAAGGGATGCCGGTGGTGACGGTTGCAACCGGCAAAGGTGGCGTGCAAGCCTACAGCCTGTCGCTGCAATTGCTGGCACTGATGACGGTGCTGACATTGCTGCCGTCGATGTTGCTGATGATGACTGCCTTCACTCGCATCATTATCGTGTTCTCAATTTTGCGTCAGGCGCTCGGTACCGGCCAAACACCACCTAACCAGGTGTTGGCAGGGCTTGCTCTGTTTCTGACGCTGTTCATCATGCAACCCGTGATGAGCGATGTGTACAACAACGCGATCCTGCCTTACATGAACCAAGGCATGGCTTTCGAGGAAGCACTCGAAAATGCCGAGAAACCGGTTCGCGGTTTCATGCTGGCGCAGACACGCGAAGAAGATATCGCGATGTTCATGGAAATCTCGCGTAACAAGAATGAACTGGAAGGCCCGGAATCGATCCCCTTCACTACCCTGGTGCCTGCGTTTGTTACCTCGGAACTGAAAAGCGCTTTTACGATCGGCTTCCTGATTTATATCCCGTTCGTGGTGATTGATCTGATCGTGTCATCGGTACTGATGTCGATGGGTATGATGATGCTGTCACCCATGATGATCTCCATGCCGTTCAAATTAATGCTGTTCGTGCTGGTCGATGGTTGGAGCTTGCTGATGGGCTCGCTCGCCTCGAGCTTCGCGATGCCCTAATAAAAAGAAGGAGACTCACATGGAAATCGCCACTGTTATCGACCTCGGCCGTAGCGCCTTATGGGCGGTTTTGCTGATCTCCGGTCCGCTGTTGATCGTTGCATTGGGCGTTGGTTTGTTTATCGGTGTGATTCAGGCAGCGACTTCGATCAACGAAGCGACACTGTCGTTCATTCCGAAACTGTTGGCGCTTGGCCTTTCGCTAGCGCTGTTTGGTGGCTGGCAGCTCGGGATGATGGTCGACTACACGCGCGACGTCTATAAACGCATCCCCGCGATGTTTTCCTGAGGACGATGCCTTCGACGCAGAAGGCTGAATAGTCATGACACTGCTAGCTGCGGAAATCGTCGAGCGCTTCTACACTTTCTTGTGGCCGATGCTGCGCATTTCTGCGCTACTGATGGCGGCCCCGCTCTTCTCGCTCGATGCCCTGACCGTCCGTATTCGCATCATGCTGGCAATGACCATTACGTTTCTGGTCTACCCACTGGTCGACTGGCCCGTGATTGACCCACTCAGTGCCAATGGCCTGCTTCAAATCGTCAACCAGTTGTTTATCGGCGCCATGATGGGGCTGATGCTACAAGTCGTTGTTGCTGCGATTGCCCTCGCCGGTCAGACAATTGCCGGCTCGATGGGTTTGTCGATGGCCAGCATGGTCGATCCCAACATCGGTAACGTACCTGTGATCTCGCAGTTCCTGGTCATTATGTCGACCCTGATTTTTCTGGGCTTCGGCGGTCACGTGATTATGCTGTCGATGGTGATTGATAGCTTTCAGACCGTCCCCATCGGCAAACTGATCTTGGGACAAGTCGCATTCGGTAAAGTCGTTGCCTGGAGCGGCATGATGTTTCTGGGCGGCGTACTGATTGCCCTGCCGGTAATGATCTCGCTGCTGTTTATTAATATTGGCCTCGGCATCATCACTCGTGCCGCGCCCAGTTTGAATATTTTCTCGGTTGGTTTCCCGGCATCTATCGCTGCCGGTTTTCTTGTTTTAATCCTTTCGCTGGACAGTATCGGTGGCCGCATGCTATGGCTATGGATGCAGGGCTTCAGCCATGCGAAAGATCTGGTAGGGCTGACGCAATAACATGTCACAGTCTGGCGATCAAGAAAAGACCGAAGAACCCACCTCGCGCAAGCTTGAAAAAGCGCGCGAGGAGGGTCAAGTTGCTCGCTCTACTGAGCTGCCCGCTGCGTCGGTCACGATTGCAGCGCTGGGCATGCTCTATCTCACGGGCGATACCCTGATCCATAAAATGGCCGAGGCATTTGTTTCGGGCTTCAACTTTGATCGCAAGCTAGTACATTCGCCGAACCTTTTGCCGGCGATTTTTGGGCACGAGGTTCTTGAATCATTTATCTTGATCGCGCCGCTGATGCTGCTGACGATTACGATCGCGATTGCATCCTCGGGCGCAACCGGTGGCTTTTTGTTTTCAACGAAAGCCATCGCGCCGAAAGCATCAAAACTCAATCCTTTGAATGGCTTGAAGCGGATGTTTGGCACGAAGGCATTGGTTGAGCTCGTTAAAGCCTTGCTGAAATTCGGGCTGGTGGCTGGTGTAGTGACCTGGGTGCTGTACGACAACGTCAGTACCTTGAATAACATCGGCAAAATGGCCTTCGAGCCCGCGATGGCCGTGGCGGGTCAGCTATTGGCCAAGTCAGCGCTGATCATGGCCTGCGCGCTGATTCTGATTGCAGCAATTGATGTGCCCTTCCAGCGCTGGGAATTCATGAAATCCATGCGCATGTCCATACAAGATATTAAGGACGAGATGAAGGACATGGAGGGTCGTCCTGAGGTCAAGGCGCAAATCCGCCGCCGCCAGCGCGAAATGGCCAACCGCCGCATGATCGACAATGTTAAAGACGCCGATGTCGTGATCACTAACCCGGAGCACTTCGCCGTCGCGTTATCCTACGACCCGAATGGCGACAGCGCACCGGTTCTGCTCGCCAAAGGTACCGACGAAGTCGCGGCGCGTATTCGTGCCGAGGCCGAGAAGCACGGGATTGAGATATTCCGCGCGCCACCCCTGGCGCGTGCGCTGTATTTCACGACCGACTTGGATCAGCCGGTGCCGGAAGACCTGTACTATGCCGTTGCTCAGGTAATCGCCTATGTATTCAACCTGGCGAGTATCCGCCCGGGTGCCCCGCCATTGCAGCGGCCGCAGCCGAAAGTACCGAAAAATATGCAATTCGACTCGAACGGACAACTTGAAGAGGCCGTCACGTGACCGACCAGCAGCTCGAGCCCAGCAACGACATCGTCAGCAGCGACGGGATTTTCCTGCGCAGCGCTGACCGTAGTCGCTTCGACTATGTGATGCGCGCGGTGCGTGAGAGTAGCCAGTCGTTGGCGCTGTCATCGAATAGCGATGGTGTGCTCGACCACTACGGCCGACTGGTGCTAGCCAAGCTGCGTAAAACCCCTGGTCTGCAGGTCGAGGTTTTCCTGCCGCAGAACACCGAACAATTACTCGAACGCTTCAATCAGATTCTGTCTGACATCTCAATTGAAGATGCGCGCAATCCAGAGAACTCCACAGCCCCGCGTCGCGTGCTGCTGGCGCATGATGCAAAAGCGATTAGTCAGCGTGATCTGCAGTTACTAGCGCGACTGGTACAAGATTTCCCCGGCGCGAATGTGTCGCTGGTCATGCTGATCGACAAGCTAGGCATGCAACTGCATGAACGGACGCTCGATAGTTTTGGGCAACGTCTGGTGCGCTGGCCAGTCGAGACACCGACCCGTGCCGAAGGCGACGCGCTACTGAATGTAGCGCGCGCCATGGGTTTCGAGATCGAGGTCAAGAAAATCCTGGCCGCGACCGGCTATGCCGAGATGAAAATCGCGGCCAAGCCGAAAAAAGACAAACCGGCCGAAACCAGCTCGGCACAGGCGCGCTTTGAAGCGCAGCTCGCCGCTGCACGGAAAGAGCGTCAGGAACAAGAAGATCAGGCCGAGGCAGAACGTCAGCGTCGCACCGAGCCCAGCTTTGATGCCGCAACGACAGCCAAGCCCGCGCTTGAGGCAGCACCAAAACTTGGTCTATTCAGCCGGCTGCTGCGCTGGACCGCCGCCCTGATCCTGATGCTGGCCGTCTCGCTCGGCGTGTTGCTGCTGCTCTTTGCAGACAAGGCCTCGCCGCTGCTGGCCAATTCGCCGATGCTGAAAGACAACCTGCCCACTTGGGCGATAGATGCGCTGGTCGCCGTTGTTGGTAAGCCGCCAACCGCCAAGCTGGAAGAACAAAAAGCGGCGGAAGCCGCGACGTCAGCGCCGCCGACCGATGCTGCCACCCCTTCAGTTCCCGCCCCTGCTGTCGATTCAAGCACTGTAAAAGCGGAATCTGCACCAGCCGAGGTCAAACCCGACGTCCCTGTTGCCGTGCCCGCGCAGACGGAAGCTAAACCCGAAGCAAAACCCGACCCCAAAGGTGAACCGAAAGGGGAACCCAAAGCGGAGCCAAAGCCTGAAACCAAGGCCGAGGTCAAACCAGCCGATGCGCTGGCACCGCGTTCGGAACGTGGCGTGGATCAGTTGGTTCGGCAGACCAAGGCCGGCAGCTTTTTTGTGCAACACGTGTCATTGGGATCGATGGCGGAGGCGCAAGAGTGGCGCGCGCAATTTGGCGCGCTGACGAAGGCGATGATCGTGGCGGTCAACACCTCGGACAAAGGGGTGAAGTTTGCCGTGATCTCGGGACCGTTCGCGACCCGTAAAGAGGCCGAGACCTACGCAGCGCGTAGCGGCATGCCTCCCGACCCGTGGCTGCGCCCGGTCAGGTCATTGCAGACAGCTTTGCTGCCTGCAAGTCGCTGAAGTCACTATTTGCTGAGGTGAGCCGTGTCTGAAGAAAAAACACAGATATTCCGTGGCGACGAGCCGCCAGAAATGGCGATCGCCGACACAACTGAGGTCAAGCGGACCAGAGCCAGAAAAGGCCCGAGTGACCAACGGGCAGTACAAGATCAGAAGGACGGTGAGACCTTCTCGCGTGGCATTCATGATGCGCGTGATGGACATACCGAGCAGCGCAGCATGCATGACGGTGATGGTCTTGCTGACCTACGCCAGCTGCATGGCAAGGATGTCGGCGAAGGTGCGACCGCGCTACGTGACGGCGACGGCCCCAGTGACATCCGACAGCTGCATGACGCAGAGGGCAGTGCAGACGGGCAAGTAGGTCATCGCGGCGAAGGCCCATCGGATGGCCGCCATCTGCATGACGCCGATGGCCTGACTGATGCGCGGCACAGTCATGATGGTGATGGCGAGTCGGACCTGCGGCAAATGCACGACGCCGATGGTTTGTCCGACCAACGAAGAATGGAAGACGCGCAGGGTCTGTCCGACATGCGCGAGATGCACGATCAGAAAGGCCTGCATGTCGGTGGCGCCATAGGCGACACAGGACTTGAGGGTGATGAAGCAGGTCATGAGCTTGGCGCGGCTGAAACCGCCGAGCAAGCTGAAGCAGAGGCTGAGGTTGTCAGCGACCCTGATCTGACCTTCAAGATTGAAGAAGAGGAAGCAGCCCCCTGGGCCTTGTCAATTCACCTCGAGGAACGCATCGCGAGCCTCGGTGAATCGACTGCAAAAGTGAACCGAGAACTTGACCGCTTTGAACAATCGATACAACGCTTGGCGAAACGGATAGCGAAATGAGCGACGAAGCAAAAGATGGCAGCACACCGGAGGTGAAGCTTGACGCCGCCGGCGGCTTCATGCCTGACCCGCCGCCGCCGTCCATGACTGCGGAGGAAGCAGGCGTGCCCGCTGAAGGTGCGGATGGCGAAATCCAAATCGCGAACACCATGCCCGATGGCTCGGTGGCAGTTCCGCACGACACCGCCAAGCGCGCGCTGGAAGCAGTTCAAATTCTGGTTGAGAACAACCGTGCAGCATCGCAACAGCTCGAATCGCTGATGAGCATTGTGCTGGATGCCGCCGAAGTTGCGAACCGCTCGGCTGCTGCCGTTGCTACCACTGGTGGCCATGTCAACAAAGCCGCAGAAAAATTAATCGACGGTGCCAAGCGCACCTCGATGCAAGCCAAACTAATTCTCGGTATCACCGGCGCAATTCTGGTGGGCACAGCAGGTGTATTCAGTTTCATGAGCGTGCAGTTACAAAACAAAGTAGCGCAGCTGGATGAAATGATGCTGGCCGTCGGCAAGCGCGCGGTTGATCTGAAACGCCGTATGGAAAGTATGGACGACATCCATACCGCACTGGAAGATCTGAAACTGGCGCAAGAAACTACGCACTCGGTACAGGCGGCGATTGAAGAAAAAATCGCGCGTATGTCCGAAGCACCCAAGGCAGCGCCGAAGCCCGAACCCAAGCCAGCGCCTGCCGCTGCACCGGTAAAACCGGTATCCAGCAACGAGAAAAAAGAACCCGCCGCCGAAGCTGCACCCCAGCCTGACCGTAAGGCAGAAGCGCGTGCCAAGGCAGAACTGGCCAAGCTCGAAGCTGCGCGTGCTGAAGCCGCCCGCGCCGAGGCTGCCAATAAAGAACTACTGCAACAACTCACCGCACTCGACGGTATGTTGAAAGACCAGTCGAAGGCTGTGAAAGATTTGTCGGGTCAGTTCAACCGTCTGCAAGGTTCGGTTTCGAATGTCGAAGGCGTCAAGAAAGACGTTGAGGCACTGGCACAGCAGCAAAAGCAACGTGAAAAAGAAATGGCTGAAGAACTGGCCGCTGAAAAAGCACGTCGCGAGAAAGAGCTGAAAGACAAAGAACGTGAACTCGCCCGTGAGCGTGAACGCGCTCGAGAGCGTGAGGCGGCCAAAGAGCGCGAGCTAGCGCGTGAACGTGAAGCCGCTAAGGAACGTCAAGCAGCAGCAGAAGCGGCCAAAGCACGCGAGGCCAACAAAGAGCGTGTTGTCACCTACGCGCGTGATCAGTCCAAGCCAAACAACACTGTCCCGGGCACCAAGGTGCCGTCTTACACGACTAGCAGCGGGACCAAAGCTGAGTAATCCAGCTTAAGCTGAAAGAAAAATGCCACCTGCGGGTGGCATTTTTTTTGCAAATCTGCTTGATATGGTGCAATGGTTGCACCATCATAAGAAGCATGCTGGTTCTTAGAAAGTTCTCAGCAGCGCGAGTGATCATGTACGCTGGCGACCACCTGCTACCGCATGTGCATATCCAGTTGACTGACGGACGAGAATGTACCGTTGAAATCGTCTCGCTCAAAATAGTAGGAAGAATTACAACAAGAGAAATCAGGGAGGAATTACGCTGGATTGAGTCTAACCGTGCGTTGTTGCTCTCCGAGTGGAGGAGATTGAACCCATGAGTGACTTTTTTCATCCAAAGTTGATGTCTGTCGAGGCGTCCATGCCGTACAGACTACTTACGACATGGAGCACTGGCGAGATACTGGAAGTTGATGTCGAACGTGTCTTACGCAAGATACCTGCATTGCAAAAATTACTAACACCGAAGGTATTTGCCAAAGCCCATCTTGCCGAATGGGGCCAAGCGGTCGAATGGTTTGATGCCGAGCTCGGCGCTGACAATGTTTACGCTTGGGGCAAAGAACAGGCCGGAGAAGTCAGCCACCAAATGTTCGATAGCTGGATGCATCGCAATGGACTCTCACTCAATACTGCCGCCGAAGCCTTGGGCATTAGCCGCCGTATGGTGAGTTATTACAGAACGGCGCACAAGCCTATCCCACGCGCGATCTGGCTGGCATGCTTGGGATGGGAGGTGACTCGACCCAAGCATAAAATCCTGCCGCGTAAGATTCCTACCGCAAAAGAGTATGCGCGCGTCCACGCTTGAATGAGGCTCATGGCCTCAAAAAAAGCTGGATAGCTCGGGCGACCAATCGAAAAATGCCACCTGCGGGTGGCATTTCTTCTGGGCGCGTGCACGCGCGAAAGCAACCGCGAATTTCAAAGCCTTGGAGCACCATGGCACGCCATCAGAGCGGCCTATAACAGAGCTCAAGTTTCCTGGTTGGGGGCCGATTCCGCTAAGGTGGAAACTCGTCTACAACTTTCTGGCAACTGGCTGGCAACGCGCTTGGGAGCAAGCACGTCCGTCGCACCCAGCGCCGACGATCAGAAAGTTATAGATATAGCAACGTCGAAACTACAGCAAGTCACCGCAAGTACCGCCGATCTACAACTGGCAAATACTTCGTGGTTGGTGCTGAAAGACCGGGTCAGTCAATACTCCAATATGGTCGCTCAGTCAATACTCCAATATGGTCGCCGTAGTTCAGGTGGCTTCAAGTGACCTCGATTCGATTGGTGGCTATCTGGCCGATATCCAGCAAGGCTACGATGCTCTGAGTAGCTTGAGTGAGGGATCGCAAGCATATACCGACCAGCTGAACGATATCGCGCAACAGGAGTTAGCGCTTTCCGATTTTATTGGTCGCCGTAGCGTACGGATGTCAGATATATCGTTGATCTCATCCCCAACAGGTACGATCGGCAATTCTTCGTTGCAAGCCATCGATGTCGATCCCTCGACTGCGAGCACCGATGGCGACACACTCGCGATACTCGAAGTCGACTTGGGTGAGGTCTTGACCTCCACACACGAAGCCAGTACCTGCCCGATTTGTCAGGCGGCGGCGGCGGCACAGAAAATCACTACCGATACCGCTACGTTCGATAACTTGGGGTTAAATGCACCTAGAAGTGACGAAGCCCCTGCGACGAATACCGTAAACGTTACCGGTGCAACCGCAATCGGTGCTGCAGCAACCAACTATATTGAAGCGATTCGCGGTGGTGTTAAATGGGATTTATCAGCCGGCGAGACACTGAGCTACTCGTATTACTCGGGCGCAGTGGGGTATGACAGCACTTCTTATGCTGCTGTGACCTATAACGCACCGCTGGGCGCGAGCGCCATCTCTGCCGTAAATCAGGCCTACCTTGATCAGGCATTCACCGCATGGGATACAGCATCATCATTTGCATTTGAAAAAGTGACGGAATCCGGAACTACCGTGGGCGAAATCCGAAGTGCCTATACCACCAGGACCTACGCTAGCGCCACTAGCGCGGCATATGCCTACTATCCAAACAGTGGCGTTATAGGTGGCGATGTCTGGTATATCAATGATCAGGCAACCAATCTGGATTTCTCACCGGGCGGCTACGGTTATTACACCGCGCTTCACGAAATCGGCCACGCACTGGGACTCAGTCACTCGTTTGGCGGCTCAGCTGGGGGAACCACACTGTCGGCTGCAAACGACATCGCACGAAACACCGTAATGACCTATACCCAATACGATAGAAACCAATACTGGGTACAAAATGGTAACGCGTTGACGGCTAGATACTTCTACGCCACCACACCGGGACTTTATGACGTGGCAGCCATGGAGCATCTATATGGTACTAATTCAACGACAAATGCGACAAATACAATCCATCAGTTTGCTAACTGGACTGCATCGTCACCGCTTTACTTTCAAACGATCGTTGATACAGGTGGTGCCGATACACTCGACACCTCTTCACAAACACGCGGTAGCACGATTAATTTGACGCCGGGTACGTTTTCGTCGATCGGCATCTTCACAGAAGCGCAGCAAGAAGCTTACTGGGCAACCGTTCTCGGGTACACCCCGGATATCCCATCAGCTAGTATTTCAAGCGGCAGCGGCACCGGCGTTGCCAGCCGCTCTGCGCTTTATACAGGTGCTGATAACATCGGCATTGCCTTCAGTGCGACAATTGAAAATGCCATTGGCGGTGCCGGTGCAGATACGATTACAGGTAATACAGCCAACAACGCGCTTAAGGGAAATGAAGGTAACGATACGATTGATGGTGGTAGTGGATCAGATACCGCTGTTTTTTCCGGAAACTATGCTGGCTACACAATCGTTAACTCAGGTGGCACGATTACTGTTACCGATACAAATATTGCGGACGGTAATGACGGTACCGATACTGTATCGAATACTGAGTTCCTCGAATTCACTGATCTTACCTATGATGTGAGTGCTACGACCACTGCAAGTACTGGCGCTGGTGCCATCGCATCAGCATTAGCGGGCGCTGCTATCGCCTCGGCTTCATCCACGTCTTCATCTTCTTCGTCCTCTTCGTCTTCTTCAAGCTCAAGCAGCAGTAGGGGTGGTGGAAGTGGTGGCGGTGGTGGAGCCGGTGGCTTCGGATTTGATACCAGTACAGCGCTCGGCAAGCGCAACTTCGCTCGCTGGCGAGGTGCCTATCTGGCTGAGCAAAGAGCGGCAAGAGCAGCAGAACGCGGGGACATGGCTGAGGCCCATCTGATCACCGCAACTAAAACGGCAAACGTTCAAGCGGAGAGCAATCGGCAAGCCAGAGCATTGAGTGCAGCCATTGAGTTCGCTACAAACCAGAAATCGGCAGTCGCTAAGCTAGCAAATGAACTGTACGCAAAATCTAGTCTCATGTCTGGCAATTCGTCCGCGATACAGTCGATGTTAGATGGCACGCAGTCAGCCAAGCAAGTATCAAGCGCTACAGCCAATGCCCTCAGTAGTACCAGCGGATCTGAAAAGGCTGCGATGACAAATACCTCATCGAATCTGGTGAGCTCGCTGTTAGGCTAGGTCCAGCAAAGTCGCCTTTCCCTCGGTAGTAGCGTTGACTGGTTTCAGTCATTCTCACTACACCACTCGTCGTATGGCCCTCTCTGGGTTAAGATCGGCTCAAGTATCCATTCATGAATCCATTCATCCAATCATGCAAGCGCACGCTGAATCGATCCGTAAGCGGCTGGCAAGTGGGCCTGCAACTCCTAGGCAACTGATTGATTTAATTGGTTTTAGTCAGCCAACGCTTTCGCGCGCCCTGACCCATCTGGGGCCTTCGCTAGTACGCATTGGTGCCGCTAGATCCATTCAGTATTTTCTGCGGGACGACGCGCGTGGCCTACCCGACCTGAGCGTTCATCGGGTCGATTAACCATATCAGGAACCCCCTCATGTCAATCTCAATGCCAACCCGCCGCCAGATGCTTCGCCTAGTAGGCGCGCTCACACTGAGCCTATCGGCCTCTGTATCGGCCTCTGCATACGCTAGTAGCGAGTACATCGCTGACCTGCTCGATGAAGTGATCGATGCGCCGCATCGCTCGGAAGAAAATCGTGCGCGCGACCGCTACCGGCATCCGAAAGAGACACTGCTGTTCTTCGGGCTGCGCGAGAACATGACGGTAGTTGAAATATCGCCTGCGACTGGTTGGTATACCGAGATTCTGGCGCCTGTCCTGAAGCGGCAAGGAAAATTCCTCGCATCCCCGCCGGTGTTGGCGGCAGATACCCCCGAACCAATGAAGCGCCGCGATGCAGCTTACAAGGCCATGGTGGCCGCTGATCCGCTGCTCTATGGTGGAATGACCATCACGAACTTTGATTTGCAAAAACCCGTGTTCGGCACTGCAGGCAGCGCTGACATGGTGCTCACCTTCCGTAATGTGCACAACTGGTCGAAGGCAGGAACAGCAGAGGCCATGTTCCAGGCGTTCCATACGGCTTTGAAAAAAGGGGGAGTGCTCGGTGTGGTGGAGCATCGCGCGCGACCAGGCACTTCGTTTCAACGGCAGATTGATTCGGGTTACATGACCGAAGCGTATGTGATCGAGACCGCAACACGCGCTGGCTTTAAGTTGGTCGCCTCGTCAGACATTAACTACAACCCGAAAGACACGACCGACCATCCCGGCGGCGTATGGAATCTGCCACCCAATCTGCGCGGCGTGGCTGAAAAAGACAAGGCGAAGTATTTGGCGATCGGCGAATCGGATCGCATGACGCTGAAGTTCGTCAAACCATAAGATCAAGCTATAACGTCAAGTCAAGGCAACCAGGTTTTAAATTTAAGCTTGTGAACTAAGCTCAACCGCCGTAAGCATCGACCAGTACTTCGATGCGGCGGTTTTTAGCGCGGCCTTCGCGCGTGTCGTTAGGTGCTACCGGACGTGTATCGGCCATACCGCGCACCACGACGCGTTCACGCGCCACACCTGCATACGCAGTGAGATAGTCAGCCACCGATGAAGCGCGCGCGCCAGATAAGTCCCAGTTCGAGCGATAGCGCGCGTGATT
Source organism: Oxalobacteraceae bacterium (assembly GCA_021299035.1). Taxonomy (GTDB): domain Bacteria; phylum Pseudomonadota; class Gammaproteobacteria; order Burkholderiales; family Burkholderiaceae_D; genus Pernthalerella; species Pernthalerella lacunae. The sequence goes on along the minus strand of JAJTGD010000030.1, from coordinate 6,283 downwards.
ATTAAGTGGTACTGCGTCGGTGTGTCCTTCGATGGTGATGCGGCCACCGGTCTTGGCGATAGCCGCGCCGACTTTTTTCAGCATGGGGGTCGCCTCGGGTGAGAGATCGGCACTGGCTGGATAAAAACTGCCCTGTACTGCCATACGAACCACGATGCGCTCGCCATCGCGTTCTACCTGCGCCTCGCCTTGCTCGATTTCTTTAGACAGTACTTCGCGCAGTTGTCGTATCTGACGCGCTAACTCAGCGCTACGATCTACCGGCTCGCCCTCGCGCACCTCAACAGGTGTCTCCACCAAGGCCTGCGCTTCAGCGATACGCGCATACAAATCAATCATCTCCTGCGGCAGCAAGCCATTACTGCGCGCGGGCAGTTGAATCAGCAAGCGGCCATTCTCGGTGGTGACCTGAACTTTTTTACCAACCAGATCAGTCGATAAAGATTTTTGTAGTTTACCGAGGTCTTTAGCGAGTTGCTCCGGTATTGGCAGCTTCTCTTCGGTGGGACCGGCGACTAATTGTGTCTCGGCAGGTGTCGGCTCTACCGGTTGTGCTTTCTCGGCACGACCCAATGACTTTTGCAAAGAGCCACTGACATTGCGAAAGTGTTCGGGATTAAGATCGGAGAACGACAGCACCAGCAAGAAAAACGCCAATAACAGCGTGATCATATCGGCGAAGGTCACTACCCACAGCGGCGAGCCCTGCCGAACTGCGGGTTCCTCGTCTTGTGCGGTGATGCTGTCGAACAGCGTCACCGGCATCCGCGCGGCTTCTTCTTCCTTTTCTGGCGGCTTCATTGGCTTAGGCGTTGTCAGGCGCTTCTGCTTGATCTGCCTTCGGCTCAGGTAAGGCGATAGGCGCCGAGTCTTCGTGTGGCAAATGACCGAGCAGCAGATCTGGCAGCAGACGCGGGTCGCCGCCTTTATGAATGAAGAGTACGCCGGCCATTGCCATTTCGTAGTTGCGCTTGACGCGCTTGCCATGGCCGGTGATCTTTTGCACCAGCGGGCCGATCACCACGTTGGCGAGGATTGCGCCATACAGTGTCGTGAGCAACGCGACGGCCATACCGGGCCCAATGGTGCGCGGATCATTCACGCCGCCCATCATGATCACCAAGCCAATTAAGGTACCGATCATGCCCATGCCGGGTGCGAGCTCCTGCGCATAAGCAAAAAAATCACGCGCCTGCTCGTAACGGATTTTCATCTCGGTGATCTCGCGCAGTAGCGCATCTTTGAGCAGAGCATGGTCGATGCCATCCACCCACATGCGTACGGCTTTCGCAATGAAGGCATCTTTGTACTCGCGATCCTCCAAGGTGATCATCCATCGATCATCGTAGCGCGCAACACGACCGACCGCGATCAACTCATCGATCAAGTCAGAGAGCGGCATGGGCTTGGTAGTCAGCACCTCACGTGCAGTGGTGTAAGCCGCCCTGAATTCGGCCATGGTGCTTTTCGAGAGCACGACCAGGAAGGTGCCACCAAACACGATGAACACAGCGGGCAGATCAAAAAACTGTAAAAACCGACCGCCTGTCGAAATAGCGATCAGCAGTAAGGCGCCCAGCACTCCGATCAGACTGGCGATATCCATCTTGGTTAACCCTCAGTGAAGTGCGCTCAGGCCGAGCGCAATCGGTATTTGTCGATCTTTTCAATCAGCGTGGTGCGCTGAAGATTCAATAATCTTGCAGTCTTAGAGACATTGCCATCGGCACGGTCGAGCGCCTGCTCGATATAAGCGCGCTCGATTTGTGCCATGCGCTCCTTCAGCGACACGCCTTCCGGTGGCAGCACCGTGCCACCTTGCGCCAACATGATGATGTCTTCAACATCATTGCGCACCGGCTCGGGTGTAGCCGATGGCATATTCGCGGGTTCATCATTCGAAATCGCGAACATCTGCAACACATCGGCTGCGTGCTCTTCTTGTGGTTCCGGATCGGGCAAGCCAGCGCGTTCTTCTTGCAGCTTTTGCAAGCCCTTCGGCAACATCGAGCGCGGTATAGATTTGAGCGTCAGCTTCTGCCCTGAGAACAAGGTGGAGAAGCGATGAATCAGGTTGGATAGCTCACGCACATTGCCCGGCCAGTCGTAGCTCTTCATGGCATCGATTAAATCTGCCGAGAAGCTAATCGCAGGGGATTTATGTGCGAACTTATCGGCGTAATGGCGCGCCAAGATCACGATGTCGTCACCGCGCTCGCGCAGCGGTGGTGTGCGCAGTGGCAGTACGTTCAGCCGGTAGTACAAGTCTTCACGGAATCGACCCTCCGCAATCTCGGACTCCAGATCGCGGTGGGTGGCGGCGACAACGCGCACATCTACTTCCACCGCGCGCGACGAGCCCACGGGATCAACCGTTTTTTCTTGCAGCACGCGCAGCAATTTGACTTGCATATCTAGCGATAAATCGCCGATCTCATCCAAGAACAAAGTGCCACCGTGCGCCAATTCAAAGCGGCCCACACGATCAGCGAGTGCACCGGTAAATGCGCCTTTGCGATGGCCAAATAACTCCGACTCCATCAGCTCACGCGGAATCGCAGCACAATTAAGCGGTACGAAATTCGCGTCGGCGCGCGGCGATTGATAGTGCAAAGCTTGCGCTACCAGTTCTTTACCGGTGCCAGACTCGCCCATGACGAGTACCGTTGCGGTGGAATCCGCGATCGTATCGATCAGCTTGCGGATCTCTCGCATCGGCGGGCTGTTGCCAATGATGGGATTCGGCTGGCGCATGCGCAGTCTCTCGCGGAGAAGTTCGGGGCGGGTGCGGAAGTCGCAAAGCGCAGACAGGCGTCCAATGCCCCGATGTTTCCGAATTGAAACATAGGGGTGTCATGATGTCAACGCGCTAAAAGCGCTCTTGCCATTCTGGCTATAGATACATTTTCGATAACACATTAGATAAGACCGGCGCACCCGACCCCGCTACAATCGGCGAGAGGAGACCTGCTCATGCTGCTGCATCTGCTACTGCCAATAGGATTTACGCTGTCGCCACTGCTGGGTTGGGTGCTCGACCTGCCTTGGCTGACGCTGCTCATCGCCATGCTGTTACTGCCACTCGCCGAGTGGCTGTTCGTCCGCAGTCATGCGCTTGGTCAAGATGCCGTTAGCGCAGCCAACAACGTACCGAATTACCAATGGCAGCCATGGCACCTGCGGGCCGCCATGCTATTGGTGCTCATCATTTGTATCGGCTTCGCGCTACACGCACCTCAACTGAGGGCGGGCAGCTTTTGGCTGATGGCATTCAGCTGCGGCTATGTCGCCGGTGCTATTGGTATCGTGCTGGCGCATGAGCTGGCCCATCGACGACGGCTGATTGATCGGTCGTTGGCACGCGCACTGCTATGTTGGATCGGCTTCGGGCACTACGCTATTGAACACAACCGTGGTCATCACCGCGCCGCTGCGACGCTGCATGATCCCGCCAGCGCGCGACAGGATGAAAGTCTGTGGCGCTTCATGCCGCGCTATTTCGCGGGTGTATTCATTCAAGCGGTCAGGCTGTCGCGGCAAAAGCCCGGCCCTATCAATGAGGCGCTCGCGCTGACCGCCGGGAGCCTGCTGCTCGCGCTACTGCTGGTAATCATTGCGGGGGTCGAGGCGCTTGGATTTGCGTTGATCACCGCTTGTACTGCGCAAACGCTGGTCGCCACCATTGACTATGTCGAGCATTGGGGTCTGCAGCGTGAAGTCATCGACGGCAAACCGGAGCGCATCGGACCGCAACATATCTGGGACTGCAGCAATCGAATCTCGGATGCATTGCTGTTCAATTTGCCGCGTCACGCCGCACACCATCTTGAACCGTCGCTCGACTGCAATTCATTACGGCGCGTAAGTACATCACCGCAAATGCCCATAGGCTATGCCGGTATGTCGCTGCTTTCTGCTTTCTGGCCACTGTACCGGCATATCATGACGCCGCGACTGCCGAGTAACGCACCAACACCGACTACCATCGCCGTCCCCGCCTGATTCACCGGAGAACCGAAGTGAGCACCATCGCCGAGCTGCGACGAATACTTAAAAGCAATCACACCATCGCTGTAGTCGGTTTGTCTGCCGATTGGTATCGTCCGTCCTACTTTGCCGCAAAATACATGCAAGAGCACGGCTTTCGCGTCATTCCGGTGAACCCGAAATACGATGAAATTCTCGGCGAGAAGTGTTATCCCAATCTGAAATCAATTCCCGAGCCGGTGGACATTGTGGATGTATTTCGCAAGCCTGAAGATTGTGTACCTATCGCAGAAGATGCTGTCGCGATCGGCGCCAAAGTATTGTGGCTGCAGCTGGGTGTTGTGAATGAAGAAGCCGCGCGCATCGCTGAGGCGGGCGGTCTTGAAGTCGTGATGGATCGTTGCGTGAAGATCGAGTACGCACGCCTATTCGGTGGCCTGAGTTGGTTTGGTGTCAACACCAAGGTCATCTCCGCTCGCCGTCCTGTTTAATTTTTTCTGTTATGGCCAAAGATCACGTCTACGACTTCGACACCCTGTGCCTACATGCCGGGCAAATGCCCGATGCCGCCACGGGTGCGCGCGCAGTACCTATCTACCAAACCACTTCGTATGTGTTTGATAGCGCCGATCACGCTGCTAGTCTGTTTAATTTACAGACCTTCGGCAATGTGTATTCGCGGCTGTCGAATCCGACGGTAGCGGTACTCGAGGAACGTATCGCGGCGCTGGAGAATGGTCGCGCCGCCGTAGCAACCGGCAGTGGCATGGCGGCGCAGATGATTGCAATGCTCAACGTGTGCGAAGCCGGCGATGAAATTGTTGCTGCACGCACGCTGTACGGTGGCACGCACACGCAGCTCGATGTGAACTTCCGCAAACTCGGTATCAACACTACCTTTGTAGATAGCGACGACCCTGACAATTTCGCACGCGCGATCACACCGAAAACCAAGCTGCTCTATGCTGAGACGATTGGTAACCCGTCGATGAATGTGCTCGATATTGAAAAAGTGGCTGACATCGCTACCGCGCATGATCTACCCCTGTTCATCGACAACACCTTTGCCTCACCCTATCTGTGCCGGCCGTTCGAATGGGGTGCTGCAATCGTGATGCACTCGGCCACGAAATTCATCGGTGGACATGGCACCACGATGGGTGGTGTGATCGTCGAGTCCGGTAAATTCAACTGGGGTAACGGTAAGTTCGCCAGCATGACGGAGCCCTCCAAGGGTTATCACGGTGTTCGCTTTTACGAAACCTTTGGTGACTTTGGCTTCACCATGAAATGCCGCATGGAGGGCTTGCGCACCTTCGGGCCGGCGCTGTCACCGATGAACGCGTTTCTGTTGCTGCAAGGTGTCGAGACACTGCATCTGCGCATGGAGCGGCACTGTAGTAACACGCTGCGTATTGCGCAGTTTTTATCCGAGCATCCGAAGGTCTCCTGGGTCAATTATCCAGGGCTGACGAATAACCGTTATCACGCGCTGGCGCAAAAGTATCTACCCAAGGGTGCGGGTGCGGTGCTGTCGTTTGGCATTAAAGGAGGGGCAGCTGCAGGGCAACGCTTCATTGAGCAGGTGGAGTTTCTCTCTCACCTCGCCAATATCGGCGACGCTAAAACGCTGGTGATTCATCCGGCGTCCACCACGCACCGGCAGCTATCGGAAGCGCAGCAGATCGCAGCGGGCGTGCCGCCCGATTTGATTCGTCTGGCTGTCGGGATTGAATCGGTGGATGACATCTTGTGGGATATTGATCAGGCACTCTCGAAAACCTGAGCATGACGGTGTTCCCACCGCTCGGCCGCTGCGGCAAAACGCGAAACACACCATCACGGGCAGACACTTTAGTGGAATATAATCTGTTCGATTACGAAGTATGCGGGCTCGCCCGTTGATCTGCCATGACAACTGACACTGTGCTGGACCTAGCCACGTTGCGCGCTGCCTCCAACCGTGCCTGCGCGTTGATGCGCGTGATGTCCAACCCTGATCGACTATTACTGCTGTGCCAGTTGGCACAGGGTGAGCGTCGCGTGGGCGAGTTGGAAGAACTCTTGGATATACAGCAACCAACCCTCTCTCAACAACTCGCTGTGCTGCGTGAAGAGTCGCTAGTGACGACGCGTCGTGATGGCAAACAGATTTATTACAGCATCGATAGCCGTGCAGCGATGGATGTCTTGAACGTGCTGTACACCCATTTCTGCCGTGACGAGGAGCGCACGCAATGAGGATTGCCCGCAAACAGGTCACGCCGCTAGGCTCGCTTGACGTCTGCCCGTACCG
>JAJTGD010000029.1 GCA_021299035.1 Oxalobacteraceae bacterium | reverse complement strand
AAATGTCGCCAACGTGGTGGTGCATACCGACCTCAATAGTTTGTCAGTGCTGCAGTTTGCGATTGACCTACTCGGCGTTAAACATGTGATGGTAGTTGGTCACTATGGTTGCTCGGGCGTGCAATGCGCGATGGAGGGGAAGCGGGTCGGTCTTGCGGATAACTGGTTACGCCACGTGCAAGATGTATTTCAAAAGCATGAGCATTTGTTACCTGCTTCCATGGACGATATCGCCCGGCATAATCGCCTGTGCGAGTTGAATGTGATTGAGCAGGTATTGAATGTCTGTCAGACCACTATCGTGCAAGACGCATGGGAGCGCGGTCAGGACTTGACCATCCATGGTTGGGTTTACAGCTTGGATGATGGCTTGGTCAGAGATTTGGGTATGTCGGTTGGTGCTGCGCATGAGCTGATGCCGCAAATGCGAGAATCGCTGGCACAGTATCAACGCTGATAAACATCATTACCAAGAAATGCCGAGGTTGAGAAACCCCGAGGCTGGTAAGTATCAATGCTCAGAAGTGCCGAGCCTGAGAGGTTCAAGCGCTCGGACCCTGCTCCCTCATCAATCACGTCTGCCGATTAGAACGGCTGTCCATCGGTCAAAAACTATGCTCTGCGGCGGGAAATGCGCGCTGCTTCACTGCGTCGACATACGCGCGTATCGCTGACGGAACACTGGTTTGACCTTGCATGAAATCCCGTACGAATTTTGGTCGGCGGCCGGGGAAGGCGCCGAGCATGTCGTGCATCACAAGCACCTGACCCGAGCAGTCCACACCCGCACCGATGCCGATGGTGGGTATCGCCAGTTTCTTGGTGACGTCGGCGGCTAGCGCAGCCGGAATGGCCTCCAGCACCAGCATTGCTGCACCGGCCGCTTGTAGTGAAAGGGCATCGGCGATCAGGCGTTGTGCTTCATCCTCTTTGCGCGCTTGCACTCTGAAGCCACCCAGTTGATGCACCGACTGTGGCGTGAGGCCCAAGTGTGCGCAGACGGGTATGCCGCGTGCGACCAGCATTTGTACAGTCGTAAGCAGCCATTCGCCGCCCTCAAGTTTGACCATTTCAGCGCCTGCGCGCATCAGTACCGTCGCGTTATCCATCGCCTGCTGCGTCGTGTGATAGCTGCCAAAGGGCATGTCCGCAATCAGAAAAGCGCGCTTGGCGCCACGAGCAACACAATCGGTGTGGTAAGCAATATGGTCCAAGGTCACTGGCAGAGTCGTTGGGTATCCTTGCACAACCATGCCCATCGAGTCGCCGATCAGGAGCGTATCAACGCCAGATTGATCCATCAGCGTAGCGAAACTCGCATCATAGCAAGTCAGCATCGCGATTTTCTCGCCGCTTACGCGCATGGTTTCCAGCGTTGTGAGCGTGACTTTTGACGGTGTCGTATTGGACTGCTCAGACATCATTATTCTCCACGGTTGAAGAATTCACGCTTACCGCGCATGCTGGCGATGCGCTCCATGAGCAATGCAAAGTCATCGGTGCGCTCAATCGGGTTGAGGTGCTCGGCGTTCACCATGAGCAGGGGCGATGTGTCGTAGTGGTGGAAAAAGCGGCTATAGCTCTCGCACAGGCGATGCAAATAAGATTCCGATATTCCGGACTCCATCGGTATGCCACGGCGACGGATACGGTCTGCCAAGGTCGATGGCGCTGCTTGCAGATAGATGACCAAGTCCGGCCGAGGTGCCTGCTGGGTCAGATGATCAAACATCTGGCGGTACAGGTTGAGCTCGTCGTCGGCCAGCGTCAGCGTTGCAAAGATCGGGTCTTTCTCAAGCAGGAAATCGGACACCACTGGTGCCGAAAACAGGTCGGTCTGCGCAAGGTCGCGTAGCTGGTGCATGCGCTGAAACAGAAAAAACATCTGCGTCGGCAGTGCGTAGCGTGTCGAGTCGCGATAGAAGCGCTCAAGGAAAGGATTTTCCTGGGGCTGCTCGAGCAGTGGCTGTGCCCCGGTCTCAGCGGCGATACGGCGCGCGAGACTGGTCTTGCCGACGCCGATTGGCCCCTCGACGACGATATAGCGGTATTTTTCCAAGTTCATAGCCGTTGATGATACGTCATGCTGTCTCAGCGATCGGCATCTAGCTTTTCGATCGCCTGATCCCCAACCACCGCTAGCAGTTGCTCGACCGGCCCCAGACCGGGAATCTCAAGATCTGGTGTTAGCTCATGCAGTGGCAGTAGTACGAAGGCGCGGCTGCCCATACGCGGATGCGGAACTTCCAGCGTACTGTCGCAAATGGTTTCTTTCCCAAAAACCAGCAGATCAAGGTCGAGCGTGCGCGGCGCATTGCGAAAGGGTCTTTCGCGACCGAAATGGTGCTCGATTCGCTGCAACTCGACGAGCAGCTGATGCGCATCGAGTTGCGTCTCGAGTTTTACCGCAGCGTTGACGAAGTCGTCTCCGGTCGCATCAATGGGCGCGCTACGATACAACGAGGAGCAGGCGCTCAGAATGGTTTGCGGCAGCTGACCGAGCAGATCAATGGCGATACGCACCGAATGTGCTGCATCGCCAAGATTGGCACCAAGACCAACATAGGCAGATACCGGGCTCATCACTCAGCACCGCCTTCAGTCGCACCATCGGCAGTACCTCTGCCGCGACCTCGACCACTTCGGCGCCGGCGCCGCTTGGCAGCGGGTTTGTCAGTCTCGGCGGGTTTACGTGTCAACAGGGCTTCGCGCTCAGGCGGGTCGGCTGCCATGAAATCAGTCCACCACTCGCCCAGCTCGGATTCGATCTCGCCCGAGGCACAGCGTAGCAGCAGAAAATCATAGCCAGCGCGCAGCCGTGGGTGCTCGAGTAATTTGTAGGGCGACTTGCCAACCCGTCGCTCGAAGCGAGGTTGCATGGCCCAGATATCACGCATATCGGTGGCGATGCGACGCTGGATGGCTAGCTGTTCGGTTTGACCGTCCAGTACATCGTCGGCAGCCAAGTGCAGTGCCGGAATCGGTGCCTCGCCAGCCGCCTTGTACGCCTCCCACCGTTCCAGCACCTGATGCCATAGCAGCGATGCAAATAGAAAGCCGGGCGATACTGTCTTGCCCTCACGTACCCGCTGATCAGTGTTGTTGAGGGCAAGCGCTACAAAGCGTTCGCCCAACGGCTGTTCAAGTACGACATCGAGTAGGGGTAGCAAGCCGTGATGCAGACCCTGTTTGCGCAACTGCTGCAGACAGGCCATGGCATGTCCGCTCATCAGCAGCTTGAGCATTTCGTCGAATACGCGTGCTGCAGGCACGTTATTGATCAGCGGCGCCATCACTTTGATGGGTGAACGTGTCGGCGCCGCAATCGAGAAACCGAGTTTTGCTGCGAAACGTACGACGCGCAGCATACGCACTGGATCTTCGCGGTAGCGCGCTTCCGGCACCCCGATGATGCGCAGCGTTTTGCTGCGAATATCTTTCATGCCACCGTGATAGTCGAAGACCTGTTCGCGCGCCGGGTCATAGTACATGGCGTTTACGGTGAAATCACGGCGCTCGGCATCTTCATGCTGCTCGCCAAACGTGTTATCCCGCAGTACCCGGCCGTGCTCATCTTTGGGCGCCTCGTCCGTCGAGGCGCCGCGGAAAGTCGTCACCTCGATCAAATCCTGACCGAACATCACGTGCACAATCTGGAAGCGACGACCAATAATGAAGGCCCGTCGGAACAGTCGCTTGACTTCCTCGGGCGTGGCATTGGTCGCTACGTCAAAATCTTTAGGGCGGTAACCTAGCAGCAGATCGCGTACCGCACCGCCGACGATGAAAGCCTTGAACCCCGCTTGTTGCAGGGTCTGCGTGACTCGGATCGCGTTGTTCGAGACATCGTCAAGCAAGATACCGTGCGCCGATTTTTCATAGATATCTGGCGCAACAGCATTGCCGGTAGTAGACCCAGTGCCGAGAATTCGACGAATCAATTTCCTGATCATGCGTCGGTCACCGGGAAAAGTTGCAGCACGGGCCAGCCTTGGTTTTCAGCATGACTTGCCAATGCAGTATTCGGATTGGTGGCGATCGGATGTGTGACCACCGAAAGTAGCGGAATATCGTTTTGCGAGTCGCTATAAAAAGTGCTGCGCTCGAAGTCAGCTAAGGTCTTTCCAAGTGAGTCCAGCCAGTTATGCAGATTCGTCACCTTGCCAACCCCAAACGGCGGCGTACCGACTACTCGGCCCGAGATCTCCCCGTCAGCACGCCATTCAGGCTCGGCGGCAATGAGGTGCTCGACACCAAATGCGCGGGCGATCGGCCCGGTAACGAAGCGGTTGGTCGCCGTGATAATCACCAGCAGATCACCCGCCCGACGATGATCTTCAACCAGCGCGCGTGCTTCGGTACGCATCGCTGGTTGGATGACTTCTTGCATGAATTGCGCGTGCCAAGCATCCAGCTGCGCACGCGGGAAGCGCTTTAGTGTTCCAAACGCAAATTCCAGGTATTCCACGGGATTCAGCGTACCGGCAACATACTGCTCATAAAACGCATCATTGCGCGCGGTAAATGCTTCGCGCTCGACTGCGCCAATGCGACATAAAAACTGGCCCCACTCATAGTCGGAGTCCAGCGGTAGCAGCGTATTGTCCAGATCAAACAGCGTCAGATTCATGGGAGCGTTGTGGTATCACCAGATTGTAGTAGCTCGCGCAGTAGCGGTAGCGTAATCGGTCGCTGCGTCTCTAGCGAGTAACGATCGAGTGCATCGAGCATGGTTGAGAGCGATTGCATATCGCGCCGAAAGTGCGTTAGCAGGTACGGGAGCACACCCGCTGACAAGGAAAGTCCACGCGCTTCTGCAGACTTCGACAGGGCATCGACTTTCTCCTGATCCGACAGGCCATGCAGTTGATAGACCAAACCCCAGCCTAAGCGGGTTCGCAAATCCTCACGCAAGGCCAATTGCAGTGGGGCCTGCTGTGCACTCGCGATCAATATGCCACCGTTATCTCGAACCTGATTAATCAGATGAAACAAGCCTTGCTGACGTGATTCATCAAGCTGGTCGCAGTCATCGATCAGGTACAGCGACACATCGACTGACCAGGAAAACGCTTCAACCAGGGTAGAGGGTGTCAGCAGTTTTGCCGCGGGGTTCGCGCTCAGCGCATTCAGTAGATGCGATTTGCCAGCGCCCGCCTCACCCCAGATTAGCAGCAGTCGATGGCCAGATACATTGACCGCATCAGAAAAGACCTGACGCAGCAGCGCGATGAGTTCATGGTTGCTGCCGACCACAAAACTGTCTAGCGTCTGTGGCCGTGCCGCGCCCCAATTCAGCAGTAATTGCCTCATGGCTGATTATAAAAACCGCTGTTTAGATAGTGCTGACGCAGACGACCGAAAGCTACGGAAAGTATAGCCGACGCTGGAAGTGCTAAAAGCACGCCGACAAAACCAAACAACTGCCCGAAGGCCAGCAATGCAAAGATGACGACCAGTGGATGCAAGCCAATGCGCTCACCGACTAATCGCGGTGTGAGCAGGAAGCTCTCGAGGAATTGGCCAAGGCTGTAAATAATGGCTACTGCCGTCAATCCGCTCAACTAGACCGAGTCCGAAGCCGATGTAAGGAATAAACACCAGCAAGCCGGTGAGCATACCGACCGGCAGCGCGACATCGAATCCAGCGATGGTGAGTGCGGTCGAGTAATACGCGGCCAGCAAGAACATCACCAGCAATTGCCCGCGCAGATACTGCGCCAGCAGGGCATCGGTTTCGATCGCCATCTCGGCCACCAACTCCGACCAGCGCCGAGGGACGGTCTCGCTGACACGCTGAATCAGGCGGTGCCAATCCAGCAGTAAATAGAACAACACAATCGGAATCAGAAATAGCGTACCAACCCAAGTGATCAGCGCACTGCCACCGATGCGCAGCCAGTTAAGTAGGGCCGACGCCGATCCATCACCCGCCGCGAGTTTGGCGGCGATCGCTTTCTGCAAGGCGACGAAATCGAGACGACCGCCAATACCCCATTGCCGCAGCGTCGGACTGAAGGCGGCATCGATCCGCGATAACAGGGCGGGCAGTCGTTCGCGCAGTACCGGCAGTTCTTCCGCCAGTATGGGTAGCACGATCAGGGCGAGTGCAGTCACGATCACAAATACCGACAGCATCGCCATTAGAACCGCGACCACACGCGGTAAGCCGCGATGATGCAACCAGTCCACCCCTGGGTTCAGCACATAGCCGATGATGAAGGCGGCCACGAACGGCGTCAGCACCGGCGTCAGCAGCCACAGCAGGGCAAGAAAGCCGAGACTGACCGATAGCCACAGCAGGTTTTGGCGGGATTCAGGGCCGGTCAGGGGGTTCATTGGCGCGAGTAGCGGGGCTATTTTGATAAAATGTCGAGCCCCACAGGTCTTGTCATCAGGGCAAGCACTGATTCTACCGTTTCCTCAGCCCAGCGCCCCTATCCTTTATGACCTCCCAGCCCCCGGTTTCACTCTCTTATCGCGACGCAGGTGTTGATATTGATGCCGGCGATGCGCTGGTCGAGGCGATCAAGCCCTTCGCCAAGCGCACCATGCGCGAAGGCGTGCTGGCGGGCATTGGCGGATTTGGCGCGCTATTCGAGGTCAGCAAGAAGTTCAAAGAGCCGGTACTGGTGGCGGGCACCGATGGTGTCGGCACCAAGCTGAAGCTGGCATTTCATCTCAACCGCCATGACACGGTGGGCATTGACCTGGTCGCGATGAGCGTCAATGACATTCTGGTGCAGGGCGCCGAACCCTTGTTCTTCCTGGACTATTTTGCGTGTGGACGGCTCGACGTGGCCGCCGCGACCGATGTCATCAAGGGCATCGCTCAGGGCTGCGAGCAAGCAGGCTGCGCACTGATTGGCGGCGAAACCGCCGAGATGCCGAGCATGTATCCGGACGGCGAGTATGACCTCGCTGGCTTCGCCGTGGGTGCGGTTGAAAAATCCAAGATTATCGATGGCCGCAAGATTGCGCCGGGTGATGTCGTACTCGGCCTGGCCTCGTCCGGTGCGCATTCGAATGGCTACTCGCTGGTACGCAAGATTCTCGACGTGGCTAAGCCCGATTTGAGCGCCGACTTCCACGGTCGACCACTGGCCGATGTCTTGCTCGCGCCAACGCGAATTTACGTCAAGCCGTTGTTATCGCTGATGAGCACGATGGAAGTGCGCGGTCTGGTACACATCACCGGCGGTGGCTTGGTTGAGAACATCCCCCGCGTGTTGCAACCGCATCTCACTGCAGAATTGCATCGCGACGCCTGGGCCATGCCGCCTTTGTTCGCTTGGTTACAGCAACACGGCGGCGTTGCCGATGACGAGATGCACCGCGTTTTCAACTGCGGCATCGGCATGACAGTGATTGTTTCGAAAGAGCACGCGGATACGGCCGAGGCTGAACTCAAGCGCTTGGGTGAAACCGTCAACCGCATTGGTGTGATTCGCGAACGCCAGGGCGACGAGGCGCAAACCATCGTCATCTGATCTACCGCTATCGATTGTGCGGAGAACTTGGCATTGCTAAGGCGTGCCTCTGATGCGTGTCCCTAATGTGCGTCCCTGATGTGTGCCCCTGAGGCCACACTCAACCCTTCAGCTTTACACCTACCGCTACTGCGGCTGAGCGCGCTGATCTTGTTGTGCCAAGGTTTGCAGCTGCGTCGCCTTGGCTTCTACCTTCGCCACGGTGTTAGGCGGCTGTACACGAACCGGCTGGTTGTGATTAGCTGCACTCGATAGCACGTTCGCCTCGGTGTTCAGTGCAGCATTCCATACCGGGTCAGGGATACCTTCGAATACGTTTTTCAGCTGCTGGCCCCAGGTCGAACGTATCATCTGAAAATACTGATTGCGCTCATCCACCGTCACAAAGCGACCCACCGACAAGGCATTTTTTTCATACACCAGCAGATCAAGCGGGAAGCCGACCGAAATATTCGAGCGCAGGGTTGAATCCATCGACACCAAGGCGCACTTGGCGGCTTCGTCGAGCGGTGTGGTGGGCGTGATGACCCGATCAATAATGGGCTTGCCGTATTTCGCTTCACCAATCTGGAAGTACGGATTCTCGTCGTGTGACTCGATGAAGTTGCCTGCGGCGTACATCTGGAACAACCGGCAGCGCTCGCCTTTGATCTGTCCACCAAAAATCATGCTCACATTGAAATCGATGCCGAATTGCTCGAGCGACTTTGCATCTCGCTTGTGCACCGTACGAATCGCGTCGCCAACTATTTGCGCGGCTTCATACATCGATGAAGCACTCCAGATGCTGGTGCCATCCGCTGATAAAAATTCAGCCACGGTTTGCCGGATCGATTGGGAAATTGACAGATTCCCTGCCGTCATCAGCACCATCATCCGATCACCCGGATTTTCAAATACCGATAACTTGCGAAACGTGCCGATATGATCAACGCCGGCGTTGGTACGCGAGTCCGACAAAAATACCAGGCCTGCGTTCAGCCGCATTGCTACGCAATAGGTCATTTCAAATGCTCACTTTCTTAATGCCACATCGACGCTTACGATCATATGCTCATCGCCTCCGCCACGCCGCATGCCGCGCACCGGCGCTACCGATTCATAATCTCTGCCAACGGCGAGTCGGCAGTAGTCAGCAGTTTGCAGGCACGCGTGAGTGACGTCGATACTGACCCAGCCACTGTAATCGGAATCTTCAACCCAGACATCGACCCAAGCGTGGCTGGCACTGTGCTCGACTTCGCCGGGATAAATATAGCCTGAGACATAGCGTACCGGCAGGCTGACACTATGGCAGCAGGCGATGAATACATGGGCATGGTCCTGGCAAACCCCCAGTCCGAGTCGAAGTGCATCGTCAGCGCTACTGGAAATTGCGGTCGCACCCGACTGGTAACCGACGGCTTGGCGTATCGCAGCGGCGAGTTCAAGGACTTGTAGCGTGCGGGCTTTGGGTGCAGACAAATAATTTGCGGCGAACGTGCGGATCGCTTCGGTCGGCTCGGTCAAGCGTGTGGATACGGTAAAAACCGGTATCGGAAGCTGCAGAGTGTCAGAGATGCGTCCCGCGTGCGGCGCTTGTATCTCGACATTCCCAACCGCGGTGATCCGTACTTCGCGATGCGGTGTTGATAGCGTGACGATATCGCCGGCATTGCCGAAGGCATCGTACGTCGGACGCCGCTTGCCGGGGGTAGTGATGGTCCAGTCCAGGGTCCGCTGCAAGGGTTCGGCTCTGGGCGTCATATGTAAGCGCTGTATCGAATACACCGCCGGTGAACCATAGCGATAGACCGTCTCGTGATGGATCGACAGCGTGATAGAACTCATGCGGCTAAGGGTACTAGAAAGTCATGGCTGACTCGGTTGCCCAATTCATAGACTTGCTCGAGAAATTCAGTCAGATAGCCATGCAACCCGCGCCGCATGATGTCGTCAATACTATTGAAGCGGAGACCGGCATGCAGTCGGCCAGCAAAGCGCTCGGTCTCGCGCGATACTTCATTGTGTACCTGCGCAAGATTGTTTACTACTTCTGTCATGCAGGCCATCAGCGAGCGCGGCATCTCGCCGCGCAGGATAAGCAACTCTGCAACACGCTCGGGTGTAATCACGTCACGATACGTCTTGCGATACGTCTCGAACGCTGACACCGAGCGAAGAACAGCGGCCCAGTGGTAGTAATCCATTTCGCTGGCAGTGAGCTGTTCACCATCGGCACCGTGAAACTTCACATCGAGTAGGCGCGCAGTATTGTCAGCGCGCTCAAGAAAAGTACCCAGCCGAATGAAATAAAACGCTTCATCTTTCAGCATGGTGCCAATCGTCACGCCGCGCGATAGATGCGAACGGTGCTTGACCCACTCGAAAAATTCAGAGGGATCGCGTTCCAGAATGCCGTCCTTCAGCAAGCCAGCCATATCTAGCCAAGTAGTATTTTGTGTTTCCCATACCTCGGTGGTGAGGGTGCCCCGTACCGCGCGCGCATTCTCGCGTGCACTTGTCAAACAAGACACGATCGATGAAGGATTCATCGGATCACACACCATGAAGTCGAGTACATCTTTACGATTCAGAATCCCGTATTTTTCATCGAATGCCGGTAGCAATTCAGAGATGCCTAACACGGCACGCCAGCTTTGCTCGGCGGCTTCGATCGATTGCGGCAGTAATTGCGTCTGGATGTTTACATCGAGCATGCGCGCGGTATTCTCCGCTCGTTCTGTATAACGAGCCATCCAGAACAAATGATCGGCTGTGCGACTTAGCATGTTATGTCACCTGCATTTACGAGCGCGTTGTTATCAGCGGCGTGGATTTGTATCTCATCGCTCTAGTACCCAAGTATCTTTGGTGCCGCCGCCCTGTGAAGAATTGACCACTAGCGAGCCTTCCTTCAACGCTACGCGGGTGAGGCCGCCTGGCACCATGGTGACGGTCTTGCCAGACAAGACAAATGGACGTAAATCGATGTGGCGCGGCGCGATTCCTGATTCAACATAGGTCGGGCAAACGGATAGCGCGAGCGTTGGCTGGGCAATGTACCCCTCGGGCTTGGCAATTAGCCGCTGCCGGAAATCTTCAATCTCGGCGCGTGTCGAGGCAGGGCCGACCAGCATTCCGTAGCCACCCGCGCCATGAACCTCTTTCACAACCAGCTGATCCAGGTGATCGAGGGTGTACTGAAGCTCTTCTTTTTTTCTGCACTGCCAGGTCGGTACGTTGTTCAGAATCGGTTCTTCCGATAGGTAGAATCGGATCATGTCGGGCACAAAAGGGTAGATCGACTTGTCATCAGCAACGCCGGTACCAATCGCATTCGATAGTGCGACCCGACCAGCGCGGTACACTGACAGTAGCCCTGGCACACCAAGTGACGAGTCCGCACGGAACACCAGCGGATCAAGGAAG
This sequence comes from Oxalobacteraceae bacterium, assembly GCA_021299035.1. Taxonomy (GTDB): domain Bacteria; phylum Pseudomonadota; class Gammaproteobacteria; order Burkholderiales; family Burkholderiaceae_D; genus Pernthalerella; species Pernthalerella lacunae. Next base: position 13,676 of record JAJTGD010000029.1, on the reverse strand, counting down.
TCGTCATCAATGCGGCGATAGATCACATCGACCCGTTTAGGGCCGCGCGTGGTGCGCATGAAGACATAGCCATCATCCACAAACAGGTCTTGACCCTCGACCAGTTCTATCCCCATCTGTTGGGCCAGAAACGCGTGCTCGAAATAAGCCGAGTTGTACATCCCCGGCGTCATCAAAACGACGGTAGGATCATCCACTCCCTGCGGTGCAACCGAGCGCAGCATATCGAGCAGCAGATCCGGGTAATGCGCCACCGGCGCTACCTTGTGGCGCGCGAACAGTTCTGGAAACAAGCGCATCATCATCTTGCGGTCTTCCAGCATGTACGACACGCCGGAAGGCACACGCAAGTTATCCTCAAGTACATAAAACTCACCGGCACCTGCGCGCACGATATCGATGCCGGCAATGTGTGCATAGATATCACTCGGTACGGTGATGCCCTGCATCTCGGGGCGGTACTGTGCATTCCGAAACACTTGCTCGGCCGGCATGACGCCAGCGCGCACGATATTTTGTTCGTGGTAGATGTCGTGAATGAAGAGATTGAGCGCTTGCACGCGTTGCCGCAGACCTTGTTGCAGCGTTGCCCATTCGGCGGCAGGGATAATGCGCGGGATGATATCGAAAGGTATCAGCCGCTCGGTACCGGCTTCGCTGCCATAGACCGCGAAGGTAATACCGACCCTACGGAACATCAGATCGGCTTCGACGCGTTTGCGAGCGACGATGTCAGCGGGCTGTTCGGATAGCCAGCGGTCAAAGCCCTGATAGTGCGTACGCGTTTTCGCGCCGCCCTCATCAAACATTTCGTTGAAAAACCCGGCCATGCCTGCCGCATCCTGATCATGTATGGTCAGGTCGTGCTATCAAGAAATGTGCCAGTGGTATTTGTCAGGGCGCGCGCAACTGATCCACCAAGGCTAACTGTCGCTCACTCGGTGCCGGCGTTAGCAGGGTGACGATCACCATAGCGGTGAAGCCTGCAGGTACGCCGAAGACACCGGCCGATACCGAGGCAATGTGAAACCATTGATTGGCTGCGCTGCCGCCAAACGCTGGACTGGTTTGCACCAAATAGATCACGCAGACAAAAAATCCGGCCAACATGCCGGCGATTGCCCCTTGTTGGTTCGCGCGTTTCCAAAAAATGCCCAAAACTAGTGCGGGAAATAGTGTTGAGGCGGCCAGTGAGAACGCGGCGCTCACCATCGAGAGAATGTCGCCGGATCGGAACGAGGCGACATAAGCGGCCAGCAGCGCCACCACCAGCAGCAGGAGTTTAGATGCCGTCACACGTCGCTGCGCCGAGGCTCGCGGGTTGATCATCTTGAAATACGTGTCGTGCGAAAGTGCGCTGGCAATCGTCAGCAGCAAGCCATCGGCGGTGGACAATGCTGCGGCCAAAGCACCAGCGGCAATCAACGCCGACATTACATACGGCAGACCCGCGATCTCCGGTGTCGCCAGCACGATCATGTCGCCATCGATCAGAATTTCAGCAAATTGCACCAAACCGTCAGCGTTGATATCGGTAATGCTGATCATGGGCTTTTCGCGATCGATACTTGCCCAATAGCTGACCCATGACGGCAGACTCGAATAATCACTACCGACCAGCGTGGTGGTTATCTCATATTTGACCAGGACCGCAAGCGCAGGTAGCGCGGTATATAACAGCAGAATAAACGCCAGCGCCCAAAACACCGAGACGCGTGCCTGTGGCACCGAGCGAGTGGTACAGGAACGCACCAACACATGCGGTAAAGCGGCCGTACCTAGCATCAGGCAAAACACCAGTGCCAGAAAATTATTCCGTTGAATGTCAGACGCTGCCTGGGTACTGCCGGCAAAGGCTTGTGTGTGTGGTTGCAATGGTTGCGCGCGCGCGATGGCGTTATCGCGTTGCCGTTCCCAAAGCCGGCGTGCTGCCTCTGGGCTTTTCGGGTAATCGCTCAGCGCCCGGTTGGCGGCTTTAATGTCGATCAGCGAGGCGTTACTGGTTTGTAGATCCTGTAATCGTCGTCGCGCTTCCGCACGACCGGCATCCCATGAGCGCGGTAACGCAGCGATTTTTGCGTCAAAGGCTTGCGCCTGTTTCAAGTAGAGATCACGCACCTGCTGCTCGCTGTCTTTCTCGATCAAAGATTGCTCTTGTTTCGCCAGACGCTCAAGTGCGGGGCCGTAGGCAATTTGGGGGAGCGGTATGCCGGTTTGCTTAAGCGCTAGCCAAGACACCGGGATCATGAAGGCGAGGATGATAATCACATACTGCGCGATCTGTGTCAGCGTGATTGCGCGCATACCCCCCAGGAAGGAACACACCAAGATACTCGCGAGGCCAAGGAAAATGCCGACTGAAAAATCAATTCCGGTGAAGCGCGAAGTGATCAGTCCCACGCCGTAGATTTGTGCCACCACATAGGTGAATGAAATAATCAGCGTTGCGATCACCGCGATCGTTCGTACTGCGCCAGCGCCATCCGCGCCAGCGTAGCGTGCGGCAAGGTAGTCCGGTACCGTGTATTGCCCAAGTCGACGCAAGTAAGGTGCGATCAGCAAGGCAATAAGGCAGAAGCCGCCAGTCCAACCGAGGATATAAGCTAAGCCATCGAAACCGTGCAGATACAAGCCGCCTGCGAGTCCGATGAAACTCGCGGTTGAAATCCAGTCGGCGGCAGTCGCCATGCCATTGAACACGGGAGGGATACGGCGCCCGGCAACAAAGTATTCGTCGACATCCGTGGTGCGACTGAATACGCCGATCGCCGCATACACCACGATGGTGGTGAATAGAAACAAATAGCCAAGCCAGAAGCGCGGAAAGCCTTCGAGCTCGAGAATAGCGACTGAGCCCAGCAGCGCACAGAAGCCAGCGGCATACAGCCAAAAATAGCGTCGTAGCTGGCGTGTAGGTGGATCAGCGCTCATCATGACTTTCGCTATTTATGGCTGCATCCAGTCGCTGCATGACCCATGCGTATACGCCGACGATCGCGAGATACACCAAGGTCGCGCCTTGCGAGGCAAAGTAATAATGCAGTGGCCAACCCCACAGAGATACCGTCGCGAGCTGGCGCGCAAAAACCACCACGCTAATCGTGGTAAGCAGCCAAATCGCAAGCAGGATTAGTGTGAGGGTACGCGCACGCCGCCAATATTTTTCACGCGATGCATTCATGCTGTGTCGGTCGGATCAGGGTCGCGCAGCAGTTTGAAGCTGATACGGAACAAGCAGCCGGGGAAGCGGGGATCAAGACTTCGTGGGTTACTGAAGATATCGACCTCGGCATCATGCCGCTGCGCGATTTCGTTCACGATCGCCAGACCCAGACCGCTACCCTCAGTCTCGCTACCAAGAATTCGATAGAAGCGATCGAATACCAATTCCCGCTCTGTCGCTGCTATGCCGGGGCCGTTATCTTCGACCTCAATAATGGCAAGTGCACGCTCCTGATCTTGCCGCACGCGCACGGTGACACTGCCTTGCTGTTGGGTGTAGCGCAGTGCATTGTCGACCAAGTTATTCAGTAGTTCTCTCAGCATGGTGGCGTTACCCGCCACCAAGAGTCGGGGCTCGCCCACCTCGAAGCCGAGATCAATTTCACGCGTCTGCGCAACCATGAACCAATCTTGTACGGTGTTGCGCGCTAATCCATTTAATTCAAGTGGTAGCAGTGGGGTGGATTGCGGCGAATCATTTTCTGCCCGAGCTAATGCCAGCAGCTGATTCACCAGCCGGGTGGCAGATGCCGAGCTTTTTGCGAGTTGCTCCAATGAGCGCTGAATCTCAGCCCGTGCATCTTGTCGAAGCGCGAGCTCGGACTGCATACGCATACCGGCCAGCGGTGTCTTCATCTGATGCGCAGCGTCGGCGATGAAGCGCTTTTGTGATTGGATACTCTGTGCCAGACGCGCCAGCATCTCATTCAAAGAGCGTACCAGGGGCGAGATTTCTTCAGGCACACCGCGCGAGTCAATGGGCGACAAATCGTCTGGTCGCCGCGCGCGAATACTTTCCTGCAGCGTAGTGAGCGGCGATAGACCGCGCGACAGCGCGAACCACAACAAGGCGATCGCAATCGGCAGAATGATGAATTCAGGCAAGATCACGCCCTTGATAATCTGGTTGGCCAGCAGGCGTCGTTTCTCGGTTGTCTCGGCTACCTGTACCAGCGCGTAGCGCGGCTGGCCGGACGTTTTCGATGCACGTTCGTTCGGTTGCAGATTGACGAAGGTGTAAGCGATGCGTACTTCCGCGTTCCGCATTTGTGCGTCACGCATCATCACCGCCCAGGGTACCGGCGCTTCTTCCTCCTCCGGTAGTGGAAGATCGCTGTCGCCTGCTACCAGTTCGCGCTTCGGACCGCTGACCTGAAAGTACACATTGTCGACATCATCAGCGCGTAGCATGTCACGTGCTGCGAACGGCAGTTGAGCGCTCAACTCACCGTTCATCTCCTTGACCTGCTGCGCCAGCACGGTGACGCGATCTTCTAGCGAGCGATCAAACGGCTCGTTGGCAATGGATTTCGCTGCCAGATAGGTGACCCCGATCGACAGTGGCCACAGCACCAGCAGCGGCATGAGCAACCAGTCGAGAATGTCACCGAACAGCGAGCGCGAGCTGGCCTTCTCCGTGGAAGGCTTGGCAGAGTTAGCGCTTGGCTGATTCGCCTGATCGGCTTGCACGATAGGATTCAGGCGTGACTGGCGTCGTTGGCCGTGGACGATCCAGCGTTGAATTTTTCGAGGCAGTAGCCGAGCCCACGCACGGTGGCGATACGCACGCCATCGATTTCTATTTTCTTGCGCAGTCGATGCACGTAGACCTCGATTGCGTTATTGCTGACTTCTTCACCCCATTCGCACAAGTGATCAACCAGCTGTTCTTTCGAGACTAAGCGCCCGCTCCGCTTCAGCAACACTTCCAGCAAGCCGAGTTCTCGTGCTGACAGATCGATCATCTGATCATTGAGATAAGCGATTCGACCCACCTGATCAAATGACAGCGGTCCGTGTCGAATCACCGTCGGGCCACCACCGACGCCACGACGTGTTAACGCCCTAACGCGCGCCTCCAGCTCAGACAATGCAAATGGCTTGGCCATGTAGTCATCGGCACCGAGATCGAGCCCTTTGACGCGCTGCTCGACCGAATCATTGGCGGTCAGGATCAGTACCGGCAGGAGGGACTCGCGCGCGCGCAAGCGTCGCAGCACTTCCAGACCGGGCATCTTTGGCAGATCAAGATCGAGGATCAGGAGGTCAAAGTCCTGGGTTGACAGCACACTGTCGGCTGCCTCGCCGTTATTGACGCAATCGGTGACATAGCCGGACTGTCGCAACGAACGCGTCAGGCCATCGGCGAGAACACTGTCATCTTCGGCAAGCAGGATACGCATAGCAGCGGTTAGGTGGGAATGAGGGCGCCGAATCAGTCACCGGCGTGGTTCAGTCTATTGGGTTTGTAAGTTGCCAGCAACCAAGCACCCTGCCGCGAAGAGGGTGAAATTGCCAATCCGGCAAGCCCGGGAAAAATCTGCTTGCACTTTCTACTGGAGTTTTATACAGTACTGTCCAGTTTCCACCGCACTGAGAGAACAAGCATGGATGACAAGAAATTAGCGAACACCGAGAAGGCCAAGGCACTAGGCGCGGCGCTGGCCCAGATCGAAAAGCAGTTCGGCAAGGGTTCGGTGATGCGCATGGATGGCGCGGTTGCCGAAGAAGTGCAGGTGGTATCCACGGGCTCCTTGGGTCTGGATGTGGCGCTCGGCGTCGGTGGCCTGCCGCGTGGTCGGGTGATCGAGATTTATGGCCCGGAGTCATCTGGTAAAACCACCATGACCCTGCAAGTCATCGCCGAGATGCAAAAGCTGGGCGGTACCTGCGCCTTCATCGACGCCGAACACGCGCTGGACACGGTGTATGCGCAAAAGCTGGGCGTCAACCTTGAAGACTTGTTGATTTCCCAGCCCGATACGGGTGAGCAGGCTCTGGAGATCACCGATGCCTTGGTGCGTTCGGGGGCGGTTGATCTGGTGGTGATCGATTCTGTCGCTGCACTCACGCCACGCGCCGAGATCGAAGGTGACATGGGTGACTCGCTGCCGGGTTTGCAAGCGCGTCTAATGTCGCAAGCGCTGCGCAAGCTGACCGGTTCCATAAGCCGCACCAACACCATGGTGATCTTCATCAACCAGATCCGGATGAAAATCGGTGTCATGTTCGGTAGTCCCGAGACTACCACCGGCGGTAATGCGCTCAAGTTCTATGCGTCGGTGCGTATGGATATCCGCCGCACGGGCTCAATCAAGTCCGCGGATGAGGTGATCGGCAACGAGACCAAGGTCAAGGTCGTGAAGAACAAGGTCGCGCCACCCTTCAGAGAAGCGCACTTCGATATTCTTTACGGGGAGGGCACTTCGCGTGAGGGCGAGATCATTGACCTCGGCGTCGAAGCCAAGGTCGTCGAAAAGTCAGGTGCTTGGTACAGCTACAACGGTGAGCGCGTGGGGCAGGGCAGGGACAACGCCCGCACCTACCTGAAAGAGCGGCCGGAGTTGGCGCGCGAGATCGAAAACAAGGTACGGGCGCATCTGGGTGTACGAGAGCTACCGCCAGCACAGGGCGTGGCCCCAGCGGCCGGTGAAGCGCCTGCTGCCTCGACACGCAAAGCCAAGGCCGCAGCTGCTGCGGAAGAGTGAAAGCCTGATCGAACGGGCGAGGTGGCCCAGTGGCCCCTCGCCTTGTTTTTTTGGATCATGTCAGCCCGACACTAGCAATGCCAGCCTAACGCCAGCCTAATGCCAGCCTAATGCCAGCCTAATGCCAGCCAATAAGCCGAGCCTGAAGGCGCGTGCCCTGCGCTACCTGTCAGCGCGCGAGCACAGTCGACAAGAACTAGCGCGTAAGCTTGCGCGTCATGCGCAAGAAGGTGACGATATCAACGCCGTTCTCGACTGGTTAACGGCTCAGAAATTTCTCTCCGAGGAACGCTTCGCCGAGTCGCTGGCCCATCGACGAGCAGCGCGTTTCGGTAACGCGCGCGTGCTTTACGAGCTAAACAGCCATGGCCTCGATGAAAGTACCGTGGGCGCGGTGAAAGACGAGCTGCTGGCGGATGAAGACGAGCGTGCCTGGTCAGTCTGGCAGAAGAAATTTGGCAGACCGGCAGATAACGCAGCGGATGCCGCCCGTCAGCAGCGGTTTCTCCAGCAGCGTGGTTTCTCGAATACGTCGATCCGTGCCGTCATGCGCCGCGCTGCCCAACAGGATCTCGCCGCCGGTTAAAGGCCACACGGACGCGGTTTATTACGGCTCAGCTGCTCAAACCGCTGCGGCGCCATGTTAAACTTCGCCCGTTTTAACGCGCCGCAAAAGCGGTATTCTTCGCAGAAACTGCGACGATCTTTCCAACTGAATTTGAGCGCGCCAGTGCTAATCGCTGCGCCTCGACTCTATGCCCTTGCCAGACCCCAAAACCTCCCGTGCGATGCGGCATGTCCGCAGTATTTCCGCACAGGCTTTCGAGCGTGAGGATGGCTTATGGGACATCGAAGCCCGTCTTACCGATACCAAGCCGCGCCCCATCGTGCTGGCCTCAGGTGCCCGCGCTGCGGGTGAGCCGGTACATGATCTTTGGCTACGTGTCACCGTAGACACCGCCTTGAACATCGTCGATGCCGCAGCAGCATCCGATGCGACGCCGTACCCCACCCATTGCGACAGCTTTCCCGATGCCTATAAACGGCTGGTCGGCTTGAACCTTTTGAGAGGTTTCCGGCACGCAGTACGCGAACGGCTGGCGGGCGTCGCCGGATGCACCCATCTGACCGAGCTCGCGGGTGTTTTACCGACCGCCACCATTCAGGCATTTGCCGGTGACGTGATGCCCACGGGGGATGGTCAACACGATGACGAACAAAGCCAACCCCCGTTTCAGCTGGATCGTTGCCGAGCACTGCGACGCGACGGTCCTGCAGTAGCCAAGTATTACCCGCGATGGGTCATCAAGCCGCTTGATCCAACCTGATCTCGGCATCTCAGCATTCTCATCTATCTGCTTCAAAGGAACTACCGTATGAAGATTCATGAGTACCAGGGCAAAGAAATCCTACGAAAGTACGGCGTCACGGTGCCACGTGGCATCCCGTGTCTGAGCGTCGACGAGGCGGTCAGCGCGGCCCAGACCCTGGGTGGTCCTGTATGGGTAGTCAAGGCACAGATTCATGCCGGTGGCCGGGGCAAGGGCGGTGGCGTCAAAGTCGCCAAATCCATGGATGAAGTGCGCCAGTACGCCAGCAACATTTTGGGTATGCAATTGATCACGCATCAGACCAGTCCTGCAGGACAAAAAGTACGTCGGCTACTGATCGAGGAAGGCGCCGATATCAAGAAAGAGCTGTATGTCTCCATGGTCACCGATCGCGTCTCGCAGCGCGTCGTGCTGATGGCGTCGAGCGAAGGTGGGATGGACATCGAGGAAGTCGCTGCATCGCACCCTGAGAAGATTCATAAGATTGCGATTGATCCGGCCACTGGCCTAAAAGACAGCGAGGCTGATGAGATCGCTGCAAAAATCGGCGTGCCCCCTGCTTCGATTGCGCAAGCACGAACCTTGCTGCAAGGGCTGTACAAGGCCTATTGGGAAACCGATGCCTCACTCGCAGAAATCAATCCGCTGATTCTTACTGGCGACGGCAAAGTGATCGCGCTCGATGCCAAGTTCAACTTTGACTCAAACGCCTTGTTCCGACACCCGGAGATCGTCGCTTATCGCGATCTTGATGAAGAAGACCCCGCCGAGATCGAAGCATCCAAACATGATCTCGCCTACATCTCACTTGACGGCAATATCGGTTGTTTAGTGAATGGTGCAGGCCTGGCGATGGCAACCATGGACACCATCAAGCTATTCGATGGCGAGCCCGCTAACTTTTTGGATGTCGGTGGTGGTGCGACCGCAGAGAAGGTGACTGAGGCATTCAAGATCATGCTGCAGCATCCGGGCCTGAAAGCGATTCTAGTCAATATTTTTGGCGGCATTATGCGCTGCGATGTGATTGCCGAGGGTGTGATTACCGCCTCGCGCGCCGTCAAGTTATCGGTACCGTTGGTGGTTCGCATGAAGGGTACCAACGAAGACCTTGGCAAACAGATGTTGGCTGATTCTGGTTTGCCGATTATTTCTGCAGACACCATGGAAGAGGCAGCGAAAAAAGTCGTCGCCGCCGCCAACGGTTAATCCATCAAAAGGAAGCATCGCAATGTCGATCCTGATCAACCAGCATACCAAGGTTATTACGCAGGGCATTACTGGCAAGACCGGGCAGTTTCATACCCGGATGTGCCGCGACTACGCCAACGGTAAGCAATGTTTTGTCGCGGGTGTGAACCCTAAAAAAGCCGGTGAAGACTTCGAGGGCATCCCGATCTTTGCCAATGTGCGTGAAGCCAAGCAAGCGACGGGCGCGACCGTCTCCGTCATTTACGTACCGCCTGCAGGTGCAGCGGATGCGATTTGGGAAGCCGTCGAAGCGGAATTGGATTTAACGATTTGCATTACCGAGGGCATCCCCGTGCGCGACATGCTGGCGCTGAAAGACAAGATGCGCAAGGCAGGCAGCAAGACCTTGCTGCTCGGGCCGAACTGCCCGGGCTTGATCACGCCAGACGAGATCAAGATCGGCATCATGCCAGGTCACATCCACAAGAGAGGCCGTATTGGGGTGGTGTCTCGTTCCGGTACGCTGACCTATGAGGCCGTTGGTCAGCTCACCGCGCTCGGTCTGGGACAGTCCTCAGCCGTGGGTATTGGTGGCGACCCGATCAACGGGCTGAAGCACATCGACATCATGCAGATGTTCAACGACGATCCGGAAACGGACGCGGTGATCATGATCGGTGAGATCGGTGGTCCGGATGAGGCCAACGCGTCCTACTGGATCAAGGACAACATGAAAAAACCGGTGGTCGGCTTTATCGCGGGTGTGACAGCACCTGCTGGTAAGCGCATGGGTCATGCGGGTGCCTTGATCTCGGGCGGTGCCGACACTGCAGATGCGAAGCTGGAAATCATGGAAGCTTGCGGCATCAAGGTGACGCGTAATCCTTCTGAGATGGCCCGCTTGCTGAAAGCGATGCTGTGATTTAACGGTACTGATCTGCACCAGCAGAAAGCAGTACGAGTAAAAAACAGTATGAGTAAAAACAGTAGAACAAAAAAATGGGGAGCCTCGGCTCCCCATTTTGTTTTGCAGCAGTTACTGTGGAGATCGGTGACGCCATGACGTAGTAGTCTAGGCAAATCCCAATAGTTTGCGAGACACTTGCATCATCAGACTTTTGGCAAGAAGCGCGGAGGTATGGTGCCGGCCACAGCCCAAGTCATACCCCCCGCCTGGTTGCATGTGCCGGTGTAAACCACGGTGCTTGCATCAGGGACGTTAGGAATCGTGCCGTTATAGGCGACAGTCACCGTTGCAGTCGTCGCGCCGGTGCCTGCGACCGTGATGCTCGCCACATGGCGCCCGGAGATCTGAGCGGCAACGGGCAGACCCAAATCATCATGGTTGAGGTTAGCTGCGCGCTGCGCCAATGTTCCGTCACTACATGCGATCCCTAAGGCCGTCATTGCAGGCGTGGCCAGACTAGGGCCTTCGGCTACGCGTGCTCGTGCGGTGTAGTCCTGATAGGCAGGAATACCCACCGCCGCCAGAATTCCGATGATCGCGACCACGATCATGAGTTCGATCAAAGTGAAACCGCGCTGTGTGCGCCTGTTATGTTTTTGAAGATGGCTCTTCATTCAAGACTCCCTTTTCAAATGACGGTGGGTAGATAGATCCACAGCGTGGATCTGGCTGCAGGCGCAAGGTTTGTGCCATCGAAAAGTTCGTTGAATAGAAGTGCGTTATTCGACCTATCGACGCGCTGATCGAATTACCTCGCCGAATCGGGTGGCCATCCTCAGCAATGGATCGCCTTGATGGAACGAAAATGGCTCAACACGGTCGAATCGCCGCGTTCGCATTCGAAAAGCGATTACCGATTTTTTGTGCGGCACCTGACAAAATCTGTCACTTTCGCAAACTTTCGTCTTGATTAGCCAATTTGCGGCGCCGTGCCGATGCCATCAGGAGGCTGTGAGCCTCGTCAGCGGCGAATCCGGCGAGCGTCGCGCGTAAGTTTCCTTTTGGAATCAAAATGCTAGAATCCTGACCCGAACCTGTTCAGCCTCAACTCATGGACCTTGTCGGTCGATGTAGTCAGGCGCATGGCAAGGGCATCGGATGAAGCAGCGACGCGGCGATGAAGAAGATTGGCAAGGCGACTCGGAATCCCCGGGGCGTCGCCGACTTCGTCGCGTGTTGAGCGCGGCTGTCCTGGTGGCGATTGCGGTCGTCAGTTACATGACGGGTCTCGTACGTAATTGGATTGAGATCGGCCTGCTGACCCTTGGCATCGTCGCGCTGTTCACTGTGTGGCGACGCTGGCGCGAGCAGCGTGGTCTGCGACGTTGGCGGCGCGATAGCGAGTTGGTGGTACCGTCCTTGCCGACCCCAGTGTCTCGTATACCAACTCAGCTCGAATGGCACTGGGCCTCCAGCCCGCTACTGCGCGTGCCGTTGGCGCTCGCTTTGATCGCCGCGCTGTACTGGGCCATTGTGCTCAATGCCTTGCAGCTGCCCGCCTACTGGTTGTTTGCTGTGGCGCTGCTAGCATTCCTGAACCTGTGGTGCTGGAGTGAGCCGCTGCTATTAGTGGTCGTTGTAGTGCCGGGGGTTGTGCTGCTAGCGCTGCTCGGCTGGCTGATTGAGACTTTCTCCTTGGCTGGTGCGATCGGGGTAATGATCGCGCTTGCGGTCGTGGCCGCAATCTCCACGGCTGAAATTCGTAAACGTTTCCTTAGGGATCCACCGTCGCAATGAAAAAAGAACCCGGCGTGAACGGAGACTGGGTGCCCGTCAGCATGCAGGAAAGAGTGCATGCGGCGGCGATTCCTTCGGTCGTCACCCTCGGCACGCCCATGCTGATTCAGGTGCAATACGCCTTTAGTAATGGCTGGGGTGAGCGCGGCTGGTTGCTGCCATCGGTGATTTGGTTCTATGGGGTGTTGTTCTGGGCGCTGTCGTCGGGCTTGGATTTGGTCAGATCCAAACGATGGGAGTGGACGCCGGAGGCGCTGGAGGAAAAATACCGTTATTGGAGTGACGCGCGGCGCGCGAGCCGACGCTTCTGGGGGCACTGGTGGGTGCGATTTCCGATCGGGCTACTGTTTCTCGCCTATGGCGTTCACGGCATCGAGAGCAAGGATTTTTCTACCGAGTGGGTCAGCCTGATTTTGCTGATGTCAGCTTTTGTAACGCCCTTCGTGTTTGTTGCCGAGTTGGCGCTGTTGCCCTTGGTGATCATCGCGATGTTTGCTTACCTGGCCTTGATCGTCGCGATCCCGATTTCCGTCATCATTATGCTGTCGGTGTTGGCCTTGCTGGCAACCACGATGATGGCTCTGTCCCGTCGCGACCCAAAGCCGCCTGTACGCAAGGAGGAGCCACCGAAAGAAGCCGCCGCCGCCGATGCCGCTGCAGCACCAGCAGCAGCACCAGCGGAAGCGGTTGCGGCGGAACCTGCAGCGCCTGCGTTGAAGGCGCCGCCTGAGCCAGCGGCAGCACCCCCAGCACTCCCAGCAGCCGAGCCGACGCCGAGCGCGGTACCGGTTGCTGTAGCGGCAGAGCCGACGAAGTAGGGGATTGTTTAACTGCGACCTGCCGCCGCGCGAGCGCGTGACATCTTCTTGGTCGATCAAGAAAGCTTGAAGGATTCAAGCTAACGGGGATGGTGCCTCGGGTCGGAATCGAACCGACACTCCTTTCGGAACCGGATTTTGAGTCCGGCGCGTCTACCAGTTCCACCACCGAGGCAGATGCACTCCGGACAAACCGATAATGCGGCCCGGATTATCGCTGATTTGACTGTCAGCGACAACCCGGGCAGGTCTTGCTACGGCCAAATGCTTACTGCATGTGCTGTCCGCCATTGATGGCAATGTTGGCGCCGGTCAGAAACGCGGCCTCTTCCGAGGCGAGATAGGCCACCAAACCAGCGACCTCCTCCGGCTTACCCAGACGACCCATGGGAATTTGCGGCAGGATCTTGGTCTCGAGCACCTCGGGGGCGATGGCGGTCACCATCTTGGTCCCGATATAGCCGGGCGAGATGGTGTTGACCGTCACGCCCTTGCGCGCCACCTCATAGGCCAAAGCCTTGGAGAAACCGTGCATGCCGGCTTTTGCAGCTGAGTAGTTGGTTTGTCCGAAAGCGCCTTTCTGGCCGTTGACGGACGAGATATTGATGATGCGGCCCCAGCCGCGCTCAACCATACCGTCACAGACGGGCTTGGTCATGTTGAAGACAGAGTCTAGATTGGTCTGCATCACCAGATCCCAATTCAACTTGTCCATTTTCTTGAAGGTCATGTCGCGCGTGATACCGGCATTGTTTACCAGTACATCGATCGGGCCCATGTCCTTCACGATCTGGGCCACGCACTCGAGTGCTGCGTTGTAATCGGCAACATCGCAAGGGTAGGCGCGGAAGTTATAGCCTTTCTCCTTCATCTCGGTCAGCCAAGCCTCAGCCTTGGTATTGCCGGGCGAGTAGGTAGTCGC
>JAJTGD010000028.1 GCA_021299035.1 Oxalobacteraceae bacterium | reverse complement strand
ACCTCCGATATTTTGGCTGTGATGTTGACAGATCCGAAGCGAATGTCATCGCTCGATTTATCCCGGTACAGTAGTCATTTGAAGCAAAACAATCAGCGTAGCGAGCGCTACGATATTGCTTTGTGGGCAAAACTGCTCTATCCAATGACGTCTTTGGTGATGATGGTAATGGCACTCCCATTTGCTTATTTGAAGGTGCGTGCCGGTAGTCTCTCACTCAAAGTGTTCGTCGGCATTATGATTGGCATGACCTTTCATTTGTTGAATAATCTTTTTTCTCATATCGGACTGTTAAATACTTGGCCGCCATTTGCAACGGCCGTATTACCGAGCTTACTATTTTTGTTGGCAGCCGTTGCTGCATTACGCTGGGTGGAGAGACATTAATGAATCAACAAACTGCACTCATTCTTTTTGCGCATGGTGCGCGTGCGGCAAGCTGGGCGCAGCCGTTTCAGCGACTGCAAGCGATACTACGTGACCAGTTGCCGGGTACGGTGATTGAATTAGCGTTTCTTGAGTTAATGGAGCCAAGGCTACCCGCAGTGGTAGACACTTTGGTAGCAAGCGGATGCAGTAAGATCAGCGTAGTGCCCGTATTTTTCGGGCAGGGTAGTCATGTCGTGCGTGATTTGCCAGAGATGGTTGAAGAATTACGTGCCGCCCACCCTTCCTTGCAGTTAAGCGTGGCTGCAGCGGTAGGCGAGAGCCCCGCGGTACTGGAGGCAATCGCCAAATACTGTCAAAGCACACTGCAGTAGGTAGCATGCACTGATCGCATGCGGTTTGCTTCCGCATTTGCATTCACGCGTTAGCCAGCCCCCCACCTTTTTGCATGGATGGCGTCGAGCCACGGATACAGTGCCGCGTAGCGCAATACACTTTCGTGCCGCCGAAAGCGATAAAACGATTTTTTAAGATGACTTGGCGTCAGACTTCCTGATCTGCTATTTCTACTGTTTCGGCAAGATCTATTTCTTCCCGCTGGCGATTACGTCGTTTCGGGCGGTCGGGCTCCTTCCAGGTACGTTGTGCAAGTTCACCGATTCGCTCGTGTGCGCGCCACTGAAAAAGCAATCGGATATCCACATCGTGGGCACGAGCGGCGTGTAGGGTGCTGGTTTGTCGTGCAAGCGCTAAGATTTCCTTTTTTTGCTTCAAGGACCACACGCGGCGAGGTCGGTAGTCTCGCTTTGCTTTTTGCGGTTTGTTCTTGCTTGGGTAGATCTGGCCCATTGACGACGCCTCGCATGAAAATCAAGGAGCCGTGACAATGCATCGGAAGGTGGCTATGGTGTCGAGCTTTGATCAGCGAGCCGAAGATTTATCGGTGATCTCGAATCGAATAGCGAAAGAGTGTAGTGGCTTCGCTACGTGTTCGTTCAGCGGATTAAGTGTCTGAACGGACTCGCAAGGCTTCACCAATCATGACGAGTACAGGACCTTCACCCGTCGGTAGGCCATGCACCATCTCTGCAAGTGATAGTCGAATGATGCGCTCATCATCGCGACTCACATTTTCAATGGCGACCACTGGCGTATTGGGTGACTTACCATGTTCAATCAATCTGCGTGCGGTATCGATAGCCTCTTGGCCACCCATGTACTGAATCAGCGTATCGCAGCCGGGTAGTGCGACATCATGGGGTTCGCCGCGGCCAGTGGTGGAGGTGAAGAACGCGACATTTCTGGCGATACCGCGTTTGGTGAGTGGTTGCTTGATGGAGGCTGCTGCCGCAAAAGCCGTCGTAATACCCGGCACAATCTCAAACGGAATGTTTGCTTCCTCGAGTGCGCGCATTTCTTCGTCGGCGCGACCAAACAACATTGGATCGCCACCCTTGAGCCGGGCTACACGATCGTAACGAAACGCGCAGTCGACCAATTGTTGATTGATGAGCGTCTGTGCCATCGAGCGTTGACCACTACGCTTCCCGACAGAGATCAGTGTGGCCGCCGGGCAGAGCGCAAGAATATCGGGAGTGACCAGAGCGTCGTATAGCACTACTTCGGCCTCGCCGAGAATGCGTGCTCCACGAAGGGTAATCAGATCGGCGGCGCCGGGCCCGGCACCGACCAGCCAAACCCTGCCTGGCGTCGGTCGGGCAGGCCGGTCAAGAGGGTCAGACATGGCATACCAGAGAGTTAATCCAGTCGGATCATACCCGCTGCTACGGTCTGGTGAGAAATCTCGTCGATCAGGATAAAGCTGCCAGTGGTGCGCAGCTCCTGGTAGGCGTCAGCTGCCAACGGCTGCTGCACGGTGATACCGAGGCGGGCGATGCCGTTCAGTTTGAGTTCTGTGGCTGACGCTCGCTGCTGGGTATTGATATCGAGTAGCGACTCGATGCTACTGACTTTGGCGGCCACTTGCCGCGTGGTGTGCTTCAACCAATAGCGACGGCGCAGGTCGAGTGGCTCTTCCGACAGCCAGCAGACATCAGCGCTGAAGTTCTTAAGCAAAGTGGCCGGGCCGTCGGCAGCGACCAGCATGTCGCCGCGCGAGATATCGAGATATTCTTCGAGCAGGATGGTGACGGATTTACCGGCGGACGCCTGATCCAGAGAGCCGTCGAGGGTGAGGATGTCTTTAACCGTCGCGCTTTGCCCACTTGGCTGCACAAGCAGCTTATCGCCTTTGCGAACACTACCAGCTTCGATTCGGCCCATGTAGCCACGGAAGTCTTGCGCCGCATGACCATTGTGGCGCGCAACCAGCTGCACAGGAAAACGCAACGCGGCTGCGTGCTCGTCGTCATAGACCGACAGCGATTCGAGCAGCTCGATCAGCGTCGGTCCCTGGTACCAGGCCATCTGCTCGCTACGCACGACGACGTTGTCGCCGGCAAGCGCCGACATCGGCAGGGTATGAATGTCTTTCAAACCCAGTGAAGCAGCAAACTCTTGGTAAGCAGTGACAATACGGTCATACACCGCGCGGTCATAGTTCACCAGATCCATCTTGTTGACCGCAACAATCACATGCTGAATCTGCAGTAGTTGCGCGATGGTCGAGTGACGTTTAGTTTGGATCAGGAGTTCGGCTTTACCTTGCTCATCCACCTTCACCTTTGAAACATCAATCAAGATGATTACTGCATCGGCAGTCGAAGCGCCCGTGACCATATTGCGGGTGTACTGCTCGTGGCCCGGTGCATCGGCGATGATGAATTTACGCTTTGGGGTGGCGAAATAACGGTAAGCCACATCAATCGTGATGCCCTGCTCACGCTCAGCCTCCAGACCATCGGTCAGCAAGGACAGATCGATCATGTCACCGACGGTACGCTTGTGTCGCGCACGCGAGATGGCGTCAAGCTGATCGGCAAATATACCTTTGCTATCGAATAGCAGTCGGCCAATCAGAGTGCTCTTGCCATCGTCGACAGAACCAGCAGTAATAAAGCGCAACAAACCGCGCTGTTGCGTTTCGTCGTTTACGAAACTTTTATCAACCAAGGCGTTCATTTAGAAATACCCTTCCTTCTTGCGCTTTTCCATTGAGGCTTCGGAGGTTTGATCATCCATCCGGGTGGCGCCGCGCTCGGTAATCTGTGTGACAGCGGTCTCGGCAATGATGGCGTCAACAGTTACTGCATCGGAAGCCACCGGACAGGTGCATGAAATATCACCCACGGTACGAAAGCGTACGGTGCGGACTTCGGTGCTTTCACCGTCCTGCGGCGGGGTCAGCGGTGTTACTGGTACCAGCAAGCCGTTACGTGGAATGACCTCACGCTGGTGGGCAAAGTAGATCTCAGGTAGCGCTAGTTTTTCACGCGCGATGTATTGCCAAACATCCAGCTCGGTCCAGTTGGAGATTGGGAACACGCGCATATTTTCGCCAGCGTGTACACGGGTGTTATACAAATCCCAGAGTTCGGGGCGTTGAGCCTTTGGGTTCCATTGGCCGAATTCATCACGGAAGGAAAAAATACGTTCTTTGGCACGGGCTTTTTCTTCATCGCGCCGGGCGCCACCAATGCAGGCATCGAACTGATGCTCAGCGATGGTTTCGAGTAGCGTGACCGCCTGCGCCGCATTGCGCGAATCCGTTTGCGGGTTACGAAGCCTTACCGTGCCGCGCTTGATTGAATCTTCCACCGAGCCAACGATCAACTGCTCGCCCAATTCAGCGGCACGTTGATCGCGGAAGGCAATCACCTCAGGGAAGTTATGGCCGGTATCGATATGCACCAGAGGGAAGGGGAATTTACCCGGACGGAAAGCTTTTTCTGCGATACGCAGCAGCACGACGGAATCTTTACCGCCGGAGAACAGCAAGGCAGGTTTGCTGCATTCAGCAGCGACCTCGCGCATGATGTGGATGGCCTCGGACTCCAGCCAGTCGAGATGACGATGGCTGGTGGCGTCGATGAAGTGTTGGGTGTCTAGGGCGGTGTTCATATTTGTCGATTCTTTGAAGTTCGTCTCGGTGCCTAGGCCGTTTTTTGGCTCCGGCCGTTCGCTGTGCTCACTTAACGCCTCCTGCGTCGGCGTTAGCCTTCACCGAAGTGCGGACCAATTTAAAGGAACCGTCAGGCTGCGTCACGGTATGAAGTCCGCATTCTTTCTGGTCCGCACTTTCCCACCACCATCTGCCGGCGCGGATGTCTTCACCGGGTTGTATCGCGCGGGTGCAGGGCTCGCAGCCGATTGAGGGGTAGCCACGGTCATGCAGCGTGTTGTACGGCACAGCGTTGCTACGGAGGTAATGCCAGACATCATCTTCCGACCAATCGGCGAGCGGATTGAATTTTTGCATGCCGTGCGCGGTGTCGTCTTCCTGGACAGCTAAATCGTTACGCGTACTGGACTGCGCACGTCGTTGGCCGGTGATCCAAGCCTTGTTTCCTGCAAGGGCGCGATTGAGTGGTTCAACTTTACGAATGTTGCAGCAGGCTTTACGAAGTTCAATACTTTCGTAGAACGCATTTAACCCATGCGTGCTGACGTAGGTTTCAACTGCAGCAGCATCCGGTTTGTATTGTTCGATATCGACGCCATAACGCTGGCGGACAGCATCCAGTACTGCAAGGGTTTCTTTATGCAGACGCCCGGTTTCAAGGGTAAACAACCGAATCGGTAACTTCGCCTGAAGAATCAAATCGGTCAATACCATGTCCTCAGCAGCCAAGCTGGAGGCAAACACTGCCGGAGAAAAATCGTGGGCGATACGTGCGAGAAGCGCGCGCGTCGTTGACAGTCGCTCATCAAACCCGCTCATGCAAGCTCCTCAGCATCCGGGCGTGCCACTCGTCGGAATAGCGGCGTCTTTTGGTCCCAAGCAGTCTGGTAGGTCTCTGAGAAATCGGTGAGACCCTTCAATGCGTCTTCAATCGAGCGATCTTCGCGAGTGGCAAATGCGTTAAAGCCAACGCGCGCCATATAAAACAACTGATCGCGCAGTACATCACCGATAGCCCGTAACTCGCCCGCATAGCCAAGGCGTGTGCGTAGTTGATAAGCTATCGAGTAGCCGCGCCCGTCAGCAAATGTTGGAAAATCTATCGCGATTAATGGTAATGCAGGTAGGTCATCTTTCAGTGCTTCCGCACGCTCATCACTAGCAAGCCATACACCGATATCGGTGCGTGATGTCAGTGTCGACTTTTGAGCCAACCAAACGGCAAGCGGTACGATAGTTCGACCTGCTGGCAAGTTGATCGTTTCTGCCACGTCGCCATCAGCCAGTTTCAGCACTTGCCAGTCATCATTCACAATGACCTTGTCTTTGATGATCTTACGCATATGCATCCTCTCCGGCTTCCAGTGACTGACCACCAATCGGTGTGGCATACACATGCGCCTTGAACGGTTCAATGCCGAGGCGTTCGACGGTATCGATGAAATGCTCATCTTCATGCCGATCGCGCACATACACCTCCAGCAGACGGCCAATCACTTCCGGCATTTGATCAGCAGCGAAGGAGGGGCCGATGATCTTGCCGATTGCACTTTCATTGCCCTGACGGCCACCGATCGATACCTGGTACCACTCGGAGCCATCCTTATCGACACCTAAAATACCGATATTGCCGACATGGTGGTGACCGCAAGCGTTGATGCAACCCGAGATATTCAACTCAATTTCGCCGATGTCATGCTGGAAATCCAGGTTATCGAATCGCTCGGCAATAGCGCCGGCGATCGGGATGGATTTTGCATTCGCGAGTGAGCAGAAATCACCACCCGGACAGCAGATCATGTCGGTCAGCAGACCAATATTGGGCGTTGCCAGACCATGGGCTTTTGCCTCGGTGTACACCGCCAGCAGATCGGTTTGCTTCACATCGGCAAGCACCAGATTCTGCTCATGAGTCACACGCAGTTCACCAAAGCTGTAGCGATCGGCCATATCAGCCGCCACATCCATTTGCGCGCCGGTTGCATCACCGGGCGGGACGCCGGTTTTTTTCAGTGACAGCGTGACGATGGCGTAGCCAGCATTCTTGTGTGGCCGAACATTACGGCTCATCCAGCTGCTGAACGCTTTATTGTCATGACGCTGTTGCGCGAGCAGCTCATCCGCATCGGGCAATTGCTCATACTGTGGCGGTTCAAAGTAGGTAGCGACGCGGTTCAGCTCTTCAACGGTGAGGGTGCTGGGGCTGTCTTGCAGATCTTGCCATTCTTGCTCGACTTGGCGAGCAAATTCTTCGACGCCCAGCGCCTTGACCAGAATCTTGATACGCGCCTTGTACTTGTTATCGCGACGACCGTACTCGTTATACACACGCATGATCGCTTCGATATAGGTCAGCAGATGTGGCCACGGCAGAAACTCGCGGATCACACTACCTATGATGGGCGTACGACCCAAACCGCCGCCCACCAGCACCTGAAAACCCGTCTCGCCGGCTGCGTTTTGCACGATATTCAAGCCGATATCGTGCGCTTTCACCACCGCGCGGTCTTCAGCAGCAGCGTTGATAGCGATCTTGAACTTGCGCGGCAGATAAGCAAACTCGGGATGGAAGGTACTCCACTGACGCAGTATCTCGGCATAGGGGCGCGGATCAAGCAGCTCGTCAGCAGCCACACCAGCAAATTGGTCTGAGGTGATATTGCGGATGCAATTACCCGAGGTTTGGATGGCATGCATCTCGACCGAGGCCAGATCCGCCAAGATATCGGGTGTTTGCTCGAGCGAGACCCAGTTGTACTGAATATTCTGACGCGTCGTGAAGTGGCCGTAGTCACGGTCGTACTTGCGCGCGATATGGGCCAGCATGCGTAGCTGCTTCGACGACAGCAAGCCATAAGGAATCGCTACACGCAGCATGTAAGCATGACGCTGCATATACAAACCGTTTTGCAGTCGCAGCGGACGGAATTCGTCTTCGCTTAACTCATCCGACAAACGGCGCCGTACCTGGTCGCGAAACTGTGCAACGCGCTCTCGCACGATTTGGTGGTCATAAGTGTCGTAGCGGTACATGCTTTTCCTTCAAAAAATCGTTTACAACACGAGCTTGGCGGCAACGCCAGTAAGCGTCGTTGCCAGCAGCCCGCGCAAGAATTTTTCTGGCACTGCGCGCGCGGCGAGCGAGCCAATAGTGATGCCGGGTACCGAGCCGATCAGCAACATACCCAGCAGCGCCCAGTTAATCGAGCCCAGCCACCAGTGACCGATCGCGGCGATCGCGGTCAGCGGTACGGCATAGGCGATATCGGTGCCCGCAATTTCAGCGGGTTTAAGATGCGGGTAGAGCAGTACCAACACGGTGGCGCCAACCGCGCCCGCACCAATCGATGAAACCGTCACCAGCGTGCCAATCGCGGCACCTGCAATGACTGTGGCGATCACTTGCGCTCTGCCGTGAAGTTGGCGCTCAGGGTGTGCCGTGATCCAAGCTTGCATGCGGCCACGGAAGACGATTGCGATCGCGGTCAGCAACACTGAGAACGCGATGGTGTAACGAATGATCTGCGTAATGTGCTGCTCCAGCGCCCCAAAATATTTTAGCGCGAGCGTTGTCAGCAAGGCGGCGGGTAGCGCACCCAAGCAGAGCCGACGGACGATCTCCCAGTGCACGTTATTTCGGATGCGGTGCGCCAGCGTACCGGCGGTTTTGGTGATCGAGGCGAACGCCAGGTCGGTGCCAACCGCCACCGTCGGATTAACTCCGAACAGCAGTGTCAGTAGCGGCGTCATCAGCGAGCCGCCGCCGACACCCGTCAGGCCGACCAGCAGCCCCACGGCGAATCCGGAAATAATATAAGTGGAAGTCATATAGATACCGACAAAGGAGCCGGAATGCTAATAAACTTCGGCTATATTCCAAACGACACAAGATTCATTTGCTTATATGAATTTCGGATATAAACGAATACCGGTACTTTTGTTGCCGTTTGGTAAATTTTTATGGATTCCGGCCTGCGCCGGAATGACGATGGATGGGCCGGTGCCCGCCGCCTCCCGGGCGCAGGCTGGAGTTCAGACCGCATTTAGTGTCACCCTGGCGCAGGCTAGGGTCTAAGGTCAGTAAAACTTGCAAAAAAGACTATGAACCTTCACCAATTTCGTTTCGTGCGCGAAGCCGTGCGTCAGAAATTCAACCTGACCGAGGCGGCCAAGGCACTATTTACCTCGCAGCCAGGGGTCTCCAAAGCCATCATCGAACTGGAGGAGGAACTCGGCGTCGACATCTTTGCCCGTCATGGCAAGCGCATTCGCGGTCTGACTGAGCCCGGACGGCAGGTGGTGCGCGCGGTCGAGACCATTCTGCAAGAAGTCGAAGCGTTAAAGCGAATCGGCAAGGAGTTCGCGGCTCAAGATAGTGGCAGCTTCACCATCGCAACCACCCATACGCAGGCGCGCTACTCGCTGCCGCCGGTAGTGCAGACCTTTTCGCAAAAGTTTCCCAAGGTTCGGCTATCCCTATTACAGGGCAATCCCAAGCAAGTCGCTGACATGGTGCTACACAACCAAGCGGATCTGGCGATCGCCACCGAAGCCATCGCCGAAGTAGAGGGTTTGGTGTCGCTGCCGTGTTTTCAGTGGGAGCACATGGTCGTTGTACCTAATGATCATGCGCTCAATCGTCAGAAAACGATCACGCTGGAGGACTTGGCGGCCTATCCACTGATTACCTACGACGCGGCATTCGCCGGCCGCAACAAAATTGATCAGGCCTTCGCGCGACGCGGACTCAAGCCCGACGTGGTGTTAGAAGCGATTGACGCCGACGTCATCAAAACTTACGTCGAACTCGGGATGGGGGTCGGCATCATCGCTGGCCTGGCCTATAACACCAATCGCGATACCAACCTCAAAGCAATTTCGGCCGGACACCTGTTTGGTATGAATATTTCACGTATCGCACTCAAGCAAGGTGCCTATCTGCGTAGTTATGTATTCACCTTCATCGAACTATTGGCGCCTAACTTGTCGCGCAAATTAGTGGAGCAGGCACTTACTGGCGAACGCGACACTTACGACATCTAAAAGCCGCTAAAAAACGTCGCTGGCGTTGTTGAGCCCACCCTGCCGTACGTCCAGTACTGTCTGCGGTGGTCCCGCCTAGCCATCGACGTTTTTTAGCGGCTTTATCCGCGGAGTAAAAATTTCGCTGGCGTTGTTGAGCCCACCTTGCCGTCCGTCTCTTCCTAACTCTGTTTGTAAGACAAACACCGACAGAAATAACAGCCTCTGTCAGACAGAAGATATCGCTGTACGCTGATTTTCTTCGCGGCAACTCACCGGCACAATGCCCTTGCTGGAAAAATTTGCGGTACGCCGCGCTACCGGACCCATCCTCATGACGACCCCCGACCTGATGTCGAGCATACGCGACACGAATCTCGCTTATCTGATCCTTGCGCAGCAAATGGTTCGACAGGATCGCGCTACGGCGATTTACCGGCTCGGGATTAGCGTCGAACTCGCCGACTTGATCGATACCTTATCTCCCGCACAGATCGTCCGTCTCGCTTCCAGTAATTTGATGTTAGTACGGCTACGGTTTGATGAAACCATCGCTGGTTTGCTAAGTAATCTATCGAAAGACCGTTCGCTAATACAGGCGCATGCCAGTATTCTGTTCGCTGCGCAGCCCTGTGAGCCTATGGCGCCATTGAACGATATGGCGAGCTGAAGACCCATGAGCGTACGAAGTGTGTTCGGAGATGCGCGGCAGATCCTGTTGGCGAGCGAATTGATTCGCTTAGGTGCGCGTCTCCAGTTGCTGGAATCCGAAACAACCCTGTCGCGCGAACGTTTGCTGAAGCTTTACAAAGAGCTTCGGGGTGTTTCACCACCGAAGGGCATGCTGCCTTTCTCAACGGATTGGTTTATCAGCTGGCAACCCAATATCCATGCATCAGTATTCATGGGGATTTATCATTACCTGCTAGACCATGCACGACTCAATGGTATTGACGCCGTAATTAAAGCCTATCGGCTCTACCTGGAGCAGATGCCGCCTTCACCATCTGAGCAGCCGGTGCTCTCGCTTACCCGAGCCTGGACGCTGATTCGTTTTTTTGATAACCGCATGCTATCGATTCAGCGTTGTGATATTTGTCACGGCCAGTTTATTGGTCACGCATTTCAGCCAAAATGTGGCACCCGGTGTGGCTTATGCCACCCGCCAGCCCGCGCGGGAAAAAAGAAACGCCCTCATAACATCACAGAGTTGGATTGCTCTGAGATTTCGGGAAGCAATTGGTGACGGACCGCATAGTGGGTGAGTTCCGCATTATTCCGTAGCTGCATTTTTTGTAGCAGGCGTGTGCGATACATGCTGATTGTCTTCACCGATAGCGTGAGTTGCCCCGCGATTTCAGTCACCGTCATACCCGTGGCGATTTTTAGAAATGTTTGATACTCGCGATCCGATAGGCGTTGATGAGGCGCTGCTTGCGCATCATTGCCGATTTGAGTCGCGAGCTGCTGAGCGACCTCTGCACTGATGTACTTTCGACCTGCAGCTACTTGATGCAAGGCACTCAGCAAGGTATCTGGCGCGCATTGTTTGCTGATATAGCCCGCGGCACCGGCACGTAGCGCCCGTAGTGCATAGGCATCCTCATGATGCAGACTACAAATCAATACTTTTAACGAAGGAGTTTCTTGTTTCAGTTGCTTAAGCAGCTCGATACCATTCCGGTCGGGTAGTGATATATCCAGCACTAAGATATCCACGCCACCTGCACGTACCACTTGCATCGCTTGCGCCGCGGTAGTGACCTCAGCCATCACCATGAACGCTGGATCGCTGCCTATAATCTGCTTCAATCCCTCACAAACGATAGCGTGATCATCTGTAATCAACACCCGCAATGGATGATTCGTTACCGCCGAGCTTGATCTCATGCGCACGCGTCGGTGTTAGTACATCTCGGTAAGGTGGCGCGGACCATCGTACCTTTGCCAAGGCGAGACGCCAGATGAAACTCGCCGCCCAATAGCTCGACACGTTCACGCATACCGCGAATGCCAAGGCAAGTGGATGCGAATGACTGATCTATCGCAAAGCCCTTGCCGTTATCGATGATCTCTAGAACAACCGTGTCGTCAATCGCCATTAGAAAAACATCCACCTGCGAAGCAATCGCGTGCTTACGAATATTATTGAAGCTCTCTTGCGCAACACGAAACAGGGCGATTGCTGGCGTAGTCTCCATCTCGATCGCTTGCGATCGGTGATGGACATGATATGGAACGGCTTGTTGTTGGGTCTGCTCTAGCGCCATTGCTTCCAGTGCAGCCAGTAAGCCATGCTCAAGCGCTGCAGGTCGTAAGTTGGAAGCGATCCTATGGATAGACTCAATCGAGCGGTCAATCAATTGATTCCACTGAGCCCGACGCTGCTCCATTTGTGTGCTTGCCGGCATCTGCTGCCAGGTCAGCTCTAAGAGTATCTTCAGTGCGGATAGATTTCCACCAAGATCGTCATGTAGATCACGCTCAATCCGCTCACGTTCTCGCGATCGAACAAGGTCTACATCAGGACATTCGCTTCTTCTGGTATCACGCCATGCATCATCAACATTTTCGCGCTTGCGTGGTTGAATACGTTCAAGCTGCTGAGCTGACGGCTGCAATGATTCAGCGATCGTTGCCAACCTTTCTTCATGCAGCATCGCGTACGTTGCTTCAGTAAAGGGTGCTTCGAGTAGCAGTGCTTCTTTCATGATGTGTCGTCAGGTATCAGTTAGCAATAATTCGAAAAGCTTGATGACGCGGACCTCGGTGCCGGATGGTCTGCCTGCCTTAGGTTTGCAGGCACAGCGTAACTCCACCCGTACTCAGATTCCACCGAGCTGCCGTGATTCGAATTGACATTGCGCAAACCTAAGCCAAGAGA
This sequence comes from Oxalobacteraceae bacterium, assembly GCA_021299035.1. Taxonomy (GTDB): domain Bacteria; phylum Pseudomonadota; class Gammaproteobacteria; order Burkholderiales; family Burkholderiaceae_D; genus Pernthalerella; species Pernthalerella lacunae. The sequence continues at coordinate 7,639 of JAJTGD010000028.1, read as the reverse complement.
TCGCTCAGAACACCCGAGCCGAGGCAATGAAGCCAGCTAAATACTCTGTAGAAACATCAATCAGACAAGTGCAACGCTGCGCAGTTCCCTTGGATCAACTGAAGGGCAATGCGCCAGAGGCGGGTGAGGTAAGGTGGGGTGAGGAGGGGAGGTGCTACGCGGCTGAAGCCACGCGCTTTAGTGCATCAATCAGTGTGTCAATCAGCCGGCCTTTTTAATCGCCTGCACCATGCACTTGGACAGCTTGTCGAAATAGAGCAGCGCGGCCTGGCTGAGCTCGAGCTGCTTGCGGCGCGCATCTTCGGTTTCAGCCAACAGAATCCAGCCTTTTTCGCGCATAGATTTAAGACGGCCGTGCAGCATGGCGGGCGAGCCTAGTTCACTCTTACCCATCAGATCTTTCACCGATAGCCTTTCCTGTGTTTGCCGAGCGTAGGCGATCAGTTCCAGAATGCGTACCTCCAGCGGCTCCAGTTCCGGCAGCGATGGCATGGCGCGAACTGCCTCGGCGAGTTGGATGAAGCGGAGATAAATATCTGCAGGACGGCTACGTTTGCTCACATATACCTCTCAAGCTCACTGAGTTTTGTTGGTACATAAAGGGATCGTGGAATGTGCGGGAACGCTAGAACATTCGCAAGCAAATCCTTATTACTTTTGGTATGTTTTTTTCGGCGGCACCGCAAAACACGACTATTTTACTCAAATATTTGCTAAAAGCGCATTTATTGCACGGATTAGCTGGGTGGAGACTGCCGCTGTAGGCTGAATTCGACCGAATCGCTCGCCTCAATCCGGTGGGTGGCGGGGATCCTTGTGGCCGATCTCGCCCACTTGACCCTTCTAGCCATGGCCTTTAGAGTCCGCGAGTCTTGACCTATCCGGAATTTCCAACTGAGTCATGCCCCCTCCGTGGCAACCGAACCGAACTGTATCTGCGACCTTGCGCATGGGTAGCCTGACCATGCCCATTGCCCGCTTTGGTTATCGTTGCGGCCCTGCGCCGAGTTGCTTTGGCCAATACGCATGAGCCGGCAGTTATTTTGGTTCGGGGTGGTCGGTGTAAGCGCGATGCTGGTTCATCTGGGCAGCGTGGCTCTGCTCCTGGTGCCGCTTGGTCTGCCGCCCTTGATAGCGAACCTATTTGGCTTTTTGCTGGCATTTCAGGTGAGCCATATTGGGCACCATCGTTTCACGTTTGGCGACGCACATGCACCGATTGCTCGATCACGCCAGCGCTTCTTTCTGGTGGCGCTGACGAGTTTTTTTGTCAACGAGCTTATGTATGCGGCACTACTGCGGTTTACGGAGCTCGACTATCGATTAGCACTAGCGATCGTATTAATTGCGGTAGCTGCGCTCACCTTCGTCTCCGCACGGCGTTGGGCCTTCGCCCCAAACGAGGTGTGATGATGTTCCCATGTGACGTACCTTTAACTAGCACTACTGAGCCTGCAATTTGACCGAACAAAGCGCAATAGCTCCTAGCAAGCTATGTTGGCGCTGCCGATAACCATTGCTTCCTTGAGTATAGGGAACGCCACCCCAGCCGCGGAGATTTCATATGCAACTGGTCACCCGATTATTATTGAGACTGATTGTGGTAGGCAGTGTAATGATGTCAATTGCATTACTGGTGACCCTGCTGATCGCAAGGCAAGATATTCAAGATGAGGTCGACAGTAGTAAATACACCGGCCAGCTATTGGCTTTACTTGAAGATTTCAACCAGGAACTTCCCATTGAACGTCAGGTCAGTGCCATCAACCAATTGAATGCCGAAGGTGGACTACGGCATTTTCATGTGGCCCTGTTCGATGCAGAAGGTCATCGACTTACCCACAAAGCGACAACCGCGCCTGAGACAGTAAGCACGATCATCAGTGATTGGTTGTTACGGGGCGAACGCATGGCGCCCTACCGTTTGCCAGTACCGGGGGCGGATGGCCGGTCATTTATGGTAGTGCTGGAGCCACAGCCGCAGTCTGAGAGCGTAGAGGCAATTACCTCAGCGCTCCTGCAACTTGCCTTGTTTTCCGCGATTACCTTGGCGCTAGTTATAGCGCTCTGGATCAGCGTGCGTCGGGCACTTACGCCGATGTCAAATATTCTTTCCGGCATCGCTAGAATCGAAGCGGGTGACTATGTAACGCCAATCCAAACCAATGGCGTGCGCGAACTCGACCAGATTGCACAAGCCTTGAATCATCTGGCACAAGCGTTGACCATAGAGCACGCTAAGCAGCATGAGTTACTGCATCGCTTGCAGGATGTACAGGAAGACGAGCGGCGGCGCTTGGCATACGAATTACATGACGAATTCGGCCAGCTGTTAACCGCCGTACAAGTCGATGCCTCTTATTTGTTGAAGCAAACCAGTGGTCAGCCCGCACTGGAAGATTGTGCACGCGCCGTCGTGGATAACAGCGGCAGCATCCTCACACAACTGCGCAGCCTATTAGCGCAGCTACGACCCTACGGTTTGCAAGGTGGCGAAGAACGTCAGATTGCGCTCGAGCAGGCGCTGCGTGATCTGGTCCGCCAGCGCCAACAGCGCAATGACAATACGCTGGAGTGTCATTTGTCGGTTACGCTGGGCCAGACGCTGATACCACAACGCTTAGCTGTGGCGATCTACCGCATCACTCAAGAAGCATTAACAAACGTGATGCGCCATGCTGAGGCGACGCAGGTAGATATATCGGTACGCGTTGATGAGCGCATGGGAACACTCTCGCTGGATGTGATCGACAACGGCCGTGGCTTTGCCGATGGATTATCGCAACCCAATGCCTTAAACACATCATCGACTCAGGGCATCGGTCTGGCGGGTATTCGTGAGCGAGTATTGGCGAATCAGGGCCTCATCGCAATCGAGACCGCCGATCCGCATGGGCTGGCATTACGGGCAATTTTTCCGCTGACAACCGCAGCAGAGGAGACGCTCAGGACACAAGCCCGTGATCTTTCGCGTAGCGCTGCAATTCCAGCGCTGAGCTAACCCCCAGCTTCTTGCGAATATTGGCCTGATAGTTGGAGGCAGTTTTCGGGCTCAGATGCAGACGCGAGCTGATGCTGTCGATACTTTCTCCCGAAGCCAGCATTACCAGGACCTCGAACTCGCGCGGAAGTAGTTCGTGGTGTGGCAATTGCGGGGCATTTAACTCCTCAAGGGCAGATTTTAGCTCCGGTGCCACCGGCTTTTCTCCGCGCATAGCATCGTGAATGGCTGCGATGATCTGGTCCGGCGCCATACTCTTGGTCAGATAACCGACAGCACCGAGTCGAAGTGCCTGGTTTGCGATCGAAGCATTTTCATGCATTGAGAAGATCAACACCTTCTGCTCGGGGTAACGATTGAGTATGCGGCGCAAACTTTCAAAGCCACCTTGGCCCGGCATCGATAAATCCATCACCAGCACATCAGCGCTAAGCTGCTCCAGCAGCGCATAAGCCTCTTCACCGGTTGACGCCTCACCAACGACGCTGAGCTGTTCATCCAGTTCGATATAGCGCTTGTAGCCGGCACGTACCACGGCGTGATCGTCGACCAGAATGACGGAGGTTTTATTCGGGTGGGTCATGGTATGGCTGGTTGGCGAGCACAGACGCCATAGTACAAAAAAATGGCGACGCGGTCGGCGTCGCCATAAACCCTAGTGCTCGGCTTGCGCCATTTAATTGAGGAAGGAATCGAACGGATTCGGGCTCACTTTAGCCACCCGCTTGGCGACTGGCTAGAGGAGAAATTCCCAATAGAGCGCGAATGATTCAAATCCGGGTAAATCCAAGGCCGATTGGGAAGATTTCCCAAATAAATTTCCTTGAGGAACAATTAGAATCTCCCGACCTTAAAACGCAAGCATCTATCTGCTTACTTGAGGGAAGTATTAAAGCAAAAAACTGGGCGCAAGCTGTCGAAATGTTGCTTCATATTGGGTGACGGCGAGCGCCAATAAATATAGTGGGGAGACTGGCATGACCGTTTTTCGCAAGACCGTAATGACTTCAGCGGTCGCGATGGCTTTAAGCTCGGGTGCACACGCGCAACAAGCTGAAACTCGAACCTTACCGCCCGTTGAGGTTAAGGGATCCAGTATTCTTCCTGGCAGCTTGGAGACGCTGCCCGGGTCATCATTTGTATTGTCACGAGATGATCTGCAGGCACGTAATCCATTTTCGATTATCGAAACTATTCGTGAAATTCCTGGCTTGCATGTGGTTGGCGAAGACGTCGCAGGTACCCACCTAAACATTGGTTTGCGTGGGCTGAATTCCCGCCGCAGCTCTCGTACTTTGCTGTTGGAAGATGGCGCCCCGACGATTTTCTTTGCGCCTTATGGTGATCCCAGTGCGCATTATTCAACACCACTCGATCGCGTTGATCGGATTGAGGTGTTGAAGGGATCAGGACAGATTCTTTATGGTCCTCAGACCATGGGTGGGATGATCAACTTTGTCACGCGCCCGGTGCCAACAGATGGGACTCGGGGCAGCATCAAGATTTCTGGAGGTAACCGAGGCTACTACGATGGTCACTTCAGCGTCGGTTCCGGTACTGAAAACGGCGGTCTCATGATTGACGTATTGAAGAAGCAGGGTGACGGTATTCGGCGAGAACACGGCTTTGATCTTCAAGATGTTGCATTAAAAGGTATGTATAAAATCGGTAGCAATCAGCGAATTACCGGAAAATATTCAAATTTCCAGGAAGATTCCCGATTCAGCGAAACGGGCTTAACTGCTGCTGAATATCGCGCCAATCCGCTCGGCGCAGACGGCACGCTAGCAGATCTTCGCCAAGAGCGTTTCACCATGAAGCGCGACATGGCGCAATTGATTCACGAGCTCGATTTGAATGAAAAAGCTAAGCTATCGACGCAGCTTTACTATACAAAAACCAATCGGCAGTCGCGGCGGTTTCGAGAGTTTGAGCTTGAGGATGGCCCTCCTGCAACATATGAGCTCTCAAGTACCCAACACGCCATCCGTCCTCGTACGTATCAGACATATGGCATAGAGCCAAAACTGCAATTAAGGCACAGCAGCTTTGGTGTGGAAAATGAAACCGTAGTCGGTTTTCGTTACCACGAAGAGCGAATTGACCGAAAAAAATATACTTTCGATCCAAATGTTGGTTTTGCTGCCGCTGCTGAGGAAGAAGAGCGTCTAAAGGTTAACGTGAAGGCGATGGCAGCCTACGCACAGAATACTTTCTTGACTGGCGATTGGGCAGTCACGCCGGGCGTTCGTTTTGAGAGAATAACTTACGACAAGGGGCTTTACTCTGGGGCAGGGTTCGGCGATCTTGATTCGTCACTGAAGCACTCTAAGTCACTCGCATTACCCGGATTGGGTGTGGCTTGGAATGGTTTATCGTCGACCACGGTGTTTGCCGGTGTACACAAAGGGTTTGCGCCGCCTCGCCCTGATCGAGATATTGGCGATACTGGATTAGTGCCAACCCGTCCAGAGACGTCAATCACTTCTGAGATCGGTGTTCGTTCATCCGCGTTGAAGTCAGGTAGCGTGGAAGCGACTCTGTTCAACATGGATATCAGTGATCTCGTTGTTCAATCAGACGGCATTTTCAGAAACGCTGGACGTGCCCAGCACACGGGCATCGAGCTTGCGGGGCGTCTGAACTCGGGTGAGCTGCTTTTTGACCAGCGAAATAATGTTTTCGTGAGCGTCAGCTATACCAATTTGTTTACAGCAAAATTCAAGGATAGTGGGACGGTAGCTGGTGAAGGCGAGGACGGCTACGGTACTTACGCCGCCGGCAATCGCTTGCCCTATGCGCCTAAGCATATGCTGACACTCAATCTATCCTACGAGCGGCCGGATGGTTGGCGTGGGCGGATTGGCTTGACACACCTGAGTCGTCAGTTTGGTAACGCACAAAACTACACTGGCACCTCGCCGGAAGGCTATGTGGATGGCGTTAACAATGGTGACCCGACGAATCTGGCTGTGCAGGATGATGACAGTCAAGGCCTTTTCGGGGAAATCCCTGCACTAACTTTAGCCAATGCTTCCTTGAGTTATTCCCCGTTGGGTGAGAAAACGACGTGGTTTGCGACGGTTGAAAACTTGACTGATAAGCGCTACTTCAATGCCCGTACCAATGGTTTGCAGCCGGGCCGTCCTCGGATGGTGTTTGTTGGCGTTCGTTATAGTTTCTGATCACTTTGGGCTACAGCGGTCAGGTCTGACTAGACCAGTATCACCAACCAAAAGGGAGCTTCGGCTCCCTTTTCTCATGCTAATAATTCTTTGTGTCTTCAGGAGTCAAAAGAATACTGGGGCGCTGAATATTGGACGACTACATGACTCGAAAGATCAACATCAACGACCTTCCCGATTTTGATGTGGCGGGTTACTTAGATGAGGCTGGTGCGGTTTGTGAGTATCTCGCCATTGTGATGGCGGATGGAGATCCTGTACTTCTTGCGGCTGCACTGGCCGATATTGCGCGAGTCTCTAAACGGATGGATCCTCTCAAGCCTCCTGCAAGCTTGGTTTAGGGCGATCCAAGCATGAGTATGCCTAAACGGCTAAGCGCTAAGCCAACCCCCCGCCATTCCCCCAGCCCCGCTTTGTTAAAATCCGGGGCTAAGCAGTCAATCAACCCACAAAAGCACGCCTGCGGAGCCTATCCGATGACATCCCCCCTGAAACTGACTGCAGATCGAGCACGGGCTCGCGACCATGACCTTCAGCGCACCAGAGCGCGCCAACGTGCTGGATCTGGCCATGGCGCGTGCGTTCGCCTCGGCCGTGCAGACCATTGCATCGGATGCCTCGGTACGCGCGGTGCTGATCACGGGTGAGGGTAAGCAGTTTTGTGCGGGTGGTGATATCAACGCCTTTGCCGACACCTCGCGTCCCTTGACCCAAGTCCTTGAGGAATTGCTCGACCCAGTACTCGAGGCAATGAAGCTGCTGACTTTGCTGCCGATGCCAATTGTGTGCGCGATCAATGGCCCGGTTGGTGGGGGTGGGATTGGGTTTGCGCTGTGCGGAGATATCGTGCTGGCGGCTGAGTCGATGAAACTGCGGGGTGGTTACTCTGCGATCGGTCTGACGCCCGATGTTGGTGGCTCGTGGTTTATTACCCGTCGTGCCGGCGCGGCCAAGGCGAAGGAAGTGTTTCTGACGAACCGGCCGTTTACCGCAGCAGAATGCCGTGCGGTTGGTTTGGTGGACGAAGTGTACCCAGACCAAGAACTACAGGACAAAGCGCGCGCCATGGCGCAGAAACTCGCGCAGGGTCCAAAGCAAGCTTTGGCACGTATCAAGAGTCTGATCGAGGCTGCGCAGCACCATGGCTTGCATGCCCACTTTGATATGGAGCGCGAGAGTATGCTCGCCTCTGGTGCGACCGATGATGCGCGTGAGGGCATTCGTGCCTTTCTCGAAAAGCGTGCGCCGAAATTTTCATGAACCGAACAAGGGCCAGACAAATGAAAGCCGTAGTGTGCAAAGCGTGGGGCCCGCCAGATTCACTGAGCGTTGAGGTATTACCCGAGCCACAGCCCAATGCGGGCGAAGTATTGGTAGACATCATGGCCGCCGGGGTGAATTTCCCCGATGTGCTGATTATTCAAAACAAATACCAATTCCGGCCCGAGCTACC
>JAJTGD010000027.1 GCA_021299035.1 Oxalobacteraceae bacterium | reverse complement strand
CCGCTTCCCTGCAACGCGTATGCGCCGCATGCGCAAGGATGCATTCTCGCGCGCGATGATGCGCGAAAATGTCATCACGCCCGCCGATCTGATTTATCCCGTCTTCATTCTCGACGGCGACAAAAAACGCGAGGCGGTTCCGTCTATGCCGGGTGTCGAGCGTTTGTCGGTCGATCTGTTAATGCCGGTCGCTGAGGAGTGTGTATCGCTCGGTATACCAGTGCTGGCACTCTTCCCGGTGATCGATCCGCAACTAAAAACCCCTGACGGCATTGAAGCAACCAATCCCAACGGCCTAGTACCGCGCGCGGTACGCGCGTTAAAGCAGCGCTTCCCAGAACTGGGCGTGTTGACCGATGTCGCGCTTGATCCTTACACCAGCCACGGTCAAGACGGCGTGCTGAACGACGACGGCTATGTGCTCAATGATGAGACAACGGCGTTGTTAGTGCAGCAAGCGCTGATACAAGCCGCTGCAGGCGTCGATATCGTTGCCCCTTCTGACATGATGGATGGACGCATTGGTGCTATCCGTACAGCGCTGGAAGACAAGGGGCATATCTACACTCGCATCATGGCCTATTCGGCCAAGTATGCTTCCGCGTTTTACGGCCCGTTCCGCGACGCAGTCGGCTCGGCCGCTAATCTGGGTAAAGGCAATAAGGCCACTTACCAAATGGATCCGGGCAATTCAGACGAGGCCTTGCGTGAAGTCGCGCTCGACCTTGCCGAGGGCGCGGATATGGTGATGGTGAAGCCCGGCATGCCCTATACTTTGCGAGGGATATAGCGCGCCTGGTCAAAGGCGCCTAAATTTGCAGGAATGCAACATGTTCGAACCTAATTCCGATAATCGACACACAGCCTTGAAAGGATGCAGCCAAATTTTTGATTAACTGACATGTTCTATGTGGGGAATGAAAATGAGCAGAACCTTCATAACACCCACAGTAGTTCATCCCAATCTAGGCGCCACAAGTACGGAGGGCATGAAGGGCGGCTACGATGTCGTCATCGCGAAAGAAGAAAAATTCATCACGCCTGATGGCAAGGAAGGCAGAGTCAGAGTTTTTTCTCGCGTTAGCCCGGAGCGGATCCTCGACGATAAATCCGGCAAGCTTCAAGCCTTTGCAAATAAAGCGAGAGCCAAGATCGACGATGTCATCATGAAGCTTGAGACTCGAGCTGGCCTGAAAAAGAAACTCCGCAACATGATGGGGGCCCCGATCAAGGGGGATTCGATGAAGTCGTCCTCGGAGATTTATTCCGCTGACGCCTTTTACAGTGCAAATAAGGTCTTTCAAATTCCCGTACAGAAGCAGGTCCGATTTGTCGATGCCGCCAATGCCGACATACCTCGGAATAACCCTGCCCCTGGTGCGCTTCCGAAAGAAGTCATCCTGCCCGAGCTACCGCCAGATATCTAAACTGACAGTTCCCCACAACAAGCGCGGCCGGTGGTCTTAAGCTGCGTAGATGAATGACTATCTATTCCGCCTTTTGTAATGAATGAAGAAATTGTGCTGGCGACTGATAGCCAATCACGCGTGTGCCACGAATCTCGGTACCATGTGCGTCGAACAAAATGATGCCGGGCGGGCCGAATAAACCGAAGCGTTTCAGTAGTGCCTTGTCGTCGTCATTGTTGGCAGTGACATCCGCCTGTAGCAGCAGCATATGGTCCAGCTTGGTTTTCACCTCCGGATTAGTGAAGGTGAGTTTTTCCATCTCGATACAAGAGACGCACCAGTCGGCGTAGAAGTCGAGCATCACGCGCCGCCCTCCGGTGTTGGCTAGTGCCGCATCGAGTTCCGCGACGCTCCGCACACGCGTGAATACAGTCTTCTGATGCTGCTGCCCACGCAGCTGAGCCAGCGGCGACCATGCATCACGCCCTCCCGTGGCAAGCCCCAGCAGTTGTACTCCGCCAAGGGCGATAAAAACAGTACCCAACAGTCGTGCCCGCCAGCCTAGCGACTTGTCACGCATCAGGAACACGCCATAGCCAGCACCCAGCAAGCCCCAGCCCAGCATGAGAAACCACGCTGGTATCAACGACGACACCATCCACAAGGCGAGCGCCAACATCAGGACGCCGAAAAAATGCTTCACAGTCTGCATCCAGGCACCCGCGCGCGGCAGCAGCGAGCCCGCTGATATACCCACCAAAAGTAGGGGGACACTCATGCCAACAGCCATCGCGAACAAGGCGCTGCCACCGATCAGTACATTGCGTGTCTGACTGATGTAGACCAGCGCGCCGGCCAGCGGTGCAGCGACACAGGGCCCGACGATCAATGCGGAGATTGCGCCCATCACGAATACGCCGAGCAGCTTGCCGCCGCGCTGACGCTCGGACAGGCGCGTCAAAGCGAGCTGCAGCGACGCGGGCACTTGCAGTTGGTAGACGTCGAACATTGAGAGCGCCATGACTGCCATCAGGATCGCAAACGCAGAAAGAATCGGCGGGCTTTGCAGCGTGGCCGACAGGCCTTCGCCGATCAGGCCGGCGGCGATACCGAGTGCGGTGTACACCAATGCCATACCCAGTGAGTAGGCGACTGCCAGCACGAAACCGCGCTGACGGCTGGTCTGCGCGCCCTCGCCGGCAATAATGAAAGACAGAATGGGTACCATCGGCAGCACGCAAGGCGTGAATGAGAGACCCAGACCGAGCAGCAGGAATAGTGGCAGGATCAGCAGCAGACGGCCACTCGCAAGCGACGCTTCGATACGACCCATCTCGCCATCCGCAGCCAGCGCTGCAACATCAACCCCACTGTTCGCTGTTAACAAGGTTGCGACTGATTCCATCGGCGGATAGCACAGGCCTTTGTCAGCACAACCTTGGCTCGTTACTTTCAACTTAAAAGACCCGCTGGCTTGCACCGGAATCGCTAATGTCAGTTGTTGTCTGAGGGTCTCCAGCTCTTTATCGAAATTCGGATCGAATTTTATTGTGCCCCGTGGGATCTCGACCTTGCCCAGCGTCGCACCCTCGGCGGATACCGCGATTTTGTCGCGATACATGTAGTAACCATCGGCGATACGAAAACTCACTTCGATGGTCGCCGCATCGCGCATACGCGCACCGAAAGCAAACGCTTGCTCGGGCGCCAGGAAATCTTGCGCTTGCACCGACGGCGTGACAAAGCATAGGGCCGCAACAAGACAGAGGCCAGCTCTGACCAGATCGCATAGACCAAACCAGTTACGCATGTTTGTCGCTAGTGGTTTCAGCCGCCACCCATTGCAGATAGGGGGCATAGCCTTCGTTGATTGGCCAAGCGATCAGCTCGGGGACATCGTAGGGATGGGCGCTGACGAGCGTCTGTTGCAATTGGGCGTAATGCTGACGCGTGGTTTTGATCAGCAATGTGACCTCATCAGCCTGCTCAATCTGCCCCTGCCAACGATAGATGGATTGCACACCCGGCAAAATGTTCACACACGCCGCCAACTTGGTTTCGATTAGGGCGCGTGCCAACGCATGCGCGCTTGCCTTATCTGGCGCGTTCGACATCACCATCAAAACTTGCGCATCGCTCATCACCACCTCTGCAACATTTACTTCAATAAACGCCTGCGGGTGAGTACGGTCGCGAGATAGAAACCGACTACGATGTAAGCCAATAAAATCGCCAGGTCCCTGATCGGATCCGCAGGCACACCACCCAGCAGCAATGGTCGCACAAGACGCACCGCCGCGCCGAGCGGCAAGATGCCAGCGACAGACTGCAGCCAACTCGGTAGCTGGCTTACCGGGTAATAGACGCCGGACAGAAAAATCATTGGGGTCAGTACGAGGGTGAAGTAGTAGGTAAAGAAATCGTACGCCTTGGCAATCGCGTTCACTATCAATGCAATCGACGCGAAACACACGCCGATGATTAACAACAGTGGTGGCACCAACAGCGTGGTGGGATGCAGGCCGATTCCCAGCGCGAACAGTACCAGCAAGATGGCCAAGCCTGAGATCATGGCTTTGCTGGCAGCCCATAGCATTTCAGCCAGTACGATATCGTCGAGCTCCAACGGCGTGTTCAGCAAAGACTCCCAGGTCTTTTGCACATGCATACGTGAAAACGCCGAATACAGAGACTCGAATGAAGCAGCCATCATCACGGACATACAGATTGAACCACTCGCGAGGTACTCGATATAGGGCACGCCCTCGATCTGCTGAAGCAAACTACCAAGGCCGTAGCCAAACGCCAGCAAGGTGATCATCGGCTCGGCGATATTCCCGATCACACTCGCTATCGCGAGTTTGCGCCACACCAGCAGGTTACGGCGCCAGACGGGTATGAACCGCAGGCCGAGTCCGGGTAAGCGATAGTGGAGTGCGCTCATCTCAATCCCTCATCTCACGACCGGTCAGCTTAAGGAAAAGGTCTTCCAAATTCGCAGGTCGGTGCAAATAACGTAAGCCAGAAGCGTGCGACAAACTTTGCAGTAATGGTTCGGCGTGCTGGGTGTAACAGAAAACCGTGTCACCACTAATTTCGACACGCTCTGCCATCGCACGGGCTTGCTCTGCCCAAGCCGCCGCCTGATCGCCGTACACCTCAAGTACTTGCGACTCGATATGCTGAGCGATCAGCTCACGTGGCTCACCCTCGGCAATCAGCCGGCCATGATCAATCACGGCGAGTCGATTGCACAGACGCTCCGCCTCGTCCATGAAGTGAGTGGTCAGCAGGATGGTTTTGCCCGCTGCAAGCAAGGCTTTCAGTCGTTCCCAGATCATGTGCCGTGCTTGCGGATCAAGCCCGGTGGTTGGCTCGTCCATGAAGATCAGATCGGGGTCATTCACCAAGGCACGCGCCAGTGTGAGTCGACGCTTCATGCCACCGGATAACTCGCCCAGGCGCGCATGGCGCTTGTTGGCGAGATTGGAGAACTCGAGCAACCAGTCGAGTCGTGCATGAATTTGCGCCGGCTGCATGCCGAAGTAACGTCCGTACACCAACAGGTTTTCTTCGACCGTGAAGTCCGGGTCGAGGCTGTCGATCTGCGGCACGACGCCGATCTTCAGCCTTGCGCGCCGTGCGTCTCGCGGTACCGAGTGTCCGACCAAAATAATCTGCCCGCTATCGGGCGCGGTCAGCCCGAGACACAGCCGCAAAGTAGTCGTCTTGCCAGCACCGTTCGGACCCAACAGGCCATAGCACTCGCCGCGCTCCAGTGCGAACGACACATCGTCGATCACGATATGTCGGTCTGCGCCTTCGCCGTAGGATTTACGCAGATGTTCAACAGTCAGGATGGGCATTGTTCACGCTCAAAAAACAAAGCCAGGCGCTTGGCCTGGCTGGATACTGCAGCACGACACGTAGCGCGTTTATTCTGCTGCGACCGCTTCGCTGTTGTCGGGACGATCGACCAGTTCAACAAAAGCCATCGGCGCATTATCACCTTGGCGGAATCCCATTTTCAGGATGCGCAGGTAGCCGCCGTTGCGCGCCTTGTAGCGTGGGCCAATCTCTGCGAATAGCTTGACCACGATATCGCGATCGCGCAAACGCGAAAATGCCAAACGCTTATTGGCCAAGGTATCAACCTTGCCGAGCGTGATGATCGGCTCGACAACGCGACGCAGTTCTTTCGCCTTGGGGACAGTTGTCTTGATGGCTTCGTGTTTGAGCAAAGAGACCGTCATGTTGCGCAGCATCGCGAGGCGATGCGACGAGGTTCGGTTCAGTTTGCGTAGTCCGTGACGGTGACGCATGGTAATTTCCTTTTACAAGTTTTAATCCAGCTCTTCTATCGCCAGCTCTTTCGAGCCTAGCGCGGGCCGGTAAAGTTCAAAAATAGTGAGTACGACTTATTTGTCGAGGCCGGCTGGTGGCCAGTTCTCGAGCTTCATGCCCAAGGTCAGTCCGCGCGAGGCCAATACTTCTTTGATCTCGTTGAGCGACTTACGACCCAGATTTGGCGTTTTCAACAGTTCATTCTCGCTACGCTGGATAAGATCACCAATGTAATAAATGTTCTCGGCCTTGAGGCAGTTGGCAGAACGCACGGTGAGTTCGAGATCGTCAACCGGACGCAAGAGAATCGGATCAACGGTCGGCGCACGCGAAGGTGCCTCTGCCGCTGCTTCGGTGCCCTCTAGCGCCGCAAACACATTCAACTGATCAACCAGTACACGAGCGGACTGACGAATCGCTTCTTCCGGAGAAATCACACCGTTGGTTTCGATGTTCATCACCAGCTTGTCGAGGTCTGTACGCTGCTCGACACGGGCCGAATCAACGGTGTACGACACACGACGCACAGGGGAGTAAGAAGCATCGAGAATGATCCGGCCGATCGTCTTGTTGGCGTCTTCGGCCAAACGACGTACGTTGCCCGGAACGTAACCACGGCCCTTCTCGACTTTGACTTGCATGTCGATCTTGCCACCAGCGGTCAGATGCGCGATGACATGGTCAGGGTTGATCAGCTCGACATCGTGCGGCAAGTCGATATCAGAAGCCAGTACCGGGCCCTCGCCTTCTTTTTTCAAGGTCAGCGTGACCTCATCACGGCTCTGCAGCTTGAAGACCACACCCTTCAAGTTCAGCAGGATGTCGACCACGTCTTCCTGCACGCCGTCGATCGATGAGTACTCGTGCACGACGCCGGCTATCGATACTTCGGTTGGCGCATAACCCACCATAGAAGACAGCAGCACACGGCGGAGCGCGTTACCGAGGGTGTGACCATAGCCACGCTCGAAAGGCTCCATCACAACTTTGGCATGGCCAGGAGCGATGTGCTCGACTTCGATAATGCGCGGCTTTAACAGATTGGTTTGCATGAATATCCTTTCAATACCCTCGGCTCGTTACACCGATAAGGCTGATGGCATATCGGAACACTACCCACCCGTGAGTGGGTAGCGGAAGAAATTAGCGCGAATACAATTCGACGATCAGCGACTCGTTAACCTCTTGGTTATAGTCGCTACGATCTGGCAGGGTCTTGAGCGAACCCTCCATTTTCTTGGCATCGACCGCCACCCACATCGGGAATCCCGATTGTTCGGCTAACGACAGCGCTTCGGCAATGCGAACCTGCTTCTTGGCTTTTTCACGCACAGAGACGATGTCACCAACGCGAACCGAGTAAGAGGGGATGTTCACCACATTGCCATTAACAACGATGGCCTTGTGCGATACCAGTTGTCGGGCCTCGGCACGTGTTGACGCGAAACCCAGGCGATAGACAACGTTATCCAGGCGCGCTTCGAGCAATTGAAGCAATGTCTCGCCGGTGTTGCCCTTGCGGCGGTCTGCCTCGGCGAAATAGCGACGGAACTGACGCTCCAGCACGCCATACATGCGCTTGACCTTCTGCTTTTCACGCAGCTGGTTGCCATAGTCGGAAGTACGCGCACCTGAGGTACGGCCATGCTGTCCTGGCTTGGAATCCAGTTTGCACTTGGAATCCAGCGAGCGCCGTGCGCTCTTCAGGAACAGGTCGGTGCCTTCACGACGGGAAAGTTTTGCTTTAGGTCCAATGTAACGTGCCACGGTATTTCCTCTACGTTGATGACGCCTCAGGCACAACGCCTTGAAACGCTAGTTCGGTCTGCCTGCTACCGAACGGTGGTCTTAGAACAAAACCCGCCGGTGCGCGGCGGGTCACGTACAACAACTGCGAAGTCGTAATTTAGATGCGGCGACGCTTCGGTGGACGGCAACCGTTATGCGGCACCGGTGTCACGTCTTGAATCTGGGTGATCTTGATGCCCAAGCTGTTCAGCGCGCGCACTGCGGACTCGCGCCCGGGGCCGGGGCCCTTGATACGCACTTCCAGATTCTTCACGCCGCATTCCACAGCCACTTTGCCAGCAGCTTCCGCGGCAACCTGTGCTGCGAACGGAGTCGATTTACGCGAGCCCTTGAAGCCAGCACCGCCCGAGGTCGCCCACGACAGGGCATTGCCCTGGCGATCGGTGATCGTGATGATGGTGTTGTTGAAGGAGGCGTGAACGTGCGCAATGCCTTCAGCGACGTTCTTTTTGACCTTCTTCCGAACGCGCGAAGCGGCGTTGTTCGATGCTTTTGCCATGGTGGTGTCCTTGTGTCCGCGACGGGATTACTTCTTCAGCGCTTGCGCTGCTTTACGTGGGCCTTTACGGGTCCGCGCGTTGGTACGAGTACGCTGACCGCGAACCGGCAAGCCCTTACGGTGGCGAAGGCCTCGGTAGCAGCCGAGATCCATTAGCCGTTTGATGTTCATCGACACTTCACGGCGAAGGTCACCCTCGACGATGAATTTGCCGATCTCATCGCGCAGCTTCTCGAGCTCGTTGTCGTCGAGATCCTTGACCTTCTTGGTAGTAGGTACGCCCGTGTTCGCGCAAATTAACTCGGCGCGTGGACGACCGATACCGAAAACGGCGGTTAGGCCGATGACGGTGTGCTGATGGTTGGGAATATTGACCCCTGCAATACGTGCCATGCGTTGTCCCTCGATCGCTAAGCTTGATTAACCCTGGCGCTGCTTGTGGCGCGGTTCAGTACAAATGACGCGAACTACGCCTTTGCGCTTGATGATCTTGCACTTGCGGCAGATCCGTTTTACTGATGCGAGCACTTTCATGTTTGCCCTCTTCTTTCTATCTTTCGATTGCTGGTAAGGCGATTACTTGGTTCTAAAAACAATCCTGGCCCGACTTAGGTCGTACGGTGTCAGCTCAACCGTCACTTTGTCACCGGGCAGAATCCGGATGTAATTCATCCTCATTTTTCCGGATATGTGTCCAAGTACGACATGGCCATTTTCAAGCTTCACCCTGAAGGTCGCATTCGGGAGGTTTTCGAGAATCTCCCCCTGCATTTGAATCACGTCGTCTTTGGACATATAAGCCGTCTAATCCTCTCGCTCAACGGGTTGGAATTCCACCCTTGAAATTCGCTTTTCGCAGCAGCGAATCGTATTGCTGCGACATCACGTAGTTCTGCACCTGCGCCATGAAATCCATGGTGACCACAACAATAATCAACAATGAGGTGCCACCAAAATAAAACGGTACGTTCCAGCGCGCGATCAGAAATTCTGGCAGCAAGCAGATCACCGTGATGTAAACGGCACCAGCCAGGGTCAGGCGCGTCAGGATCTTGTCGATATAACGGCTGGTCTGCTCACCGGGTCGAATGCCTGGAACAAATGCACCACTTTTCTTCAGGTTGTCAGCAGTTTCCTTACTGTTGAAAACCAAGGCGGTGTAAAAGAAACAAAAGAATACGATCGCTGCCGCATACAACAGTGCATGAATCGGCTCGCCTGGCGCCAATGATGCCGCCAAATCCTTCAGAAAACGAACCACACCACCACTGGCGTCTCCCGATGTAAACCAACTGGTAATCGTCGCCGGAAACAAAATGATCGACGACGCAAAAATCGGCGGGATAACCCCTGCCATGTTCAGCTTAAGTGGCAGATGACTACTTTGGCCACCATACACTTTGTTACCGACCTGGCGTTTCGCGTAGTTGACCAAAATCTTTCGCTGACCACGCTCGATAAACACAACCGCATAAGTCACCAGACCAACCAGAACACAGATCAGGATTGCAGTCAGCGCATGCATTGAGCCTGTGCGCACCAATTCGAACAATCCACCAATCGCACTCGGTAAGCCAGCTGCGATACCTGCAAAAATAATGATCGAAATACCGTTGCCCAGACCACGCTCAGTAATCTGCTCTCCCAGCCACATCAGGAACATCGTGCCGGTGACCAAGGTCACAACCGTCGTGAAGCGAAATGCCAGACCTGGATCGATAACCAGGCCCGCTTGGGCTTCAAGCGCCACTGCAATACCTAGGGCCTGAAATGTGGCCAACACCAGCGTGCCGTAGCGGGTGTATTGGGTGATCTTGCGGCGACCAGACTCCCCTTCCTTCTTGATCGCTTCGAGCTGCGGTGACACGACGGTCAGCAGCTGCATAATGATCGAGGCCGAGATGTACGGCATGATCCCGAGCGCAAATATCGTGAAACGCGACAATGCGCCGCCAGAAAACATGTTGAACATCCCAAGGATGCCGCCACTGTTCTGGTTGAACAAAGCCTCCAGCTGCACCGGATCGATACCCGGGACCGGAATGTGCGCGCCAATCCTGAACACGATTAGCGCACCCAGCAAGAACCAGAGACGGTTCCATGGGAAACCGCTCGCAGAGCTCTTCGCAGAATTGGATGCTGTCGCCACGTGTGTCTTTATTTAAAGCGCTTACTCTACCGAGCCGCCCGCTGCCTCAATTGCAGCTTTTGCGCCCGCGGTAACAATCACGCCTTTGACCGTCAGCTTTTTGCTGATCTCACCGGCCTTGATCACACGTACGCTGCGCGCCAGCTCGGATACCAGTCCCGCCTGCTTCAACGCCAACATGTCGATCTGGTCGACCGGCAATTTAGCCAAATCACCGAGACGAACCTGAGCTTTAAATGGTTTGGAAGGCGATTTGAAACCGCGCTTCGGCAAACGCCGATGCAGCGGCATCTGGCCACCCTCGAAACCTACTTTGTGAAAACCGCCCGCACGGGACTTCTGGCCCTTGTGTCCGCGACCGGCTGTCTTGCCCAAGCCGGAACCGATACCGCGACCAACGCGGCGCTTCGGGTGCTTCGACCCTGCTGCGGGTTGAATAGTATTAAGTTGCATCATGTTCTCCATTCGTCAGCAGTGCTTACGACACTACTTTGACGAGATAGGCGACTTTGTTAATCATGCCGCGCACCGCTGGGGTATCTTCGAGTTCGCGCTCAGAGTTCAACCTGCGCAGACCGAGGCCACGTACTGTGTCACGGTGTGACTGCTTGGTGCCAATCAGCCCTTTGACCAGTTTCACTTTGATCGTGTTTGCCATCGCTATTACCTCAGCCCAGAATTTCTTCGACCGTCTTGCCGCGCTTGGCTGCAATCTCGGACGGGGTGCTCATCTTCGCAAGACCATCTAGCGTCGCGCGAACCATGTTGTAGGGGTTGGTCGAACCGTGGGATTTCGCAACCACGTTGGTGACGCCCATGACTTCGAAAATTGCGCGCATCGGACCACCAGCG
The DNA here is from genome assembly GCA_021299035.1 of Oxalobacteraceae bacterium. Lineage (GTDB taxonomy): Bacteria > Pseudomonadota > Gammaproteobacteria > Burkholderiales > Burkholderiaceae_D > Pernthalerella > Pernthalerella lacunae. The sequence goes on along the minus strand of JAJTGD010000027.1, from coordinate 8,893 downwards.
ATCACACCGGTACCTTCTTTGGCAGGAATCATCATCACGGACGAGGCGCCGTGGCGACCATGAACCATGTGATGTAGCGTGCCATTTTTCAAGCTGACCTTAATCATCTTGCGGCGGGCCTCTTCCATCGCTTTTTGCACTGCGACAGGCACTTCCTTCGATTTGCCTTTGCCCATGCCGATGCGACCATCACCATCACCCACCACAGCCAGCGCGGCGAAGCCCATGATGCGACCGCCCTTGACCACTTTGGTGACGCGATTGACCGCAATCATCTTCTCGCGCATGCCGTCGTCCGGCTTGTCGCTCTGCATTTTCTGCTGCATTTTTGCCATAGTCAGTATTCCTTAGAACTTCAGACCAGCTTCGCGCGCTGCATCAGCAACGGCTTTGATTCGGCCGTGGTAACGAAAACCAGCACGATCGAAGGCGACGGTATCAATCCCTGCTTTAAGCGCTTTTTCAGCGACGCGCTTTCCAACGATCGCTGCAGCTGCGGTATTGCCGCCCTTGCCAGTTTTGCCAGCCAGTTCGGCACGTACTTCAGCCTCTGCAGTCGACGCGGAAGCCAGTACCTTGGCGTCGGGTGCGTAAATCGTGGCATAGATATGCAGATTCGTACGGTGCACCGACAGTCGATTGACTTTCAGCTCCGCAATCTTGGCACGCGTCTGCCGTGATCTGCGCAGGCGGGATGCTTTCTTGTCCATGTTCAGCCCTTACTTCTTCTTGGTTTCTTTGATCACCACAACCTCGTCCGCATAGCGAACGCCTTTGCCTTTGTAAGGCTCGGGGCTGCGGTAGGCGCGCACTTCGGCAGCGACCTGACCCACCTTTTGACGGTCGATCCCTTTAATTAGGATTTCAGTCTGCGTTGGAGTCTCGCATTTCACGCCAGCGGGCATCTGGTGAACGATCGGGTGCGAAAAACCTAGCGAGAGGTTCAGCTTGTCGCCTTGTGCTTGCGCGCGATAACCCACGCCAACTAGTGACAACTTTTTTTCGAAACCCTGAGATACGCCCACCACCATGTTGTTAACCAACGCACGCACAGTGCCGGACATCGCAACCGACTCCCGCGAATCATCCGAGGGCGTAAACGTGAGCGTATTGTTCTCGTTCTTGATCACGACCTGGCCAGTCAACGGCAGTGACAGGGAACCTTGTGGACCTTTGACCGAAATCTTTTCCGCGCTAATAGTCGCTTCAACGCCAGCGGCAAGCGAGATCGGCATCTTGGCTACTCGAGACATCGTGCTTCTCCCCTATCAAGCCACGTAGCAAAGGATCTCGCCACCAGTACCGGTAGCGCGCGCCTTGCGGTCAGTCATGACACCTTTAGGTGTCGAGACGATCGTCACACCCAAACCATTCATGACGGTCGGGATCTCGGTTTTGCCTTTGTAAACGCGCAGACCAGGGCGTGAGACACGCTCGATACGCTCGATGACAGGACGGCCTGCGTAGTACTTCAGCTCGATCGAAAGCGTGGCCTTGCCGGCGTCTTCAGCGACAGCATAATTTTCGATATAGCCTTCGTCTTTCAAGACGCGGGCGATCGCCACTTTCAGCTTCGACGACGGCATCGCGACAGTCGTCTTGTTGACGGTCTGCGCATTGCGGATACGGGTCAGCATATCGGCGATAGGATCGCTCATACTCATTGCTTGTTCTCCTATTACCAGCTAGCTTTGGTCATGCCCGGGATTTCGCCGCGCATGGCGATTTCACGGAGCTTGGTACGTCCAAGACCGAATTTGCGGAAAGTGCCACGTGGACGACCAGTCAAAGCGCAACGGTTGCGCTGACGACTAGGCGCCGAATTACGCGGCAAAGACTGCAACTTCAGACGAGCTTCATACCGCTCCTCGTCCGATTTCGATGCGTCTTCGATGATGGCTTTCAGTTCGGCGCGCTTGGCAGCGTATTTCTTCACCAGCGCGGCACGCTTCTGTTCACGGTTAATCAGTGCCAGTTTTGCCATGGCAACCTCAGTTTCTGAACGGGAATTTAAATGCGGCGAGAAGCGCTTTTGCTTCTTCGTCGGTCTTGGCGGTGGTGGTGATACTGATATTCATGCCACGCAACGCATCAATCTTGTCGTACTCAATTTCGGGGAAAATAATCTGCTCTTTTACCCCAATGTTGTAGTTACCGCGGCCGTCGAAAGCTTTGCCCGACACACCACGGAAATCACGTACACGCGGGAACGCGATGGTGACCAAACGGTCCAGGAATTCATACATACGGGCACCGCGCAGCGTGACCATGCAACCGATTGGGTAGCCTTCACGAATCTTGAAGCCTGCAATCGCCTTGCGCGCCTTGGTAATCACTGGCTTCTGGCCCGCGATTTTGGTCATGTCGCCAACCGCATGCTCAATAATCTTTTTGTCCGCTACCGCTTCACCAAGACCCATGTTCAGGGTGATCTTGGTCAAACGCGGCACTTGCATGCGCGACGTGTAGCCAAACTTTGAAGTCAGTGCTGCGACGATTTCTTTTTCGTAGGTTTGCTGTAGACGCGCCATGATTACACCTTCACCGCTTCGCCAGTCGATTTGTAAACGCGAACACGCTTACCATCCACCAGCTTCACGCCAACTCGGTCTGCCTTACCGGTCGCTGCATTAAACAGCGCAACGTTCGACACATGAATCGGCATCAATTTATCAACGATGCCGCCTGTGGTGCCGGTCATCGGATTTGGCTTGACCGCTTTCTTGGCAACATTGACGCCATCCACCACGATGTGCTGCGCGTCAACGCGCTGCTGAACAACACCGCGCTTGCCTTTGTCTTTGCCGGTCAGGACGATCACCTCGTCACCTTTGCGAATTTTTTCCATGGCGATCCCTTACAGAACTTCCGGTGCAAGCGACACGATCTTCATGAAACGTTCGCTGCGCAGTTCGCGCGTGACCGGACCAAAAATACGGGTGCCGATCGGCTCGAGCTTGGCGTTCAGAAGCACCGCGGCGTTGCCGTCGAAGCGAATCAACGACCCATCTTGGCGACGGACGCCCTTGGCGGTCCGCACTACGACAGCGTTATAGATTTCGCCTTTTTTCACACGTCCGCGCGGCGCTGCGCGCTTGACGGTGACCTTGATCAAGTCGCCAATGCCCGCATAGCGGCGCTTGGACCCACCCATCACCTTGATGCACAAGACTTCTTGCGCACCAGTGTTGTCGGCTACTTCTAGCCGGCTCTCAGTTTGAATCATGATTTTTCTTTCCCAACTTAACCCGCGGCAGACGCACAATGCATCCAACTACGGTCAGTCTTGGTCCCGCTGAGCCGCTCTGCAGACGCTGAGTGGCCGATTGGGTTGACAAAACGCTACTGCTACCACGGTCGAACTGCTGGACATCGACGCCAGCAGCACTTGTTTCCAGCTCATCGCGGGAAGCCCGCCATTATGCACTAAGGCATACGACGAGCGCAAGACTTAAACGATCTGGGCGGTCTGCACCACGCGGGTGACCGTCCACGCCTTGGTCTTGGAGATCGGACGACCCTCCTGGATCTCAACGGTGTCACCCGTCTTGGCCACGTTACCCTCGTCGTGCGCGTGATACTTGTTCGAGCGCACGATGATCTTGCCGTACAGGGGATGGCGAACACGACGTTCGATCATGACCGTCACGGTCTTGTCCATCTTGTCCGATACCACGGTGCCGACCAAGGTCCGCTTCAGCGATTTCTTTTCTGCAGTCGCATTCATTTAGGCGTCCTTATGATTGAGCACGGTCTTGACGCGTGCAATATCGCGGCGCACTTTCTTCAGCTGCGCTGTGTTGCTCAGCTGCTGGGTCGCGATTTGCATACGCAAACCGAATTGAGCTTTCAGCAATTCGTTCAGCTCTTTCTTGAGCGCTGTCTCGTCTTTGCCGCGGAGTTCAGATGCTTTCATGTCTTGCTCCCTTATTGGCCAACTTGGCGCACGACAAACGTTGTCTGCAGCGGTAGCTTGGCAGCCGCCAGACGGAACGCCTCACGCGCCAATTCTTCGCCGACCCCATCCATTTCGTACAGCACTTTGCCTGGGCGAATTTCTGCGACGTAGTATTCCGGGCTACCTTTACCATTACCCATACGCACTTCGGCTGGCTTTTGCGAGATCGGTTTGTCAGGGAAGATTCGGATCCAGATACGGCCGCCACGTTTGATATGACGCGTCATCGCACGGCGAGCCGACTCGATTTGGCGCGCAGTCAAGCGACCACGCCCAACTGCTTTGAGTCCATATTCGCCGAACGAGACCGATGTGCCGCTCTCGTGCGAGATACCGCGATTGCGGCCCTTTTGTTCTTTACGATATTTTCTGCGTGCTGGTTGCAGCATGTTTATTCTCCTGCCTTTTCAGCCGGTGCGGCCGCTGGCTCGGCCTTCTTGGCGCGTACTCGCTTGGCGACTGGCACTGCCGGAGCAGCATCGCCTGCCGGCTTACGCGCGGTGCGAGCCGCGGGCTTGCCGTCGTCGCGACGTGGGGCGCGACGCTTGCGCTCGTCATCTGCCGGCGCCTCGACCGTTGGGGTCTCACCACTTGCCAGACGATCGCCTTTGTAGACCCAGACCTTGATACCAATGATGCCGTAAGTAGTTTCTGCTTCGCCGAAACCGTAGTCGATATCGGCGCGCAGCGTGTGCAGCGGCACACGACCCTCGCGATACCACTCGGTACGCGCGATCTCGATACCATTCAAACGACCCGAAGACATGATCTTGATGCCCTGCGCACCAAGGCGCATGGCGTTTTGCATCGCACGCTTCATGGCGCGGCGGAACATGATGCGCTTCTCAAGCTGTTGCGCGATCGAGTCAGCGATCAATTGTGCGTCGGTTTCAGGCTTGCGAATTTCTTCGATGTTGACATGCACTGGCACGCCCATCATCTTGGCCAAGGAGGACTTCAATACTTCGATATCCTCACCTTTCTTGCCGATCACAACGCCAGGGCGCGAGCTAAAAATCGTGATACGCGCATTTTTTGCTGGACGCTCGATCAATACGCGGCCAACCGATGCGTTCTTCAGCTTCTTGCGCAGGTAAGCACGAACCTTCAAATCTTCGCCCAGCATATGAGCGAAGTTGCTGTTGCCCGCGTACCAACGCGAACCCCAATTACGCGTGACGGCTAGACGAAAGCCAGTCGGATGAATTTTCTGTCCCATCGTGACTCCCTCAGTTACCGACCGTCACGTAGATGTGACATGTTTGCTTGGAGATGCGATCACCACGACCCTTTGCTCGGGCTGTGAAGCGCTTCAATACGGCACCTTTTTCGACGAAGATGGTTTTCACCTTCAGTTCGTCAATGTCAGCGCCATCGTTATGTTCGGCGTTGGCGATCGCGGATTCGAGCACTTTCTTGATGAGGAAAGCACCTTTTTTCGGGCTGAAAGTAAGAATATTCAGCGCCTGGTCGATCTTTTTCCCGCGGATCAGGTCAGCAACTAGTCGGCCCTTTTGGGCCGACAAGCGCGCGCTGCGGAGGCTGGCTTTGGTTTCCATATCAGGACCTTATTTTTTCGCTTTCTTGTCGGCGGCGTGACCTTTGAACGTGCGGGTCAACGCAAACTCGCCGAGCTTGTGACCGACCATGTTCTCGGAAACGTAAACCGGCACATGCTGTTTGCCGTTGTGCACCGCGATTGTCAGGCCGATGAAATCCGGCATGATGGTCGAGCGGCGCGACCATGTCTTAATGGGCTTCTTGTCGCGACTCGCTTGCGCGGTCTCAACTTTTTTCAGCAAATGGGCGTCGCAGAACGGCCCCTTTTTAAGTGAACGTGCCATCTAATACCCCTTATTTCTTACCGCGACGCGAGACAATCATCGACGTCGTCCGCTTGTTGCGACGCGTCTTCTTGCCTTTGGTCTGCTGACCCCATGGTGATACCGGATGGCGACCGGCAGCAGTTCTGCCCTCACCACCACCATGTGGGTGATCAATCGGGTTCATTGCAACACCGCGAACCGTCGGGCGAATACCACGCCAACGCGTTGCACCCGCTTTACCGATTTTGCGCAGATTGTGTTCGCCATTACCCACTTCACCGATCGTGGCACGGCATTCAACATGGATGCGGCGAACTTCGCCTGAGCGCAATCGTACCTGCGCATAGATGCCTTCACGCGCCATCAGCACAACTGCAGCTCCAGCGGTACGCGCAATCTGCGCGCCCTTACCCGGCATCATTTCGACGCAGTGCATGGTCGTACCGACAGGTATGTTCCGAATCGGCAGGCAGTTACCCGACTTAATGGGCGCTTCTGAGCCGCTCATCAGTTGGTCGCCCACTGCAACGCCTTTCGGGGCGATGATGTAGCGACGCTCACCGTCTGCGTAGCAAAGCAAGGCAATGTTTGCGCTGCGGTTCGGGTCGTACTCAAGACGCTCGACCTTCGCCGAAATGCCATCCTTGTTACGACGAAAATCGACCACGCGATAATGCTGCTTATGACCACCGCCGAGGTGGCGGGTCGTGATGTGACCGTTGTTATTACGGCCAGCTGATTTCGACTTCTTCTCAATCAGACCTGCAAATGGACGCCCTTTGTGAAGGTCTGGATTTACCACCTTCACCATGCCACGACGGCCAGGCGAGGTCGGCTTTAGCTTAACGAGTGCCATTACTTCGCCTCCTCGGTGAAGTTGATTTCCTGACCCGGCTTGAGCGAAACGAATGCACGGCGGGTATGGTTACGGCGACCGACGAAACGCCCGGTACGCTTGACCTTCCCTGCGCGATTGGCCACCTGAACCGACTCAACCTCGACCTTGAACAGCATTTCTACCGCGGCCTTGATCTCAGGCTTGGTCGCATCTGGCGTGACGAGGAAAACCACTTGCTCGTTTTTCTCGGCGACGAAGGTCGCTTTCTCGGAGATCACGGGCGCCAGCAATACTTTCATCAGGCGCTCTTCGCTATGTTTGATGACTGCGCTCATGCCAGCATCTCCTCAATCTTTGCCAGCGCCGGCTTGGTGATCAACACTTTTTTGTAGAACACTAGCGACAGCGGATCGGCGTGACGTGGCTCGCAAATCAGCACGTTCGGCAGATTGCGGGAAGCCAGCAACAGGTTCTCGTCCAGGCTGTCTGTAATCACCAGCACGGAGTCCAAGCCCATCCCCTTCAGTTTTTGCGCGAGCAGCTTTGTCTTTGGCGCCTCGAGCGACAGTTCCTCGATCACTGACAGGCGATCATCGCGCGCGAGTTGCGACAAGATGGAGCACAGACCTGCGCGATACATCTTCTTGTTGACCTTGTGCGAGAAATTCTCGTCTGGCGTGTTCGGGAATGTGCGACCACCTCCACGCCAGATCGGTGACGATGACATACCCGCACGTGCACGACCGGTGCCCTTTTGGCGCCAAGGCTTCTTGGTGGTATGCGAGACTTCTTCGCGATCCTTCTGCTTGCGGTTACCGCTGCGAGCATTGGCTTGGTAAGCAACAACAATTTGGTGAATCAAGGCTTCGTTGTAGTCACGACCGAAAATTGTGTCCGGTGCAGCCACGTTGGATGAAGCCTGACCTTGTGCATTCAGGAGCTTGAGTTCCATGGCTTAAGCTCCCTTCGCTGCTTTGGCTTTGACGGCCGGGAAAACCACGACGTCGCCATTTTTTGCACCCGGAACTGCGCCTTTGATGAGGATCAGCTGGCGTTCTGCGTCGACACGTGCAACTTCCAAATTCTGCACGGTGCGCGTTACATCGCCCATATGACCGGTCATGCGCTTACCAGGGAAGACGCGGCCCGGATCCTGCGCCATACCGATAGAACCCGGAACGTTATGCGAACGGGAATTACCGTGAGTCTGACGGCCGGAACGGAAGTTGTGGCGCTTGATGGTGCCGGCATAGCCCTTACCAATCGAGACGCCTTGCACATCGACTTTTTGGCCAGCCTCGAACAAGCTGACGGCGAGATTGTCGCCCGGCTTGAACTCGGCCACTTTCGCAGCGTCGACACGGAATTCTTTGAGGACGGTACCCGCTTCGACGCCAGCTTTGGCCAGATGGCCAGCAGCGGCTTTGTTGACGCGGGAGGGGCGGCGCTTACCGAAAGTCACCTGAATGGCTGCATAGCCATCAGTTTCCGGCGTTTTAATCTGCGTCACGCGGTTGTCGGACACGTCAACCACGGTGACTGGGATTGAGTCCCCGTCATCCGTAAAGATGCGCATCATGCCAACCTTGCGACCGAGTAGGCCCAGGCTCATTGTTTTCTCCATTCCCACCTTCGATTGGGCGGGGCTGTGTTTAGAATTTCAGCGGGTCAGAGACGCAATCGCTCGACCAAGCCGAAAATTATAACTTGAGGCAAGGGTTTCGACAACCCAATTGAAACCCCAGCTCTGAACGATGCTGTTTTGCTATTACTGAAGCTTGATTTCGACGTCGACGCCGGCCGGAAGATCCAGCTTCATCAACGCGTCCACCGTTTTGTCGGTCGGGTCAACGATGTCCATCAAGCGCTGATGGGTACGGATCTCGAACTGGTCACGCGAGCTTTTGTTCACGTGCGGCGAGCGGAGCACGTCCCAGCGCTGTATGCGCGTCGGTAGCGGTACGGGCCCTTTGACCACAGCACCGGTTCGCTTCGCGGTATCAACAATCTCAAGCGCAGACTGATCGATCAGGCGATAGTCAAAGGCTTTCAATCGAATACGTATCTTTTGCTTTTCCATGTTGCTTCCTTAAAAGAGCGAGCCGCAGGCGGTTAAGCCCACGGCATTGATTCAGTCATCCGGCGGACCGGAACAGCAATTACTCGATGATTTTCGCGACCACGCCGGCGCCCACGGTACGGCCACCTTCGCGGATCGCAAAGCGCAGACCCTCTTCCATCGCAATCGGGTTGATCAGCTTCACCGTGATC
>JAJTGD010000012.1 GCA_021299035.1 Oxalobacteraceae bacterium | reverse complement strand
CGGCCGTAACGTCACCCGCCCGCCACTCACGCGCGAGCAAATCGAAGCTAACGCGAAGACGTATTTTTCTCAGGCTAGTTTGGTGCTGGATCCGGCACGTACCGAGATCCGCTATAACTCCGAGTGGTGTGATCCGCTCGGTGCGCGCGGCATGATTCAGCTGTCGGCACGCTATACCGTGGCACGAATTTTAGAACGTGAGGATTTCACTAAGCGTCTGAAAGCGGGTACCCCCATCTCGGTGCATGAGTTGCTATACCCGTTAATGCAAGGCTACGACTCGGTCGCCCTGGAATCCGATCTGGAGATTGGTGGCACTGATCAGAAATTCAATTTGCTAGTCGGGCGTGAGCTACAAAAAGATTACGGCCAGACACCGCAGTGTATTCTCACCATGCCGCTGCTTGAAGGGCTTGATGGCGTCGACAAGATGTCAAAGTCCAAGAACAATTACATCGGCATCACCGAAGCACCCAACACCATGTTTGCCAAAGTCATGAGCATCTCTGATATTGCCATGTGGCGTTGGTATGACCTGCTGTCGTTCCGTTCGCTGGCAGAGATTGCGCAGTTCAAAAAGGATGTCGAGGGTGGACGTAATCCGCGCGAGATCAAGGTGCTGCTCGGACAAGAGATTGTCGAACGCTTTCACTCGCGTAGCGCAGCCGAGGCCGCACTTGCAGATTTTGATCATCGTGCCCGTGGTGGCATTCCTGACGAAGTCCCCGAGTTGACGATCACTGGCGCGCCGCTGGGTATCGGGCAACTACTCAAGCAAGCGCAACTCTGCGCGTCGACCTCGGAAGCTCTGCGCATGGTCGAACAAGGTGGTGTGCGAATTGACGGCGAAACCATCAGCGACAAAGGCCTGAAAGTGCCTGGCGGTACGTTTGTACTGCAAGTCGGCAAGCGTAAATTTGCGCGTGTGACGCTGTCCTGAGCAAACGCGCATGATCGGCTTGCTACAACGTGTGTCCGAGGCGAGTGTGCGCGTCGATGACACGATCGTTGGCCAAATTGGCAAGGGCTTGTTGGTACTGCTATGCGCAGAGCGTGGCGATAGCCGCAAAGAAGCCGACGCGCTGCTCAATAAATTGCTGAACTTTCGCGTGTTCAGCGATGCCGAGGGCAAGATGAATCTGAATCTGGCACAAGTACAAGGTGGCTTGTTGCTGGTGCCGCAATTCACGCTGGCAGCAGACACGCGATCTGGTACACGCCCCTCTTTTACGCCGGCCGCACCGCCCGCGCTGGCCAATGAATTATTTGACTACACGGTGCGATGTGCACGCCAAGCACACTCACAGGTCGAGACCGGTCGCTTCGGTGCCGATATGAAAGTCGCACTGGTGAATGATGGCCCGGTCACCTTCTGGTTGCATGTGGCGCCCGCCACCTGATCCATATGCAAATCGGCCCTTATCAGCTGCGCAATAACGTGTTCGTCGCGCCCATGGCCGGCGTTACCGATCGGCCATTCCGTCAGCTATGTAAAGAAATGGGTGCGGGCTACGCGGTGTCCGAGATGGCGGCCTCCAACCCGCGCCTATGGGCAACCGATAAATCCACGCGCCGCATCAATCACGACGGTGAGATGGAGCCGAAAGCGGTACAGATCGCCGGTGCAGACCCGGAGATGCTGGCGGAAGCGGCGCGCTTTAATGTCGCGCGGGGTGCGCAAATCATCGATATCAATATGGGCTGCCCGGTGAAAAAGGTCTGCAACCGATGGTGCGGATCCGCATTGTTGCGCGATGAGACACTGGTGGCGACGCTGCTGAAAGCGGTCGTCAGTGCGGTGGATGTGCCCGTCACCCTGAAATTCCGCACTGGTTGGGATAGAGACCATAAAAACGCCTTAACCATTGCGCGTATTGCCGAGGACAGCGGTATTGCCATGCTGACCCTGCACGGACGTACCCGCGCCGATGGCTATAAGGGTGAGGCCGAGTACGAGACCATCGCCGCGGTGAAGGCTGCTGTGGATCTGCCCGTGGTCGCCAATGGCGATATCGACAGCCCCCAGAAAGCCGCACACGTATTGCGCTATACCGGTGCCGATGCCGTCATGATCGGACGCGCGGCGCAGGGCCGACCCTGGATATTTCGGGAGATTGACCACTACCTGCGTACCGGTACCGTGCTGGAAGCACCCCGCATCAGCGAGGTTCGCGAGCGCATGGCGCAGCACCTGAAAGCGCACTACGCGTTCTACGGCGATTACCTGGGCGTGCGCACGGCCCGCAAGCACATCGCTTGGTATGTACGTGATTTGCAGGATGGCGAACTGTTTCGTCAGTCGATGAACCGTATTGATGATTGCGTCACGCAACTCGCGGCAGTGGACGCGTTCTTCGAATCGCAGTTAGCCTCGGGTGACCGGTTACAATACGTGCCCGCTGCAGAGCCGTTAGCCGCCTAGCAACACCTCTCCGTACTGCGACACAACATGAGTAAAGACCACATCCAGGACGTCGTTCGCAAAAGCCTTGAGAAGTATTTTCGCGACCTGGGTGAGCAGGAGCCGCATAACGTCTACGACATGGTGGTCCTGACGGTGGAACGGCCGATGCTGGAAGTCGTCATGGCACGCGCTGAAGGCAACCAGTCGCACGCGGCCGACATGCTGGGCATTAATCGAAATACCCTACGCAAAAAGCTGCAGCAGCATGACCTGCTGTAAGCCCTTGTTTTTCTCCTCCTCTTTATCATGATCAAACAAGCGCTGATCTCAGTGTCGGACAAAACCGGCGTGCTTGAATTCGCCCGTGCATTAGCGGCGATGAACGTCAAACTGCTATCCACTGGCGGTACTGCAAAATTACTGGCAGAGCATGGTTTAGCGGTGACCGAGGTGGCGGATTACACCGGCTTTCCGGAGATGCTGGATGGCCGGGTCAAAACCCTGCATCCGAAAGTTCACGGCGGTATCTTGGCGCGGCGCGATGTGGCCGCGCATGTCGATGCGCTTGCTCAGCACGATATTCCGACCATCGACATGGTGGTGGTGAACTTATATCCCTTCCAGCAGACCGTCGCCAAAGATGATTGCTCACTGGAAGATGCCATCGAGAATATCGATATCGGCGGGCCAGCCATGCTGCGCTCCTCGGCAAAAAATCATCAGGATGTTGTGGTGATTTGTGATCCGTCGGATTACCAGCGTGTGCTGGACGAGATGAAGGCTAATGCGGGTGAGGTCAGTGTCGATACCCGCTTTGACTTAGCGATCAAGGTATTCGCGCATACCGCGCAATACGATGGGGCAATTACCAATTACTTGAGTTCGCTCGGACCGGATCGCCAACATCAATCGCGTTCGAGTTATCCCGCTAAGCTCAACCTGCAATTCGTCAAACTGCAAGACATGCGCTATGGTGAAAACCCGCATCAATCAGCAGCGTTTTATCGCGACGTGACTGCCGTTGAAGGTGCGCTGGCCAGCTATCGTCAACTGCAAGGCAAAGAACTCTCGTACAACAATATTGCCGATGCCGATGCGGCGTGGGAGTGTGTCAAGACCTTGAATGCGCCGGCCTGCGTAATCGTTAAGCACGCCAACCCGTGCGGGGTTGCCGTGGGTGCCGACGCACATGAGGCCTACAGCAAGGCGTTAAAAACCGATCCCACCTCGGCATTTGGCGGCATCATCGCTTTCAACTGCGCGCTGGATGGCAAAGCCGCAGAAGCTGTCGCGCAACAGTTTGTCGAAGTCTTGATTGCCCCTGGTTTCAGCGATGCAGCGCGCAAGGTATTCGAGAGCAAGCAGAACGTTCGGCTGCTCGACATACCGCTTGGTCAAGCGGTGAACCCGTTTGATCTCAAGCGGGTGGGCGGTGGCCTACTGCTGCAGTCTGCAGATGCGAAGAATGTACAAGCGACCGAGCTGACTATCGTTAGTAAAAAACAGCCGACGCCTGCGCAGTTACAAGACATGATATTTGCGTGGCGCGTCGCCAAGTTCGTTAAATCCAATGCGATTGTTTTTTGCGGCAATGGCATGACGCTGGGTGTGGGTGCCGGGCAGATGAGCCGTATCGATTCTGCGCGCATCGCCTCCATCAAAGCACAAAATGCAGGCTTGTCATTAGCCGGTTCTGTGGTCGCGTCGGATGCCTTTTTCCCATTCCGTGATGGGCTCGATGTCGTGGTTGCTGCGGGCGCGAATTGCGTTATCCAGCCCGGTGGGTCCATGCGCGATCAGGAAGTGATCGACGCTGCAGACGAGCAGAATATTGTCATGGCGTATACCGGAACCCGGCATTTCCGACACTAATCATTTCTCTCGTTATGCCGTTGGCGTTATTGGTGCTACCTAGCTCCTGATACGTTTGCGGTGCGCTGCTGTCATAATCCGCGCATGAAAATCCTTGGCATCGACCCTGGGCTGCGCGTCACCGGTTTCGGGGTGATTCATCAAATCGGCGCGCGGCTGTCCTACGTCGCTTCCGGCACTATCCGGATTCCTGATGGTGATTTGCCATCCCGGCTGAAAGTCATCCTCGAGAGTGTCGGTGAATTAGTGCACACCTATCAGCCCGACAGCGCGGCAATCGAAATTGTTTTTTCAAACGTAAACCCGCAATCCACGCTGTTGTTAGGTCAGGCGCGTGGCGCCGCCATCTGCGGTCTGGTCGGCGCAAATCTACCGGTCGCGGAATACACGGCCTTGCAAATGAAAAAATCGGTGGCTGGCCACGGCAAGGCGCAGAAAGCCCAAGTGCAAGCCATGGTGCAGCGATTACTGAAACTCGACGCTTTGCCAGGTACCGACGCAGCGGATGCACTCGGTATCGCGATTTGTCATGCGAATGCAGGTGCAGGGCGCGCAGCCTTGGGCGCGATAGCGCCTGAGCTGGCGCGGCGCGGTTTACGCGTGCGTGGCGGCCGTTTGATCGGCTGAATACGCCGAGGCGTTATCATCTGAAAAATTCTCTCTGGGTGTTTCAATGATTGGTCGTTTATCTGGCCTTTTGCTCGACAAAAATCCCGCGCAACTCATCGTTGATTGTAATGGCGTCGGCTATGAAGTCAGCGTGCCGATGAGTACCTTTTACCACCTACCCGGCACCGGCGAGCGCGTCACGCTGTTGATGCATATGGTCGTCCGCGAAGATGCGCAGCTGTTGTATGGCTTTGGTACTGCGCAGGAACGCGAGTTGTTTCGCGAGCTGATCAAAATTAGCGGTATCGGCGCAAGAACCGGCTTGGCGATTTTATCGGGAATGTCGGTCAACGACCTGGCCCAGGCAGTGACGCTGCAGGATGTCGGTCGACTAACCAAGATACCCGGCATCGGCAAAAAGACCGCTGAGCGACTGCTGCTTGAGCTCAAGGGCAAGCTTGGCGCAGATATCGGTGCGGCGGCGAACGGTGACAACGAAAGTAGTAACGATATCCTTAGTGCGCTGCTGGCGCTGGGATATTCAGAAAAAGAAGCGCTACTGGCGATCAAGCAAGTACCGGCCGGTAGTTCGGTCTCCGATGGTATACGCCAAGCGCTGAAGGCTTTGTCCAAAGCATGATGGGTAGCGGCGCGGCTACAATGCAGTGATGAGCATCCAGACTGACAACTTCAACGAGCGCCGCATCATCGATGCGGCCCCGGTATCGCCGAATGAAGAGGCGATCGAGCGCGCACTGCGGCCGCATAATCTCGATGAATACATCGGGCAGACCAAGGCACGCGAGCAGTTGGAGATTTTCATTGCCGCCGCCAGAAACCGTAGCGAGGCACTCGATCACACGCTGCTGTTTGGCCCACCCGGTCTGGGCAAGACCACACTGGCGCACATCATTGCGCGTGAGATGGGCGTCAACTTGCGCCAAACATCCGGCCCAGTGCTTGAGCGGCCGGGCGATTTGGCAGCGCTACTCACCAATCTCGAGCGGAACGATGTGCTGTTCATCGATGAGATTCATCGCATGTCGCCGATCGTCGAGGAAATTCTCTACCCCGCGCTTGAGGATTACCAGATCGACATCATGATCGGTGAGGGCCCGGCGGCCCGATCGGTGCGTCTGGATTTGCAACCCTTCACGCTGGTTGGTGCAACCACACGCGCTGGCATGCTGACCAATCCGCTGCGTGACCGCTTCGGCATTGTTGCGCGTCTTGAGTTTTATACGCCGGAAGAACTGGCACGTATCGTCACTCGCAGTGCGTCTCTGCTGAATGCTGCCATCGTGGATCAGGGTGCGCTTGAAATCGCGCGCCGTAGTCGCGGTACACCGCGGATTGCCAACCGCCTGCTGAGGCGGGTTCGTGACTACGCCGAAGTCAAAGGCGAAGGCCGCATCACGCGTGAGATCGCTGATGCTGCACTCAAGATGCTGGACGTGGATCCAGTCGGGTTTGATCTGATGGACCGCAAGCTATTAGAGGCCGTCTTGTTCAAGTTTAGCGGCGGGCCAGTAGGACTCGATAACCTCGCTGCGGCGATTGGTGAAGAGCGCGACACCATCGAAGATGTACTCGAACCTTACTTGATACAGCAAGGTTACTTGCAGCGCACGCCGCGCGGACGTATTGCGACGCCGTCGGCGTATCAGCATTTTGGTGTCGCCGCGCCGAGAACTAGTCCCAACGGCGATTTATGGCAGCAGTAAAACGAGCTGATTTCCAGATTCTAAAAACATGGGATCCCGACATGCGCCGGGAGTGCGATTTGCTCGCTGTTCTGTCCTGCGGACTGGCTTGGCCTCAGTCTGTATTCAGGGCTTTGCAAGCCGCAAGCGAAGACCTATTCTTCCCTTAGCCAAATCTGCGTCCGGCCGAGCAGTGACACGCCAATGAAGCCACGCACGTTGAGCTTCTTTCCACCTTCGGCGATCCACATTTTGACCCGGTAAATCTTGCCATTGGCCGGGTCAAGAATCTCGCCGCCATCGTATTCGCTCCCGGACTTCTTCAAGCCAGTCATGATCATCATGCCGACTACTGGCTTGTTCTTTCGTTCGCCTGGGCATTTGTCGCAATTGGGGGTCGCCTCCTCATGCGGTTCGCGAAAGAGTTTTTCTATTGTGGCGCGCAATTCGCCATTCGCCTCGACGATGCGGACGAGTGATTTTTCTTTGCCGGTTTTATCGTCAATCGTGCGCCACAAGCCAACCGGTGAGTCGGATGCATGCGCCGTGGATATCGCGCCCAGCAGCAGCGCTAAAAAAGCCATGGATCTGATCATGCGACGTCTCCTCGCTTCAAGCCTTTGTCATCTGAACGCATTATTTCAACTGCGCGAGTTGCTGTTGCACCTTTTGCAGCGTGGCGGAGAAATTCTCCAGCCGTTCTTTTTCTTGTGCGACCACAGCCGCCGGCGCACGAGCGGTGAAGCTTTCATTACCTAGTTTGGCGTTTGCCTTTTGAATTTCATGCTCCAGACGCGCTACCTCTTTGCCAAGGCGCTCACGTTCTGCCGCAACATCAATCTCCACCTGCAGCATTAGCCGGGTTGCACCCACCACCGACACCGGTGCCGGTGAGGCCGGTAACTGAGCAACAATCTGAACCTCGGAGAGCTTACATAGCGCTTGTAAATAAGGCGCGAAGCTCGATAGCCTTGCATGATCGTCACCCTCAAGAATCAAGGGGACTTTTTGTGCCGGTGATAGCTGCATTTCACCGCGCAAGTTACGGCAGGCATCCGTCAGTGACTTCAATGCATCCATCCAGCCTTCGGCTTTCTCGTCCAGCTTCTTCAGGTTTGGCTCGGGATACGCCTGCACCATAATCGAATCGCCACTCGGATTCAGCTTGCGACCCGATAGCGGCGCGACGGTCTGCCATAACTGCTCGGTAATGAAAGGCGTAATCGGATGCGCTAGGCGCAGTACCGTCTCGAGTACCCGCAGTAGCGTTCTGCGTGTTGCTCGCTGCTGTGCCTCAGTGCCCGTTTGAATCTGTACCTTGGCGACTTCGAGATACCAGTCGCAGTATTCATCCCAAATAAATTTGTAGATCGCCGATGCGATATTGTCGAAGCGATACTCTGCGAAACCTTTCTCGACATCTGCCTCGGTGCGCTGTAGCGTCGACACAATCCAGCGGTCTGCTTGTGAAAAATCCAGGTAGCTGCCGGTAGCACAGGCTTCTGCGCTGTGTTCCTCGAGGCCGCAATCCTTGCCCTCAGTGTTCATCAACACGAAGCGCGTTGCATTCCACAGCTTGTTGCAAAAGTTACGATAACCCTCGCAACGGCTCAGATCAAAGTTGATATTGCGACCCAGCGAAGCGTAGCTCGCCATTGTGAAGCGCAAGGCATCGGTGCCATACGCTGCGATCCCGCTCGGGAATTCTTTGCGCGTGGCTTTTTCAATCGTGGCGGCTTGCTTTGGATTCATCAGGCCCGATGTACGCTTGCCCACCAAAGTATCGATATCGATGCCGTCAATCAGATCGATTGGGTCGAGCGTATTGCCTTTGGATTTAGACATTTTCTGGCCATGTGCATCGCGCACCAAGCCGTGTACGTAAACAGTCTTGAACGGTACCTTGCCGGTAAAGTGGCAGGTCATCATCACCATTCGCGCTACCCAAAAGAAGATGATGTCGAAACCCGTCACCAGCACGGATGACGGCAGGAACAGCTTGTAGTCAGGCGTCTCTTCTGGCCAGCCGAGTGATGAGAAAGGTACCAATGCCGACGAAAACCAGGTATCCAGCACATCGGCATCGCGCGTGAGCGTGCCGCCATGGCCCGCTTTCAATGCTTGTGCTTTCGCATCCGCTTCATCACGTGCGACATAGATATTGCCTGCCTCGTCATACCAAGCGGGGATTTGATGACCCCACCACAGCTGGCGCGAAATACACCAGTCCTGAATATTATTCAGCCACTGGTTATACGTGGTGGTCCAGTTCTCCGGCACGAATTTGATGTCACCGTTCGACACCTTTTCTAGCGCCACTTCGGCAATCGATTTGCCGGGGAAATGCGTACCTGCTGGCGCTGGTTTGCTCATGGCTACAAACCACTGATCGGTGAGCATTGGTTCAATCACCACGCCAGTGCGATCGCCACGTGGCACCATTAGCTTATGTGGCTTCACTGATTCCAGTAAACCAAGCGCATCGAGGTCAGCGACGATCTGCTTACGTGCATCGAAGCGATCCATGCCGCGATATTTCTCGGGAGCGTTCTCGTTGATCTTCGCGTCCAGCGTAAAGATCGAGATCTGCGGCATGTTGTGACGCTGTCCGACGGCGTAATCATTGAAGTCATGCGCTGGTGTGATTTTTACGCAGCCGGTACCGAATTCCTTGTCCACATAGCTGTCGGCAATGACAGGAATCTCGCGATCCGTCAGCGGCAGCTTCAGCAGCTTGCCAACCAGATGCACATACCGCTCATCCGTTGGGTCAACTGCTACCGCCACATCGCCGAGTAGCGTCTCCGGCCGTGTGGTCGCCACGGTCAGATGGCCTGAGCCGTCGACCAATGGATAGTGGATATGCCACATGCTGCCATCTTCTTCCTCTGACACTACTTCCAGATCAGAGACAGCGGTGCCGAGTACGGGGTCCCAGTTCACCAAGCGCTTGCCACGGTAAATCAGGCCTTGTTCAAAAAGTCGTACGAACACTTCGGTGACAGCGGTCGACATTTTGTCGTCCATCGTAAAGTATTCGCGGCTCCAATCAGTCGAAGCACCCATACGGCGCATTTGCCCTGTGATCGTGGAGCCAGAGTGCTCTTTCCATTGCCAGACTTTTTCCAGAAACTTTTCGCGACCGAGGTCATGGCGCGAGATTTTCTGTGCATCGAGCTGTCGCTCGACGACGATTTGCGTCGCAATACCAGCGTGATCGGTGCCGGGTATCCAAGCGGTGTTATGCCCACGCATACGGTAGTAGCGTGTCAGGCCATCCATGATGGTCTGATTGAATGCATGGCCCATATGCAGCGTGCCAGTCACGTTCGGTGGTGGTAGCTGAATCGCGAACGAGGGCTTGCTGGCATCCAGCGTAGCGTTGAAATAGCCGCGCTGTTCCCATTCGGCGCGCCAGTGTTTTTCGATCTCTTCGGGCTCGTAGGCCTTGGCCAGTTCCATGATTTGCGGGGCTGCGGTCGGGTTAAGTAACCCGCGATTATAAGGCGAGGCACTGATGCCGACGGAGCAACATTAATTGGCAGACTCGCAAGTCCTTCGCCATGATCCTTGCCTCTGCTCGATTGCATGATCGAAGCTGCGGTACCCGCTATAATCTGCAAATGAGCCACTTCGGTGGTTACCAACGCTAGGGGTCCCGGCGCTCCCGCCGGGTGAGAAATACCCTCGAACCTGATCTGGATAATGCCAGCGTAGGGAAGCGATGTTCGGGCGCTAACCCCCGCCCCTTGCTTCCTTCGCTGAACTGAGTAAAGGAAGCCAATGAACGCCGCTAATCCGCAATTCCTCGCTGCTACCGCCACGGTAGATGAAGCCGCGATTCAACCGCTACCCAACTCGCGCAAGATATACGTACCAGGCTCGCGCGCCGATATTCAGGTACCCATGCGCGAGGTTAGTCAGTCCGACACTCCTGCATCATTTGGTGCGGAAAAAAACCCACCGGTATACGTGTACGACACCTCGGGACCGTACACCGACCCAAGCGCCAAGATAGATATTCGCTCGGGACTCAGTCCCTTGCGTGGCCAGTGGATCAGCGAGCGCAACGACACCGAAGAACTTGCCGGCCCTACCTCCCTATATGGCATTGAGCGCCTGAGTGACCCCAAGCTGGCCGAGCTGCGTTTCAATCTGCACCGTAAGCCACGTCGCGCGAAATCCGGCAAGAACGTCACGCAGATGCACTATGCGCGTCAGGGCATTGTCACGCCCGAGATGGAATACATTGCGATTCGAGAGAACCTGCGTCGTCAAGACTATATTGCGAGCCTGAAGGCATCCGGTCCGAATGGCGCCAAGCTGGCCGAGATGATGATGCGGCAGCATCCCGGGCAATCCTATGGAGCATCGATTCCCGCTGAGATCACGCCGGAATTCGTACGCGATGAAGTAGCGCGCGGTCGCGCAATTATTCCAGCCAATATCAATCACCCAGAATCCGAGCCAATGATTATTGGCAGGAACTTTCTAGTGAAGATCAACGCCAATATCGGCAACTCAGCCGTCACCTCGTCCATCGGCGAAGAAGTTGAAAAAATGACTTGGGCGATTCGCTGGGGCGGCGACACGGTGATGGATCTTTCTACCGGCAAGCACATCCATGAAACGCGTGAATGGATCATCCGCAATTCGCCAGTACCGATTGGCACGGTGCCGATTTATCAGGCGCTGGAGAAGGTGAATGGCAAGGCAGAAGATCTGACTTGGGAGATCTTCCGCGACACGCTGATCGAGCAAGCCGAACAAGGGGTGGATTACTTCACGATTCACGCAGGCGTCTTGCTACGTTATGTGCCGCTAACCGCCAAGCGTATGACCGGCATCGTTTCGCGCGGTGGCTCGATCATGGCCAAGTGGTGTCTGGCGCATCACAAGGAATCCTTCCTGTACGAACACTTCGAAGATATCTGCGACATCATGAAGGCCTATGATGTGTCGTTCTCGCTGGGTGATGGTCTGCGTCCTGGCTCTATTTACGATGCTAACGACGAAGCGCAACTCGGTGAACTGCGTACGCTGGGTGAGCTGACGCAGATCGCCTGGAAGCATGATGTACAAGTGATGATTGAAGGCCCCGGTCACGTGCCGATGCAGCTGATCAAAGAGAACATGGACATTCAACTGAAGGAATGTCACGAGGCGCCGTTTTATACCTTAGGCCCGCTAACGACTGATATTGCGCCGGGCTATGACCACATCACCTCCGGTATTGGCGCAGCGCAGATCGGCTGGTATGGCTGCGCGATGCTGTGCTACGTCACGCCGAAAGAGCACCTTGGCCTGCCGAACAAGACCGATGTGAAGGACGGCATCATCACCTACAAAATCGCGGCCCACGCGGCTGACTTGGCCAAGGGGCATCCCGGCGCGCAGGTACGGGATAACGCGCTGTCAAAAGCGCGCTTTGAGTTCCGTTGGGAAGATCAGTTCAACCTCGGACTCGACCCGGACAAAGCACGCGAGTTTCATGACGAGACACTGCCCAAAGATTCTGCCAAGGTCGCGCACTTCTGTTCCATGTGTGGTCCGCATTTCTGCTCAATGAAAATCACGCAGGATGTACGTGACTATGCAGAGAAGCAGGGCATTTCCGAAGTGGATGCGCTGAAAAAGGGCATGGAAGTGAAGGCGGTCGAGTTCGTGAAGAGCGGCGCCGAGATTTATCAGAAGCAGTAAGCGGTTCTTCGTTGTGCAATTAACGCTCGGGTTACGCGAGGCAGATGGTGATGGTAGCGATTGAATTG
This sequence comes from Oxalobacteraceae bacterium, assembly GCA_021299035.1. GTDB lineage: Bacteria > Pseudomonadota > Gammaproteobacteria > Burkholderiales > Burkholderiaceae_D > Pernthalerella > Pernthalerella lacunae. Next base: position 44,150 of record JAJTGD010000012.1, on the reverse strand, counting down.
AACGGCGCGGCGCGTGAAGTTCGCGCTGAAGACTGTCTACAAGATTTGATTGATGCACTGTCGCTGACGAATCAGGCGCTTGCGATAGCAGTGAATCGTGAAGTCGTACCACGCGCGAAATGGCATGAGCGCCGTTTTGCGGATGGCGATAGGGTCGATATTGTGAAAGCGATTGGTGGCGGCTGATAGGATCTACGTGGGATTGGCAGCAGTTGAATTTGAAGTACGAACACCCTGGATACCGGTCTGCGCCGGTATGACGATGTAATAGCCAATAGTCTCAATACTGTCATCCCGGCGTAGGCCGGGATCCATTACGTTTTCGATGTGCAAGGAATCCTGAAATGAGCGACAAGCAGCAAGCCGACCAACTTGTCATCGCCGGCAAAACCTATCGCTCTCGACTGCTGGTCGGTAGCGGCAAATACAAAGACCTCGATGAAACCCGCCTGGCGACCGAGGCAGCGGAAGCCGAGATCATCACCGTGGCGATTCGTCGCGTGAATATCGGCCAAGACCCGAACGCGCCCAACCTGCTTGATGCGGTCCCGCCCTCGAAATACACCATCCTGCCGAATACCGCGGGCTGTTACAACGCAGAAGACGCGATCTATACCTTACAACTCGCGCGTGAGCTGTTAAATGGTCACACGCTGGTCAAGCTAGAAGTACTCGGTGATGAAAAGACGCTATTCCCCAATATGCCAGAAACACTCAAGGCGGCCGAGGTGTTGGTGAAAGACGGCTTCGACGTCATGGTCTACTGCAGCGACGATCCGATACAAGCAAAGATGCTGGAAGATATCGGCTGCTGTGCGGTGATGCCACTCGCATCGCTGATCGGTTCGGGTATGGGCATCCTCAACCCATGGAATTTATCCTTGATCATCGAACAGGCACAGGTCCCGGTGCTCGTCGATGCGGGCGTTGGTACCGCATCCGATGCGGCGATTGCCATGGAGCTGGGTTGTGATGGCGTGTTGATGAATACCGCGATCGCGGGTGCCAAAGATCCGGTGCGTATGGCGCGTGCCATGAAGCTTGCTATTGAAGCCGGACGTGAAGCCTTCCTGGCGGGTCGAATTCCACGTAAATTTGTTGCCTCACCTTCGTCACCGATGGCAGGTCGCGTGGCATGACGCAAAGCAGGAATGTGCCCTGCGTGCTGGTGTTTGCCGGGTTGGATCCAAGCGGCGGCGCGGGCATACAAGCTGACATACAGGCAATCACAGCAGCGGGTGCGCATCCGCTACCCATCGTCACTGCGCTGACAGTGCAAGACAACCAGCATGTGCATGCGGTACATCCGGTCGACCCCGCGATAGTGAGGGAGCAAGTGCGGGTACTCATTGAGCATGGCACGCGCATCGGCGCCGTAAAAATTGGTATCGTCGGCAGCTCAGCCAATGCGCAGGTCATCGCCGACGTCATAGTGCAACTGCGTGAAACTTATCCGGCGCTGCCGGTTGTGCTCGACCCGGTACTCGCCAGCGGCCACGGCGATTTGCTGACCCAAGGTGATGCAGTGCAGGCACTGTTACCACTGCGCGCACTCGCGACGCTGCTGACGCCGAATCTGCCGGAGGCAAGTAAGCTATGCAATACCCATGATTTGGATGAACAAGCGCAGATCCTGCTGCAGGACGTGCCGCATCTATTGATCAAGGGTGGTCATGGCGAAGGCGACCAGATCGTTAATCGCTGGATATCTAAAGAGACGCAACGTCGTTGGCAATGGCCGCGACTGCCGGGCGAGTACCATGGCTCAGGCTGTACTTTGGCGTCTGCAATCGCCGCACGGCTCGCAATGAAGAGCGCGATCGAGGATGCGATCGAAGGCGCGCAGCACTACACGCAACACTGCCTTGAACATGCATTCGCGATTGCCCAAGGTCAGTGGATCCCAGATCGATCGAAGGAGTCGTCATGAAAGGCCTTTATCTTGTCACGCCCGACTGGGACGACACCGACCAATTACTCGCTGTTAGCGAGCAAGCGATCGAAGGGGGTGCGGTACTACTGCAGTACCGGCACAAGACAGCCAATCAAGACTTGCGCCACGAGCAGGCGCAGGCACTCCTTGCGCTATGCCGTCGCATGAATATTCCCCTGATCATTAATGACCACACCGACTTATGCCAAGCGCTTGATGCAGATGGTGTACATGTCGGCGGCACGGATGCCTCTGTTTCCATGGTGCGTGCGCAACTCGGTAGCGACAAGATCGTCGGCGCATCCTGCTATGGTGATCTGCAGCTAGCACGCGATGCTGCCGCTGCTGGCGCAAGCTATGTAGCGTTCGGCGGCTTCTATCCCTCACGTGTCAAGAAATATGAAGTGACAACCCCACCCGACATTATCACGCGTGCGATTAGTGAACTCACAGTGCCTATCTGCGTGATCGGTGGTATGACGGTCGAGAACAGTCGGCCGCTGGTCGATCTAGGTGCGCAGTGGGTCGCGGCGATTAGTAGTGTGTATGGCGTCGCTGATCATCGCGCTGCCGCTGCTGCATTCACTGATTTATACCGATAACCGCAATAACAGAGCGATCATCGTTGATCGCTACCCGCCTTAATTAGCCACTGCCTTGGCTGTGGTCTTGGTATTTCAGATTTTTATTCTGAAGTCGCCTATCTTTATTCAAAGCAAGGAACTCCCGCGCTAGTCGCGATACTCAGCAGCCGTTCTGTGTATGTTTTGCATGCTTACTTAAGGCATCAATACATACCCTGATCTCTTCTGCGCTGCGTGGAGTGTACTTTGGAATTGTCTGACCTTCAGTATCTGATGCATCAGCTAGGGCCGACGATGCCGGAGATTGTCGCGATCACGCAAGACGATATCGATAGCTGGAAGATCGATTTTGATGAGGAGATCTCTTTGCAGATCGAATGGCAGGCATCACCACCGTGTGTACTCATGAGTTGTGCTATCGGACAGCCGGAGGCAGAACGGCGAGAAGCGGTGTATGCATCACTACTCAACGCAAACCTGCTCTTGACGGGCATCGCTAGCGTGAAGCTGGCATTAAGCCAGCCTGACAATGATGTTCTTTTGATCGGCGAATACCCTTTGGGTGATGCATCGATCACTACATTGCAAGCAAGCCTGTCCGAATACTTAAGCATGGCGGCACAGTTTTCGGTGGTGGTTGCAGAAAATCCCGCTAAAGACTTGAATCACCAGGTGCTACATTCAGCCGCCATGCATCATCAGCGCGCTTGATTTTCAACCAACTCCCTCAGGAATATAGCAATGAATCCCACGCCACAGACAAGGCTACTGAAGCCGGTGACCGAGACCATCATGCATGATGGCGCTCCTTTTGTTCGCCTTAGCCCGACCAAAGGCATGAAGAATGCCTCGGTTATATATGAGGCGATTAAAGATATGCCGGCTCGTACATTAGTTCGTGCCGATTTCGACAAAACAGCCACGCCATTGGTGTACTTTCCTGAACGACCGCCGAAGAAAGTCGAGATCAAGTCGCCTATCAAAGCACGGAACATTGATGCTGACCGCAAAGAAATGGCAAGCTTTCTGGCGTCGATTGTCGATGCCGCCTATACAGCAGCCAATCCAAATACCAAACTAATCAAGGCCGCATTAGATCTGAAGTTGAAGATTAATGATGTAAGTGAGAAGGGCAGTGACTTTACTGTTGGCGGTATAAAAAATTCATTACACACCATCGCCATGGCCTACCGGCTACAGAATATTCAAAAAATCACCTCGCCGCATCGCTTGCTCACAAAGCAGGATTCCACTATCCAGCGTAAACGGTTTAAGGAATTTATCCAGCTAGACCGAAAGATGTTCGGGCGGCTCAGCGATGCGCTACGCCCGGTTTCCGGTAGTAAGTACGATACAAAGCCGGAATTAGCGGTATACGAAATGAAGCAGTTTCTCAGAACGTACCGCATGATGCGACTGACGGAGAACATCTCTTTTCCGGAATTTCTGCGAAAGAAATCCGTCGGGCCTAATCTTTATTTCTTTGCGGAGCGTTGGCGCGAAATCAGCCAGCCAACACCTACGGACAGTCGGATACATCTCAATACCGAACCTTGGGCGAAAGAGCTCGACAAGATCTGCCCGCTGATCGAGAAAGAGTTTAGGCGAAGTGCGCGGGTGGTCGACGGTCACCAGCGTTCGAAGCATTCACAAGGGTGGTTGGTCTATCCAAAATCCTCTCAACCCAGCATACCGCCCTTACCGCCGGTGCCGGCGACTATGTCGCCCGCTGATCAGCTTGGTCCCATGTCCCCGAAGCAGGTCGCACCTAATGCGGCTATCACGGCGCCTGCTCACCTCACACTTGGCGGACCTTCCGATCGCAAATCAGTAGTGGCGGATCGTCGCCCTAATCCGCTTGATCACCGTCAAGGCATCGATTGGTTTGAAAACGCATCAGGCGATGATTTGAACTACTTCTACGAAGAGGTGCCTGACAGTAGTCAATCAGATTTATTAAGTGCAGCCTTTTCACCGCCGGGCGTTTTTCCTCGTTCGAGTCGTTTAGCGCCGACTGAGATATTGCCGATTTCTCTGAATCTCCCGTACCAGCCTATCGAGCTTTATCGGGCAGATTCAGTGACACAAACTGATCATACCGACCAGTCTGATGTGATTATTTCGGCGACTGAGGAAGATAATTCTTCAGCGTCTGAGATGTCCGAGGCCGTTGATGATTCCCAGATTGTCTCTGCGCCGGAAAGCAGAAGACCAGGCCCTTCACAGATGATGGTCTACCCAAAGCTGGGCAGTTCTCCGCTCAAAGGCTCAATTATCGAGGAAGTGCAGTAATTCTTTGAGGGTCCGGTACCGACGTCGGCGCGACCCTCGCGCGCGCCGGCATATAATCGCAGGATGCAAAACCTCCTGCACAATCTCAATCCTGAACAACTTTCCGCTGTTACCCTTCCTCCGCAGCCTGCGCTCATTCTTGCCGGGGCGGGCTCCGGTAAAACCCGCGTACTTACGACGCGCATCGCGTGGTTGATTCAAACCGCACAAATATCGCCCGCCGGTGTGCTGGCGGTCACATTTACGAATAAAGCGGCCAAAGAGATGTTGGCCAGGTTGTCGGCCATGTTGCCGATCAATACTCGCGGCATGTGGATCGGTACTTTTCATGGTTTATGTAATCGCCTGCTGCGGGCACACCATCGCGACGCTGCATTGCCCCAGAGCTTTCAAATCCTCGATATGGCCGATCAGCTATCGGCAATCAAGCGACTGATCAAGCGACTGAATGTCGACGATGAGAAGTACCCACCCAAGCAACTGCAATATTTTATTAACAGCGCTAAAGACCAAGGCCTGCGCGCGCATGCTGTCGATGCGCACGATGAATTCACGCGCAAGTTTGTCGAACTCTATGAAGCCTATGACGAGCAATGCCAGCGCGAGGGTGTTGTTGATTTTGCGGAGCTTTTGCTACGCAGTTATGAATTATTGTCGCGCAACCAGCCGCTACGTGAGCATTATCAGTCACGCTTCAAGCATATTTTGGTCGATGAGTTTCAAGATACCAATGATCTACAGTACAAGTGGCTGAAACTCATCGCCGGACAGCATAACGCAGTCTTCGCAGTGGGTGATGACGATCAAAGTATTTACGCGTTTCGAGGCGCGAATGTCGGGAACATGGCCGCATTCGAGCGTGAATTCAACGTACAGAACCTGATCAAACTCGAGCAGAACTATCGCTCGCACGGCCATATCCTGGACTCAGCCAACCAGCTGATTTCACATAATACCAACCGGCTTGGCAAGAATCTGCGTACGGATGCCGGACATGGCGAACAGATTCGCGTGTACGAGGCATCCAGTGATCTCCAAGAAGCGCAATGGTTGATCGAAGAAGTAAAAAGCCTGATTGGCGAGGGTTGGTTGCGCAGTGAGATTGCTTTTTTATATCGCTCCAATGCGCAGTCGCGTGTCATCGAACATGCGCTTTTCACCGCTGGCCTCCCTTACCGCGTATACGGCGGTCAGCGTTTCTTCGAACGCGCGGAGGTCAAGCATGCCATTGCCTATTTACAGCTGATCGACAATCCACATAACGACTCGGCGTTCTTGCGCGTGGTGAATTTTCCGACGCGCGGTATTGGCGCACGTTCCATCGAGCAGCTGCAAGAAGCAGCGCGGCAATATGGTGTGTCCCTGTATGCAGCGGTGCCGTATGTCGCTGGAAAGGCGGGCAGCTCGCTTGCGAGTTTCGTGAAGCTGATCGAGGCGATGCATTTCGAGACACAGCAATTACCGCTGCCCGAGATGGTTCAGATCATGCTGGAGAAGAGCACGCTTATTCTCCACTATCAAGGTGAAAAAGAAGGCGCTGACCGTATCGAGAACCTTGAGCAGCTAATTCCAGCCGCAACGGTTTTTGTGTCGGAAGAAGGTTACGGACTGGACTCGCCCGCGCTGCTCGGTCCGCAGGCACAGGCGGCATCGAATACCCTGATTACCACCGGCGATGGTACCGAGATCATCGATGCTGATGCGCCGCTCAGCACAGTGATGTCGCCACTTTCGGCATTTCTGTCGCATGCCTCGCTGGAGGCGGGGGACAATCAAGCGCAAGCCGGTCAGGACGCTATCCAGCTGATGACAGTGCATTCAGCCAAAGGACTGGAATTCGATGCGGTATTCATCACCGGTCTGGAAGAGGGCTTGTTCCCACACGAGAATAGCGAGCAAGCGGATGACGGTGTTGAAGAAGAACGGCGGCTGATGTATGTGGCCATCACGCGTGCTCGCAAGCGTTTGTATATGAGCTTTGCGCAGACGCGCATGCTGCACGGCCAGACTCGCTACAACATGAAATCGCGCTTCTTCGATGAGTTGCCGGAGGATAGTCTGAAGTGGCTGTCACCCAAAGTACAGGGGCACTGGTTCGGCGCGCAGCAGGTCAAGGCAGCGTGGGTCGATACTCCGGAGATCGGAAATAACCAGATTGCGCAAAAGATGAGCCGTGACCTCGCGTGGCGAATTGGTGAGAATGTTCATCACGCCAAGTTTGGCGACGGTGTGATTGTGAATATCGAAGGCAGTGGCACGCAGGCGCGTGCCCATATCAACTTCGGGCGCAACGGGATGAAGCTGCTTGATCTGGGGATTGCGAAGCTGGAGAAGGTTGATTAAGTAATCAGCGCTACCCAGATCCTTGTGGTCGCTTTTTATATGGCCGATAGAACTGAATTTCGCAGTACGTCCTACAGCCGCTGTGATTTTTGGATTGCCAGCATCGATAGATGTGTATCCGACTGAAATTTTAGCTAGGCTGTTGACCGGACTTCCATGGAGCGCTGAAGTCAACGCTGTTTTTGTCGGTGCGCTGCGATCTCTTGTAGAAAGCCTTCAGCGAAATCCCTATTGGCTTGCGTGGTTTTCATCATTTCGTTGAAAGGACCTACAGGAATAACGGAGCTCGTATGGCTTACCTGCCGCTTGATATCAAATACATCAGCACGAAATGCACCTCCTGCTCCTGGAAACTTGGCGGACAAAAAGTCTCCGCATGTCTTGTAGTTGGCTTCCGAGTATCCGCGTAGTTTCATCAGCAAGTTTCCCCCGAATCCACTTGCGCTTTTCAGTTTGATTTCGCCGGTTTTCGAATCCTTTTTTTCATACAAAATCCCCTTCGTTTCGCCTTTGCTGTTGGCAGAAGGTTCCTGGTATTTGAATTGGACGCCATTGTCGCCAGTCGCGCGGTGAATGTTTCCCATGTGGTTTCCCCTGAGATTGTTGCCATGCATAAACTTCGTTGGAAAAAAGCCGCGATTCTCGGCTCTTGAGAACGCAAAACCAACGACAAACAATCAGTGGGGAAAAACTTAGGTTTGTTCCGGCCGTTCAAACACGGCGGTATAGGTGGGATAGAAGGAGCAATACATCACGATGGTGAGAATCACCGACAGCGGCATCAGCAGCATGATGGTGACCAGGGTCTTGCCGAGAAGTAAGCTGAGTAGGGCGCTGATGATCGCAGGTGCTGCAATCCCGATCATCACCCAGCCTAGGGAGTAGGCAAGGAAGGCTCTGCCGCAGCGGTGTACCGCGAAGAAGCTGTAGAAAATCGCCTTGAACAAGCCCATCCGCTGCCAGGTAGCGAGCGGTGCGGCATGCCAAAAACCCATTGCGAACGGCAGATACACCAAGGCAGAGAACAGCATGGCGAGCGGCAGTTCATCGGTGGCGATCTGCTTTTCGTCGTCCGGCTTGATCTGGCCCGACAGTAGCTTCCAAAATGTACCGCCATCGATTAGCGAGGATGCGCCGATCGCGAGCATTGCTGCCAGCAGGTAAAGTGCACCCAGGCTCAGCAGTGTCCCCAATGCGGGCGATCGAAACGCAGTTAGTAGCAGGGATGGCTTGACCTTGCGGTCAGCTTCGATATCAACGCAGGCCTGCATGAAGGCCATGGTAAATGCGGGTACCAGCAGCAGCGGCAATAACTGTCCGATGACCGGGATCAGTGACAGCGAGAACATCAGCAGCATGTACAGCAGGAACAGCATGGATAGCTCTGAGGGTTGACGCCGGAACAGGGCGAAGCCTTGTCGTATCCAACCGATGCCATCCTTTGCTGCGAGATTCTCCATCAGCCCAGCCCCTCGACGGGGTGGAGGATGCGGTGTCGCAAGATACGCTCGAAATGCGTCGGGTCGTGCGGAGTCAGCATCTCTGCCTCGCGCGGCAGATAGAAGTCGTACAGCCGCGAAATCCAGAAGCGTAGTGCCGCTGCGCGTAGCATGGCGGGCCAGGCTTGGATTTCTTCTGGTGTGAATGGCCGCACTGCATGGTAGGCATCCAGCAGCGCGCGCACGCGCGCGGGGTCTGTGGCCCCGCTGTCGAGATCGATGCACCAGTCATTCACGGTGACGGCGACGTCGAATAACCAGCGGTCGCAACCGGCAAAATAGAAATCGAAGAAGCCCGACAGCTGTTCACCATCAAACATCACGTTATTGCGGAACAGATCGGCATGAACCGGCCCGTTGGGTAAAGCTGGGTAGATCGTCGATGCCGCAAAGGTCTCTTGAAACTGCATCTCTGCGCGCAATAGCTGCTGGTTGTCATCCGTCAGGTAGGGCAGCACGATCGGGGTTGTTTCGCGCCACCAGCTTAAGCCGCGCAGGTTGGGCTGGTAGAGCGGATAGTCTTGCGCCGCCACATGCATGCGCGCCAGCATCGCCCCTACTTGAGTGCAATGTGCCGGTTTCGGTGCCGGGACCCAGTCGCCATGCAGTCGGCTGACGATAGCGGCCGGCTTGCCATGCAGTGAATGCAGAATTTCACCCTGATTATCAGCCAGGGGTGCCGGCACCAACACATCGCGCTCAGCCAGATGGCGCATCAGGTTCAAATAAAACGGCAGCTGCGTGAAGCTGAGCTTTTCGAAAATCGTGAGTACGTACTCGCCACGATCGGTAAACAGAAAAAAATTACTGTTCTCGATACCGGACGAAATGCCCTGAATGGATCGCACTGCACCGATCGGAAACTTGGCTGTCCAGGGAATGATCTCGTCTAGCGAGACCGGGGTGAATACTGCCATGGTGACTATAAAAATGCCCGGCGGCGCCGGGCGCAGAATTCATCGATTTGGTGGAGGCATGGCGCCGCGGTCATCCACAGGTTTGGACCGGAATTGAATAATCTCCCACGTCGCCGCACGTCCCCCTTCCTGATAGTACGGGATCTGCTCAGCTGGCGTGACATGGTAAGTATTGTCGCCCCGTTGTACGCGCACCGAGGTGACGGCGTTTTGTTCGCGGATTTGCGTGATCTTGGTTCGCCCGTCCGGGATGAGGCTGCCGGCGTAGGGATCATCCAGCGGGTTTTCCGCCAAGGCGCCGGTCGACAAAATTGATAATACGGCACCGACGCTGATCAGCCGGGACTGTCGCAGTAGAGCAGCTAGCAATTCCATCGTAATCCTCGCAGTGAGCGCCACCCTTCGAGCGCGGTAAACCTCATTCTAACAAACCATGCTTCAGCTAACGCGGACCCCGGGCAAGCCTGAATCGCGCTCACCCCGGCCGCTTATGGGCTCCCAAGCGGCTGTAGTTTAGCCAGGATCGCGCCTTGACCCGGCTTGAACCGGCCAATTACGCCCGGGAACTCTGCGATAATCAAAACGATGAACAAGACCTTGTTGTTGGTGGATGGCTCGAGCTATCTGTACCGAGCATTCCACGCAATGCCGGATTTGCGCAACTCAGATGGCGTGCCCACGGGTGCGATCTACGGCATGATCAATATGCTGCGTCGGCTGCGCCAAGATTTTGCCGCCGACCATATCGCCTGCGTATTTGATGCCAAGGGTAAAACCTTCCGCGACGATATGTACCCCGAGTACAAGGCGCACCGGCCATCGATGCCGGAGGACTTGGCGAGGCAAATAGAACCCATTCATGAAGTCGTGCGCGCACTTGGTTGGCCGATCCTGATGGTGGAGGGTATTGAAGCCGATGATGTGATCGGCACGCTGGCGACCGAGGCGACAGCGCTCGGCTTGAAGACCATTATCTCAACGGGTGACAAAGACTTAGCGCAGCTGGTGAATGATCAGGTCACCTTGGTCAACACGATGAGCAACGAGACCTTGGACCGCAACGGTGTGGTTGGCAAATTTGGTGTGCCACCTGAGCGTATTGTCGACTACCTCACTTTGGTCGGCGATACCGTGGATAACGTCCCCGGCGTTGAGAAGGTGGGTCCTAAGACAGCAGTCAAGTGGTTATCGCAATACGACAGCCTCGATGGCGTGATTGCACATGCCAATGAGATTGGCGGTGTGGTCGGCGAAAATCTGCGCAAGGCACTCGACTGGTTACCCCTTGCACGTCAGCTAGTCACCGTGAAATGTGATTGTGATTTGTCCGGGCATCATGAATCAGTTCTAGCCTCGTTGCAGCAGTGTGCAGAAGACAAATTAGCGCTCAAGGCATTTTTCGAAAAAATGGGTTTTCGGACTTGGCTGCGGGAATTGAATGCATCGCTCGCTGCTGGCAATGAAACAACAGCCAATGGCGAATCTGGCGCCTTATTCGCAGCCCACGGTGCAGATGAAATTGAAACACCCTCAGTGCCTGCAGTACCGGTACAGAAACACTATGAGGCTATTTTCACCGATGCCCAGTTGGACCAGTGGATTGAAAAAATAAATGCCGCTGCGCTCACGGCAGTCGATACCGAGACCACCTCGCTGGATGTACTTCATGCAGAGCTGGTGGGTATTTCGCTCTGCTGCGAGCCTGGTGTGGCAGCCTACATTCCGGTAGCGCATCGCTATCCGGGCGCACCAGCGCAGTTGTCGCGTGACCATGTGCTGGCCAAGCTCAAGCCTTGGCTGGAAGATGCCACCAAGCCAAAGGTGGGGCAGCACCTGAAGTATGACTGTCATGTACTTCAAAACTACGGTGTTCAAGTACAGGGGATTGCGCACGACACATTACTGGAATCGTATGTGGTGGAGTCGCATCGTAGCCATGATATGGACAGCCTCGCATTACGTTGGCTAAACCGAAAAACCATCAGCTATGTCGAGATTTGCGGTAAAGGGGCTGCCGAGATTGGCTTTGATGAAGTCGATATCGAGCGTGCTACGGAATACGCCGCTGAAGATGCCGATATCACTTTCCAGCTGCACCAAACACTCTGGCCAAAAATCGACAAGGTCGATGGGCTACGCTTCATTTATCAAACTATCGAGCTACCAACCGCGCGTGTACTGCAGCGGATTGAGCGCAATGGAGTATTCATTGATGTTCAACGTCTGCAAGCGCAATCGCACGAGCTAGGCACTAAGCTGCTGCAACTAGAGCAGCAGGCGTATGAGCTGGCCGGTCAGCCATTCAATCTGAATTCACCCAAGCAGCTGGGTGAGATTTTTTTCGAGAAGCTGAAGCATCCTGTCATCAAAAAAACAGCGAGTGGTGCGCCCTCGACGGACGAAGAGGTGCTGCAAAAACTGGCCGAGGATTATCCGCTGCCAAAGCTGCTGCTGGAGTACCGCGGCTTGGCCAAGTTGAAATCCACCTATACCGACAAGCTACCCAAGATGGTCAACCCGACCACGGGTCGTGTGCATACCAACTACGGTCAGGCGATCGCCGTCACTGGACGCCTATCATCCAACGAGCCGAATTTACAGAACATCCCTGTACGGACTGCCGAGGGCCGTCGCATTCGCGAAGCCTTTATCGCCTCGCCGGGTAATGTGATTGTCTCTGCCGATTACTCGCAGATTGAATTACGCATCATGGCGCATTTATCGGAAGACCCCGCCATGCTGCGCGCATTTGCTTCGGGTGAGGATATTCACAGCGCAACCGCAGCCGAGATTTTTGGGGTCGAGTTGAGTGACGTACAGGCCGAGCAGCGGCGCGCGGCGAAAGTGATTAATTTCGGTCTGATCTACGGCATGAGCGCATTCGGTTTGGCCGGTAATCTCGGTATCGAACGTGCGGCAGCGCAGATGTATATGGACAAGTACTTCAACCGCTTCGCCGGTGTGAAGCGGTTCATGGACGATCTTCGACAGCAAGCCAAGTCGCACGGCTTCGTTGAAACCGTCTTTGGTCGTCGCCTGTGGCTGCCTGAGATTAATTCACCCAACGGACCACGCCGACAAGCCGCGGAACGCGCCGCGATCAATGCGCCGATGCAGGGAACAGCGGCAGACCTGATCAAGCTAGCCATGATCGCCGTCCAAGATTGGCTGGACCGCGAGAAGATGAAGACACTGATGGTGATGCAAGTGCATGACGAGCTGGTGCTGGACGTGCCGCACGCCGAATTGGATCAGGTCAAGCAGATGCTGCCACAGCTGATGGCCGGTGTTGCGCAGCTGAAGGTGCCGTTGGTGGCGGAGGTGGGATACGGGCCCAACTGGGAGCAAGCTCACTGATCGCCTGTCGAAATCGATCGCTGGCTGCGTTGCACCTCCTTGCCGTACTACCAGTACTGTCTTCGTCGGCGCGCCTTGCCAGCGATCGATTGCGGCAGGCTTTACTCGCCTGAGGAATTTGATCGCTGGCTGCGTTGGCAGTATCTTGCCGTACGTCGAGTACTGTCTGCGATGCTGCCGCCTTGCTATCGGCCTGACCAGACAGGCTCTACCTGCCTGACGAAATCGATCGCTGGCTGCGTCCGGCCACGTAAAATAGCGGGCTTCTACAAACGGTACGGCGTATTTCACCGTAACGGCAACCGAGGAAATCAAAATCGATCCCACGCTGTCATCGATCCTGCTGGCCACGACCCTGGCCGGGCTGATCAGTATTTCTGCTGCTGCCTTCTTGTCGTATGGCTTGCTGTCCAAGATGGTGGATCGCATGGTCAGTCTGTCGGTGGGGCTGCTGCTCGCCACTTCTCTGCTGCACGCGCTGCCGGAGGCGTTTGAGTCGAATGCGAGTCCGCATTCCTTGTTTGCCACCTTGTTGGCGGGGTTGCTGGGATTTTTCTTGCTCGAGAAGTTGGCGATTTTGCGTCACTCACATCACTACGAGGGTGATGGTCATGATCACGCGCACGGGCATGATGCGGATGAGGCGGGCACGGCAGGTTGGATGATTTTGGTCGGTGACAGTTTGCATAACTTCACCGACGGTATCTTGATCGCTGCGGCTTTTCTGGCGGACCCAAAACTTGGACTAATCACCGCGCTGGCGATTACGGCGCACGAGATTCCGCAGGAGATTGGTGACTTTATCGTGCTTCTCAATGCGGGCTTCACCAAGCGGCGTGCGTATTTCTATAACCTGATCAGCAGCTTGATGGCAGTGATCGGTGGTGTGGTGGGCTACTACACCCTTGGTAATGGCATTGACCTGATTCCGTATGTGCTGGTGCTGGCGTCGTCAGGCTTTATTTATATTGCAGTGAGCGACTTGATGCCGCAGATGCAGCGCCGTGCCACATGGCGTGACACGGTACCGCAGGTGATCTTGATTGCTTTGGGCGTTGGTCTGGTGTTGTTGTTCACGCATCACGTACCCATCAACTAAAAGCGAGCGCACGCGCCGATGTGCGACGCGCGTTTTTCAGAGACTTTTACGGCGCTACTCGCCGACAGCAATCGGCCGCGCTGGGTCCGAACTCCACTCGCTCCAGGAACCCGGGTAGAGTAAAGCACCGGGTAAGCCAGCGACCTCCATAGCTAACAAGTTATGGCAGGCTGAGATGCCGGAGCCGCATTGCATGATGGTGTGCTCCGGGCTTTTGATCAGCGCAGCATACTCGGCGCGTAATGCATCCGCGCCTTTGAACCTGCCATCGGCTTGAAGATTGTCTTTGAACCAGCGGTTCTTCGCACCCGGTATATGGCCAGCCACAGGGTCGATCGTCTCGTTCTCACCGCGAAAGCGATCGGCTGCACGCGCATCAAGCACCAGCCTCGCGCGTGCCGATAAATTTGCCAGCACATCATCAGCGCTGACAGTGCCCACCATTGAGGGTTGCAGCGTGATCGAGCCGCGTGGACGGTTAATGACGGCTTGCGTCAGCGCACCACCTTCTGCTTGCCACGCTGGTAGCCCGCCATCCAGCACGGCGACACTTTTATGCCCCACCCAGCGCAGCATCCACCAAACGCGTGCTGCGAACATACCGCCGTGGGCATCATAGGCAATCACTTGCGAGTTGGGATAAATGCCCCAGCCGCGCAGCGTTTCAATAAAGTCTGCGGGCGAGGGTAATGGATGACGGCCACGAAATTCGCCATTTGGCCCGGCGGACTTGTCCGACAAGTCACGGTCGGAGTCCGCATGCAGCGCACCCGGGATATGGCCTGCGGCAAAGGCGTTTGCGCCTGCCGTAGGGTCGGTGAGTTCGGAACGGCAATCAAGCACAACAAACACCGGGTTATCGAGGTGTTGCTTCAACTCCGCCGCGGTGATCAGCGTGGTGAACGACATCAGCAGGTCTCCTGTTGGATTTATTTTTGCGATGAAGTATTGCTACTGCTGCGCACATTATAAAAGGTGGCTGCGACGCCGCTGATCAGAATAATCAGGATGCCGAGCCAGCCGCCCACATCCAGGGTATCGTTCCAGATCAGAATGCCCCACATACTCGAGAACACAATGCCGGTGTATTGCAAATTGGCAGTCACCAGCATCGCACCCAGACGGTAGGCGCGTGTCATCGCCACTTGTGCAATGGTGGCGGTGATCCCGATCGCGAATAGCAGCAGAAAATCGCGCGCAGATAAATCAGCAAATAGGTGCAAGCTACCCGTCTCCCACCAGTTGTCCAGCAGCCCGCTGATCAAACCACCCAGAACGCCACTGGCCGAGAAATAAAACACCACGCGGTATTCCGGTTCACCCATTTGACCCAGGCGCTTGACCTGAATGTAGGCGAGTGCAGAGATGAAACCGGAGATCAGTGCGGACAGACCACCGACCCACTGTTCGGCATGAATAGTTGGCTTGAGTAGTAAGGCAACGCCAATGAAGCTGGTGACGATGGCGGCGGTCAAGCCCCACTCAAAACGTCGCGTCTTGTGCCACCAGCCCAGCGTGAAGACGATGGCCGCAATCCAGATCGGCGCCATGTAGTTCAGGGTCATGGCGGTGGCCAGTGGCAGGCGGGCGATGGCGAAGAACCATAACCACAATGCCGAGACTCCGACGAAACCGCGCCATGCATGTTGCCAAGGGTAGTGGGTGGTGAGTGGTAATCCGCGCAGGCGTGTCAGCAGCAATAGCACGCTGACGCCAACGACGCCTCGGGCAATCACAATTTCGGAGGTGGAGGCGTGTTCAGAGGCGAGCTTGACGCACACACCCATGATGGCAAACACAAAACTCGCCAACAGCATCCAGAGTGATTGCACTCAGCGCCCCTTTCGGTGGCGCAGGATCACAGCGCGATCTGGCTGCGGTACCACTCGTGGAAATGCTGCATGCCGTCTTCCATCGGCGATTGGTAGGGGCCGACTTCATTCACGCCGCGATCGAGCAAAATCTTGCGGCCGGCATCCATGCGTAGCGCGATCTCATCGTCCTCGGCACAGGTTTCCATGTAGGCGGCGCGTTCTGCATCGATGAAGCTACGCTCGAACAAGACAATCTCTTCCGGGTAGTAGAACTCGACGACGTTGGTGGTTTTTTGCGGGCCGTTGGGCCATACCGTGGAAACGACCAGCACATTCGGATACCACTCGACCATGATGTTCGGGTAGATGGTCAGCCAAATTGCACCGTACTTGGGGGCTTGTCCGCCGTTGTAGCGCAGCACCTCGTCATGCCATTTTTGATAAGTGGCTGAGCCGGATTTTTTCAGCGCTGCGTTGACGCCAACCGTTTGCACGCTATAGCCATCGCCCATTTCCCAGCGCAGGTCATTACAGCTGACAAATTGCCCGAGCCCCGGGTGGAACGCCTCGACGTGGTAATCCTCGAGGTAGACCTCGATGAAGGTTTTCCAGTTGTAATCGCAATGATGGATCTCGACATGGTCGAGCATGTAGCCATCAAAATTTAGATCGCGCGCGGCCACCATCGATTTCAGCATGTTGGGCACGTCGAGGCCGTTCTGATCGAACAGCAAACCATTCCAATGCTGTAGCCCGAAACGGTTTAGATTCATGCAGGGCGTATCGGCAAAATGCGGTGCGCCGATCAGTTCACCCTTCAGGTCATAGGTCCAGCGGTGCAGCGGGCAAATAATATTGGTGGCGTTGCCGCGCCCGCTCAGCATCTTGGCTTGGCGATGGCGGCAAACATTGGATATCAACTCCAAACCCTGGGCGTTACGCACCAGCACCCGGCCATCGTTCTCCCATGGCAGGGTGGCGTAGTCGCCTTCATTCGGCACCATCAGCGTGTGGCCGGCGTAGCGCGGGCCTTGCTTGAATAACTTCGCAGTTTCTTGCGTGAGCAAGCCCTGATCGAAGTAAACGCCTACCGGCAGTTGCGCATTCGAGCGCATGAGTTTTTCGAGACCGGCCAGATCGGACATCCTCAACCCCAAATTAATTTGCACCAACCGAAGAGAGAAAGCACCCGAAATAATCGGACTCGATACAGTGTGAGCCGGTAGCTTTTCGGGCGAGCCGCGGATTATACCCCTCCCCACCGCTTGGGTCAGCGGGGCAGTGTGGCGAGATTTTCAGACGTTGAGTGCGACGATTAAGAATTATCGAAAAGATAATCTTATGTGAGGCCGTAGCATGATTACGCCGCCGATTTCGTCGATACAGCAACTTCATCGACTAGAATGGCAGGCCATTTTGCATGTTGACTGTGATGCCAAAAAAGAATCTTCCCGATCAGCCCGCCACGTCTTTTGAGCAGGCTATGGCGGAATTGGAACTTCTGGTTGAGAAGATGGAATCTGGCGCTTTGCCGCTGGAAGCCTCGCTCGATGCGTACAAGCGTGGTGCCGAGTTGGTGAAATACTGCGCGGCCCAGCTCGAGCGAGTCGAGCAGCAAGTGAAAATACTGGAGGGCGAGATGCTGACGCCCTTCGAGGACGATCAGGACGAAGGCGAGGGTGACGAGGAATGAGCATGCCGTTCGCCGCTTGGGCCAAGCAAGTTCAGGCGGATATGGAGGTCGTGCTTGATCGCCACCTTCCGCCCCCTTCAACCTCGCCTGCCAAGTTGCACCAGGCGATGCGCTACGCCGTGCTGGATGGTGGCAAGCGGGTTCGACCCCTGCTGGTGTTTGCGGCGGGCGCAGTATTTGATGCGCCGACCGATGCGCTGGAGCGTGCGGCTGCTGCCGTCGAGATGATCCATGCGTATTCGTTGGTACATGATGATCTGCCCTGCATGGATGACGATGACCTGCGGCGGGGTAAGCCTACGGTGCACCGTCAGTATGATGAAGCGACAGCACTGCTGGTCGGCGATGCTTTGCAGACGCAAGCGTTCTTGGTGCTTTCAGCGGGCGCGCTGGGTTCTGACCGCAAAGTAGCGATGTTGTCGCAGTTGGCGCAAGCGGCGGGTTCATGCGGCATGTGCGGTGGACAGGCGATTGATCTGGATGCGGTGGGTATTGCCTTGTCACTGCCCGAATTGGAGCAAATGCACCGCATGAAAACCGGTGCGCTGCTGCACGCGTCAGTGTTGCTGGGTGCGTTGGCAGGGAAGTCGCTACACTCATCCGAACAAGCTGCATTGGATGCGTACGCAGATGCCATCGGGCTGGCATTTCAGGTTGTCGACGATATTCTCGATGCCACCGCAGATTCAGCGACCTTGGGCAAGACTGCTGGCAAAGATGCAGCGCAGAACAAGCCGACCTATGTCTCGATACTCGGGCTTCAGCCCTCGCTTGCTCTTGCAGAGAAGTTGCGGCAGGATGCTCACCATGCTCTGCAGCCGTTCGGGGAGGCGGCAGTCAGGCTTCGGGAACTTGCCGATCTGATCGTGCAGAGGAAGGCATAACCATGGAACTATTACAAAAAATTAACGATCCGGCCGACCTGCGCGCTTTATCGCGCCCAGAGCTGCATAAGCTGGCGGGCGAGCTTCGTACCTATCTGCTCGAGTCGGTGTCCAAAACCGGCGGCCATCTTTCGTCGAACTTGGGTACCGTCGAGCTGACGATCGCGCTGCATTATGTGTTCAACACACCGCACGATCGGATTGTGTGGGATGTCGGTCATCAAACTTACCCGCATAAAATTCTGACGGGTCGCCGCGAGCGCATGCCATCGCTGCGACAGCTCGGTGGTCTGTCCGGCTTTCCGCGCCGAGACGAGAGTCCTTACGATACGTTTGGTACGGCGCATTCTTCTACCTCGATCTCGGCGGCGCTAGGCATGGCGTTGGCAGCGCGCACCAAAGGTGAGAACCGTCACGCGGTGGCAGTGATTGGTGATGGCGCGATGTCAGCGGGTATGGCCTTTGAAGCGTTGAATAACGCGGGTGTGTATGAAGACATCAAGATGCTTGTGGTGCTGAACGACAATGACATGTCGATTTCGCCGCCGGTGGGTGCCTTGAATCGTTATCTGGCGCGACTGATGTCGGGTAAGTTCTATGCTGCTGCAAAGAATGTCGGTAAATCTGTATTGCCACCTTCCATGCGCGAATTCGCCAAGCGTTTCGAAGAGCATGCCAAGGGCATGCTGACGCCTGCGACGATGTTCGAAGAATTCGGCTTTAACTATATCGGCCCGATCGATGGACATGATCTGGAAGCTTTGGTGCCGACACTGCAAAACCTGAAGAATCTTGATGGACCGCAGTTTCTGCATGTGGTGACCAAGAAGGGCCAAGGCTACAAGTTGGCCGAGGCCGACCCTGTGCTATATCACGGCCCGGGCAAGTTCAACCCGGCCGAGGGCATACAGCCGGCGGCGGCACCCGCCAAGAAAACCTACACGCAAGTGTTTGGCGAATGGTTGTGTGACATGGCCAGCGCCGATGACAAGCTAATTGGTATTACGCCAGCAATGCGCGAAGGTTCGGGGATGGTGACCTTCGAGCAGCAGTTCCCGGAGCGCTACTACGACGTCGGTATCGCCGAGCAGCACGCAGTCACCTTTGCGGCAGGCCTTGCCTGCGAGGGCTTGAAGCCGGTACTGGCGATCTACTCGACCTTCCTGCAGCGCGGTTACGATCAATTAATTCATGATGTCGCGCTACAAAATCTCGACGTGACCTTTGCGCTGGATCGCGCCGGGTTGGTCGGTGCGGATGGCGCAACACACGCGGGTAATTACGACATTGCCTATCTTCGCTGTATTCCGAATATGGTCGTGATGACGCCGAGTGATGAGAACGAGTGCCGGAAGATGCTTTCTACCGCATATCGCTTCCCGGGCCCGGCGTCGGTGCGCTATCCGAGGGGTGCTGGTCCAGGCGCGGTAATCGAGTCTGACCTTGATCCGATCGAAGTCGGTAAGGGCGTCGTACGCCGTCAGGGCCGTCAAGTCGCCTTGCTCGCATTTGGCACTATGGTGGCGCCGGCGCTGAAGGCCGCCGAAGAGCTCAATGCGACTGTCGCTGATATGCGTTTTGTGAAACCCTTGGATGAGGCGCTGGTAGCGCAACTCGCTGCGTCCCATGAGTTGATCGTGACAATCGAGGAAGGCTCGTTGATGGGCGGTGCCGGATCAGCTGTCGCGGAAGCGCTGTCTGCCGCGGGTTTCGTCAAGCCTTTGCTGCAGCTCGGTTTGCCAGATCAATTTATCGACCACGGCGATGCGCAGCAACTGCTCGCACAGTGTGGGCTGGATGCGCCGGGAATTGTTGCTTCGGTTCGTCAGCGACTTGGTAGCAAGGAATCGCGCTTGGTGGCGAATAGCTAGCTTTCCGCGCTTCTACCTTTTTCCCACATCACGTCGCTGCCGCCCGCGTGGCGGTTCAGCACTCTTGCCAGTACAAACAACAAGTCAGACAGCCGGTTGACGTATTGACCGAGTCGAGCGTGTATTTTCTCCTCGCGCCCCAAGGCAACAATGCTGCGCTCGGCGCGCCGACACACGGTGCGGCATACATGGGACTGTGCAGCGGCACGCGAGCCTCCTGGAAGAATAAATTCTTTCAGGGGCGGCAGTGTGGCATTGTATTTTTCCAGTAGTGCATCCAGCCGGGCGATCTGCCCGTCATTCATCATCACAAAGCCGGGAATGCTGAGTTCACCGCCCAGATCAAACAGGTCGTGCTGTATCGTCACCAGCTCGTCGCGCAGTGTGTTCGGCAGATCTTCACACAGTAACAAGCCGAGTTGCGAGTTCAGCTCATCCACATCACCCATTGCCTGCACCCGCAGCGCATGTTTGTCGGTGCGGCTACCATCGCCCAAGCCGGTGGTGCCGTCGTCCCCGGTGCGGGTCGCAATTTTCGAGAGTCGGTTGCCCATGATGCTGTACCTATTGAAAACAGGCGAAGCATACGGCAAATGGCGCGAATCAGCCGGCACACCGCCTAGAGCGGCAAGCAAATACCCCTGCTGCTCGGAGTACAATGTCGTTGCCTCGGAGAAATATCATGAATCACCCCGCCCCCGCATTTTTCAAGCGCGAGCTACCTGCTGATTTACTGGCCGCGCTACAGGCGCGTTTTGCCGATCGCTTGTCCACCACGCAGGCCATGCGCGAGCATCACGGACGTGATGAGTCGTCGTACGACCCGATGCTGCCGGATGCGGTGGTGTTTGCCCAGAATATCGACGATGTTGCGGCAGCAGTGGCGCTGTGCAACCAGTACCGCTTTCCGGTGATTGCGTATGGCACCGGTACCTCGCTCGAAGGCCACATCTTGGCGGTGCAGGGCGGCTTGTCGATTGACTTGTCGCAGATGAATCAAGTGGTGGCACTGAATGCCGAAGACCTGACTGTGACTGTGCAGCCGGGCGTCACCCGTAAGCAGTTGAATACCGAGATCAAGGATACCGGCCTGTTTTTCCCGATTGACCCGGGCGCTGATGCCTCTATCGGTGGCATGGCGGCGACGCGTGCCTCCGGCACGAATGCGGTGCGCTACGGGACGATGCGAGAGAACGTACTGGGCTTGACGGTGGTGACAGCCGAAGGCAAGGTCATCAAGACGGGTACGCGTGCAAAAAAATCCTCCGCGGGCTACGACCTGACGCGCCTGTTTGTTGGTAGCGAAGGTACCTTGGGCATCATTGTTGAGATCACGCTGAAGCTGTATCCGCAGCCAGAAGCAATCTCGGCGGCGGTGTGTTCATTTTCGAGTATTGAACGCGCGGTCAACACGGTGATACAGACCATACAGATGGGTGTGCCGGTCGCGCGGGTTGAATTTCTTGACGAGACCAGCGTGCGCGCCTTGAATGCGCATGACAAATTGAGCTTGCCTGAAAAGCCACTGCTGCTGTTCGAGTTTCACGGCAGCGAGTATGGCGTCAAGGAGCAAGCCGAGCTGGTGCAGCAAATCGCAGATGAGCATGATGCGACCGGTTTCGAGTGGGCCACTCGACCCGAAGATCGTTCACGGCTATGGCAAGCGCGTCACAACGCTTATTTCGCATTGCTTCAGCTTCGACCCGGCAGCCGAGCGATTTCTACGGATTGCTGTGTTCCGATTTCTCGCCTCGCCGAGTGTTTGTTAGCGACCAAGGAAGATATTGAGCGCGAGGGTGTGACCCACGGCATCATCGGCCATGTGGGCGATGGCAACTTCCATGTGCAAATGATCATCGACCCCAATGATCCCGCTGATATAGCGCGCGCTGAGGGCGTGAATGCACGCATGGTCTCGCGCGCGATTGCCATGCAGGGTACGTGCACGGGTGAGCATGGTATTGGCTTGCACAAGATCGATTTCTTGATCCAGGAGAGTGGTGAAGATACCGTTGATGTGATGCGCACCATTAAGCATGCGCTGGACCCTCACAACATTTTTAATCCCGGCAAAGTGCTGCGCTGGTAATGCATCTGAAAGTGACTTAACTTCCATGGCAACACGTATTCCCCCAGTTCATGCCCTATCAGCCTTCGAGGCTGCGGCACGCCATGGCTCATTCGCGCTGGCAGCTGAAGAGTTATGTATCACGCCATCCGCGCTCTCGCATCGTATTCGCTTGTTGGAGGAGTTTGTCGGCGAGCGATTATTTGTTCGTGATGGGCGTAATGTTGGTCTGTCCGAATTCGGTCGCCGCTACCTTGATGTGGTTCGACAGGCACTTCGTACCCTGACTGACTTTCCGATGCCGCGGCGCGCTGCCTCGGTACAGCCGCGACTGAAGATTACGGTACCGCCGACCTTTGCGCGCTACTTGTTGGTGCCCAACCTGTCCTCTTTCACCGTTGCGCATCCCGAGATTGCGGTAGAGATCTTTCTGTCGGTACCCCTATACGACTTGGCACTCGCTGAGAGTGATCTCGAAGTACGCTTCGGTCCCGGGCGCTATCCAAATCTGCAGTGTGAGTTGCTGTTTTCCGAACCGACCTTTGCAGTAGCGAGTCCGAAGTACCTCGCGCAAATTGAGCCGCTGAACGAGCCTGCCGATCTGAAGAACGCGACATTAGTACGCTCAGCACTAGAGCCTTGGCAGCCCTGGTTCGAAGCTGCAGGCTTGGATTGGCCCGAGCCCACCACGGGTATTCGGGTGGATGACCTTGGGTTGCTGCAAGAGATGGTGCGCCATGGACACGGCATTGGATTGGCGCGTGCACACTTCGCGCGCGAATTACTTACCTCAGGTGAGTTGGTGCGGTTATTCGATGTACAGACGGTGGCGCCACCACATGCGTACTATGCGGTGTATGAAAAGCCAGTGCTAGAGCGTCCAGAAGTGGCGGCATTCTTGCACTGGATGAAGGATACGTTTGGAAGCCTCTGATCATCCTGCCGAAATCGGTCCTAGTTCCTCCGGGTGATTGCGAATTCTCCTCGATTCATAGCGTAGGCGCTTTGGCTTACTACGCATTCCTATCGGCCAACACATAGCAGAACCTGACTGAAATTCCAGCCACGAACATTTCGCCTATGCGCGCATCCTGCGTGTGTAACGAAACAAGGGGAATTTCAATGAACGTCAATTCGGGAGGCGGGCTGCCTCCGATACCCAACAATCCCAATGCCAACGCCGCACCAGCGTTGCAGCAAATCCTTTTAGTAGTACCTCCACCCGTCATCAGCAATGTCACAAGTGCGGTGTCGCGGCCAGAAGCACTAGTATCCAATCAAGAGAGTATGGAGAAAACAGAGCCAAAGCTTTCAGCAAGAGATCCCCTCTCAGTTGGTGTGAACAAGCGGACTAATCACTGGCAGCTAATTGAACAGGCGATTGCACTCAAAGATATTCAGTTGGTTCACAGAATGCTAGATCAAGGTAATCAGCTATGCCTAACGGATGAAGATGATCCGAACCAAGCATTCGATGTCTTTATTCCAAAAGAAATCTTCAAGCATTTAAAGGATATCGAGGTATTCGATCGTTTCATCCAATGGTTTACTCAGCAGGGAATGCAGACAAAGCTGTATTACTACACGTCGGAAGTTGGTAATGGTGTTTTGCTGAGACGTCTTATACAGACTGGCGTCGAGGGCTGGAAGAATTCAGAACGACAGATCGAAAGCGGGGTGATCAAAGCGATTCAGGCGGGCGATAGTGCGCACTTGGAGGCGTATTTTCAGATCCTGAAAGAAAACTGCCCCACATGTAAACCTAATTGGGGCAAGATTTTTAGTCGGTGCTTGGCACCAGATAGCCCATTTCCCGCCCCTGACATCATGACAGTGTTGGTGCGCCAGTTAGATGTGTGTAAGTTGACGCCATACTCCTTAGCAAGGTTCTTTAGAAGGGCTACCGAAACAGGTCAGGATGGTGCCGTACTCTGCCTAGTGCAGTGGCTGGGTGATGAGTTTGATGAATTCATACAGTCCGATGGCTGGAAAGAAGTCCAGCGCGCGTTCTCGCCCCATCAACACCTCTTGCTGGCGAAATGCGGTTTTCCGCCGGATGCGATTGCATTGCCGCTACCTTCTGATCAAAGCGCAATAGAGTTTCAAAGGGCCTTGTTCGGCGCAACGCTGTCGAAAGGTCCATTCGCGACCATGCTGCGATCGCCTACTTGTTCGTCCTTGGAAGTCATCCATTTTTTTCACACAGTCGCTGTTGGCACGGTGAATTTTAATTCCCCACATTTCGAGTCTAGAAACCATGACAGAAAACCGTCCGATGTGATTGCGTTTCAGCTTTTCAAGCAGGGTTTGGCGCCATCGCTGTCGATCAAGCTTGCTCTCGCTCTATGGGAGCACCGACAATCGACCGAGTCGAGATTCTTGAGTGACCATCGTCTCAGTTTCCTTGCCTGCCTGATCGACTGCGTTCATCCGGATGCATTCGAATCGCTGGACGAGCCAGTGTCAGTTGAGCAAGCGAAAGCTATCCATGAGGCGATATTGGACGCAGTCACGCAACAACTCGGCAATCCTGCTGCTTTCTTCGCTGCTTCAATTGCCTGTGTTCAAACAGATGGCACGATTGATACCAAAAAGCTCGCGCTAATGTATGGCAAGGGGATGGGTCTTC
This sequence comes from Oxalobacteraceae bacterium, assembly GCA_021299035.1. Classification (GTDB taxonomy): domain Bacteria; phylum Pseudomonadota; class Gammaproteobacteria; order Burkholderiales; family Burkholderiaceae_D; genus Pernthalerella; species Pernthalerella lacunae. The sequence goes on along the minus strand of JAJTGD010000012.1, from coordinate 19,167 downwards.
CCGCCGCAATCGTGGAGCAAATTGGTATGACGCTTCAGGCTGTATCGGCCGAGGTAATGGCCAGCACTTTGCCACCGAACCTGCTCAAACCGGGTATGACGGGTGTGGATCTCCAGCTGGCTTTTCACCACTGGGTTCGTCAAGGCGTTGCAAGATGGATGATTACCCGCCTACCTCATGAGCTGGGTGTCAATATCGCGAGGCGTGATCGGGCGGACTTAGACAAACAGGGCAGCGACCTTCACGAGGATGACTTTGTCACTCCATTCGAGATGTTTGCATCCACCAATTACTTGATAACCTCAGTAATCAGGCAGTACGGTCAGATCCTCGCACAGGATATAGAGGGTAGTAGTGCAGTGATTGTCGAGACATGCCGTACGATGTCGGTGGATGCATTCAAGCCCCCAGTCAAGATCGATGACAGTTCTGATGAGGAGGGATCATCCACCTCGGATTCCGAATTAGAGCATTCGTCAACCTCGACCACTAACTCGGCGTCTGAGGCGCTTGACGACTCGGCTTAAGCTTGCTTCTTCCCCCTAACAGCCAATAACTGCAAGCGCAATGGGGTACTGATGTGCCCCATGTAAAAACTTTCAACTTTCCCGCCAAAGCTTTTCAGGCCAAAACCCTTCAAATCACCGTTTCAAGTCTGATCCATTCGATAGACTAGCGGGCCTTGCATATTCGCAGCGAAACTTCTCCCGCTGCCCCTTGTCTTGCCCACATGAACGCCTTACATGAACCGGTTTCCTTGCTAGCGCGGCAGCGCCAAGTCGTGGCTGCGCTGCAAACGGCGCTGCCAGCGCATGCCGTGCTGTACCAGGAGGAAGACACGCGACCCTATGAATGCGACGGATTGTCAGCTTATCGGCAACTCCCGATGGTGGTCGCCTTACCGGAAAACGAAGCCCAAGTGATTGCTGTGCTTCAAGCGTGTCATCGGCTTCAAGTGCCGATCGTCCCGCGCGGCGCAGGTACCGGCCTTTCCGGTGGCGCTACGCCGATTGCCGACGGTGTGGTGTTGTCGACCGCGCGACTGAACCGAATTGTCAAGCTTGATCCGTACGCACGCACAGCCGTTGTACAGCCCGGTGTGCGTAATCTTGCAATCTCGGAGGCTGCCAGTTCACATGGCCTCTACTATGCGCCCGATCCCTCCTCACAGATTGCTTGCTCAATTGGCGGCAACGTGGCGGAAAACTCTGGTGGTGTGCATTGCCTCAAATATGGTCTCACCGTACATAACGTGCTTCGTGTACGTATGGTCACGAGCGAAGGCGAGGTCATTGAGTTAGGTAGTGAGGGTCTTGATGCGCCGGGTCTTGATCTGCTCGCGGTGTTTATTGGTTCTGAAGGCATGCTGGGTGTGGTGACAGAAGTGACGGTGAAGTTGGTGCCGAAGCCGCAGCAGGCGCGCGTGATCATGGCTTCATTTGACGATGTGGTCAAAGGGGGTAATGCGGTGGCGAACGTGATTGCCGCAGGGATTATTCCGGCGGGCCTGGAGATGATGGATAAAACCAGTTCACGCATGGTTGAACCCTTTGTCAATGCAGGCTATGACACCGAGGCTGAGGCGATCTTGCTGTGTGAGTCGGATGGCACGCCGGAAGAAGTCGAGGAAGAAATCGCGCGCATGACGGATGTGATGAACGCTTCCGGTGCCACGGCGATTGCCGTATCGAGTAGTGAGGCCGAACGGATTCGGTTTTGGTCGGGACGCAAGAATGCATTTCCCGCAGCGGGCCGTATCTCGCCCGATTATTACTGCATGGACGGTACGATCCCACGCAAGTATCTGGCGAAGGTACTGCTGGGTATCGCTGACATGGAAAAAACCTATGGGCTGCGTTGCGCGAATGTATTCCACGCAGGTGATGGCAACCTCCATCCTTTGATTTTGTTTGATGCGAACACACCGGGCGAATTCGACCGGGCTGAAAAATTTGGTGCTGCCATTCTTGAGCTGTGTGTCGAAGTCGGCGGCACCATTACAGGCGAGCATGGTGTCGGGATTGAGAAGATTAATTCCATGTGTGTGCAATTTGCGCCGGAAGAGCGCGAAGCTTTCTTCGCGGTGAAGCGCGCGTTTGATACGGCTTTTCTGCTGAACCCCGATAAAGCTATCCCTACGCTGCAGCGTTGTGCTGAGTACGGAAAAATGCACGTCAAGCGCGGTGAGCTGAAATTCTCCGACCTGCCGCGCTTCTAAGATCTCCGACAAAAGAAAAAATTAATGGATCAGGTATTGCAGCAATTCCGCGACCGTATTGCATCCGCCTCAGCGAGCGGGACTGCACTTCGCATTCGTGGTAATGGCACCAAGGACTGGTACGGCCAGGAACTGAATGGCGAGGTACTGGATACCACGGTGTTCAGCGGTATCGTGGCGTACGACCCGACCGAACTCGTTATCACCGCACGGGCTGGTACGACGCTGCGTGAGATTGGCAAAGCCTTGGCAGAGAAGAAGCAGATGCTGGCATTTGAGCCACCACGCTTTGACGGTTTGGCGACGATTGGCGGTATTGTGGCCAGCGGACTCTCTGGCCCGCGGCGGCAGGCAGTAGGCTCGGTACGCGACTTTGTGCTTGGTACAGTGCTGATGGATGGCAAGGGTGAGGTGTTGAACTTCGGCGGACAAGTGATGAAAAACGTCGCCGGCTACGATGTATCGCGTTTGCTGACCGGATCACTCGGCACGCTGGGTCTGCTACTTGAAGTATCAGTCAAGGTATTGCCGCGTCCTTTTGCGCAGTACTCGCTGCAGTTTGCGATGAGCCAGGAAGAGGCCTTGCATCACCTAAATGTTTGGGGTGGACAGCCACTACCGCTCTCTGCATCGTGCTGGGTGAATGGCCATCTGTATGTTCGCTTGTCTGGAGCGCAGGCCGCCGTCGATGCAGCCATCGCGAAGATGGGGGGCGCCGAGTTGCCGCAGGCGGAAGCATTCTGGGACAGCGTAAGAGAGCAAGAACACGAATTTTTTCAAGCTGTGCCAGCCGGGTTGTGGCGCCTATCCGTACCCACGACGGCAAAGCCCTTGTCCTTGCCGGGCGAGCAGATGATTGAATGGGGCGGTGCACAGCGCTGGCTGAAAACCAGTGCCGATGCTGCCACGATACGTGCCGCTGCAACTGCTGTCGGTGGTCATGCCACGCTTCATCGAGGCGGTGATAAATCAGTCGGTGTTTTCCAGCCCTTGGCGCCAGCCGTTGCACGCATTCATCGTAATTTGAAGAACACTTTTGATCCGGCGGGTGTTTTCAATCCACGCCGCATGTACACCGATTTCTGACGATGCAAACTAATCTCGCCGACTTCATCAAGGATACGCCGCAGGGCAAGGAAGCAGATGCCATTCTGCGAAAGTGTGTGCATTGCGGATTTTGCACAGCGACTTGTCCGACCTATCAGCTACTTGGTGACGAGCTCGATGGGCCACGTGGCCGTATCTACCTGATCAAGCAAGTTCTTGAAGGCAAGCCAGCCACCGAAAAAACCCAATTGCATCTCGATCGCTGCCTCACCTGTCGCAATTGTGAAACGACCTGTCCTTCGGGTGTGAACTATGGGCGGCTGATCGATATCGGGCGTGATGTCGTTGAACAGCAAGTGCAGCGCCCCTTTGTGCAGCAATTGGTGCGTACCGCGCTTAAGGAAGCCTTGCCGCGTAAGCCGCTATTTGATACCGCGATGAAGATCGGTCAGGTGGTGCGGCCGTTACTGCCGGAGGTGCTCAGAAATAAAGTACCCGAGGCACGCGCCGCGGGTCAGTGGCCTTCGCGCACGCATGCGCGCAAGATGCTACTGCTGGATGGCTGCGTACAGCCAGCAATGTCGCCTAACATCAATGCGGCTACGGCGCGTGTACTCGATGCACTTGGCATAGAGCTGGTGGTTGCATCACGAGCTGGGTGTTGTGGCGCGATTCGTTATCACTTGAATGACCAGCAGGGTGGGCTTGCCGACATGCGGCGCAATATCGATGCCTGGTGGCCTCATGTAGAGGCAGGTGCTGAGGCGATCGTGATGACCGCATCGGGCTGTGGGGTTACGGTCAAGGAGTACGGGCACTTACTCGAGGGTGATCCGGAATATGCCGACAAAGCGAGGCGCATTTCAGCGCTGACCAAAGATCTATCAGAGATCATGCCGGCGCTCGAAGAATCGCTGACGCAGAAGCTGGCAGGCAAGATAAGCAAGCGAGTTGCCTACCATCCCCCTTGCACACTGCAGCATGGTCAGCAGATACGGGGCAAGGTCGAGAGCGTGCTGCGCGCTTGTGGTGTTGACGTGAAGCTGTGTGCCGACAGCCATCTTTGCTGTGGCTCGGCGGGTACCTACTCGGTCACGCAACCCGAGTTGTCTTATCAACTAAGGGACAACAAAATAAAAAACCTCGAGGCCGTGAGCCCCGAGGTAATCGTCTCAGCGAATATTGGATGTCTGGCACATTTACAGTCGGGTACTTCGACGCCTGTGAGGCATTGGATTGAGCTTATCGATGGGGCTTTGACCGCTGATCAGGTTGAGTGACTAGCGGCGTCGTCCGAGTCGTCGACTCAATCGTCATCGAAGGGAATGATGTAGTCTGAGGCTGTATCGTCTTGCCCCGGTTGGTTATTGGTGTCTGAAACTATCCCGCTCACGTTAGTGGTGACATCGATATTTCTACGAGGTGAAGCAGAGCGCTCTGACTCATCTGAGCTGGTTTGCGTCCTTTCTTCGTGGAGCATTGCACTGCGTCTTCCCTTATGTTCGCCTACTGTTCGACGTAGCCAGGCAGCATAGTCCAGCCGGTTCATCCACCCTGGCGGGGCGATTAGAAATAGCGGAGCCGCTATCATGCGAGTGGCTACTAGACCCACTGCAGCGGCACGACTTGAAGCAGGACCCGAGGCGAGGTTCTGTGCCAGCGAAGCGGCAATAGCGAACGGCAGCAGTGAAACCCACTTGCCAAAGCAATCCGCCACTGCTTCGATTCTTTTTCCGGGTTGCTCTGGATCACCCGCAACGGCGGTCCGCTTTTCCTGCCAAATTAAGCCAACCTCGTAGCTGAAGAGTTTCCAGAACGATGTTTTCTGCGATGTAATGGAGAGGTTTTTTTCTACGCGTTGTAATTCGTCGGTGAGTTGTGTTTTATATGGCCCGTCCTTAGCGTTCTGTAGTGCAGATTCCAGATCTCGCTTATAGGATTCGTAGAAGTCATTCTCGAGTTTCCAGGCATGGATAGGCTTGGTAATCTTTGCCTCTCCACCAGTCTCTGGCGCAAGCGTCTCTCGCATTTGCTGCGAAACCATCATCGTCAAGGCACCGGCTAGCGACCCGAAAACATGTTGTAGTGTGAAGTCAGAGGCCCAGCCTTCGGCCGTTTTATTAGTGATGAAAGCAGAGCCTCCGAGGGTACTTGAGGGCGCTGGCTGAGGTGCGAGCGGACCACTCGGGGCAGGTGCTGGGGCTGGTATTGCTTCCGGTGACGGCGTGGTTTGCGGTGGCCAGTAGGCATTCGGATTGGCTAATCCCCTATCGACTTCCAGCAGTGAGTTCCTCACGATGTAGGATGCAGTGAATGCGGTAAAAGGTAAGTCTTCGGTCTGCCGTAATTGAGCCCGCGCAGCATCAGAGATCTGGTTCTTTTCGAGATATTTTTCTGCGGTGACATAAGTATGTGAACCGTCATCAGCTTTTACTGGAAATTTTTCCTTGAGCTGTAGTTCAGTTTTTGTCCGGTAGACATCGCCGGCCAAGCGCCCCTTGATGCGCTGATGGTAAAGCCACTCATTTAGCTGCGGATTAGTCCAAGTCTTTGCGCGTAGCATGCCGGCGAGCGGACCTGCTACGAAGGTATGCAGTGGCGCGGCTACAAAAGGAACGACGAGAGCGCCGGCAACCGGAATGGGGCGTGCGAGGGTATTGGCCACGCCAAAGGATGACAAATATGCCACGGCCCCGGCGAGCGCGTTCCATGCCATGACCTTTTTGGGGCTGTCATTGACGTCATCTTGGTAGTTCTTCCAGTATGTCTCGAAGGCCTCCTTCAGATTTTTAGTGGCCTCTGACATGCATGAAGCCGGGTGTATATCGATCTCGACATCATTCTCAGCCAGTGTTTCTTCATCGATCGATTCGGTCGAACTTCTCGAGCTAGCCGTTCCGACTGTTATGTCGCTGACCTCATCATCGGCCTGCTTGGTTTTTTTATGTCGTTGATGACTACGATCGTCAACTGTGACGATTTCATCTGAGTCATCATGCTGCGCGGTCTTATTGTTTGCGGGTAGGTCGGAATTGGCCGGTGCTGCTTTCCAAAGTGGGCCGGTATAAGTTGGCAGCGGTAACAGGTCAGTATCGTCATCGTCCTGCTGCCTTGGGGCTCTCGTGCTCGGTAGCTGGTCGGTCGTCTTGGTAGCAGAGGAACTGTCTGATGTCGATTGCAAGTGCCGAACCTCACTGCTAATTTCAGTGAATAGCTGGTCCAGGCGAATTAGTCCGTTCGCTATCTCCCGATCATCATCTTGTGTCCACAGCTCGTGTTGGAATGGTGCGTGTAGTTGAGATGACTCTCTAGGTTGCTTGCATCGACGGTGTTTTTCGTCGAGATCAGCTAGATACTCACATAAGTCCGATTCTTCTCTGCGTAGTCGGATAATCTTGTCGATGGTCTCTGAACCTTGGCGATCCTGATGTAATTGTTTTAATACTTGCTCGATATGATTTTCCAGCTTTTTGGCTCTAACCAAGGCAATTTCAACGGCGTTATCCCCCGCGTTGATATTCGCTGTCGTTTGGCCACGATTATGCTGAGGCGACGCCGGTGGCATCGGTAACGAAGTGGTGTTCGGAAAATTTAACGGCAGCATCCCCCATGGGTCGGTTCCCAAGGATTCCCATGTGGGCAGATAAGCACTCTCGTTTGGGCGGGGTATCGTGGGCATAGACATGGCGCTTCTCCTCAAGCGATGGCATGGTTGATACCCTGCGGGTCGCGGGGAATAGTTGGTGTTGGCGCTAATGCGATCTCCTGCTGCAGGCGGCATGCATAATCCGACATCTGATTGAGATGATCAGCAAGCTCGTTCGCCGATAAACTGGCCAAGCCATCGAAATGCCGGATGCAGACGGCTTTTTCTCTAGTGGGATCGATACCGAAGGCTATCGGGAATCCGCTATGACTGAACAGATTCATGCCGAGCAGAGTCTCTAATTTCTGCTCTCGGTCTTCTTGGCCGATGATGCCAAGTTCGGACAGGCAGACGACCGTATCTGGTGCCAGTACTTCGTCGAAAAAAATCCTGTGAGGTATGCCGCGTAATTCCAGGTAACCGGTACTGACGAGGCTATCGGCGCGCTCATCTTTAATAAGTTCGCAGACGTCGTTGCATAATTGTTGAAATTTAGATTCGGTCATATCTGTCCCCAAGTTATTATTCCGAGACAGACTGAAGCGAAGCGGACTGATTAAATCTTCGGTGCCAGCCTGTCGGCTAGCATCTGTGTAACTTGATGCGCAAATGGGTTCGAACGGAGGCAAGTAACACGCCGCTCATTTGATCCGAAGCTAAAGTGTGGTTAAAAGGGGCGGTAAAAATTAGGCGCCCATAAATAGATATCAAACTATCGGCAGCTTTCATCAGCGAGCCAGTATGTCTTCCAGATCTTTTTCTATGGACGATGGCGCAGCAATCGAGGCATATCGATTTATCACTCGACCATCGCGATCGACAAGAAACTTGGTGAAATTCCATTTGATCGCTTCGCTACCCAGTACGCCCGGTGCCTGCTGCTTCAGCAACTCGAATAGCGGGTGCGCATCGGGTCCATTGACGTCAATTTTTGAAAACATAGGGAAGCTAACGCCATACTGCTTTTCGCAGAAACTAGCGATCTGCTCATCGCTCCCCGGTTCTTGTGAGCCAAATTGGTTGCAGGGGAAGCCCAATACGACGAATCCGCGGTCCTGATATTTTTGGTACAAAGCTTCTAGCCCAGCATACTGCGGCGTGAAACCACATTGACTGGCTGCATTGAAGATTAGGAGGACTTTATTCCGATATTCGTTCAGAGTCGTCTGGCTTCCCCCGATTCTGGTCAGGGCGATGTCATAGAGAGTTTTCATAAGATATTTAAGTTGGTCGATAATCGAACTATATAGTGAGCTAGCGAAATATAAGCGCAATTGTTCGATAGGCGATAATTCAAGGCTATGTCCATCACATCGAATCTCCAGGAAGTTTGGCATGCCGTAAAGGCAGCCACTGAACAGGCAGGGCGAGACCCTTCTTCAGTCAGTATTCTGGCGGTCTCAAAGACTTTCGGGCCCGAGGCCGTGATCGAAGCCGCCGGCGGCGGCCAAGTTGCCTTTGGGGAAAATTATCTTCAAGAGGCGCTTGATAAGCAGCAGGCAATACAGACGCTTCGCCCCGATCTGGCGCTTGAATGGCATTTCATCGGCCCGATACAGAGCAATAAGACGCGTCCTATCGCAGAACATTTCGCTTGGGCACATGCGGTTGATCGTGAAAAAATTGCGCGGCGCTTGTCTGAGCAACGGCCGCCAGACCTTCCGCCGCTCAATATTTGTTTACAGGTCAATGTGAGCGGTGAGGCGAGTAAAAGCGGTATCAGCCCGGAAGATCTTCCGGCGTTAGCGAAGGTAGTGGCGACATTGCCGAATCTCAGGCTGAGAGGTCTGATGGCGATACCGGAACCTGCCGAGGATTTTGAAAGCCAGTGCAAGCCGTTTGAATTGATGCGCTCGCTACAGCAGCAGCTTGCCGCCACGGGGATCATGACCGATACCCTATCGATGGGTATGTCAGCCGATATGGTGGCTGCTATCGCCGAGGGTGCAACGATCGTGAGGATAGGTACTGCAATTTTTGGGAAGAGAGATTATGCAAAGTAACTTGAAAATTGCTTTTATCGGCGGTGGCAATATGGCGCAAGCCTTGATCGGCGGGCTGGCCGGAAAGTTAACGGATGGATCTAATATTCACGTCGTTGATGTCATCCCCGAAACCCTGACGCAACTGACTGCGCGCTTTGGTGTCACCACAGCGACGGGTCCATCGGATGTTGTGGCGATGTCCGATGTCATTGTCCTCGCTGTGAAGCCGCAACAACTACGCGATGTAGCATCCAGCCTCAGGCCGTACCTTAAGTCGCAGCTGGTGCTGTCGATTGCTGCGGGTATCCGTGCGGCTGACCTTTCTCGCTGGTTTGGCGGTTATCAGGCCATTGTTCGCACCATGCCGAATACGCCTGCGCTGGTTGGTAAGGGTGTGACAGGCGCGGTGGCAATGGCGGGGGTCTCGGATACGCAGCGGCAGATCGCCGATGCGATGTTGCGCGCCGTTGGTGAGACGGTGTGGATTGCTGATGAAGCCCAGATGGATGCAGTTACCGCAATCTCGGGTAGCGGCCCGGCCTATGTGTTTTATTTCATCGAAGCGATGCAGCAAGCAGCGCTGGAATTAGGGCTTACCGAACAGCAGGGTAGGCAATTAGCGCAGGCGACATTTGCGGGTGCCGCTGAGTTGGCCATCCGTTCTGATGAGCCGGTCTCGCTACTTCGCGAGCGCGTCACCTCCAAAGGCGGTACGACTTATGCTGCATTGACCTCTATGGAAGCGAGTGGCGTGAAGGCAGCGGTGGTCAAGGCGCTGCATGCGGCAGCTGAACGCGGAAAGGAACTCGGCGAGGAGTTCGGTAAGGATTAAGCCCTGCCGTCTCAGATTTACAGTATCTCCAGATCGTTGATGTTCGTATCCTGACGGGTGCTTGCCCCCGTTTGCTGATGTAGTTTGATGGCAAGTCGCAAGTCATTTACCGAATCCGAATACCTTAGCGCTTCATCGATACTGATGCGATCGGCTATCACCAAATCAAATAGGGCCTGATCAAAGGTCTGCATGCCAAGCTCGCGCGATTTTTTCATCGCTGCCTTCATCTCATGGATTTGTCCTTTGCAGATCAACTCAGCGATCAACGGCGAATTGAGCATGATTTCTACAGCCGCGCACCTGCCCTGTCCAGATTTTAGTGGTACCAGACGCTGCGAGATTAATGCACGAAGGTTGAGCGAAAGATCCATCAATAGCTGTGACCGACGTTCTTCGGGAAAGAAATTGACGATACGATCAAGCGCCTGATTGCTGTTGTTGGCATGCAGGGTAGCGAGGCACAAGTGACCAGTTTCGGCGAATGCGATTGCATGGTCCATAGTTTCACGGTCTCGAATCTCGCCAATCAGAATCACATCCGGTGCCTGTCGCAGGGTATTTTTCAGCGCGGTATGCCAGTCTTGGGTGTCGGTGCCAACTTCGCGTTGTGTGATGATGCAGTTTCGGTGCGGGTGAATGTATTCGATAGGATCTTCAATCGTAATGATGTGTCCATAGCTGTACAGATTGCGGTGACCGATCATTGCAGCCAGCGTGGTTGATTTTCCTGACCCGGTAGCGCCTACCATGATCACCAATCCACGCTTGTGCATGACAATGTCTTTGAGTGTCTCTGGTACGCCAAGTGAATCAATCTCTGGAATATCGGTCGTGATGGTTCTTACAACCATGCCGGTTTTACCCTGCTGGACAAAGGCGGATACTCGAAAGCGTCCGACGCCGTCCACACTGATCGCGAAATTCCCCTCGTTTGAATTCAAGAAATCTGCATGCTGACGCTCATTCATGGTGGACAGCACCAGCGAACGACTCCGCTCAGTAGATAAGACCTGCTGCGATACGGGCGTCATCTTGCCGTCAATCTTGATTGCGGGTGCATAGCCCGCCGTGATGAACATGTCTGAGCCACCTTGCGAGCGCATCATCCTCAGTAGGTGGCTGACATCGCGCCATGCTTGATCCCTCTCCATACTCAACTCGTAAAGTTTTCTGGAATCTTGGCGGCAGCGCGCGCGGTTGCCAGTGAGATGCGGTGACGTCCAACGAGGTCGCGCAGGCTGGCGTCCAAAGTCTGCATACCGAGCGCCGCGCCGGTCTGTATGGCTGAATACATTTGCGCAACCTTGGACTCTCGAATCAGATTCCGGATCGCGGGTGTTCCCAGCATGATCTCGTGCGCAGCGACGCGACCGTTGCCGTCAGTGGTCTTTAGCAGCGTCTGTGAGATCACCGCTTGTAATGACTCGGACAGCATGGCACGAACCATCTCTTTCTCTTCGCCCGGAAATACATCGATAATCCGGTCGATGGTTTTGGCGGCAGAGACGGTGTGTAGCGTCCCGAATACCAAATGGCCAGTTTCTGCGGCCGTCAGTGCCAGTCGTATGGTTTCCAAATCGCGTAACTCACCGACCAACACAACATCAGGATCTTCTCGTAGCGCCGATCGAAGCGCGGCTGAAAATGATTGCGTATGTGGTCCCACCTCACGTTGATTGATGAGCGCCTTCTTGGATTTATGAACGAATTCGATCGGGTCTTCTATCGTTAAGATATGTGCATACTCGTGCTCGTTGATATGATTCACCATCGCTGCCAGCGTGGTTGACTTGCCTGAGCCTGTCGGGCCAGTGACGAGTACCAAGCCGCGCGGTTTCATCGCTAGCTCAGCAAAGATTCCCGGGGCACTGAGTTGCTCGAGGGTCAGGATGGTCGAGGGGATGGTGCGGAGGACAGCCGCTGCGCCGCGATCCTGATTGAATGCATTTACTCTGAAGCGAGCTACACCGGGTAGTTCGAACGACAAATCGATTTCCAATGTGTCTTCGTAGCGCTTGCGAAGATGATCGCTCATCACCTCGTAGATCATCGCGTGTACCGCTTTATGCGACATCGGCGGCAGGTTGATTCGGCGTACGTCACCATGAACACGAATCATCGGCGGCAGACCTGCTGATAGATGCAAATCAGAGGCATTACTTCTGAATGCAAAGGTCAATAACTCGGTAATGTCCATGGTGCTCGTGCACTTTGAGAATCAAGGCCACCATGCGGTAGCTGCAGCGCGCGATTATCTGTTGGCGTTGCGCTTGTGCTCAAGCGTCATACGCAGGATAGGCTTGGTTTGTTGTATGGATGCGGCAGATCAGCAATGAAGCGGATCAGCCGAGTGCGATGCCTGCAAATACGGCAGCGCCGAGCCAGTTGTTGTGACGAAATGCGGCGAAACAGCGCATGCGATCACGATCGCGAATCAACAGGTAATGATAGGCCGCGATAGCAGCTGCAATGATGATGCCGAGATAAAACAACGGACCAAGTTGATAGCGGGCGCCCACCAGTGCGACCAGTACAAGGTGAATGCCGTAGCACAGCATGACCGCGATGACATCGAAGCGGCCGAAGGTGATCGCCGACGTACGAATCCCGATAAGTAAATCATCATCACGGTCTACCATAGCGTACTCGGTGTCATAGGCGAGTGCCCAAAACACATTAGCGATCAGGAGCACCCAAGCCTCCAATGGCACCGTTGCCTGAACGGCGGCGTACGCCATCGGTATACCGAAACCGAATGCGATACCGAGATACGCTTGGGGTAGTGCGAAGAAACGTTTGAAGTACGGGTAGGAGGCGGCAACTACCACGGCGAATACCGATAGCTCTTTCGTCAGGCTATTCAAAGGCAGTATTAATGCAAAAGACAGCAAAGCGAGTACGCTCGCAATAACAATCGCTTCCCACGCTGCGATACGACCTGAGGTCAGCGGGCGTTCGGCGGTACGCTTGACGTGTCGATCGAACTTGCGATCGGCGAAGTCGTTGATGGCGCAGCCCGCTGATCGCATCAATACGGTGCCCAGACTAAAAACAAGAATCAGCATCGGATCTGGCTGGCCGTTCGATGCCAACCACAGCGCTGAGAGCGTTGGCCACAGCAACAGCAAGCTACCGATTGGTTTGTCAAGCCGGACAAGCTGCGCGTAGAGTTTGAGCTTTGGCAGCAGATGGGTGGTCGTGATCATGTGCGCTAGTGTAGCGCGGAACGATTAGTGCTCGGCTTGGCGCGCGTCTGGCAGCATTGTGACGCCATTGAGTGTGCAGGACAGCACGATCTTGCGGATCGCATCAATCGCACCCTGACGTGTGAAGCTTTTGCGCCAAGCGATCACCACACGACGTGATGGCGGTGGATTATCGAAGGGAAGGTAGCGCAGGATATCGTCGGCGCCCGCGCTCGCGGGTACCGATGCCTTGGGCAATACGGTGATCCCGATACCGGAAGCGACCATGTGACGAATGGTTTCCAGTGAAGAGCCTTCGAAAGTACGGGCGATACCGCCACCCGAGGTCGAGTAGCGCGACATCTCGGGGCAGACCTCTAGTACTTGATCACGGAAGCAGTGCCCGGCGCCTAGCAGCAACATCGTCTCGTTCTTCAGTTCTTCTGCGCTGATACTTGCCCGATTACACCAGTGATGATTGCGCGGAATCGCCACCATGAAGGGTTCATCGTAGAGCGCCTGCACCATCAGGCCCTGATCATTGAATGGCAGCGCCAGGATGGCGGCATCTAATTCACCTGAGCGCAACAGCTCCAGTAGTTTCACCGTGAAATTCTCTTGCAGTACCAGTGGCATCTGCGGCACCTGCTCGATCAGCTTGGGTACCAGCTGCGGCAGCAAATAAGGTGCGATGGTGTAGATCACCCCAACCCGCAGCGGACCGACGAGAGGGTCTTTATTCTGATTCGCGATGTTCTTGATGTAAGACGTTTGCTCCAGCACATGCTCGGCTTGCGCAATGATTTGCACCCCGATCGGGGTCACCGTGATTTCAGAGCCGCCGCGTTCGAAAATAGGGACGCCCAGTTCGTCTTCTAGTTTCTTTATTGCTACCGAGAGTGTGGGCTGGGCGACGAAACAAGCCTCAGCGGCGCGACCGAAATGCTTCTCTCGCGCCACTGCAACAATGTATTTCAGTTCCGTTAGTGTCATGCGTTAGAGTGTCGCATAAATTTATAACCATACTGAAGCTAAGAATCATTCAGACACGTAAAAATTCTTCCCGCGCACCCAGCCAGCGCGCTAAATGCGCCTCTGCCACTGTGGGTTGCTGCGCTAGCAGCGTCGTCGCAAGGTCGCGCGCACGCTCGACCAGCCACTGATCTTTCTCCAAGTCCAAAAAGCGCAGCATGGCTTGACCAGACTGGCGTGCACCAAGGAACTCGCCCGGCCCACGAATCTCCAGATCGCGCCGCGCAATCTCGAAGCCGTCGCTGCTCTCGCGCATGATTGTGAGTCGCTGCTTTGCGATGGGGCCGAGCGGTCCTTGAAACATTAACAGACAGACGCTGGCGGCTGCACCACGGCCGACCCGCCCCCGAAGCTGATGAAGCTGTGACAATCCGAAGCGCTCAGCATGCTCGATCACCATCAGTGAAGCGTTCGGTACGTCTACACCGACCTCTATCACTGTGGTGGCCACCAGCACGTGAATCCGGCCCTGTGCGAAGGCCTCCATGGTTGCCTGCTTTTCTGCTGGTTTTAGACGGCCGTGCACTAGCCCAACACGTAGATCTGGCAGTGCCGCCGATAACATTGCATGTGTTTCGGTGGCTGTTTGCAGTTGTAGCGCCTCCGACTCTTCAATCAAGGGGCAAACCCAGTACACCTGCCGACCCTCGAGCGCGGCAGCGTGGACTCTTTCTATGACCTCTTCGCGTCGCTCCTGCGCCACCAAGCGGGTCACGATCGGTGTACGGCCTGGAGGCAAGGCATCGATCACCGAGACCTCGAGATCCGCAAAATAAGTCATTGCCAAAGTACGTGGGATAGGTGTGGCCGACATCATCAGCTGATGCGGCACGCTGTCGATACCCTTGTTGCGCAGCGTGAGTCGCTGGGCAACGCCGAAGCGATGCTGTTCGTCGACGATGACCAGACCCAGCTGGGCGAACGCCACCTCTTGCTGAATCAGCGCGTGCGTACCGACCACCAGTCTTGCTGCACCGGATTCAATCTCGAGCTTGGCCGCTTCCTTCTCGCGCTTGCGCAAGCTACCGGTGAGCCAGGCTACCTTCACTCCGAGCGGCGTTAGCCAGCCCTCGATCTTGCGAAAGTGCTGCTCCGCCAAAATTTCGGTCGGCGCCATCAGTGCGGCCTGGTAGCCGTTGTCGATAGCTTGGGCGGCCGCGAGTGCAGCGACAACGGTTTTGCCGCTGCCGACGTCGCCTTGCAGCAGCCGCTGCATGGGGTAGGCCTGGCGCAAGTCAGCGCGAATTTCTTCCAGCACGCGTTGCTGCGCCGCTGTCAGACTGAAGGGCAGTGAACCAAGCAAAGCCTCGGATAGCGCGCCCACGATCGGCAGTACCGGCGCGCCCTGTTGGCGTCGCGCGGCGTGTGCCCGCTTCATCGATAGCTGCTGCGCCAGTACCTCGTCGAATTTCACGCGCGTCCAGGCCGGGTGGGTGCGTTCCAGCAGAGCGTAGGCATCGATATCGGGTGGCGGGTTATGCAGCAACCTGATGGCAGATTCAAATTCCATCAGCTTGAGCGATGCACGTAGCTGCTCGGGCAGGGAATCCTGCCAGTCGATACGTTGCATGGCGTCGGCGATGGTTTTGCGTAGTACAGACTGCGACAAGCCCTCGCCGGCAGCGTAGACCGGGGTCAGCGCTTGTGGCAGCGGTGTGCCGGGCTCGACGACTTTCACGGTGGGGTGCACCATCTCGTCACCGAAGAAGCCGTGCCGCATCTCGCCACGAATCCGCAGTCGCTTACCGATGGCCATCTGCGTCACTTGGCTACCATAGAAATTCAGAAAGCGGAGTGTCAGCAGGCCGCTGTCGTCCCGGACTTTGACGACCAATTGCCGGCGTGGGCGGTACTGCACATCACAGTCAGTCACCACCGCTTCCACTTGTACGGTCGACCCATGCAGCCGTTCAGCGTCGTGGATGCTCAAAAGTTGCGTTTCGTCCTCATAGCGCATGGGCAGGTGTAACACCCGAGCGCTGTCGGTCGATAGACCCAGACGTGCCAAGCGATCAGAAAGACGCAGGCTCTTCTGGGGAGACGTTTTTTTCTTGGCGTTGGGCATCGGTGCAGTAGGCAAGCGGAGCGTAGAATACCGGCTTTTACAAGACCTTCCCTGGCGAACCACCGTATAGATCCTTGACCACTGCCGGTCTCACGCTGCTGATGACCCTACTGCGCACGGTAATCGGATCTACACTCAGCGCTGTCGCCATGTTTTTCATTTCCAATGTACGCGCTATCCGACTTTGATTTTGATTTGCCGAGCGAGCTCATTGCGCAGATCCCATTACCCGAGCGTGCCGCTTCGCGTTTGCTGCAAGTTGGTCGCGAACAGTTTACCGATCGCGTGTTCAGCGAACTCATCGATTTGCTTCAAGCGGGTGATGTACTCGTATTCAACGATACGCGCGTCCTGAATGCACGCTTTTTGGGTGTCAAAGAGAGTGGTGGCAAGGTCGAGGTGCTGGTCGAGCGGGTCATCGATACGCTGACGGCGCTGGTACAAATCCGCGCGTCGAAGTCGCCAGCGCCGGGCACCAACTTGCGCTTGGCGGACGCCTTCGAGGTCACCGTCGGTGAGCGCAGCGGTGAATTTTTTATCGTGCATTTCCCATCCGATGCGATTGAACTCATCGATCGTTACGGACAGCTGCCACTGCCACCCTATATTCAGCATGCTGCCGATGAGGTAGATGCGCAGCGCTATCAGACGGTCTACGCAAAACACCCGGGTGCAGTCGCCGCGCCCACCGCGGGGTTGCATTTTGACGACGCGTTTCTGAAGCGATTGCAAGACAAAGGCGTGCTGCTTACCTGGTTAACGCTCCATGTCGGTGCGGGCACTTTTCAGCCAGTCCGGACTGAAAATCTCGCCGAGCATCGTATGCACAGCGAGTGGTATCGCTTGCCACAGGAAACCGTCGACACCATCGAGACCGCTCGTCGTGCCGGCCGAGATGTGGTGGCAGTGGGTACTACTAGCCTGCGCGCGCTGGAATCCGCTTCGCAGACGGGTAAGCTGGTAGCAGGGAGTGCCGATACTCAGCTCTTCATCACCCCCGGCTATCGTTTCAATACGGTCGATCGCTTGATCACCAATTTCCATTTACCAAAGTCGACGCTGATGATGCTGGTGTCGGCTTTCGCGGATGTCGATAGAATTCGTCAGGCTTACGCGCATGCGATTGAACAGCGCTACCGTTTCTTCAGCTACGGTGACGCCATGTTGCTGGATCGGGAGCCGGGCGCGTGAAATTTACCCTGCTGAAGACCGATGGCCATGCACGGCGCGGTCGCCTCGAGTTGGCACATGGCGTGATTGAGACGCCGATTTTCATGCCGGTGGGTACCTATGGCTCAGTGAAGGCCATGTCGCCTGACGAGTTGCGCGAGATTGATGCGCAAATCATTCTGGGTAATACCTTCCACCTGTGGTTACGACCTGGCTTGGAGGTTATTCGCAAATTTGGTGGTTTGCACCGATTCATGGCTTGGGACCGTCCTATCCTGACGGACTCTGGCGGCTTTCAGGTGTTCTCGCTGGGCGCGATGCGCAAGATCACTGAGGAGGGCGTCAAGTTTGCGTCTCCGATCAATGGTGATCGTTTGTTTCTATCTCCCGAGATCTCGATGCAGATCCAGCATGTATTAAACGCGGATATCGTGATGCAATTCGATGAGTGCACACCCTATGAAATAAATGGCGAAGCTGTAACGCGCGAACAGGCGGGGCAATCCATGCGACTGTCGCTGCGCTGGGCTAAGCGGTCTTTGGATGAGTTTCAGCGTGAGGCCAACACCAATGCCTTGTTCGCCATCGTGCAGGGCGGCATGTATGAAGACTTGCGGGATGAGTCGCTTGCCGCACTTGAGGAGATGGATTTCCATGGCGTGGCGATCGGTGGCTTGTCGGTCGGTGAACCGAAGGAAGATATGCAGCGCATCCTGCAACATACCGGCCCCAAGCTACCGGCGCACAAGCCGCACTACCTGATGGGCGTTGGTACACCAGAAGATCTGGTGGAAGGTGTTGCCAACGGTATCGATATGTTTGACTGTGTGATGCCGACGCGTAACGCTCGTAATGGCTGGCTGTTTACACGTTTTGGTGACCTAAAGCTGCGAAACGCGCGCTACAAGGACGAAGATCTTCCGGTGGATGAAAGCTGTGATTGCTATACCTGCCGTAATTTTTCACGCGCCTATTTGCATCATCTGCACCGTGCAGGCGAAATTCTGGGGGCGCGCCTGAACACCATCCACAATCTGCATTACTACCTGCAGCTGATGCGCGAGATGCGCGCCAGCATTGATGGCGGCCAGTTTCAAGCCTTTCGTGTCCGGTTTGCTGCCGACCGCGCGCGCGGAATCTAGCCTTTCTGGTTCGGTCAACACGAGCGCTGGGTATCACCACGTGGACTTGGCCCTGAGGGTTTCCCGATGCTAGCGGGGCAGCGCGTTGAGCAAGCCGCCGATGTTAAAATCGTGGGTTATTAAAAATTTCTTTGCAGGAGCGATTCATGTTCATTTCCGATGCATATGCGCAGGCGGCCGCACCGGCGGGCGGCGCGGGTGGTGGTCTGCTGGGTTTGTTACCGATCATCCTGATGTTTGTGGTGCTGTATTTCCTGATGATTCGTCCGCAGATGAAGCGTCAGAAAGAGCAGAAAGCGATGATCGACGCGCTGGGCAAGGGTGATGAAGTGGTCAGTGCGGGCGGCGTAGTCGGCCGGGTGACCAAAGTCGGCGATGCCTACATCACGCTGGAAGTGGCAGAGGGTACCGAGATCATCCTTCAGAAGGCGGCAGTGACATTGTTGCTGCCGAAAGGCACGATTAAGACGCTCTGAGCGTCGGTGTTATTCCCAGTCCGGCACAGGTTGCCGGATTTTTTCATTTTAAGTAGCTCGCCATGAATCGTTATCCCCTCTGGAAATACCTGTTGATTGCGCTGGTGCTGGCGATGGGCGTGCTGTACACCGTGCCCAATTTTTTCGGTGAGTCACCGGCGGTGCAGATTAGCAGCGCGAAAGCGACCTTGAAGCTAGGCCCGGATGCAGTGGGGCGTGTCCAGCAGGCGCTGGAAGGCGCGGACGTGCGTGCCGAGGGCGCCTTCTACGAAGAGCTGGGTAACAACGGCACCGTGCGTGTGCGCTTCGCCAATACCGATCTCCAGTTCAAGGCAAAGACCGTTCTTGAGCAGGCCTTGAACAAAG
>JAJTGD010000026.1 GCA_021299035.1 Oxalobacteraceae bacterium | reverse complement strand
TCGAACTCACGGAGGGCGCAAACCCTCGCCGGTTTTCAAGACCGGTGCCTTAAACCACTCGGCCACGCTTCCCCGGAAACAACGACGCGAATTATACCCAAGCCAGTTGGTCCTCACCGCAATTTTCAATCAGGCAGGAACATCTGCTGCAGATCATTCAAGAAGCGCTGCCCCAACTCGGTGGGTTGGATGCGCTGATGGTCCGCTTGAATCAGCCCCTTCGCCTCGGCGCGCTGCAAGGCAGGTTCGATGATCTGGGTGGACTGGCCCGTGCGCTCAATGAAGAGGCGGCTTGGTACACCCTCGGTCAGTCGCAAGGCATTCAGCATGAACTCAAAGCCCAAGGATTCACGCTCGATCTCGTGCTCGTCCTGAATAACTTTGCCGGCGCTTGCGTGCTGCAGATAACTTGCGGGCTGCTTGAAGCGGGCTTGTCGGATGATCCGGTGCGGGAAAGACAGCTTTGAATGGGCCCCAGCGCCTATGCCCAAATAATCACCAAATTCCCAATAATTCAGGTTGTGGCGCGCCCGGCGACCGGGCTTTGCGAAGGCCGATACCTCGTAATGCTCAAACCCCGCTGCAGCCATACGCTGCTGAATCTGCTGCTGCATTGTCGCGCTGGTATCGTCGTCGGGCAACGCGGGCGGGTACTTCGCGAATACGGTATTCGGCTCCATCGTCAGATGGTAAAGCGATAGATGCGTGGGCTGAAACTGAAGTGCCGTCTCTACATCTTCAAGCGCCTGCTCAACAGACTGTGAAGGCAGTGCGTACATGAGATCAAGATTTACATTGTCGGTGCAAGTCAGTGCGGCATCGACAGCACGACGCGCCTCGTCAGCATTATGTATCCGCCCAAGGGCCTGTAGGTGTTCGCTATTGAAGCTTTGTATGCCTAACGAGAAACGGTTCACACCGCTGGCGACATAACTTTTAAAGCGCGTGACTTCGACGGTACCGGGGTTCGCTTCCATCGTGATCTCTGCCGCCGCATCCAGTGGCAGCAAGGTGCGGATATCTGATAGCAGCCTATCCAGCCCCAGCTCGCTCAACAAGCTCGGCGTGCCGCCACCGATAAAAATGCTGATGATTTTTCTGCCCCAGATCAGTGGCAGCGACTGCTCCAGATCGGCGCGCAGTGCATCAAGATACTCACGCTCGGGTATCTCACCATTCGCCTCATGCGAATTGAAATCGCAGTAAGGACATTTGCGCATACACCACGGGTAATGCACATACAGAGATAGCGGTGGCAGCGCCGCGAGATTCAAAATACCGGGCTTGAGATACGTCTCGACCACACGACGCGGCACGCTCTGCAATGCCTCGGTATGAATCGGGATCATGAGAGCTTGTTGATCAATGCGCGTAGCGCTTGGCCACGATGTGAAAGCCGATTTTTTTCTTCTGCCGATAACTCTGCAGCAGTTTTATCAAGGCTCGGTAAAAAGAAATACGGGTCATAGCCAAACCCCCCCTGCCCGCGCGGCTGCTCGATTAATTGGCCATGCCATACACCATCAGCAATAATGGGCTGTGGGTCTTCCGCATGCCGCACCATCACCAAAACACAGTAGTAGTAGGCTGATTTGTCGTCGTGTGCTGCGATGTCGTGGACTAGTTTGGCGTTGTTGGCCGCGTCTGAGCGCGGCTCGCCCGCGTAGCGCGCAGAATGTACACCGGGTGCACCATCCAGCGCGGGAACGCAGATGCCGGAATCATCTGCAAGTGCGGGAAGGCCTGATAACTGTGATGCATGACGCGCTTTGGCAAGCGCATTCTCGACAAAGGTACCGAAGGGCTCTTCTGCCTCAGGGATATCGAGCTCGCGCTGCGACTTGATTGCAAAGCCGAGCGGCGCCAGCAGCTGCGCAAACTCGGCTAGCTTGCCAGCATTATTCGATGCGAGCACCAGCGATTGCGTCATGCCAGACCGAGTGCTGTCTTCTGCCGCGCGATCAGCGTTTGTATGCCTGACTCGGCCAAATCCATCAGCTGATTCATGGTGGCACGGTCGAATGCGTCACCCTCGGCAGTGCCCTGAAGCTCGATGTAGTGTCCCGCGTCGTTCATCACCACGTTCATGTCGGTGTCACAGCCAGAGTCTTCGATGTAGTCAAGATCCAGTACGGGCACACCTTGATACACGCCGACGGATATCGCCGCCACAAAATGCTTGAGCGGAATCGCCGGAATCGCATCTCGTTGCACTAAGGTGGTAAACGCATCGTAGGCGGCGACCATGGCGCCGGTGATGGCTGCAGTGCGCGTACCGCCATCGGCTTGGATCACATCGCAGTCTAGTTGCAAGGTGCGTTCGCCAAATGCTTCCAGGTCGAACGCAGCGCGTAGTGAGCGACCGATCAAGCGCTGTATCTCTTGCGTGCGCCCGGACTGTTTACCTTTGGCTGCCTCGCGATCCATACGCGTGTGCGTTGAGCGTGGCAGCATGCCGTACTCCGCTGTCAGCCAACCTTTACCCTGCCCGCGCAAAAACGGCGGCACTTTATCGTCAATACTGGCGGTGCATAGCACGCGTGTATCGCCAAACGCCACCAGCACCGAGCCTTCGGCATGGCGGGTGTAGTGCCGGGTGATACTTACCTCGCGCAAGGCGTGCGCGTCACGCCCGCTGGGGCGCGTTATGTGAGTGTTTGCCACGGGTTCCTCGAGAATGCTGAAAATTAGGCTAGCTACCCGATGGATGAATACTCGTAATCACGCGATCGTTCGGCAGCGCATCGGTCATCAGAGAGCTTTCGCCGGGATCGTGAAGATCATCCAGCCAGGTCACAGCTAGTGCGGTGACATTATCGCCGGTTTTGCCACCCGCATGCGCCGCCTGCCGCACCAGCTCGGGTACCGATTGCTCGAGCGGGGCCACAGATAATCGGTAGGCCAGCTCATGCTCTCGGATGGACGACCACAAGCCGTCCGAGCACAGCAGCAGCTGATCGCCGGATTGCAGCCGTGCCGGGGGCGCTTTGTCTATCTGCGGCAGTGTCGGCGCGCCCACGCAGTTGTAGAGCTTGTTGCGCTCGGGATGGTTAGCGCGTTCATGTGGCGACACGCGGCCCAGTGCGACCAGTCGCTCGATATGGGAGTGATCGACGGTGCGCGAGAGTATGCGACCGCCACGCAGCCAGTACAGCCGTGAATCCCCACAGTGCGCCCACCAGGCCTGGCCATGCTGCACCAGACAGGCCACGATGGTGGTACGGGGTGTGTCCGGTAAGCGGTGCATGGCCCGATACGCTAATAGCGACTGGTGCGCGGCATAGATCAACTCATCCAGCATGACAGAGGGATCGCTGATATCCGGCGTCGCTCGCTCACGAAAAAGTGCACCCATAGTTTGCAGTGTGAGTGCCGCCGCGATTTCACCATTTTGATGGCCACCCATGCCATCGGCCAATAGCATCAGCAAGGCTTCGCGTGTGAAGCAGTAGCCCATACGATCCTGATTGCTGGCACGACCGCCGATATGGCTGTCTTGATAGATAGCGAAGCGCATGGTTACCGAATCACACGTCGAAACCGTGAGAGCAAGCTGGGTGGGCTGGTGGCATCTGCAGATGACTCAGTGTGTTGCTCTGCGGGTCGCATCATTTTCTGCAGCGCGTAAACACTTTGTGGGCGCTTTAAGGGGTCAAGCGCAAGACTCCAGCGCACCAGAGCAATCAGCTCTTTCGAATACAAGCGCTCAAGTTCGCGAAAATAGGTTTCCATATGGTCGTCGCGCTTGCGCTCAATCGATGACTGCGGCGGTGTGCCGAGCATGCAGCAAAAAATCGACGCTCCGATGCTGTAGATATCGGTCCAGGGCCCTAACTCGCGTTTGGCATGCAGCTCTGGCGCTGCAAAGCCTGGGGTGTACATGGGATGCAAGTTGGATAGATCTGCATGCAAGGTTTGTCGTGCTGCACCGAAATCCAGCAAGATCGGGGTGCCATCGCTTCGCAGATAAATATTGGCCGGTTTCAGATCCAGATGCAGTAGCTTGTGGGTATGCACCTCGCGCAAGGCATCCATGATTTGGGCGAAGGCGATTCGGATCGATCGCTCCGAGACCAATGGCTTGACGCCCTTCTGCTTACGCCGCGCAATGTGCTCATGTAGCGAGCGGCCTTGCTCATAGCCCATGACCATGTAGACGGTGTCGTGCGCCCTGAAAAAATTCAGCACGCGCACTACGTTCGGGTGCGTAATGGCCGCGAGCGCACGGCCTTCGTCGAAGAAGAATTTCATGCCCAGCCGAAATAACTCGGCATGCTCAGACGCGACCACCGGTGCGAGCTGACCATGGCTGCGTTTTGCCAGCGCAGCGGGTAAATACTCTTTCACCGCGACATCATGGCCGTTTTCGTCGATGGCGTGATACACAATGCTGAAGCCACCTACAGCAATCTTCTTTACAATCCGGTATCCGCCGAGTTCCAAACCCTCGGGCAGAGCTGCGTTATGTTGAGCGGCCATCCGATTTTCTTGCTGTGCGCTATTCCCAGGGGCGCGATTGTGTGGATGAATTGCCTTTTTGTAAAGACAGGGGTGGGATTTGACAATCAGTAGTATGACCGGTTACGCGGTCAGCAACCGCGATAGCGACGCAGGCAGCATCACGCTGGAGATCAGGAGTGTGAATTCACGCTTTCTGGACCTGCAATTCCGAATCAACGACGATTTGCGCATGCTCGAACCGATGCTGCGCGAAGCCATCTCGGCGCGCGTGTCACGCGGCAAGGTGGAATGCAGGCTTTCCTTCGGACGCAAGGAGCGCACCGCAAGCTTGGCGGCCAATGATGAGCTGTTGTCCGCACTACAGTCCGCGCAGCAATCAGTGCTGACACGCTTCCCGGAAGCACGCCCGCTGTCGGTGAATGAGTTATTGCGCTGGCCCGGCGTGTTGCATGAGGCCGAGCTATCCCAAGATAGCTTGCAAGGCGATGTGCAGGCAACGCTGAAGGTCGCGCTGGAGGCATTTATAGAATCGCGGCAGCGTGAAGGTGCAGCACTGATGACCATGCTGCTATCGCGTATCGACGAAATTGAAGCCATTGTTGCGCGCATAACGCCGCTGGTGCCGGCGGCAGTCGAGCAGTTCAGGCAGAAGGCGATTGATCGTTTGCAGGAAGCCATGGGGCTGGCGACTGGCGATGCCAAACCTGCAGTATCCAGCGAAGACATGCATGAGCGTATCCGGCAAGAGGTCACGCTGTACGGGATTCGTGTCGATGTGGCCGAAGAATTGACCCGTTTGTCCGGGCACCTCACCGAGACCCGCGAGATTCTCAAAAAAGGCGGCCAGGTCGGCAAGCGCCTGGACTTCATGATGCAAGAACTCAACCGCGAAGCGAACACCCTGGGCTCGAAAGCAGCCGTCAAGGCCTTATCGGATGCGTCGATGCAGATGAAGTTGCTGATCGAGCAAATGCGCGAGCAGGTTCAGAACCTCGAATGACAATGATGAGCGCTTCCCACGCTAATGCCGGCAGTGTATTGATTGTGGCGGCTCCTTCCGGTGCCGGTAAATCATCGCTGGTGAATGCGTTGCTCGCGCAGGAGACCGATATTGTGCTGTCGGTCTCGTTTACCACCCGCGCACCGCGTCCGGGCGAGCAGCATGGCCGAGAGTATTTTTTCATTAGCGAGGCAGAATTCCTCGAACGACAGGCGAAAGCTGAGTTCCTTGAGTCTGCACAGGTGCATGGTAATTTCTACGGCACATCAAAGCGACTGATCGAGGAACACACTCAAGCTGGCCGTGATGTGTTGCTGGAAATTGACTGGCAAGGCGCACAACAAGTACGGCGACAGTTTCCGGATGCGGTGGGAATATTCATTCTGCCGCCATCCATCGGAGCCCTTGAGCAGCGGCTAAAGCAACGGGCCCAAGATAGCGACGAGGTGATTGCTCGCCGAGTGCAAAATGCCGCTGGAGAGATCGGCCATGCGACTGAATTCGACTATGTTATTATCAATGAAAATTTTGATGCCGCGCTGTCCCAGCTGGTCGGTATCGCACGCGCAAGTCGCTGCCGTTTCGGGCAGCAGGCCGCAAGATTCGGTGATCTCTTTGCCGGATTCGGCATCCAAACCTGAATAGCTCGTTTCACTACCGGAGAACCCATGGCACGTATCACCGTTGAAGACTGCCTGAAAAGAATTCCCAACCGGTTTCAGCTCTGTCTCGCTGCTACTTACCGTGCGCGTATGCTGGCTCAAGGCCACACGCCGAAGGTAGATAGCGATGACAAGGCCACGGTCACTGCGCTGCGCGAAATCGCCGCCGGTCACGTTGGCATCGAGATGCTGAAGAAAGTCCCCACCTAAAACGGCGAACCCTATATGGGCCGGAACAGCAATGCCTCCGACCGCCATTGACCCGAGCGCTTCGCCTTCCCGCAAGGCTCCCACCGCCGCGCCCGCTGATGTAACACCCGCGACCGAGACCAACGCACCCGTAACGGTGCGCGTTGCCTCTGTGACGCAGCTGAACAACCGTTTAGCCGAGTACCTGTCCGCGGCCGAACTCAAAACCATCAAGGATGCCTACCGCTTCGCTGACGAGATGCATCTCGGTCAAGTTCGGCGCTCTGGTGACCCTTACATCTCGCATCCGATTGCCGTGGCCGAAATCTGCGCCGAGTGGAAACTCGATGCGCAAGCGATCATGGCCGCGTTGTTGCATGACGTCATGGAAGATCAGGATGTCCTCAAAGACGAACTGATCGAGCGCTTTGGCGCGCCGGTGGCGTCGCTGGTCGATGGCCTCTCTAAACTCGACAAGCTGGAGTTTCAGAGTCAGGCGGAGCATCAGGCAGAGAATTTCCGCAAGATGCTGCTGGCGATGGCGCGCGATGTCCGCGTGATCCTCGTGAAACTGGCAGATCGCCTGCACAACATGCGTACGCTCAGCGCGATGAGTGCCGACAAGCGCCGCCGGATCGCGCGTGAGACGATGGACGTCTATGTACCGATCGCCCACCGTCTGGGGCTGAACAATCTGTACCGTGAGCTGCAGGATCTGGCTTTTTCATATCTCTACCCGCTGCGCCAACGAACCATCGCCAAAGCGATTCGCTCAGCACGCGGTAACCGGCGCGAGTTGGTTGGGAAGATTCTCGAATCCGTCAAATCCTCCCTTGCAAAGGCAGGTATTGAAGCTTCGATCGCTGGCCGCGAGAAAACCTTGTACGGTATCTATCGCAAGATGCGCAACAAGCACCTGAGTTTTTCTCAGGTGCTGGATGTGTACGGTTTCCGCGTGGTGGTCGACAGTTTTGAGCAGTGTTATGTCGCGCTGGGTGTGCTGCATGCGCTCTTCAAACCGATGCCGGGCAAGTTCAAAGACTATATCGCCATCCCCAAAATGAATGGCTACCAGTCGCTACACACCACGCTGATCGGCCCCTATGGCACGCCAGTCGAGTTCCAGATTCGTACCGCTGAGATGAACCATGTCGCCGAGTCGGGTGTGGCGGCGCATTGGTTGTATAAAAATCAGGATACAACGCTGACCGATCTGCAGCATCGTACCCATGCTTGGCTACAGTCGCTGCTCGATATCCAGTATCAGACGGGTGATCCGTCCGAGTTTCTTGAGCATGTCAAAGTGGATCTGTTCCCGGATTCGGTCTACGTCTTTACACCGAAATCGACCATCATCGCGCTGCCGCGCGGCGCGACTGCGCTGGACTTTGCGTACACGATTCATACTGACATTGGTGACCACGCAGTGTCGGCCAAGATCAACCATGAACCCGCGCCCCTAAAAACTGAACTGCACAATGGCGACATCGTCGCGATTGATGTCTCCGACGACGCGCAGCCCACACCGAACTGGTTGTCCTTTGTGCGTACCGGCCGCGCGCGTTCAGCAATCCGGCATCACTTACGCTCAATGAATCGTGAGCAGGCGATTGAAGTGGGCGAGTTGCTGCTGGAGCAGGCTCTGATCTCGCTGGAACTACCCGGTAGTGTGCCACCGGCAATCTGCGACAAGCTGGTGGGTGACACCGGTGCTAAATCCATGGCTGATATTAATGCCGATATCGGTACCGGCCGCCGACTGGCGACGCTGGTAGCGCGTCACATTCAAGGGCTAATGGAAACACCCGTCGCCGACTCGGTCACACAGACGGGCGCCGTACCCGAACATAAAATCAAGCCAGTCACGATCAGTGGCAAAGAGCCCTCCTCCTCGGTGCAATTTGCGCACTGCTGCTCGCCCATCCCGGGCGACCTACTCGCCGGTAATCTACGCCGTGATCAGATGCTCGTCGTGCATACCAGCGATTGCGAGCTCGCGCGTCGCTCACGTGCCAAAGACCCTGGCCGATGGATCGATGTGTCATGGGCTGAGGATTATTCAAGTCGTTCTAACTGCCGCATCAGCGTGTTGGTAGCCGACGAAAAAGGTCTGCTGGCTCGACTGGCCGCACAGATCAATGAATCCGACTCGAATATTGTGCACGTCGGTATGGATGAAGGCCGACGAGAAGGACCACTGACCGAACTACGCTTTACCGTGCAAGTAGAAGACCGGATTCATCTGGCGCGCTTGATGCGGAATGTAAGGCAGGTGCGCGGGGTTGCCCGGATTTTGCGGGACAAGGGATAAGCGACTGCCGCATCGATCGGTGACCGATTGGCCTTTGCGATACCCTTCCTGAAGCGTGGCAGGAACTTGCTAACGCAAGCACCCCTCTCTAGCGCGCTGGGCTCTGAAACTTGCGTCGCAGCGCGCGTAAACCCATCCAGACTACGACCGCCAGTACCGGCACCGCTACACCGGTCGCCAGATCAGTGTTGACCGGTAAGCCAGCGGCTTTGGCACCTTTCAAAAGGTAGCCGAGCAAGCCCACCAAGTAGTAAGAGATCGCCGCGACGGACAGACCCTCCACCGCTTGCTGCAATCTCAGTTGCTGCGCAGCGCGTGTATTCATGGATTCCAGAATCTGACTGTTCTGCCGCTCCTGACGGATGCCGACACGGGTACGTAGCAGCGAGTTGGTGTTGGCGATACGTTCTGCCAGTACCTCCTGACGATGCGCAGTGGCGGTGCAGGTATTCATGGCCGGTGTGAGTCGGCGCTGCATGAATTCTTCAATAGTTGGCACACCCTCAACACGCTGCTCACGTAGCTCGTGGATACGTGCCATCACCAAACCGAAATAAGCCTGCGAAGCAGAAAAACGATAACTGTCATCGACCGATAACTGCTCAAGCCGAGATGCGAGTAGCGTGATCTGCTGTAGCAGGTCTTGCTCATCCTGCATGCCCTCTTCTTCGCTGCGTCCAGGCTTATGGCTGGCGACCATTTCACGGGTAACCGAGGCCAGCTCAGCCTCGATATCGTTAAGCACAGGCGCTGCCTGCTGCGCCATCGGCAGGCCAAGCAAGGCCATCACGCGATAGGTCTCGATCTCCAACAAGCGCTGTACCAGACGTCCTGCCTGCATGCCCTTCAAACCCGCATCGAGCACCACAAAGCGCGCAAAACCATCGGCATGTATCCGAAAGTCAGTCCAGACCTGCGCCGCTTGCGAGGCACCGCTGCCGACGATCGCATTGGTGTCAAACAGTTGGCGCATCTGCGGCGCAAGATCTTCGGCCGAAGCAGTCGCGTTATCGAGCAGGATGTGGGTGGCGACAAGTAAGCGCCCTTGCAGCGATAGCAACCAGTCCTCCGGCAGCTCGCTCGACGGCATACGTGCAAACGGTGTCGCCCCTGCGAGTGGTGATGAGGTCGCATTGACCACGGTGAAGCTGGCGAATTCGGTATGGCACTCCCACTTCAAGCGGAAGCGCCCGAAATCATGAAAGAAATACTTGGCGTTGCCGGCGGGTGCTGGCACCCCAAACCGGGCGCAGAAATCTGCCAATAGCGCTGACTGCATCCCCAACCTGTCACCCGGCGCGCGAGGCTCATTGCGGCCATGGACCGCGAGATGGGTAATCGCCTCCGGCGCTTCCAGCCGAACCGGGGGCCGCGAGTGAATCTCAGCCGCCAGCGGCACACGCAGCGGATGGTTCAGCGTTGAGTAAACAATAGACATGCGGGAATTGTACGTTAGCCGGGTAAGGGGTATTCAACACGGACGATCTCAAGCTCGTCATCGCCTGCCGGTGTACGCAGCGTGATGACATCGCCCTCACGCGCTTTGGTGAGCGCACGCGCCACGGGCGATACCCAGCTGATCTTGCCATTGAGCGGGTCAAGCTCGTCGATACCAACGATGCTGATGGTTTGCTCGTCGCCTGCTACATTCACATAGGTGACGGTAGCACCAAAGAACACCTGGTCGCTGCCATGGTGCACGCTGGGGTCGACCACTTCTGCTAGATCGAGACGCTTGGTGAGAAATCGAATTCGACGATCAATCTCGCGTAGCCGACGCTTGCCGTAGATGTAGTCACCATTCTCTGAGCGGTCGCCGTTCGACGCTGCCCAGTGCACCACGCGTACCACCTCAGGCCGCTCAACATCAATCAGTTGCAACAGCTCTTGTCGGATGCGCTGGTAGCCTTGCGGCGTGATGTAATTCTTTGCGCCGGGTGGAATCGGTGGCAATCTGCCAATGTCATCCTCGTCATCGGCATCGGACTCCTTGACGAAGGCCTTGTTCACTCACTCACCTTAATCGGTTTAGCGGCACTACCTGTGGTCAGCATAAATTGTGCAGAGCGCTCACGCGCCAACGTCTGCGTCAGCCAAGGCAAGCACTCGCGCAGCGTTGCCTCCAAGGTCCAGGGCGGATTGAGAATAAACATCCCGCTGGCATTCAAGCCCCGGCCGTCTGCATCTGCGGCAGCACCCACAGAGAGCGTCACTTGTAGCCAGTCAGACTGCGCACCACGCTTTAAGCGCTCGGGCAGTTGCTGCGAGTCGAGACGCGACAGCACCGGATACCACACCGCATAGGTTCCCGAGGCGAAGCGTTTTTGTGCGTCTTCCAATGCCAGCTTGACCTTGCGGTAATCATCTTTGTTTTCATACGGTGGATCGATCAGTACCAAGCCACGCCGTGACGGTGGCGGCAGCAAGGCTTTGAGCGCCGCAAAGCCATCGGTGCGCTCGGCCGCGATACGTTTACCGCGATGCTTTATGCCATTCGCAGCCGCATGCGCCTCCAGCTTGCGCACGTTCTCAAGCAAGAGCTTGGCGTCTGTGCTGTGCAGCTCAAATAAACGCAACCGGTCTTCACTACGCATACATTGCTCAGCAATAAACGGCGAGCCGGGATAGTGACGCAACTTACCTGCAGGATTCATCGCCCGCACCAGAGCGACATACTCAGCGATAGCAGGCGGTAAATCTTTGCGCTCCCAAAGCTTGGCGATACCGTCGCTTGCCTCCCCGCTCTTGTTCGCATAGTCGCTATCGAGCTGATACAAGCCAGCACCCGCGTGGGTATCAATCACCATGTAGGGCGTGGGCTTCTGGTTCAGATACGCCAGCAGCTGTATCAGCACCGTATGCTTCAGCACATCGGCGTGATTCCCAGCGTGAAAACCATGACGGTAACTAAACATGAGCGGGTATCTTCGGTGGATGTGGTGATACCAAACGATTCGCTTGGACCCCACACAAGTGACAATGAAACTCGAGAAGCGCGGCGCGTGCCCGCTCGTTGAGACTGGTCGATATGGACAGATTTTAGCGGAACAGGCGACGTTCCTCTGGTTTTCAACCCCACGAAAAAAAAGACCAGTCAGTGCGACTGGTCTTCCCTCACGGGACAGCCTCCTTGTGAGAAGCGCCCATGGTGTTGATCGTTAGCTGAGTCTCAACGCGTTTCGCGCTTTAGACCCAAAACCTGGTTCGCTGGGCCGATGGCTAGGCGGCAGCACCGCAGACAGTACAAGACGTACGACAAGGTGCTGCCAACACCGCTAGCGGCCTAGCGGGACAGGTTATCAGGCGACTTTGCGCTCGAAGAACTGCTCATCCTCTGTCGAACCATGCAGCGCGGTAGTCGAGGACTGACCCTGCTGAATCGTCTGCGTCACTGCGTCGAAGTAACCGGTACCCACTTCACGCTGGTGCTTGACTGCGGTGAAGCCACGGTCGGCGGCGGCGAATTCTGCTTCTTGCAGCTCAACGAAGGCGGACATCTGATTGCGTGCATAGCCATGCGCCAGGTTGAACATGGAGTAGTTCAGTGCATGGAAACCTGCCAGCGTGATGAACTGGAACTTGTAACCCATTGCGCCCAACTCTTTCTGGAATTTTGCGATCGTAGCGTCGTCCAGATTCTTCTTCCAGTTGAACGATGGCGAGCAGTTGTATGACAGTAGCTTGCCTGGGAACTTGGCATGAATCGCTTCGGCGAATTTCTTGGCAAATGCAAGGTCCGGCTTGCCGGTCTCGCACCACACCAGATCTGCATAAGGCGCATACGCCAGACCACGCGAAATGGCTTGTTCAATACCTGGCTTGGTCTTGTAGAAGCCCTCGACAGTGCGCTCGCCGGTGCAGAATGGTTTGTCGTTGTCGTCGACATCCGACGTCAGCAAATCAGCGGCCTCTGCATCGGTACGCGCCACCAGAATGGTCGGGGTACCCATCATATCGGCTGCCAAGCGAGCAGCGTTCAGCTTCTCAACCGCCTCGCGGCTCGGTACCAGAACTTTGCCGCCCATGTGGCCGCACTTCTTGACCGAAGCAAGCTGATCTTCGAAGTGAACGCCGGAAGCGCCTGCTTCGATCATGGCCTTCATTAGTTCAAATGCGTTCAGTACACCACCAAAGCCTGCTTCGGCATCAGCGACGATCGGTGCGAAGAAATCGATGTCGTCCTTGCCCTCGGACCATTGAATTTGATCGGCGCGGGTCAGCGTGTTGTTGATGCGCTTGACCACCATCGGTACCGAGTTGGCGGGGTACAGCGACTGGTCCGGATACATCTCGCCGGCCAAGTTGGCGTCACCAGCGACCTGCCAGCCCGACAGGTAAATCGCTTTCAAGCCTGCTTTCACTTGCTGCATGGCCTGGTTGCCAGTCAGCGCGCCCAGCGCGTTGACGAACGGTTCGGTGTGCATCAGGCTCCAAAGCTTCTCGGAACCGCGCTTGGCGAGTGTGTGCTCGACTTGAACCGAGCCACGCAGACGTACCACGTCTTCTGCGGTGTAGTTGCGCTTAATGCCCTTCCAGCGCGAGTTTTCTGCCCAGTCCTTTGCCAGTGCCTGAGCCTGTTGTTCACGAGTTGCCATGATGTTCCCTCCGAGAGTTAGCGTCAGTAAGTAGAAAAAACAATTCCACCGTTGGAGAGATAGTAGGCCGATTTTTGCGAGGCAACAAGGTCTTATATAAGACAGAGGATTAAATTTTATTTGTTACTAATCAATAACTTGTGAGCTTCGTTTCGCGATGCGGAATTCAGTTTCTTACCGCGAAAGAAAACTCTGCTGCCACGCACCGTTATTTTTCCGCATTATGAAAAATTGATGCCGCAATTTGGAAGCGCCGGGGAACGCGGTACGGGGAACGCTCGTCTGGTCAGCTGAGCGGCAGGTGGGAGACCAGAATGCCATCCGCATCGACATACACCCAATTGCCCGGGCGCACCATCACGCCAGCAATATCCACCGCGAGATCTTGTTCGCCCACACCTTTGCGAATACTTCGCCTTGGGTGGGTTGCCAGCGCCCGAATACCGATGTTGCACTGATTCAATTCTTCGCTATCACGCACGCAGCCATAGACGATGATGCCGGCCCAGCCATTGTTTTGTGCGAGCACGCCGAGGTTGCCGCCGACCAGCGCGCAACGAAGACTGCCGCCACCATCAACCACCAGCACACCACCCTCGCCCGGCGTCTCCAATGTGGCACGCACTAGTACGTTGTCTTCGAACACTTTCAGCGTACGTGCGGGCCCGGCGAAGCGGATGTGCTTGCCGAATGTCTTGAAGACTGGCGGCAGCACCTGCACGGTTCCGTTCGTCAGCTTCTCTTCATGGGCGTCGCAGAGGTCAGAGGTCAGCAGTAGCATGGTTCCTGAAATTAGAGTTAGCTTGATTTGAAAGTACCACATCAGAACAAATGTTTCGAAAAAAGCACAGACAGAGAAAATCAACTATCGAGGCAAGCTATGTCCATTCAGAGCCGGACCAATCAGCAAAGCTTGGCGACTGCGATATCTTTGCTGGACAGGGCGGCGGAAGAAAATAGGCAGGCCTTACGCGACTCGGCAGGGAATATTTTTCTCGGCCCACAAAATACGAGTCACCGAGATACTCCCAGCCATTTTTTTCAAATCTTCGTGCGTAAGGATTTATCAGTCGCCAGGGTGATCCGGGAAAAAATGACGGATCAGTTAGTCAGTGCCACTGGAGCCACGCGCGAGCGATGCCTGCAGGTCGTCACGAACAAGGTCGAGCTGCGCCACATTCAGAAGGCGATTGATCGTGGCAACCTACGCCAGGTTGGGGCCGAGGTGATGCGTAAAGCGACCACCAAGTTATACCGTCCGGACAGCGGCTTCCTAGACCGTCTCAAGAAATTACTGCTCACGAATCCGGACAGCGACTTCCTAGACCGTCTGGAGACATTACTACCCACGAAACTTCTCGAAATTTTCAATAATACCGGCGTATTGAAACAGTCCCAATCGTTTTCTAAAGCATCGCGGGATAAGATCCTGGAGGGATTCACCTCGCTGGAGGCCGACCTGAACGATGAGAAGCAAATGGGTGCAGACGGTATACACCTGCAGACACGAAAGGATTTCGAGCGCGCTGACTTCAGCTTCCACTCTCCATCGTCGGCAGATGAGTTTTGTTGCGGCAAAGGCAAACCGGAGGACAGGGCGATTGGAATTGAAAAAAACTTCCGGAAACTCGCGAAAGGCGATCAGGAAGTAGAAAATCAGAACGTATTAAAAGTATTAACAACCGTTGTGGGGCAACGAGCTTTGGCAGCCCAATTCAACGAACTGCGAGCTACCTTATGGGATAAGCACAGCGTGTTTAGAAACGCATCTTCCGACAGCCGTCCTGCCGAATCAGTTAAATACGGTTTCAGGGATATTCCAGGAATAAGTCCCGGGACCGGCAGCATCATCGTCACTCTGGATTATTACCGCGGCGGCACTGAATTGACCGATGGCACCACCTCAATTCCCATCAAGACTAGCCGGGGTCCGGAAGCCCCCGTGGGACCCGATAACTACGCGATTAAGTGCTCGGTAGCGATCAAGCTTCTGAGATCCGATATGGAGCAAGGTGTCATCAATCCTAAGTTCGTCGGATCGCCCAGCGTGAACATCCAGTTCACGCCGGATCTCTGACACCGCTGCTGCAGGGGCTGGCGCTCATACCCGCTTCCTGAACCCCAGCTCTGAACCGGCGACGTCGATCTCGACCGTGTCCTTGGGACCAAACCGCCCCTCGAGTATCGCCTTCGACAACGGGTTCTCCACCTGCTGCTGAATCGCGCGTTTGAGCGGACGAGCCCCGTACACTGGATCAAAACCTGCCTCGGCTAACTTGTGTAGTGCGGCGTCACTAATCGTCAAACCAATCTCCATTTTGCCCAGGCGCTGCTGCAAAGTGTTTAGCTGTATTCTGGCAATCGCGCCAATCTGTTTGTCATCCAGTGCATGGAACACGACCAGCTCATCAACACGGTTGATGAACTCCGGCCGGAAGTGTCCGCGTACCTCGGCCATCACCGCAAGTTTAATGAGTTGGGGATCGCTGTCTTCCATGGACTGTATCTTGTGCGAACCCAGATTCGAGGTCATCACGATCACCGTGTTCTTGAAGTCGACCGTGCGTCCCTGGCCATCGGTCATCCGGCCATCATCGAGCACCTGTAACAGCACATTAAATACATCCGGATGCGCCTTTTCTATTTCGTCGAGCAGAATCACGCTATACGGCTTGCGACGCACCGCCTCGGTCAGGTAGCCACCCTCTTCATAGCCGACATAGCCCGGCGGCGCACCAATCAATCGTGCCACCGAGTGCTTCTCCATGAACTCGCTCATGTCGATACGAACCAGTGCCTCTTCGGTATCGAATAAAAAGGCGGCGAGTGCCTTGGTCAGCTCGGTTTTACCGACACCCGTGGGCCCCAGGAACATGAATGAGCCATAAGGGCGATGCGGATCTGATAGGCCTGCACGCGAGCGACGAATCGCATCCGAGACCGCGGTGATCGCTTCGTGCTGGCCGACCACCCGCTTGTGCAATTCGTCTTCCATATGCAGCAGTTTGTCACGCTCGCCTTGCATCATTTTCGAAACCGGAATACCGGTTGCGCGCGACACAACCTCGGCAATTTCTTCGGCACCCACTTGGGTACGCAGCAGCTTGGGCTTACCCGTGTCTTGCTCACCCTTGTCGGCCTGCTTCAACTTGGCCTCTAGCTCAGGCATACGGCCGTACTGCAGCTCGGACATTTTCTGCCAGTCGCCTTTGCGGCGCGCCTCTTCCATTTGTAGTCGCAGACGCTCGATCTCTTCCTTGATCTGTTGGCTACCCTGTACGCCCGCCTTCTCGGCTTTCCACACTTCCTCAAGGTCGGCGTACTCACGCTCGAGCTTGATGATCTCTTCTTCAATCAAGCCAAGGCGCTTTTGTGAAGCCTCGTCTTTCTCTTTCTTGACCGCCTCACGTTCAATCTTCAGCTGAATCAGGCGACGGTCGAGTTTGTCCATCACCTCGGGTTTGGAGTCGATTTCAATTTTTATTTTCGATGCTGCCTCATCAATCAGATCGATGGCCTTGTCAGGCAAGAACCGATCGGTAATGTAACGATGTGATAGCTCGGCGGCGGCGACAATCGCTGGGTCGGTGATATCAACACCATGGTGTACTTCGTATTTCTCCTGCAGACCACGCAGAATGGCAATGGTGGCCTCAACACTGGGCTCATCGACCAGAATTTTTTGGAAGCGGCGCTCGAGCGCTGCGTCTTTCTCGATGTACTTGCGGTACTCATCCAGCGTCGTCGCGCCAACGCAATGCAGCTCGCCGCGCGCCAAGGCCGGTTTCAACATGTTGCCGGCATCCATCGCACCTTCGGCTTTACCAGCGCCGACCATGGTATGAATTTCGTCGATGAAGAGAATGGTCTGCCCTTCATCCTGCGCCAATTCTTTCAAGACCGTCTTCAGACGCTCTTCAAACTCACCACGATATTTCGCACCCGCGAGCAAGGACGCCATATCGAGCGAGAGCACGCGCTTGTTTTTTAAACTATCGGGTACTTCACCATTGACGATACGCTGTGCAAGACCTTCGACGATCGCAGTCTTGCCCACACCTGGCTCACCAATGAGTACTGGATTGTTTTTGCTGCGACGCTGCAGCACTTGAATGGCGCGTCGGATTTCATCATCACGACCGATCACGGGATCGAGCTTGCCTTGTCGCGCACGCTCGGTCAGATCCATGGTGTACTTCTTGAGTGCCTCGCGCTGCCCTTCTGCTTCTTGGGAATTCACATGTTGCCCGCCACGTACCGCTTGAATCGCCGCTTCGAGCGCTTTGCGGTTCAAGCCGTTTTCGCGTGCGACACGACCGGCATCCGATTTGTCATCGCACAGCGCCAGCAACACCATCTCGCTGGCGATAAATTGATCGCCGTGCTTCTGCGCTTCTTTGTCAGACAGGTTGAGCAGCGCCGCCATCTCGCGACCAACCTGTACCTCACCGCCGCTACCACTCACTTTGGGCAGTCGTTCGAGCGAAGATTTCAGCGCATTGACGAGCCCACCAACATTTACACCGGCACGCTGCAGGAGCGAGCGACTGCCACCATCGTCCTGATTGAGCAGTGCAGCCAGCATGTGGACTGGGTCGATGTATTGGTTGTCATTGCCGACGGCCAGGCTTTGGGCATCGGACAGCGCTTCCTGTAATTTGGTGGTGAACTTGTCGACACGCATGTCAAGGGCTCCGGAGGATCATGGCAATGACATGAATTATTGGGGCCACGGTCTGAAATTCAAGGCAATACCTGCACCATTCATGCGCTCAGCCAACGCCAGGTTGCCAAACCCGCGATGCAAAGCGCTACCGAACCCAGCAAATGCATGCCGGTGTGCAGCATGACGGCCAGGTAGTCGCGTTGCTGCAGCAATGCCACCGCTTCAGCCGAGAAGGTGGAAAACGTGGTCAGCCCGCCGAGAAACCCGGTAATGGCGAGCAAGCGCCATTCGGGTGAGAGCTGCGGCCAGTCGTTGAAAAAGCCAACCGCGAGCCCGATTAAGTAGGCACCGATCAAGTTAGCCGCCAGCGTGCCCAGCGGCAGGGTGGCAAGACGCGCGTTCAACCAGAGCGAGAGTCCCCAACGCAGCCAAGCACCCAAGGTGGCGCCGACTGCGATGGAAGCGAGACTTAGCGGGATGGATCCCATTTCGCCATTGCCTCGTCGTCCGAGACACGCGCATCAACCCAGCGCGCGCCGGAAGGCGTCTGTTCTTTCTTCCAGAAAGGTGCTTGGGTCTTGAGGTAATCGATAATGAACTCGCAGGCATCGAAAGCCTCTCCACGATGTGCCGAGGTCACCGCCACCAGCACGATCTGATCGAGCGGCTTCA
Source organism: Oxalobacteraceae bacterium (assembly GCA_021299035.1). GTDB lineage: Bacteria > Pseudomonadota > Gammaproteobacteria > Burkholderiales > Burkholderiaceae_D > Pernthalerella > Pernthalerella lacunae. The sequence continues at coordinate 34,546 of JAJTGD010000026.1, read as the reverse complement.
TGGGTCCGACGCGGTGAATCACCAGCGCATCGAACAAGTCCCAGCGCGATTTGGCCTGATCAACAATGTCCTGAAGCGCTTTTTCGGTCATGCCGGGGTAGTGCTCGAGTTCCATCTCGGCGACATGCTCGCCCTCGTTCAAGTCACGCACCGTACCGATAAAACTGACTACCGCGCCGACCTTGGGCGTGTGCATGCGCAACTGCCCTATCTCGGTAGTGAGATCAAAGTCTTCAGTTTGGACGCGTACTGTCATGTTGACTAGCCTGGTATCAGCCGCCGGTCACCGGCGGAAAGAAAGCGAGCTCACAGCCCTCGCTCAGCGGGGTCGCGGCGTCTGCCATTTGTTGATTGAAGGCGATACGTAGCGCCCTGCCGTCGGCCAATGCCTCGGCCCAGACACCACCACGTGCGCGCAGGAACTCTCGAACCTGGCCGGCGGTTTTGACGTCGGTCGGTAGCGTGATTGATTCGCCACTGGTACCCAGTGCTTCGCGCAGGCTTGCAAAAAATTTGAGTTGAATCTGCATGCTAGTTGAGCAGTTCGGAAAACGGGATGAAGTGTACGGTATCACCGGGCTTGATTGCCTGTCCGGGCGGATTGTCGATCGGAAACAGCGCAAGCCCCCCCGCTTCGTTCACGCGCGCGCGCAAGAACTCATTGCGCCGGTCGGGCTTGTCCCATGCAAAGTCGGCCCGCATCGGGTAGCGCTGCGGTGGCCTGGGCTGTGCACCTTGTAATGCATGAATAAACGGACGGACGAAAATCAGGAAAGTAATGAAACTCGAGACTGGGTTACCGGGAAGCCCAATGAAGAAAGCCGGTGTCGATTGCACCGAACGCCGCACCTCACCAAATGCCAGCGGCTTGCCGGGTTTAATCGCGATTTGCCAGAGGTTGAGCATGCCCTCCGCCTCAACTGCGGGCTTGACATGATCCTCTTCGCCGACCGAGACGCCGCCCGATGTGATGATCAGATCGTTACCGGCAGCTGCTTCGCGCAACGCTGCGCGCGTCGCCTCGCGTGAATCGGGCACGTTGCCCAGATCGACAATATCGCAACCTAACTGCTGGAGCAGTCCGCGCAGCATGAAACGGTTTGAATTGTAGATAGCACCTGGCTTCAGCGGTTCACCCGGCATGGTGAGTTCATCACCCGTAAAGAACACCCCAACCTTCAGCCGACGATACACTGGCAAAGACGCTAGGCCCACCGATGCGGCTAGCCCTAGCTCCTGCGCACGCAAGCGGGTACCGCGCGCCAAGATCGTACTACCCGCACGAATATCTTCACCACGTCGACGTACCCATTCACCGGAACGCGGCGAGTGCTGAACCGTGACCTTGCCTGAGGCTTCGTCGTAGGCGCATTGCTCTTGCATGACCACCGCATCGGCACCGTCGGGAATCAGCGCACCGGTGAAGATACGCGCAGCAGTACCCGGCTGCAGGAGCGTACCGACATGACCTGCCGGTATACGCTGCGAGACGAGCAGCGTGGCCGCGCCAGACTCACAATCGCTTGCGCGCACGGCGTAGCCGTCCATCTGGGTGTTGTCCATCGGCGGCACATCGAGCTGAGATTGTTGATCAGCAGCGAGCACTCGACCGGTAGCATCAAGCGTTGGCAACAGTTCGGTGCCCTCTACCACGCGTGCGGATTGCAACAGAAAATCGAGCGCTTCTTGCACGCTCAACATGGGCTGTTTCGTCGTCATTATTTTGCTTTAATTTTGTCTCGGCGACGATTGTAACTTCAGATCAGAGACCCGTATGCTGCGCGATATAGCGCTTGATTTCGGCGACATCGGGTGCCATGACATCAAAACGCTGCGGCAGTGATTCAATATGCTCAAAGCCTGCCGGGCGCTCGGCATCACGGCCCAATGCCTCACGGATGGTCTCATTGAATTTCGCCGGCAAAGCGGTCTCCAGCACGATCATGGGTACCTCAGGCTCCCAGTACTCACGCGCGACCTTCACGCCATCAGCGGTATGTGTATCGATCGTGATCTGGTAGCGCGCATCTGCGTCGCGAATCGTATTCAATCGATCTGTGTGAGTGGACTTGCCAGAAGCAAAGCCAAATTGATCTACACGCGAAAACTCATCACCATCACTGCCAGCGCGACCCGATAAATCAAAACCGCCATGGGTCTCGACTTTCTTGAACAGCGCGGCAACCCGCGCTGCATCGCCCCCAAGCAGGTCGTAGACAAAACGCTCGAAGTTCGAGGCCTTGCTGATATCCATACTTGGGCTACTCGTATGCAGCGTCTCTGAAGATTTACGTACACGGTAACTGCCGGTTTGGAAAAACTCATGCAGTACATCGTTTTCGTTGGTCGCAACAATCAGCTTGCGAATTGGCAGACCCATCATGCGCGCAATATGGCCAGCGCAGATATTGCCGAAGTTACCGGACGGTACGGTGAAAGAGACCTGCTGCTGATTATGCTGCGTCGCGGCCAGGTAGCCACGGAAGTAGTAAATGACCTGAGCGACGACACGCGCCCAGTTGATCGAGTTGACCGTACCGATTTTTTGCCTGGCTTTGAAATCAAGATCATTCGACACTGCCTTTACCATGTCTTGGCAGTCATCGAACACGCCATTGACCGCAATATTGAAAATATTCGGGTCTTGCAGACTGAACATCTGCGACGTCTGGAACGAACTCATCTTCAGATGCGGCGACAGCATGAACACCCGAATTCCCTGCTTGCCACGCATGGCGTATTCGGCGGCGCTACCGGTGTCACCGGAGGTAGCACCGAAAATATTCAGCTCAACTGCCTGACGCTTCAATGTGTACTCGAACAAGTTGCCGAGCAATTGCATCGCCATGTCTTTGAACGCGAGCGTCGGACCATTCGACAGCGACTGCAGGAGCAAGCGCCGACCCGCATTTTGCTCCAGCAGGCGAAGCGGTGTGATCTGGCTGGCATCCTCATCGCGGCGGCCATTGCAGTAAACCGCTGCCGTGTAGGTCTTGGCAGTCAGCGCTTCAATATCAGCGGGTGGGATGTCGGTAGCAAATTTTTTCAGCACCTCCGCCGCCAGTGCCGCATAGGGTAGCTTGCGCCAGGCGTCTAGCTCTTGCCCAGATACTTGCGGATAACGCTCGGGCAGATACAGACCGCCGTCCGGGGCAAGGCCGCCAAGCAGGATGTCAGAAAAACCGGGGGTGGAGGGGTGGCCTCGAGTCGACAAGTAACGCATTGCGCGTGGTTTCAACGGATCAAAGCCTTCAATTATACGAGCCCACCTATTTCCTCAGGTAAATCGGATACCGCCCTACCCTAAGAAATGACTTTTTCGCATTAAGGGTGGTTCTTTTGGCATGTCAATTTGCTCACTTTCCCTGCCAACCTACGCTCCGCCTGTCAATCCCACGAATTAGGTAGTTTGCGCATTTTTTGAGGAATTCACTGCCAAAAAATTCGATTTGGCAAATTTTCTCTCAGGCAATACGCCAATTCTGACGTCTCGTTCGGGTGGTTACCTGAGGCATCAGCTAAGACATCCGACTCATGGGATTGACGGCCGATCACCCGCGCGAAGGAGCTTGCCAATGAACGAGATTCAAACCGAGACAATCGACGCACAAGCCGAGTCAGTTTTCTACTTCGATCTTTTTAACAATGAAGACCAAGAGGAACCGGACGAATTTGCGTTGGATGAAAACTCCGCAGAGATCGACACCGAAGTTCAGCCAGAACCAGTTGCTTCTCCATCCAAACCCTCTGTCCTCGAGTCCTCTCCCGAACTGGCACCATTTCAGCTAAATCAGGAGGCTTTGTTCAGAGAATTGATCGCTCAACATCAGCGGCGGCTCTACCGCTTTGTGATCAAGTACATCGATCATCCAGATGATGCGGCGGATATCACGCAGCAAGCCTTTGCTGAAGCGGCCCGAACGATTGCCACTTTCCGCGGTGATTCGAAACTATCTACCTGGCTGTTTGGAATCGCGATGAACATGGTGAGAAATTATTTGCGCAAGATGATAGAACAAGACTTGTACGAGTTGCCGGTACTCTCGTATCAGGAGTTAACGCCGGAGGTCAATATCCAACCGCTTGCGAGGGTCGAACTGTGAACTGGGCGGATCGCCATGTTTCTGTGGAAAACGACCGCCAGGGTCAGTGCGCGTTCGGATGGCCGTGCCCGCCGGTCAGCGCGGCGACAGCGGCTTCAGGGGAATCGTATTCTTCAATCAGTGCCATCAGGCCGCTTACCTCGAGAACACTACGAACCTTGTCACCCGTTGCAGCCAGCACGGCCCGACCGTCGGTATCACGCAAGCGGCGTAGAGTCTTCAGCAATACCCGCAAACCATCACTGGAAATATGCGAGAGCCCGGTGCAGTCAAACACCATGAGTCGCGCGCCATCATCAATGGCTGCCTCGAGCAGTTCATCGAGTTCTGTCGCCGCCGCGTTACTGATGTCACCCTCGGGTCGTACAACGAAGAGGGTGCCATGCGATTCAGATTGTATGTGCATGCAAATAAAGAATTTTCATTGTTTCCGGGATTGTAGCGTGTCAAAGACGAAAGTTCTTGCTGGAGGCTTATGAAAATTGAGCCACATCTAGAGACTTTGCTGCCTCAACTGGAATTGCGGGTGCTACATGGCCCGCAATCTGGTAGCCGCCTGACTCTCTCTGTCGGTGAGTATCTGCTCGGTACCGACGATGAATGCGATGTGATGCTCGCTGGCCCACGATTGAAGGGCACGCACGCGAAACTCAAAATCGACGGTGATCTGGCATCCATTAGCCCTGTTGATGGTGGTGTGCTCGATGCGCATGGCAGTCCGATTTCTGAGGATGCCCCACTCGCGCTCGGCATGCCGGTGGAACTGGGTGGCATCTGGATCAGTATCGACGAGGTGGATGCACCATGGCCATCGACTGAGGCGCTGATTCCCCAACCGAGTCCTGCGCCAGCATCACCCGCGGTAGCGGAAACCTCAGCGGCAACGTTTCATGAAGCGCCACTTACGCAAGAAGAGACCGATCTCATATCGCAACGTGCACGGGCAAGGCGCGTACTGATTTTCTCGTTGACCGGACTCGCCACCATTGCTGTTCTTGGTATTGCTGGCGCTTTATGGCTGGTCAATCAGCCTGCGCATAGTGACAACGAGCTTGTCGCACAAAACACTGAGTCCAACGCTAGTGGCACGCTTAGTGAGCGCCTGACCGAGGCTTTCCCTGGCCGAGAAATACGAGTGACTTCCCGAAATGGTGGCGTACTTCAAGTGACTGCCTATGCAAGCGATAAAGCCATGGCTAATCGCATGCAGATGCTGATTCGCAAATATGACAACACAGCGGTCACTCAGATTTACCAAGATGATGCGATGCTGGAAAGTGCAACTACGGTGGTACAAAAGTACCGCCAAGAAGGCACGCGCGCCATGGTGCAGATAGTCGATCTGAAAAATGGCGTACCCAACCTTCGTGGCGTTGTGGTTTCGAAAGTAGCACGAGATGAGCTACTTGAAAACTTACGATCGGTAGTGCCCGGACTGAGAAGTGTTGATGCATCACTTCAAACCACTGAGGAGTTACCCTCACTGCTTTCTGATCGACTGAACGTTGCTGACCTATCAAAAAAATTTCAGATTTTGTCGAAGCAACCCGAATTTACGGTACGAGGCAGTCTGACCGAGGAGGAATTACGACGCTGGGAAAAACTACTAGTTCAGTTTGATGAAGAGTTCGGTCAACTATTGCCTATCCGCGCCATGATCACTGTGCAGCAAAAACGTCCTCCAATCAATATTCAAACTGTCGTCAGTGGTGCGATGCCTTTTGTTATTACTGACACCGGCCAACGACTTGGCGTGGGTGGCGAAGCCAATGGCCACACCATCACTGCCATTCGGGATGATGAGGTTATTTTTGATGGCACGCTTCGTTATCGATTACCTCGATGAATGATTGAAAGGTTCGACCATGAATGCAAACATGAACCAATCTACCGACTATGTCGACGTTACCGACGATATGGTCGCCGATTTGGCGCATTATTTGGACGGAAGTAAGGATTCTGAAAAAAATGCTGAGTCACTACCCAAGAGGATAGACGACACGCTTGCTCGACTCGAACGTCGACTTGAGCAACAGGGCCGTGAAATGAAACCAAGTGAGCAGCACAGACAGCTAAGTGCAGCACGACAAGCGGTACAGGCTGCAGCCCTGGCGATGCAGCTATATCACGCAGGACGCCAAGACGATCGTCATTGATTCGTCAACACCCATCACCCAACGGAGGAAATCATGTCACTGCCCAGTACCGGACTGAAGAATATCTACGAAAAAATTGACCCGAAGATGCGGGATAACGAAGATTTATTACGAACAGAGCTTGGCGCCATCAACGATGGCAGCGAGGTGACGACCGCTCAGTTACTTCGTTTGCAGTATCTGATTGCCCGGTATACGGTGACTGCGACGACTTTCGCCAACATTATTAAAGAAATGTCTGATTCACTGAAAGGCGTCGCAGCAAAAATTGGTTGAGTCGCTGACTGGCTCGTCACATCAACCGAGGTGCTCAAGCCGGATCCTATGGACTTTACCAGCGACTGTGCTCAGGTCTTCGATTGCATCGATGGCGCGGTTGACTTGCTTCTCTTTCGTTTCATGCGTCAGGATAATCAAGTCGGTTTGGGTCTCGCCCTCACCTGCTTCTTTCTGCAGCATGGCATCGATTGAGATCGAGGCATCTGCCAGGATCCGGGTCACGTCAGCCAGCACGCCCGGTTTGTCTGCGACCCGCATTCGTAGATAGTAGCTGGTGGTGACTTCCGACATCGGAAGAATCGGCGTATCTGCCATCTGATTCGACTGGAAGGCCAGGTAGGGCACCCGGTGCTCAGGATCGGCAGTGGCAAGGCGGGTGATATCTACCAGATCGGCGATCACCGCAGATGCGGTGGGCTCTGAACCAGCGCCTTTGCCGTAGTAGAGTGTCGCGCCTACCGCATCGCCTTGTACCAGTACCGCGTTCATGGCGCCCTCGACATTGGCAATCAGTCGAGTCGCCGGGATCAGCGTGGGGTGCACTCGCAACTCAATCCCGGCCTCGACACGACGTGCAATGCCGAGCAGTTTGATTCGATAGCCGAGTTGCTCGGCGTACCGGATGTCGGTTGCTGACAGCTTGGTAATGCCCTCGACATGAGCCTTGTCAAACTGCACCGGCACCCCGAAAGCGATGGCGGACATGATGGTTGCCTTGTGCGCCGCGTCGACACCTTCGATATCAAAGGTCGGATCGGCTTCGGCATAACCAAGTGCTTGGGCCTGCTTCAGCACGACATCGAAGTCGAGACCTTTGTCGCGCATCTCGGACAAGATGAAGTTGGTGGTGCCGTTAATGATGCCGGCGATCCACTGTATGCGATTCGCAGTCAAGCCCTCACGCAGCGCTTTGATGATCGGAATACCCCCCGCGACAGCCGCCTCGAAGGCGACCATCACCCCTTTTTCTTCAGCGGCGCGAAAGATTTCAGTACCGTGCTTGGCCAACAGTGCCTTGTTCGCCGTCACGACATGCTTGCCATTGGCGATCGCCGTCATCATCAGTTCACGGGCGATACCATCGCCACCGATCAATTCGATCACGATATCGATGTCGGGATGAGCAACAACCAGCCGCGCATCGCTCACGATCTCAACAGAGCCACCGGTGACCTGCCTGGCGCGCTCGGTATCCAGATCAGCCACCATCACTACCTCGATCGCCCTGCCCGCTCGACGCCGTATCTCTTCCTGATTACGACGCAATACGTTGAAGGTGCCGCTACCTACGGTACCAATACCCAGTATGCCGACTCTGATCGGTTTCATCACAGATGCTTTCATGTCATGGCCCTCTAGCGCGCGTGGCGCCGACGGTAGCCGTCTAGAAAATGAACGATACGGCCAAAAGCGACTTCGAGATCATCGACGTTCGGCAAGAACACAACGCGGAAATGATCCGGTTTCGGCCAATTAAACCCTGTCCCCTGCACAATCAGCACACGCTCCTCGGCTAACAGATCGTAGGCGAACTGCTGATCGTTCTCGATCGGATAAATCTTCGGGTCCAGGCGGGGAAACATATACAGCGCTGACTTTGGCTTGACGCAGGTGACGCCCGGAATCTCGGTCAACAGCTTGTGAGCCAAATCGCGCTGTCGGGTTAAGCGACCTTGTGGCGCCACCAGATCATTGATGCTTTGGTAGCCGCCGAGTGCGGTCTGGATTGCGAACTGGCCGGGCACATTGGCACATAGCCGCATCGACGCCAGCATGTTCAGGCCCTCGATGTAGTCCTTCGCCAGACGTTTTTCTCCCGAGACGATCATCCACCCAGCGCGGTAGCCGCAGGAGCGATAATTTTTTGAGAGCCCGTTGAGGGTAATGAAGAGCACGTCATCTGCCAGCGAAGCGATTGAGGTATGGGTATTGCCGTCGTATAGAACGCGATCGTAAATCTCATCGGCAAATATAATCAGCTCGTTCTGGCGCGCGAGTTCAACAATTTGCTGCAGGACCTCGGTGGGGTACAGCGCACCTGTCGGGTTATTTGGGTTGATAACGACGATCGCGCGTGTGTTCGGCGTGATCTTGCGCTTGATATCGTCAATATCGGGATACCAGCTGGCCTGCTCATCGCACAGGTAATGCACAGGGTTACCACCCGAGAGACTGACTGCAGCCGTCCATAATGGGTAGTCGGGCGCCGGCACCAGCACCTCGTCACCACTATTCAGCAAGGCATTCATGCTCATGACGATCAATTCGGACGCACCGTTGCCCAGATAGATATCGTCGATCGAGACACCGGCGATTTTCTTTTCCTGGCAGTACTGCATAATCGCCTTGCGCGGTGCGAACAAACCCTTGGAGTCGGTGTAGCCCGCTGCATTGCCCATGTTGCGGATCATGTCCTGCACAATCTCTTCGGGCGCGTCAAAGCCAAAGGGCGCCAGATTGCCGATGTTGAGCTTGATGATCTTGTGGCCCTCTTCCTCCATCTGGCGGGCTTTCTCCAGCACCGGTCCGCGGATGTCGTAGCAGACGTCTGCCAACTTGAGGGATTTCTGAATTGTTTTCACTGCCGACTCTTCAAGGGAATGGACCGGCCGGGCGACTGCGCTGCCGGACGGTAAACAGCCATTTTGCCCCAAGTTGGCTCGTTTTTCCATGCAGATACTTGGGTTCGGGATAAAATCCACCCTGCCATGAAGCTTCACGTCACATCGACCCAGCAATACCAGACGGTCACCGGCTACGACGATGACTGGATCGAGATCAATGCGATCCGTTTTGATTACAGCCTGATCGTCTTGCCAGAGATCGCGCCCATGGCCTGGCCAGTGAAGTCTTTCGAGGCCTTGGAAGCCAGCGATCTGGAAGCGATCGCGGCGCATTCGCCCGATCTGCTTATTCTTGGGACCGGAAAGAAGCAGAGATTCGCCCACCCCCGACTGATGACCGGACTTCTGAAGCGCGGTATCGGGGTGGAATGCATGGACAATCAGGCAGCATGTCGGACTTATAACATCTTGATGACCGAGGGTCGCAAGGTGGCACTGGCTTTGATCATGCGGCCAACAGAACTAATGACGTAAAGGGTATTCATGAACGACCGTCCCTCCATCCTGAACATGACCGTGCCGGATTTCACCGCTGAAATGACGGGCGGCGATGGCTTTCGCCTGTCCGAGCACCGGGGCAAAAAAGTAGTTTTGTATTTCTACCCGAAGGACAACACCCCCGGCTGCACGGCCGAGAGCCTGCAATTCCGCGATCTGCACGACCGCTTCACCCGTGCAGGCGCCGAAATCTTCGGTATCAGTCGCGATAGCTTGCGCTCGCACGATGGCTTCAAGGGAAAACTCGGACTACCTTTCGAGTTGATTTCAGATAGCGATGAAAAAGTTTGCACCATGTTTGATGTCATCGTCATGAAATCTTTGTACGGCAAAAAAGTTCGTGGCGTTGAGCGCTCTACATTCGTGATTGACGCTGACGGCAAAATAGTGAAAGAATGGCGTGGAGTGAAAGTTCCGGGTCATGTTGATGAGGTGCTTGAATTCATCGAGGGACTCGGCTGAGATTATCTAAGCCATTGAAACTTATAAAGTATTTACAAAAGCGGCTGTTTGAGAAGAAGGTGACTCACCTTCGGCTTGAACAGCCTTTCTTTTTTTCCGGACGGTATTCAAATACCACCGGTTATTTTCCAGCGTCTATTTTCAGAAAGAGGTTCTGATGCCACTGCCTAAAATGCCCAGCAAACCCGCAGCATTACTCTCTCAGGCTGATTACCCGAAGGCAGAAAAAGGCAGAACCGTCCGACCAGCGATCGCGCTGGTGAGTAACACACCGGTGGCGAAGGCCAAGACCGAGTTGCCTGCCGCTGAAAAACCCGCCGAGCGCAAAGCACGGTCGGATAGCGCCGGTAAATCACAGACCAGCAAACTCGCCGACAAGCGCGGCATCACTAAGCTGTTCGTACTCGACACTAATGTACTGATGCATGACCCGACCTCACTGTTCCGTTTCGAGGAACACGATGTCTATCTGCCGATGATCACCCTGGAAGAGTTAGATAACCACAAAAAGGGGATGTCCGAGGTCGCTCGTAACGCCCGTCAAGTGTCGCGCTCGCTGGATGCGCTGGTAGCCGACGTGTCTGAGGGTGCGATTGATAGCGGCATCCCGCTCAGTAAGTTGGGCAACAAAGATGCTGGTGGCCGTTTGTATTTCCAGACCAAGTTGCAGAACTGGGCGCTGCCTGAGGGCCTTCCCGAGGGTAAGGCAGATAACCAGATTCTAGGTGTCGTGCGCGCGCTGCAATCCCAGCAGGGGCGTCCGGTGGTACTGGTGTCGAAAGACATCAACATGCGGATCAAAGCGCGTGCGCTCGGCCTGCCGGCTGAAGAGTACTTCAACGACCATGTGCTTGAAGACACCGACTTGCTCTATGGTGGCATCCTGCAGCTGCCCGACGATTTCTGGGTCAAGCACGGCAAGGGCATGGAGTCGTGGCAAGAAAACCGTCACGGGTTTAGCACAACCTATTACCGAGTCACTGGTCCTATAGTGCCGGCGATGCTGGTAAACCAATTTGTCTACACCGAACCCAAAAATGGAGAGGCGCCGTTCAATGGTCAGGTGGTACAGATCAACGGTAAGACCGCCGTCCTGCGTACCCTGCGCGATTACGGTCATAGCAGAAACAATGTCTGGGGTATCACCGCTCGTAACCGCGAGCAAAATTTCGCGCTCAACCTGCTGATGGATCCCGAGTGCGACTTTGTTACTCTGCTCGGACAAGCTGGTACCGGCAAGACCTTGCTCGCACTCGCTGCAGGTTTGGCACAAGTGTTGGAGTCGAAGGTCTATAACGAGATTATCGTGACCCGCGTCACCGTACCCGTTGGCGAAGATATCGGCTTCTTGCCAGGTACCGAAGAAGAAAAAATGGGGCCCTGGATGGGCGCGTTCGACGATAACCTGGAAGTCCTCAACAAATCGGATTCAGACGCTGGTGAGTGGGGACGTGCAGCGACGCAGGAATTGATTCGCTCGCGGATCAAGATCAAATCGCTCAACTTCATGCGCGGTCGTACCTTCGTCAACAAGTACCTGATCATCGATGAAGCTCAGAACCTGACGCCGAAACAAGTGAAGACGTTGGTGACACGTGCCGGCCCCGGCACCAAGATCGTCTGCTTGGGCAATATCGCGCAGATCGATACGCCTTACCTCACCGAGGGCTCGAGCGGCTTGACCTATGTGGTTGATAGATTCAAAGGTTGGTCACACAGTGGGCATGTGACGCTTGCGCGTGGCGAACGATCCCGGTTGGCGGATCACGCGAGTGAGGTGCTCTGAAAGACAGCTACGCTCATTTCCTTGGCGCGTTTACAGAATTTGGCGCCCTACCCACCAAGCAATAGCAGCCACAAAAGCCGAGGCAGGGATCGTAAACACCCACGCCCATACGATGTTGCCCGCGATGCCCCAGCGCACTGCTGACATTTTGTGCGATGAGCCCACACCAACGATGGCGCCAGTGATGGTGTGTGTGGTCGACACCGGAATGCCCAGCGCCGTTGCCATGAATAACGTCATCGCGCCGCCTGTCTCGGCGCAGAAGCCCCCGACTGGTCTGAGCTTAGTGATTCGCTGACCCATGGTTTTCACAATACGCCATCCACCAAACAAGGTGCCGACACTAATGGCGAGGTAGCAACTCACGATCACCCAAGTCGGTGGACTTGCATCCTCAGCAGCTACCATCCCTGCAGCGATCAGTAGCATCCAGATGATGCCCATAGTTTTTTGCGCATCATTGCCGCCGTGGCCCAAGCTATACATCGACGCAGAAACTAATTGCATGCGTCGGAACCACTTATCGATACGTTGCGGATGACTACGCACGAACAGCCAAGACACCAGCAACATCATCAAGGACCCGAAAAGAAAGCCCAGCGTCGGCGACAAAACAATGAACGTAATTGTCTTAATGAGTCCGGAGGCGATCAGCGCGCTGGTTCCACCTTTCGCGACTGCTGCGCCGACCAAGCCACCGATCAGCGCGTGCGACGATGATGAGGGAATGCCGTAATACCAGGTCAGTAGATTCCATGTGATGGCGCCGACCAGTGCGCCGAAGACGACGTAGTGATCAACAATGGATGGCTCGATCGTACCCTTGCCGACGGTCGTGGCCACACTCAACTGAAACACGGCGATGGCGATGAAATTGAAGAAAGCGGCCAACACGACAGCCTGATGGGGCTTGAGGACGCCGGTAGAGACTACGGTGGCAATCGCATTCGCTGCATCGTGGAAGCCGTTCATGAAATCGAACAGCAGTGCCAGCATGACTAACAGCGCCAGCGTGTACAGGCTGATATTGAGGGTCTGCATGGATCGATTGATGCGAGATGATTCGGGTAAGCCGGATCAGGCGTTCTCGACAATAATGCCCTCGACAATGTTGGCGACATCCTCGCAACGATCAGTCACGCTCTCGAGGATTTCATAAATCGCTTTCAACTTGATCAGGTTACGAACGTCGGGCTCCTCACGGAACAACTTGGACATGGCAGCGCGCATCACATGATCGGCATCGGATTCGAGACGATCAATCTCGGAACAAATCGCGAGAATCTCACTCGCATTGTCCATCCTATTCAGCAGTGAAACGGCGGCCAGCACCTTCTCACAGCAGGCCTGGCTCAGCTCGGCGAGACGCTTGGCTTCCGGCGTAATCGCCTTGATGTCATACAGAGATATTGTCTGTGCCGCGTCTTCCATCAGATCGAGGATGTCATCCATGCTGGTGATCAGCTTGTGAATGTCCTCGCGATCTATCGGCGTTATGAATGTCTTGTGCAGCAGATCGAGCGCTGCGTAGGTAATTTTGTCGGCCTGCTTCTCGATCGATTCGATGGCATGCACACGGTGCTCGAGATCGTCGAAGTTGGTCATCAACGCGACCATCTCCTTGCCACCTCTGACGCACAGTTCTCCGTGCTGGATGAAATAGTCAAAAAACCTGTCTTCAGTCGGCATCAATCGCCCGAACATCTTGCTCTCCTTCCCCCTGCAGAGACTAACAACTTATTTTTGCCACCCGATTAATCACCAGCGCCATAGCTGCTGGATGCACCGGTGTAATTTTCAAATTTCGTAAACTGGCCCAGAAAGGTCATACGAACCTGGCCAATCGGGCCGTTACGCTGCTTGCCGATGATGATTTCTGCGGTGCCCTTATCCGGCGAATCCGGGTTATAAACCTCATCCCGGTAAATAAACAAAATAAGATCAGCATCCTGCTCAATCGCGCCAGATTCTCTCAGATCAGACATGACAGGTCGGCGATTGGGTCGTTGCTCCAGAGAGCGGTTGAGCTGCGACAAAGCAATCACCGGGCAATTCAATTCTTTAGCCAAGCTTTTCAGATTTCGGGAAATTTCCGATATCTCAGTGGCCCGGTTTTCTCCGGGTGAGTTGGCTGACATCAGCTGTAAGTAATCGACGATGATGAGCCCAAGCTGGCCGCATTTTCTGGCTAGACGCCGTGAGCGCGAGCGCAGTTCAATCGACGATAGCGCAGGCGTTTCATCAATATAGATTTGCGCATCATTCATTTTTTGAATGGCATGCGTGAGCTTTGGCCAGTCTTCCTCATTCAGACGGCCTGTTTTCAATCGCTGCTGATCAATCCGACCCACCGAGCCCAGCATACGCATCGCGAGTTGGGTTCCGCCCATTTCCATCGAGAAGATGGCTACTGGCAAACCACTCTCTATCGCGACATTCTCGCCAATGTTCACTGAAAATGCCGTCTTACCCATCGAAGGACGACCGGCAACGATAATCAGATCGCCTTGCTGCAAGCCGGAGGTCATACGGTCCAGATCCATCATCCCAGTGGGTACACCCGTGATGTCATTGGCGCCATCGCGGCTGAACAACTCATCGATACGTTCGACCACACGCGCAAGTAAGGGCTGAATATCGACAAAGCCCACCGCGCCACGCGCACCCTCTTCGGCGATGGCAAAAATTTTTGATTCGGCGGCGTCAAGCATCTGCTTGACTTCTTTGCCCTGCGGATTAAAAGCGTCGCCGGCGATTTCATCGGAGACAGTGATCAACTTACGCAGCACGCCGCGGTCGCGCACAATCTCGGCATAACGTCGGATGTTGGCGGCCGACGGCGTATTCTGAGCCAGCGCGTTCAAGTAGGCGAGACCACCCACCTCTTCCGCTTTACCAATCACGGACAGCGACTCAAACACGGTGATGACATCGGCTGGCTTGCTCCCGGCCACCAACTTGGTGATGCTTTGGAAGATCAGGCGGTGGTCGAAGCGATAAAAATCTTCGGCACTGACCAGATCAATGACACGATCATAGGCCGCGTTATCCAACAGCAAACCACCCAAGACGGATTGCTCCGCCTCAATCGAATGAGGGGGCACGCGGAGGGAGTCGAGTTGGGGATCAGAACGGTCGTTCATAGCCTCGCATTATACCGCTTACCATCAAGCAAAAATTTCAACATTGATAAGCTTGAATGTTATTGTCGAAAGCGGTCGATTGTTAGAAGCAAAAGCAAAAGCAAATTCCGATGTAAATGCCAATAGAAATGCCAATGCCAATAAAAAAACCGCCCGAAGGCGGTTTTTCGCGTCCCGTTTTAGCGCCGCCAGGCTTACTCGCCTGTCACCACGACCACCACCTCAGCAATCACATCGGTATGCAGCGACACCGAAAGTGGATATTCGCCGACTGCTTTCAATGGGCCGTTTGGCATCCGGATCTGTGACTTGTCCACGGTGAAGCCTTGTTTGCCAAGAGCCTCGGAAATATCGTGGTTGGTAACAGAGCCGAACAAGCGACCGTCAACACCCGCTTTCTGCGAAACTGGAACGCGCAAACCGCCCAGTTTTTCGGATTGAGCTTGTGCCGCCGACAGTCTTTCTGCAGCTGCCTTTTCGAGATCGGCGCGCTTTGCTTCGAACTCGGCAATCGCCTCTGCGGTTGCACGGCGCGCGATACGTTGAGGGATAAGGAAGTTACGACCGTAACCGTCCTTGACGCGTACGACGTCACCCAGGTTGCCCAGGTGCGCCACTTTTTCGAGCAAAATGACTTGCATATCGTTCTCCAGGTATTTCGTCAGTCAGCGCTTATCAAGCGTTGTGCAGATCGGTGTACGGCAGCAGCGCAAGGTAGCGAGCGCGTTTGATCGCGGTATCTACTTGGCGTTGGTAATGCGCGCGTGTACCGGTCAGTCGCGCCGGCATGATCTTGCCGTTTTCCTGGATGAAGTCCTTCAGCGTGTCGACATCCTTGTAGTCCACCTGCTCCACCTTCGCTACGGTGAAGCGGCAAAACTTCTTGCGCTTAAACAGCGGGTTTTGTTGCTTACGTTTTTCTTTGAGCTTGCTCTTGTCGAACTTTTTGCCAAATGCCATGACGTTGGCTCCTGTATTCAATAAATGGTTTCAATCGCCGAAAGATGAAAAACCAGGGATCTGCTGTTGCGATTCTTGCGGGCCATAAAGCCACTGAATCTGAACATTTTTCCCATCTCAATGCGCTCCAGTTGGTCAGCGATTTCTCCGGCTGCGATGACCGCAACTTCGAATTCGACTTGCCGCCGGGTGCTTGCCTCGACCTGCTCCGATACATGCAGCAGTTTTGCTGCGACAATCGGAATACCAGCCGGTGTGTAGCGCTTAACTTCACGCTCGGCTAAGGTCGCGATGCACTGAAAGTGGTTTTCTCCTCGCTCGGTCAAGGACACAGCGCCGATCAGGCTGCGGGTGCCTCTGCGCGCGCTGCCTTGGCAGCATCTTCTTTCTGAACGCTCTTCATGATCGGCGAAGGCGCGGTTTCTGCCTTCTTCATGCGAACGGTCAGGTGACGCAGCACGGCATCATTGAACTTGAAGCCCGTCTCGAGTTCGGCCAGTGTTTCACCGTCGCACTCGATGTTCATGCACACATAGTGCGCCTTGGCGAGCTTCTGGATCATGTAGGCCATCTGACGACGACCCCAGTCCTCGACGCGGTGAACCTTGCCGCCGCGACCTGAAACCAAAGTCTTGTAGCGCTCGATCATCGCGGGCACTTGCTCGCTTTGGTCCGGATGGACAATAAAAACTATTTCATAGTGACGCATTGAATCTCCTTGTGGTCGGATTGTAAAAATCGCCCACCCCGGCGTCAGGACGAGTGTGGGAAGAGGAAAGCCCAAGATGATAACCCTTTCCTGACGAAAACTCAATCGAGACAGCGGGTTAGCGGACTTCTCCGCACAAAAAGCTTGCAATTTTGTGAGCGCTGTATAAAACTACAGGCTGTGTATTCAACCAGCACCGCAAAGGTTGTCAATGAATAAACTCACCGCCAGGCAAGAACAGATCCTCGTGCTTATCCGCGAAGCGATCGAGAACACCGGCTTCCCCCCCACCCGTGCCGAGATCGCACAAACATTGGGTTTCCGGTCTGCGAATGCGGCTGAGGAACACCTGCAGGCACTTGCCCGCAAGGGGGCCATCGAGATCACACCGGGCGCATCGCGCGGCATTCGCCTGCTGGAGCGGCTGGCAGATGGCGCTCGTTTGTCCCGATTCGGTATCGGTCAAATGTCCCTACCCCACCCAGATCTGGCGCAGTTTTCATTGCCATTGGTGGGTCGGGTTGCGGCAGGCTCCCCCATCTTGGCGCAGGAGCATGTGACCGCCAACTACAACGTCGACCCGGCGCTTTTCACCGCACGCCCTGACTACTTGTTGAAAGTGCGCGGCATGTCGATGCGCGACGCTGGCATCCTGGATGGCGATCTGCTCGCGGTCAAGAAAGCGGAGTCTGCGCGCGATGGCCAGATCGTTGTCGCTCGGGTGGATGATGAGGTCACCGTTAAACGTTTTCGTCGTAATGGCAGCGCTATCGAACTACTGCCTGAAAACCCGGATTTCGAGATGATTCGCGTCGAGCCTGGTCGGCATGAGTTTGCGCTGGAAGGTTTGGCGGTCGGACTACTGCGGGCGTGGGGTTAACGAGTTAGCGTTGACCCAAGTCGCGTTTGGCCAAGCGGCATGCTGGATGCCAAACGGCTGAGAGATCAAGCGACTTCAGTCTCTTCGTATTCTCTGACGCTTGGAAATCAACTGCGTCGCAATCCCGCGCAGGATATTCACCTCCTCAGTCTCCAGCTGAGCCCGCGCGAATAACCTGCGCAGACGCGGCATCAGCTTCTTGGGATTATCCGCATCCAAGAAATCAATCTCGACTAAGGCTTTTTCAAGATGCGTGAACATGCCTTCAACCTGTTCTGCACTGGCTCGCTCACCGCGAAATCCGATGGTGCTATCACTGCGAATATCACCGAGTGCGGCCATACGGCACTCATAGGCGAGCACTTGAACCGCCTGCGATAAATTCAGCGATGAGTAGTCCGGGTTGGCGGGTACGCTGACCAGCGCGCTGCATTTGCTCACCTGCTCATTCGACAGGCCGTAACGCTCACTACCGAATACCAGCGCCGTCCTCAATGAAGTGTCTGCAGCGAGGTGCTCTGCCATTTGACGCGGCTCGAATAAGGGCGGCGAAAACTCGCGCGGGCGCGCGGACAGCGCGACGCTAAAGTTACAACCCGCCAGCGCCTCGTCAAGCGTTGGAACAATACGCGCGGCAGCAAGCACATCCGCAGCGCCGCTGGCAAGCGCGATCGCCTCACTATGCCCCAGGGCATCAGAGTCGCGCGGATTCACCAACACCAAATCGGAAAACCCCATGGTTTTCATCGCGCGCGCGGTAGAGCCGACATTTCCGGGGTGACTGGTCTCGACCAGCACAAAACGGATACGCTCGAAAGTATTCGCCATCGGGGCTTAAGTTGACTTCATTTACAATAGTGCGCATCGCTGCTCCTTTTCTCTGACGCCGGATTCTAACGGAACCACCATGCAACCCATGCTCAACACCGCGGTGAAAGCCGCGCGTCGTGCCGCCACCATCATCAACCGTGCCTCATTCGATCTCGATCAGGTACGTGTCACGCGCAAGGGGCCGAACGATTTCGTCAGCGAAGTCGATCAGGCGGCCGAGCAAGCCATCATTGAGGTGTTGCAGCAAGCCTACCCAGATCATGGCTTCATTGCTGAAGAGTCCGGTGTCTCGAAAGCGGCGGAGAGTAACGCCGAAAACGTCTGGATCATTGATCCGCTCGACGGCACCACCAACTTCATCCACGGCTTTCCGCAGTATGCGGTCTCCATCGCGCTCAGGCAGCGTGGCCAGATCACACAAGCCGTTATCTACGACCCAAATCGTAATGAGCTATTCACCGCCAGCAAGGGCGATGGCGCCTTCATGAATAACAAGCGCATCCGGGTGGCCAAGCGCGACAAACTTGCTGACGCGCTCATCGGTACCGGTTTCCCGTACAGTGACCTCTCTGGTTTGGATGCGTATTTGAAGATGTTCAAACTCATGACTGAAAAATCCGCCGGCCTGCGTCGCCCCGGGTCGGCTGCACTTGATCTGGCCTACGTTGCAGCGGGTCGCCTCGACGGATTTTTCGAGAAGAAACTGAAACCTTGGGATATGGCCGCCGGTGCACTACTGGTCAGTGAGGCGGGTGGCATCGTCACCGGCTTCTCCGGCGAAACCGATTATTTCGACACTGGCGATGTGATTGCCGCATCACCCAAGGTGTTTGCGCAGATGCTCGCAGTGCTATCACCCTTTGCATAAAAGACGGTCACGACGTACAGCAAGGGCACCCAACAATAGCAGAGGCTTAACGAGATAGGACCTTAGCTGTTACAATGCGGCCGCGGCGACAGTTCCAGTCTCCTTGCCGCCCCTCCGATTTATCCCCTCGAGCCCTTGACTGGCGCCTATCTTGGCGGCGGTTCGACTATTTTCATTTCCTATGTCTTTTGCTGAACTCGGCTTGGCCGAACCACTTGTGCGCGCCGTCACAGAACACGGCTACACCCAACCTACCCCTATCCAAGCGCAAGCGATCCCTGCTGTACTCAAAGGTGGGGATCTGCTCGCTGGCGCTCAGACCGGCACCGGCAAAACAGCCGGCTTCACGCTGCCGATGCTGCAACGTCTTAACGGTGGCAAACGCCCCGCACCGCGACATATACGCGCATTGGTGCTCGCACCAACCCGCGAACTCGCCGCACAAGTTAACGAGAGTGTTGTCACCTATGGCAAATACTTGAAGCTATCGTCTGAGGTGGTGTTTGGCGGCGTGAATATCAACCCGCAAATCCAGAAGCTCTCGCGTGGCGTAGACATTCTGGTGGCCACACCGGGCCGACTGCTTGATCTGATGCAGCAAGGAGCCCTTAACCTGTCAGCAGTAGAAATTCTGGTGCTGGATGAGGCCGATCGTATGCTGGATATGGGCTTCATCCGCGACATCCGCAAGGTGCTGGCCGCCCTGCCGCCGAAGCGACAAAATCTGCTGTTCTCGGCGACGTTTGCCGATGAGATCAAAGCACTCGCCGATAGCTTGCTGAATCAGCCGCAAACGATTGAGGTGGCACGCCGCAACTCGACTGTCGAAGTCATTGGGCAGAAAATTCACCCGGTCGATCGCGACAAGAAGCATCAACTACTTGCTCACCTGATCACTGAACATAACTGGTTTCAGGTGCTGGTCTTCACACGTACCAAACATGGTGCGAACCGACTCGCCGAGCAGCTTGGCAAATCGGGCATTAGCGCCATGGCGATCCACGGCAATAAGAGCCAGGCAGCACGGACACGCGCTTTATCCGAATTCAAGAGCGGCAAGCTGCAGGCCTTGGTGGCTACTGATATCGCAGCGCGTGGGATTGATATCGACCAGTTACCGTATGTGGTTAATTTCGATCTGCCGAACGTACCTGAAGACTATGTGCACCGCATCGGCCGCACCGGCCGCGCGGGCGCTACCGGCGAAGCTGTATCGTTGGTGTGCGTCGATGAGCGTGACCTGTTGCGCGATATCGAGCGCTTCATCAAGCGCGAGATTCCACGCGAGGTGATCGCGGGCTTCGAGCCGGATCCCAGCGCCAAACCTCAACCCATACAGCTGCGCAGTCAGCCCGGCGCTCGGCGCAACAATTCTCCGCGTAGCAATCAGCCCAATAAGGCAGCTACAGCACCACGGCCTGCCGCCGGTGGGCCTCGACCCGCTCAACGCGGCTCGGCGCTAATGAATCGCTCAGCTGCCAATTCGCAGAGCCGCAAGCAGCGTAGCGGCGAGCGCTAAGTCATTCTCACGAAATTAGCGTGCGGGCTGTGCTAAATTGTACGGCTAACATGCCCAAGAACAGGCCGACCATCGATCGGCCTGTTCTTTTCTTGATGCTGAATTTATGAATGCCTCCGACCGGATCAGTGCCGACAAGCACACGCCGATGATGCAGCAGTATCTGCGCATCAAGGCCGACTACCCGGACCTGATGCTGTTCTACCGGATGGGCGATTTCTATGAGTTGTTCTTTGAAGATGCCGAGCGTGCTGCGCGTCTACTCGGCATCACGCTAACGCAACGCGGTGCATCGGCCGGGCAAGCGATCAAGATGGCCGGTGTGCCTTACCACGCGGCCGATCAATACCTTGCCAAGCTGGTGAAGCTCGGCGAGTCGGTCGCGATCTGTGAGCAAATCGGCGATCCTGCTACTAGCAAAGGCCCTGTCGAACGAAAGGTACAGCGCATTGTCACCCCCGGCACACTGACCGATGCCGAGCTGTTACCCGAAAAAACCGAGCGCCCTCTGCTTGCGCTGAATGTGTTCCAGCACCGGAAAGGTGTTGTGTTGGGATTGGCATGGCTGTCCCTGTCCAGCGGGCGTCTGCGGCTTACCGAGCTGGCGATGGATGAGCGCAATCTGCCTTCTCGGCTACGGCATGAACTTGAGCGTATCGCACCCGCAGAGATTTTGGTGGATACGCGTACCGCCGACCTGCTGAATCAATTCAATCATCCGCGTCCGACCCAAGTCGCCGATTGGCATTTCGAAATTCCTGCCGCACGCAAAGCATTGTGTGAGCAACTCGGCGTGGTCACGCTGGCGGGCTATGGCGCGGATGCGCTGGAGGCAGCGATTGGCGCCGCCGGCGCGCTGCTGCTTTACGCACGCAACACTCAAGGCAAGCAGTTAAAGCATGTCACAAGCTTGCAGGTGGAACGCGAAGATGAGTTCATTGGTATCGATGCGGCGACTCGACGCAATCTGGAGCTGACTGAGCCCTTGCGGGGTAGTGACACCGCCTCGCCGACCTTGTTCTCG
Source organism: Oxalobacteraceae bacterium (assembly GCA_021299035.1). Taxonomy (GTDB): domain Bacteria; phylum Pseudomonadota; class Gammaproteobacteria; order Burkholderiales; family Burkholderiaceae_D; genus Pernthalerella; species Pernthalerella lacunae. Next base: position 12,704 of record JAJTGD010000026.1, on the reverse strand, counting down.
TTATTGGATCACTGCCGCACGGCGATGGGATCGCGCTTGCTGCGTCATTGGCTGCATCATGCGCCACGCGATCAGACCACCGCGCAGTCGCGCCACAGTGCCATCGAATTCTTGATTCAAGCAAACGTCTCGGAGACGCTGACCGAGCTGCTGACCAGCGTGCCTGACATCGAGCGCATCAGCACGCGCATCGCCCTGCTCTCAGCGCGCCCAAGAGACCTGTCAGCACTGCGCGGTGGCTTGCAACAACTCCCCGCATTACAGCAAGCGTTAAGCGCAGCGACTTCGCTGGCGATTCCTGGCCTGATCGACCAAACGCGCACATCACTCGCAACGCCCGATGGATCGCTAGCATTGCTTGAACGTGCGATTGCGCCAGAGCCAGCGGCGATGATTCGGGACGGTGGCGTGATCGCGCAGGGATACGATACCGAGCTTGATGAATTACGCGGCCTCTCCGAAAACGCCGGCCAGTTTTTGGTTGATCTGGAGACGCGCGAACGTGAACGCACAGGCATTACCAACCTGCGGGTGGAATACAACAAGGTGCACGGCTTCTATATCGAGGTCACGCATGGTCAGGTGGCGAAGGTTCCCGACGATTACCGCCGCCGTCAAACACTCAAAAATGCCGAGCGCTATATCACGCCGGAACTGAAAGCCTTCGAAGACAAAGCTTTGTCGGCACAAGATCGCGCCCTCACTCGCGAAAAGCTTCTGTACGACGAAGTCTTGCAAGCCTTGGCAGTGCACATCAGCGAATTACAGCGTGTCGCGCAAGCGGTATCGCTGCTTGATGTGTTGGTGTCGCTAGCCACACATGCAGCGCGCCATCAATGGTGCAAACCGCAGTTGGTAGAACAGGCCGGCATTCACATCGCGCAAGGGCGCCATCCGGTCGTCGAGACGGTGATAGAGCGCTTTATTGCCAACGATTGTCAGCTGACGACAGGTCGACGACTACTGCTCATCACGGGTCCGAATATGGGTGGCAAATCAACCTATATGCGGCAACTAGCACTGATTACATTGCTCGCTTACATGGGTAGCTATGTGCCAGCACTCGAGGCACGTATTGGCCCCATCGACCGAATTTTTACGCGCATTGGTGCCGCCGATGATCTCGCCAGTGGTCATTCCACCTTTATGGTCGAGATGATGGAATCTGCTGCCATCCTGAATGGCGCCAGCGAGCGATCACTGGTGCTGATGGATGAGGTCGGCCGCGGCACATCAACCTTTGATGGGCTGGCTCTTGCATGGGCGATCGCAACCGCGCTATTGCAGGAGACGCGCTGCTTCACACTCTTTGCAACGCATTATTTCGAACTGACGCAACTACCTCAGCGACATCTGGACTGTGCCAATGTGCATTTGTCAGCGGTTGAACATAAAGACCGCATCGTGTTTCTACACGCAGTACAAGAAGGCCCGGCGTCGCAAAGCTATGGTCTGCAGGTAGCGCAGTTGGCAGGCGTACCAACCACAGTGATTCGGGCAGCGCGTCGGCACCTCGCGTTACTCGAGGCACAGTCGACGCGATCCGAGGGGCAGTTCGATCTGTTCTCGATGGAATCCATAGTATCCGCGCCGGAACCTGATTCGCCAGCGAGCAGCGTCATGCCTGATGAGACTCAGCCGAATGACATGCTACTCAACGCGCTAGCCGAGATCGACCCTGATCAACTCAGTCCGCGCGATGCACTCGACGCACTCTATCGGCTAAAACGTCTCGCCGACGATTCAAACGCCGATCAATAAGCCGCTACCGCGTCACGCGGCGCGGCACTGGCTTATTGCAACTGTATGCTGCGGAATTGATCGCCATCATCATCATCGTCATGGTGATGATGACCGTGCGGACCGTGTACATGGCCGTGGGCGATTTCTTCTTCGGCGGCTTTGCGTACCTCAACCACATTCAAAGCAAAGCGTAGTGCCATGCCTGCGAGTGGATGATTACCATCCAATACGACTTTGCCATCAGCAATGTCTGTCACGGTGAACAGACGCATTTCTGCATTCGGCACATCATCTGGCGAGCCTTCGAACTGCATGCCAACCTCAAGCTCTGCCGGAAACAAAGTGCGCGGCTCGACCTTGACCAAATCGGCGTCATATTCACCAAAACCATCGGCCGGTTCTACCTGTACCGAGATGTGCTCGCCGACAGCCTTGCCTTCCAGCGCTTCTTCAATCTTCGGCAGCGTGTTGTTATAGCCGCCGTGCAGATAAACCATCGGCTCACTACTCTCTTCGATCAGGTTACCCTGCGCATCGGACAACTTATAGTGCAACGTAACGACCGTATCCTTAGAAATGTTCATGCTCATCCTCTCAGTAAGCCAGCGTACATTATAAGGGGGCGCTCCAAGGCGCGACCAGACCATGCCTTAGCTTGGTAAGCGCCGATATAATCGGTGCATGAAAGTTAACAACGTACTTGGCGATCTGACACCCCGCGAGTTTTTGCGCGACTATTGGCAGAAGAAACCCGTACTAATCCGTCAAGCGATCCCCGGATTCAAGCCGGTGCTGTCGCGCGATGCTTTGTTTGCGCTGACCGCCCGCGAAGAGGTTGAGTCGCGGCTGATCACACACTTTGGTTCGCAATGGAAGCTAAGCCATGGGCCCCTGGCATCGCTGCCCCCGACGAATCGCAAGGGATGGACCGTGCTGGTTCAGGGCGTGAACTTGCATGATGATGGCGCCGATGATTTGCTCAGCCAGTTTCGCTTCATTCCCGACGCACGGCTGGACGATTTGATGATCAGCTACGCCACCGACACCGGCGGCGTCGGCGCTCACCTAGACTCGTACGATGTTTTCCTGCTGCAGGCCGAGGGCTGCAGACGCTGGCGCATCGGCCGGCAGCGTGATCATTCCCTGATTGACGGGGTGCCGCTCAAGTTGCTGCGCAACTTTGCGCCGACCACCGAATATCTGCTGGAGCCTGGCGACATGCTCTACTTGCCGCCGCAGTGGGCGCATGAGGGCGTTGCCGAGGGCGAGTGCATGACCTACTCAATCGGCTTCCGCGCACCCACTTGGCAAGAACTCGGTGAGTCTTATCTGGGATTTTTGGCTGAGCAAGTAGATCTGCGCGGACGCTACCAAGACAGTCAACTGACCCCGAATGCGCATCCGGCTCGGCTTGGAAACGATATGCTGAAACAGGCACGCCAGCAGTTGGGTAAGCTCGGCGGCCGCGCTCAAGATGTAGTGATTTTTTTGGGTGAGCACCTCTCGGAACCAAAACCGTCGGTCTGGTTTACGCCGGTTGAGCGACCGCTCTCGTTGGCGCGCTTCAGTGCTGCCGTAGCCAGCAAAGGACTGCGATTAAGCCGGCAGAGCCGCATGCTGTACCGCGACAAATATATTTTTATTAACGGTGAATCCTTGCAGGCGGGTGGCGCAGATAGGCTGATTTTGCAGGGATTAGCCGATAATCGCGCATTGGTAGCTGGCTCGGCCAACGCGGGATCTGATGACTTGGTGGAGACGCTTTACGACTGGTACCAGCAGGGTTGGATCAGATTCCTCTGAGATAGACGGTTTCATGCGGGCAAATGGCCTGAACCTACGTCAAGTACGCCCAAAATCACTTGCAAGCCCTTCAACAACACCGGTATAATTTCCGTTTAGGAAGTTTTGTCGATGCGGCAGTGCGCAATTAGGCAGTGTCTTTTCGACAGGGCAACCTGAAAGTGCGATAACTACCGGTAGTTATTAAACTCGCTTTTCGAATCACTTTTCATTCTCACCTGAAGGATAACCATGAAAAAATCGTTGCTGATCGCTTCCCTGCTGGCACTGGCACTGGCCGCTTGCGGCAAGAAAGAGGAAGCTGCTGCTCCTGCACCTGCTGAGGCACCTAAGGCTGAAGCTCCAGCTGCAGAAGCACCAAAGGCTGACGCTCCTGCTGCAGAAGCACCGAAAGCTGACGCACCAGCTGCAGAAGAGAAGAAGTAATCTCTCGTTGCTGACGAACACACCGATCCGTCGGTGCGTCGATAAAAAAGCCGCCCCAGGGCGGCTTTTTTGTTGCCGGTGGCAAGATATCAGCCACCCTACAAGCGATGTATCCGCAATGCTTTAGCGATGCTGTAGCAGTGTTTGAGCGATGTTGCGGCGATGTTTTAGGATGCGATGGCAATGTTCAAGCCATCTTGTATCAAGGGCTTCTAGCCACGCCGCCCGTCACAAGCGATCCACTCCGAGCCGGTATGCTGATCCGCCACCAGCAGTGCGATATCCTCCCCCGCAATTTCCGGCTCAATCGCTGCGCGCACCAGCTCGGGGGTATTGTTCCGCTGCGATAGGTGTGCCGCGATCAAGGTGTGGAGCTTGGTCTTATCCACGTCGCGCAAGATGCCTGCGGCCGACTTGTTCGATAGATGGCCATACGGGCCAGAGATTCGCGATTTAAGCCAGGCCGGGTAACCGGACCGCGCCAGCATCTCGGAATCGTGATTGAACTCAAGCAGCAAGGCATCACAGCCCGCGAGTGCGGAGATCAGGTGCTGCGTCGCGTGACCGACATCGGTCAGCACACCCAGCTTGAAGCGACCGTCGGAAGCCGTGTATTGAACCGGTTCACGCGCATCATGCGGGACCGTGTACGGACGAATCTCGAGATCGCCAACATCAAATGGTTCGCCATCCCGGCAAATATGAACGTCGACACCGACAGCCTCGTCTTTTGACGCGCTTTCAAAGCTGCCGTGGGTTAACCATACCGGGACTTTATATTGCCGCGCGACCTGAAATACACCGCCCAGGTGGTCGGAGTGCTCATGCGTAACCACAATACCCGCCAGCTGGTCGGGTGACATATCGAGCCGATTGAAACGACGGGATAGCTCGCGTGGACCAAAACCGCAGTCCAGCATGACATGGGTCGTCGTGGTGCCGGAGGTGGCCGAGATCAGGAGCGCATTACCCTCGCTCCCGCTACCGACACTGGCAAACTTCACGCCCCGCCCCAAGCGGTCGGGCAAGGCATGGTTTATTTCAGTTGCTCGTTAAGCAGGGAGAGAATCCGCTTGGCGTTAGGGTCGCTTGCGATCGCGCCTTTATCATTCTGGACCGAGACTTTACTGCGCGAATCTTCACCTTCAACACGTATCTGATAACGCAAAGCATCAGACTTGTCATTCTTCGAACGGAACATGCGGGCAAAGAAACCAGGCTCTGATTTGTTCTTGGCGTCGTCACCTTGATCCACATAACGCACAAAGTACAGGCCTCGCGCACGATCACGATCTTCGACAGTGAAGCCAACCCGGTCCAGTGCCAGACCAACACGGCGCCAAGCGCGGTCAAAGCCCTCTTCGATTTCGACCTGACTGCCGTCTTTGGATATTCGCGCTCGCTCTGATGATACTGGCTTGGCATCCTTCACAGCCGCCCCTGCGACTTTAGGATCAGCACCCATGGCAGTCATCAGTCGACGCAAAAACTCGGCCTCCAATTCAGGATCAGATGGTCGAGCTGTCCAAACCGTCGACTGGTTGAATGGTTGCCCAGTGACCTTTTCCTCCGCTCCGCGGTGGCTGATGTAAACCTCAGTACCACCGTCCGCGCGTGGCTCAAGCCGCGTGCGGAACTTATCCCGCTCGCCCGTCGAGTAAAGAGAATCAAGTACTTTACCTATAGAGTTGCGGATGAAGTCCTGAGGAATCTTGGCGCGGTTCTCAGCCCAATCGGTCTCCATTAGCCCCGCCTGTGGATTTTCGATAGCGATCAGGAATCCACTCTCTTGCCAGAAATCCTTAATTTTCGGCCAGAGGACTTCTGGCGCCTCCTTGGCTACCAGCCAGCGCTGTTTGCCGTCGCGCTCGATGCGCATACCAGAGACTGCCACCGGTGCGACTGTGCCATCAGGCGCCGTCGCTGCTGGTCTTGCGGCGACATTCGGCTGTCGTGCGCTGTACTCCGAAGCGGTCGCTGTGCCACGATTATTCTCAATACTGTAAGCGTTGTTTGCACGCGGAGGGCTTAGATCGGGCGGCACTTCTAGCTTGCTTTTATTGCCAGGTTTCGCCGCACTCTTGTAATCAATTTTCTCGGGCTCGAGCATGTCGCTCACGCTGCTGCAGCCGGCCATCGCCGCGAACAAGCACAGCAGAACAATGTGCGAACAGAAGCGTTGTGTTTTGAATACAGGGTTCATTTTGGTACCAAGAAAATATTGAGTGTGATGGCGTCAGTTCAGAACGCCGGATTCGCGCAGCGCACTGCGCAGCGATTCATGGCTAGCCGCACCAAGCGGCACCAGCGGTAATCGTATGCCGCTCTGAATACGCCCCATCTGCTGTAGTGCCCATTTCACAGGCACTGGATTTGGCTCGACAAATAGCCGGTTATGTAGCGGGATTAGTTTGTCATTGATGGCGACAGCCTCTGCCACCTGACCTGCCATCGCTGCAACACAAAGTTCATGCATCGCGCGTGGCGCCACGTTGGCAGTGACCGAGATATTTCCTTTACCACCGCAGAACATGAGCGCCATCGCGGTCGCATCATCACCCGAGTAGACCGCGAACGATTTCGGCACGGCACGCAGTAGTTCGGTACCGCGCGCGATGTTGCCGGTCGCATCCTTAACACCCACAATACCTGGTACGGATGACAGTCGGACGATGGTGTCGTTACTCATGTCGGCAACAGTGCGTCCGGGCACGTTATACAGAATGACTGGCAAATCCACCGACTCAGCGATGCGTGTGAAGTGCTGCACCATACCGTCTTGTGTCGGGCGGTTGTAGTAAGGCACCACCTGCAAGGAAGCATCAGCACCGGCCTGCTTGGCATACGCCGTAAGTTCGATGGCTTCTGATGTTGAGTTACCGCCGGTGCCAGCGATCACCGGAATGCGGCCGGCGACATGTTCGATCGCGACCTTGATCAACTCACAATGTTCTTCGACTGTGACGGTTGGTGATTCACCTGTGGTGCCGACAATGACAATCGCGTCGGTACCTTCGGCGATGTGCCAATCAAGTAGCGCCTTCAAGCTTTGAAAATCGAGGCTGCCATCCTCGAACATTGGCGTCACGATTGCGACAATGCTGCCTTGGATCATGGTTGATGTATGGCCGAGAAGCAAAAGGTGAATTGTATCGGATCAGTACTGCCGGGGGTCGGATAATGAGGTTTCAAATTGCAACATCGACCGGCCCTAGCTCCGGGCCACCTCGACGCGCGCAAATGCGCTGAATCATGGCCGGTTTTGGGGTGCTGACATAACCGTCCTCAAAGGCGATCACATGCCAGCCGCCGGCCCGGCAAACCCTATCCAGCAGCTCGCCCGACGCGAGCAAGAAATCCGGATTCGCCGGCTTGCCAAATTGTCCATTACCTTGCGCAAAAGTTTCATAGATGAGCACGCCACCAGGCACCACCGAGGCCAGCAGTGCATCCATCAGAGGGCGGTGCAGGTAATTCGTCACCACCACGCCGCTATAGGACGATGGCGATAGCGGCCAACCGGATACCTGATCGGCACCTTCGTGTTCCAAATCGAATTGTTTTGTCTCGATACCCGTGTCAACTAAGGATTCAAGCGCTGCAGCATCGCGATCAATGGCCAGCACGGAATGGCCCAACGCCAACAGTAGTCGCGAGTGACGTCCGCTTCCGCACGCAAGATCGAGTGTTCTGCCCTGGGGAATCAGTGACGCGAAACGACTCACCCAAGGTGAAGCGTCGGGTGAGCTATGCGCCATCAGCTGTACGACAGACCCATTTCTTCGCGCACATCGCGCATGGTCTCTTGTGCCAGTTTGCGCGCCTGATCACATCCATCCGCAACGATGGCACGTACCAAGGACGGATCATCCAGATATTGCTGGGCCCGCTCACGCATGGGCTCTTGCTCCTTGAGGATGCCATCGATCACAGGCTGCTTGCACTCGATGCAACCGATACCCGCAGTTTTGCATCCCTGCACCACCCAGTCCTGTGTTTTCTGATCAGAGTAAACCTGATGAAACATCCAGACAGGACATTTATCCGGATTACCTGGATCAGTGCGACGAACGCGTGCCGGATCGGTTGGCATGGTGCGGATTTTTTTGGTGATGGTATCGCTATCGTCGCGTAGCGCAATGGTGTTGCCATAGCTCTTGGACATTTTCTGTCCATCGAGACCCGGCAAACGCGAAGCCTCTGTCAAAAGCGCCTGTGGTTCGACCAGAATCAGCTTGCGACTACCTTCCAAGTAACCGAACAAGCGCTCGCGATCAATCATGGAAAGATTCTGCGCATCATCGAGCATGGCCTTGGCCTGTGCGAGCGAATCGTCATTGCCCTTTTCCTGAAATTCAGAGCGCAACTCGTTGTAGAGTTTGGCGCGCTTGGAACCTAGCTTCTTCACCGCTTCTTGCGCCTTCTGCTCGAAGTCTTTCTCGCGACCGTACAAGTAGTTAAAACGACGCGCAATCTCGCGCATCATTTCGATATGCGGCACCTGATCTTCACCTACCGGCACCATACTGGCACGGTAAATCAGCACGTCGGCCGCTTGCAGCAAGGGATAACCGAGGAAGCCGTAAGTGGCGAGATCGCGATCGGTCAGCTTTTCTTGTTGATCTTTGTAGGTCGGCACTCGCTCCAACCAACCCAAGGGTGTCGACATCGAGAGCAACAGATGCAACTCTGCGTGCTCAGGCACTTTTGATTGGATAAAAATCGTGGCTTGGGATGGATCGATACCGGCGGCGAGCCAATCGATCACCATATCCCAGGTACTACTTTCGATAATGGACGGGTCGTCGTAGTGGGTGGTCAGCGCATGCCAGTCGGCGACAAAAAACAAGCAAGGATGCTCGGACTGCAGCCTCACCCAGTTTTTAAGCGCGCCATGATAGTGGCCAAGGTGCATCGCACCGGTGGGACGCATTCCAGAGACAACACGATCAGGGTACATGGCGTATCAGGTGACGAGAAATTTTAGGGGGGCGACCAATACGGAAAGCAAGCCATTCGCCGCTGCAACCACCGGGATCATCCAGAACTTCAAAAGATTCAGCATGGCGAGTGCCAGCACGATGAAAAACCCGTAAGGCTCGAGACGGGCGAACTTGAATGCATAGCGCATCGGCAGCAAACTGGTCAGAATTCGGCCACCATCCAGCGGCGGCAGTGGAAACAAGTTAAACGCAAACAGGACCAGATTCACTACGATGCCCGCCTCGGCAACCCGGAAAAAATACTCTTCCTGCAACGAGGCGCCGTACAGCACGAAATAAAGAATCATCCAACCGAGCGCCATGAACAGGTTGGCCGCGGGGCCAGCCAGTGCGACCCAGAGCATGTCGCGTTTGGGGTGATTGAGACGCGAGAAATCAACGGGTACCGGCTTGGCATAGCCGAAAATAAACGGGCTTTGGACCAAGGCAAGTATCAGCGGTAGCACGATGGTACCGATGGGATCAATGTGCTTGGCCGGGTTCAGACTCATCCGGCCTTGCGAGTAGGCCGTCAGATCGCCGAAAAACCGCGCAGCGTACGCATGCGCCGCCTCATGCAGCGTAATTGCAAAAAGAATCGGCAATGCATAGACCGCAATGGTCTGAATGGTGTCGCTCATCAACGGGATTCTATCAGAGCGCTCTCGCGATTCTGTGCCCCATGCCGGTCTGGCGACTACGCAAACAGCGAGACATCTCCCCGTCCCCTGCGCAATACCACCGGGCTATCGCCTGTCAGATCAACCACGGTGGTCGGCTCCAAGCCGCAACTACCGCCATCAATCACCAGCTCTACCTGTCGCTGAAGGCTGTCCCGAATTTCATCAGGATCATTCAACGGTGTGTCGCTGCCGGCCGGGATGAGTGTGGTCCCAATCAGCGCTTGACTCAGTTGCTCGAGCAGCGACTGTGCAATGGTGTTTTCTGGTACCCGCAGACCGATGGTTTTACGCGATGGATGTGACAGCCGACGCGGCACTTCGCGCGTCGCCTCCAGAATGAAGGTAAATGGCCCGGGCGTGGCAGCTTTCAGCAAGCGGTACTGCTTGTTGTCGACACGCGCATAGTTGGCGATCTCCGACAGATCACGACATAGCAGTGTCAGGTGATGTTTCTCGTCGACGCCGCGAATACGGCGTAGCCGATCAACTGCATCCTTGTCATCAAGGCGGCATACCAATGCGTAGCTGGAGTCGGTGGGCAAGGCGACGATCCCACCACCGTCAATGATCTCCGCAGCCTGCCGGATCAGACGCGGTTGCGGGTTATCCGGGTGAATTTGAAAGTATTGGGTCATAAGAACAAAACAAAAGCGACAGCGTATCAGGCTGTCGCTTCGGGGTGCTGATGCAGCCGGGGTTAGCCGCGCTGCAGCGCTGCAATGCGCTCCTGAAGGGGCGGATGGGTAGAGAATAGCTCAAAGAAACCGGTCGAGTGATTGATACCCAGCGCAGCCACCGACTGCGGCAAAGCCGCCTCGTGCAAGGTGCTAAGGCGGTGTAAGGCATTGATCATCGGCTGCCGATTGCCCATCAGTAGCGCAGCGCCGGCGTCAGCACGGAATTCTCGCTGACGTGAGAACCACGCCACGATCATGGAAGCAAGCAGCCCGAAGATGATTTGGCAAACAATCACAGTCACCATGTAGCCAATACCGCCCGTGCTCTCATCGTTGCGCGACAGTGCGCGATCAACCACATAGCCGACAATACGCGACAGGAAAACCACGAAGGTGTTGGTGACACCTTGGATCAGCGTCATGGTCACCATATCGCCATTCGCAATATGTGCCACCTCGTGACCGAGTACGGCCTCGACCTCGTCGCGGGTCATGTTCATCAGCAGCCCGGTCGATACCGCAACCAAGGCCTCATTGCGGAAAGCGCCGGTAGCGAAAGCATTCGGCTCACCCTCATAGACCGCAACCTCCGGCATGCCAATGCCAGCGCGATCGGCGAGCCGACGCACGGTATCGAGCAGCCAGCGCTCGGTCTCGTTTTGCGGATGCTCGATCACGGTAGCGCCCGTGCTCCACTTGGCCATCGGCTTGCTGATCAGGAGCGAGAAGATGGCGCCGGTGAAGCCCACTACCAGTGAGAACACCAGCAAGCTGCCCACGTTAAGGCCCTGGGAGGTCAGGAAACGATCAACACCCAGCACCGACAAAACGATCGACATGACCGCGATCACCGCGACGTTGGTCAGTACGAACAACAGAATTCTTTTCATAGGATGGTCTCCGAAGAGGACTCAGTGAAATCAAAGCAATTATGGCTACGTGTTGCCTGATGTGGCGACGCCTAAGCAGGAATTCAACTCAGTTTAAGCCGAAGTTTTTTTGCGGGCTGAACAGAGAATTCCTCACCAATCATGCCAAACCGGCTTGAGATCAGACGGCAGCGGTGGCAACGAGCCAAGGTCCGCGCCCGATTCCGTCACGCCGTGGAAGTCCGAGCCGCGCGAGGCCAGCAGGCCGGCCCGCCGCGCCACCCGAGCGAAGCTGTCATATTCTTCAGGGGTGTGACTACCGGTAACGACCTCAATCCCCTCACCGCCGGACTCTTTGAAGGCGTCGATCAAGGCGTCGCGTTGCAATTCGGTTAACGCATAGCGTGCGGGATGTGCAATCACCGCGCGGCCACCCGCCCCGCGTATCCACCCGACTGCCTGCTCCAGCGCGCCCCAGCGATGCGGCACAAAGCCGGGCTTACCTTCGACCAAGTAATGCTTGAAAACATCGGCAACGGTGGGTCGCACGCCGCTCTCGACCAAAAATCGCGCGAAGTGGGTGCGGCCCAGCATCTCGGGGTTACCGGCATGCTGCATGGCGCCCTCAAAGGCCCCGTGGATACCGGCGCGCGCCAAATCCTCTGCAATCTCGCGTCCGCGGCTTTCACGCCCTCCACGTACCGAGGCCAGTCCGGCGCGCAGCTCGGGGTTATGCTCATCAACACCGAGACCCACGATGTGTACCGTCTTGCCCGACCAGGTGATTGATATCTCGACACCGGCAATAAATCTCAGCCCGACGGCGTCGGCCGCACGGCGCGCCTCTGCAATGCCGTCGAGTTCATCATGGTCGGTCAATGCCCACAGATCGACGCCATTCGCTTTGGCGCGCTGCGCCAGCGCAGCAGGCGTGAGGGTGCCATCCGACACGATCGAGTGGCAGTGCAGATCTGCGTTTAGCATGGAGAAACTTGGGTGGGGTATGAGGCAATCAAGTGGTGATTGTACGCCCGACGCAGGATCGCCGTGCGCATGCGCTCAGTCGAGGAAATCCTCGATCAAACTTGCCAGCGCCTCGGGCTGATCATGGTGCAGCATGTGTCCTGCGTCTTTGATGAGTGCTGCGGTGACATCAGGAATGACCTGCATGCGCCGGTCGATCTCGGCACGTACTTCGGCCCTTGGCCCCATCCACCGCCACACGTCGGTGTGTTCAGCCTCGACCCACAACACAGGTGCCGTAATTTGCTGCCAGCAGGCGAGTACCTCTTCGGTACGGTACAAGTTGGCGCTGACAATTTTGTGCCTAGGGTCGCCTTGCACATGCCACTCGCCGTCTGGATGCTGCGCAGCCCAATGCGGCGCCAGAAACGCTGCTCGCTCAGGCGTGAGCCGCGGGTTGGTCTTGCTCAGTCTCTCGGCCACGGCGCCGGTGTCGGGGTAGCTGCGCATCTTCGGTGGCTCACGCAATTCGTCCAACCACTGCGCATAGCGTGCGGG
>JAJTGD010000011.1 GCA_021299035.1 Oxalobacteraceae bacterium | reverse complement strand
TATTGATGATGCGGCCCCAGCCACGCTCAACCATACCGTCGCAAACGGGCTTGGTCATGTTGAAGACAGAATCGAGGTTGGTCTGCATCACCAGATCCCAATTCAACTTGTCCATTTTCTTGAAGGTCATATCGCGCGTGATGCCGGCGTTATTGACCAGCACATCGATCGGGCCCATGTCTTTTACGATCTGTGACACGCACTCGAGAGCTGCGTCGTAATCGGCAACATCGCAGGGGTAGGCGCGAAAGTTGTAGCCTTTCTCCTTCATCTCGGTCAGCCAAGCCTCGGCCTTGGTATTGCCGGGCGAGTAGGTAGTCGCCACCGCATAGCCCATGTTGGCCATTTTTATGCAAATTGCTTCGCCAAGGCCGCCCATACCACCGGTCACCAGGGTCACTCTACTCATCTTGTTCTCCCTTTACTTGTGATGCTAGTTTGCCGACGGATCAGCGCTCGATTGCCAATGCCACACCCATGCCACCGCCAATGCACAGGCTTGCTAACCCGCGCTTGGCATCGCGCCGGATCATTTCGTGAATCAGTGTCACCAGCACGCGGCAGCCGGAAGCGCCGATCGGATGGCCGATGGCAATAGCGCCACCGTTGACATTGATTTTGCTAGTGTCCCAGCCCATTTCTTTATTGACGGCGATGGCTTGTGCTGCGAAGGCCTCGTTAATCTCCATCAGGTCGAGATCTTTATGGGTCCAGCCCGCTTTTTGCAAACAGCGCTGGCTCGCAGGTACTGGACCCATGCCCATAATGGTTGGATCCAGACCGGCCGATGCATAGGCCTTGATCTTTGCCAGTGGCTTGAGCCCGAGTTGCTGCGCTTTTTGTGCCGACATCATCATCACGGCAGCCGCGCCATCATTCAGACCGGAGGCATTACCCGCAGTGACAGTGCCTTCTTTGTTGAACGCCGGTCGCAGGCTGGCGAGCGAATCGAGCGTACTACCTGCCTTGATGTACTCATCGCTATCGAAAACAATCGATCCTTTTTTGCTGGCGATCTCGAGCGGTAGGATCTCATCTTTGAATTTGCCTGCCTTTTGCGCGGCTTCGGCTTTGTTTTGGGAGGCCAGCGCAAACTCATCCTGCTCTGTGCGCGAGACATTGAATTTCTTGGCGACGTTTTCGGCAGTGATACCCATGTGGTACTGGTTGTACACATCCCACAGGCCATCAACGATCATAGTGTCGACCAATTTTGCGTCACCCATGCGGAAGCCATCACGCGAGTTGTTCAGCACATGCGGTGCCGCGCTCATGTTTTCCTGACCACCGGCGATCACGATATCGGCATCACCACACAAGATCGCTTGTGCCGCCAGATGAGTCGCTTTCAAGCCGCTACCGCAAACTTTATTAATGGTCATGGCCGGCACCATGTCTGGCAAGCCTGCCTTGATCACGGCTTGACGCGCTGCATTTTGTCCCACACCGGCCGTCAATACCTGACCCATCAACACTTCACTGATCAGTGCCGGATCAATGCCAGTCTTCGCGACCAAGCCTTTGATGACATGGGCGCCGAGTTCAGCTGCGGATATCTTGGCAATCGTGCCGCCGAATTTTCCAACCGCAGTACGCGCGGCGGCGACGATAACAACTTCACTCATTCTTGTTCTCCGTAGGGACTTTCGATGAAAAAACCTGTGCAAACTGTGCTGATCGCACCTGACTGAAGCCATCGCAAAAAAAGCGCTTCATGCTAGCAATCACGACCTGAAAAATTTTGACTATGGTCAACTTTATTCAACACTGCCGTTGAATACACTGGTGCTGACCTTTGAGAAGCGTAGAAAGCCGGGTTGAACTTTGGATTATCCCAGCGCGACAGGCGCGACGTGGGTGACCTGGCAACAACGCCGTTGCTTGCATTCACGAGATTATATTTCAGCGAGGAGCATTATTGCTGCGTAATTGCGCTGATGGCACATGTGTTAGTTATGTTGCCGGTGTAGCAAGCGAACAGGTAGCTGTTTGTTTGCTAATGCACGGTGAAGAATCTTGTACGTATCAAGATCAAAAGCCGGACGCGACGGCGACTGTTCAAGCAAATCATGCACTTCATCGTCCGAGCGCGCGCTGCCAAGATAGCACCAGTTGTTAACAACATGGACATCCGTTCGATCAGCGCCTTGCTCGATCAAACCAATCGCGCCCTCGTAAGGCCAGGTGTCTACTCGCAACTTCGCCAGGGCTGCTTCTAACCGTGCGCGGTGAAATGACTCGGATTCTTTACCGACGCACACACCATTGCAGCGTTTGAGTTGCCAATTGAAGCAGGGTTTTTGCGGACCACTGCGACGTTCGAGTCCGAGCTGTACCAAACACAATTGATGCGATTCGGCCAGCGCACGGAGCGCGGCATCGGCTTTTCGCTTGCCGGAAAAAAGACCGAACAAGCGTTCTGCGCGACCAAAATCCTGTTCGCTGGCGTGAGTCAGCACAGGCACGATATGCCCCTGCTCGTTTTCGTTTAGCTGCCAGGCGCACAGATCACCTTGTCGTCGTAGCAGTCGGTTGTGCACGGGCTGCATGTCCTTGATTAGCCTTGCCTCGAGTAATAGCGCGCCGATTTCGCCAGCGGTTTCGCGTACCTCGATGCGATGCAGCTGCTGCGACAGTCGCATTTCTTTGTATTCTTTGTGGTCCGCGTTGAAATGCGATAGCACGCGCTGACGTAGGCGCACACTTTTGCCGACATACAGCGGTAGGTCGTTTTCACCGTAGAACAGATACACACCGGGCGTATCAGAGATGTTATCGACTGCGTTGGTGGGTAGGTGCGAAGGCAAACTCGGTCGCTGCAGCAGCGACCGTAGTGCCGCATCAAACGTCTCAGAGGGCAGATCGCTGCGTAGCTTTTGCCATAGCTGCCAAAGAAGATCGGCGTCGGCCAAGGCGCGGTGTCGGACATCCGCCTTTAATTGATGGCGTGCGACTAGGGTATCAAGATTATGGCGACGCTCATTCGGGAACAGCGCGCGTGACAGCTTGACAGTGCAAAGCACATCCGGCTTGAAGCTGAGGCCCAGCTGATCGAAGGCATTACGCAAGAAACCGTAATCAAAGCGGGCATTGTGCGCAATGAATAACGCGCCTTCCAGGCGCTCATGAAGTGAGGTCGCCAGCTCGGCGAAGGTGGGCGACTTGCGCACCATCTCATTGCTGATACCGGTCAGGCTTTGAATGAAGGCGGGTATCGGCTGCTCGGGGTTTACCAGCGTCGACCAGTGCGTCGCCTCCCCTGAATGATCAACTTCGACGACGCCGATCTCGGTAATCCGATCAACCGCCGGATTGGCGCCAGTCGTTTCGAGGTCAACGAAGACCAGCTTGTCGGTAGTCATGGCGAGCGAACGGCGTGTGATTAGCCGCCCCAGCTATCCTTCAGCGTGACGATGCGGTTGAAAACCGGGCGGCCGGGCGTCGAGTCGACCCGATCGGCAACAAAGTAGCCATGGCGCTCGAACTGAAAACGCTCGTCGGGTTTCGCCTGCTCAGCGCCGGATTCGAGATACGCATGGATTACGACTTTGGCGTTTGGGTTCAGCGCTTGCTTGAAGTCTTTACCACCGGCATCCGGGTGCGGGTCTTTGAACAGGCGGTCGTACAGGCGTACTTCGGCTTGTACCGCATGTGCGGCAGACACCCAATGGATATTGCCCTTGACCTTGTAGTTGTTGGCGCCGTCGGTGCCACTTTTGCTATCCGCAAAATAAGTGCAATGCACCGCAGTGATGTTGCCCGCTTCGTCTTTATCACATCCAGTGCACTCAACCACAAAGCCATAACGCAGACGTACCCGGTTACCCGGGAATAGCCGGAAGTAGCCTTTGCTCGGCACTTCCATAAAGTCCTCGCGCTCTATCCATAGCTCGCGAGAAAGGGAGAAATGACGATTGCCACGCTCGGGGTGATGCGGATGCACTGGCGCGCTGCAGGGCTCGCTCTGGCCCTCGGGGTAGTTGTCGATGATGAGCTTGAGTGGATTGAGCACCGCCACGCTGCGCGGCGCTGTCGGATCCAGATCATCGCGCAGTGCGCCTTCCAGCACGCTCATGTCAATCCAGCTATCGGCTTTGGCGACACCGATACGCTCGGCGAACAGTTGAATCGAGGAAGGCGTATAGCCACGCCGACGGATACCGACGATCGTTGGCATGCGTGGGTCGTCCCAGCCATCGACAATGTTTTCGTCGACCAGTTGCAATAGCTTGCGTTTGCTGGTGATCGCATAGGTCAGATTCAATCGCGCAAACTCGAACTGCTCGGGTAGCGGCTGCGGGAAAAATCTGCCTTCCGCGAGGCGCGCCAGAATCCAATCGTAGAACGGCCGGTGGTCCTGAAATTCCAGCGTGCAGATCGAGTGCGAAACATTTTCGATCGCATCCGACACGGGATGTGCGTAGTCATACATCGGGTAGATGCACCACTTGTCGCCAGTGCGGTGGTGATGCGCGTGGCGGATACGGTAGATCGCCGGATCGCGCATGTTCATGTTGGGCGAGGCCATGTCAATTTTGGCGCGCAGAATATGCTCACCATCTTTGAATGCTCCTGCCTTCATTTTACGGAGCAGATCAAGCGACTCTTCAGCAGGCCGGTCGCGAAAGCGCGAGTTCTTACCGGGTTCGCTGAAGCTGCCACGGTTAGCCGCCATCTCCTCGGCACTTTGGCTATCAACATACGCATGTCCGGCGCTTACCAGCCACTCGGCCATTTCGTACATCAGATCGAAATGATCGCTCGCAAAATACTTGTGTTCACCCTGGGTATCACGCCATGAGAAGCCAAGCCACTCCACGCTGTCGATGATGGTGTCGACATATTCCTGCTCTTCCTTGGTCGGATTGGTGTCATCAAAACGCAGATGACAACGTCCGCCGTAGTCGCGCGCTAGACCGAAGTTGAGACAAATGGATTTCGCGTGGCCAATGTGCAGGTAACCATTCGGTTCCGGCGGGAAGCGAGTGATGACGCCGGGTAGCGCTACGCTCTGTCGGTCAACCCGACCCGCATACTTGCCGCTCTGCTGGTCCGCTTCGATAATGCCGCGCAAAAAATTCGACGGCGCGACCGGCGCGCTGTTGCCGCTGTCATGACTCATGGATAGGGAAGATAATGAGTGAAATTTCAAAGCACATTTTACCGTAGCGCCGAGTTTGATTCGGGCGACGGTGTTCAAACTGACGGAGCATCAGGATGTGGTCATTCCCGAGAATCATTGCGCATCGAGGCGGCGGCACGCTGGCGCCAGAAAACACGCTGGCGGCCTTGCGTTGCGGGCTAGCGCACGGTTTTCGCGGGGTTGAATTCGACGTAATGGCATTGCCCGATGGCGCGCTGGTGCTGATGCATGACACCGAATTGGGTCGCACCGTCTCTGGTAGCGGCCCGGTTGCCGATCAGACTTTTGCTTCATTGAGTGCGGCGGATGCAGGTGCATGGTTCTCAGCCGAGTTTGCGGGCGAGCCGGTACCCAGTTTTGCGCAAGCGGCGCAATTCTGTATCGAGCATCAGCTGTGGATGAATGTCGAGATCAAACCGCTGCCCGGTACCGAGGTGGCCACCGGGCGCTGGGTGGCACAAGCCTGTGCTGGCCTACCGGCGGGCGCTGTATTGCTGTCCTCGTTTTCAACAGAGGCCTTGCGGGCGGCGCAAGCGGTCGCGCCCAATAGTGCACGAGGCTTGCTGGTCGAGCCCGTGCCACCGGACTGGCATCAGCAACTCGATCAGCTCGCTGCGGTATCGCTGCACGCGCAAGCCGGCGCGCTGACAGCGGCGCAGGCCAGCGCGGTCAAGCGAGCCGGGTTCGGCTTGATGTGCTACACCGTGAACGACCCGGCCCAGGCCCGTACTTTGTTCGACTGGGGGGTGGACGCGATCTGCACCGACCGCTTGGACCTGATTACACCGGATTTTCAGTAGCGCGGCCCGCCGAGCGTTCGCCACCTGACGGGTATAATCGCCAGCTTTTCGACGGCCAATCTGTCGAATGCAACATACCCTCACCGCGCACCATGAAAGCATCTGAAATCCGAGATAAATTTCTTCGCTTCTTTGAATCGAAGGGCCATTCCGTTGTGCGTTCATCAAGCTTGGTGCCGGGCAATGACCCGACCCTGCTGTTTACCAACTCGGGCATGGTGCAGTTCAAAGATGTTTTTCTGGGCACCGAGAAGCGCGACTATGTGCGCGCGGCATCCGTACAGCGCTGCTTGCGTGCGGGTGGCAAGCACAACGATCTTGAAAATGTGGGCTACACCGCGCGCCACCATACGTTTTTCGAAATGCTGGGCAACTGGTCGTTTGGTGATTACTTCAAGAAAGAGTCGCTGGTCTGGGCGTATGAATTACTGACCGAGGTGTACGGTCTGCCCAAAGAAAAACTGTGGGCGACGGTATATCAATCCGACGATGAGGCCTACGACATCTGGACCAAGGTCATCGGGCTTCCGCCCGAGCGCGTTGTGCGCATCGGCGACAACAAGGGTGCGCCCTACGCATCCGACAATTTCTGGCAGATGGCCGATACCGGCCCGTGCGGCCCCTGTTCCGAGATTTTTTTCGATCACGGCCCGGATATCTGGGGTGGTCCGCCCGGCAGCGCCGAAGAGGATGGCGATCGCTATATCGAAATCTGGAACAACGTGTTTATGCAGTTCGATCGCCAGCTCGATCCGGCGACTGGCGAGTACACCCTGACGCCGCTGCCAGCCCCTTGTGTCGATACCGGCATGGGTCTGGAGCGACTCGCGGCAGTGCTACAGCATGTACACAGCAATTACGAGATTGATTTGTTCGATCGTTTAATCCGTGCCGCCGCGCGCGAGACGGGCATCAGTGATCTGAGTAATGCCTCATTGCGCGTCATCGCTGACCATATTCGCGCCTGTGCCTTCCTCGTCACCGATGGGGTGGTGCCCGGCAGCGAGGGCCGTGCCTATGTGCTGCGCCGTATCGTGCGCCGCGCACTCCGGCACGGCAATAAGCTGGGTCAGAACAAGCCATTCTTTTACAAGTTAGTGCCTGATTTGGTGAAGGAAATGGGCGAGGCCTACCCTGAGCTGGCCGAGGCGGCTGATCGGGTAGCGATGGTGCTCAAGCAGGAAGAAGAGCGATTTGGCGAGACGCTGGACAACGGCATGAAGATTCTCGAGGCTGCGCTCGCCAAAGATCCTGCCCGGTTGGATGGCAAGACCGCATTCACCCTCTACGACACCTACGGTTTTCCGCTGGACCTGACCGCCGATATTTGCCGTGAACGTGATGTCACGCTGGATGAGACAGGCTTCCACACGGCGATGGAAAAGCAGAAGTCGGTCGCGCGTGCTGCTGGCAAGTTCGAGATGACAGCGAGCGTCGAGTACAGCGGCCCAAAGACGGTGTTCTCCGGTTACGACAAACTGGCAGATCACGGCAGGGTGCTGGCCTTATTTTTGGATGGCGTCTCGGTGCAGCGCGTCGACGTAGGACAAGAAGCGATGGTCGTGCTCGACACCACGCCGTTTTATGCCGAATCCGGTGGCCAGGCCGGCGATGTTGGCTTGATCGAGACTGATCACGCTGCATTCGAAGTGGCCGATACACAAAAAATTCAGCCTGAGGTGTTCGGGCATCACGGCAAAGTGCGTCATGGCGCGTTGTCGGTCGGTGATGCGGTATCCACCAAGGTCGACGCGCAAGTGCGCGCCGCTACCATGCGCAACCACTCGGCAACGCATCTCATGCATAAAGCCTTGCGCATGGTGCTTGGCGGGCATGTGATGCAAAAAGGCTCCTTGGTTGACAAGGACAAGACCCGTTTCGATTTCAGCCACAACGCACCCTTGACCGCCGATGAAATTCGCCGCATCGAGGCGCTGGTGAACCATGAAATCTTGAGCAATGCTGCAACCTCTGCGCAGCACATGGGCTATGACGATGCGATCAAGGCGGGTGCGATGGCCTTGTTTGGCGAAAAATACGGCGATGTCGTGCGGGTGCTCGGCATTGGGTCATCCACCGAGCTGTGCGGTGGAACGCATGTGATTCGCACCGGTGACATCGGCTTGTTCAAGATCGTGTCCGAGGGCGGTGTGGCAGCGGGCATTCGGCGTGTCGAGGCAGTGACCGGTGAGAACGCGCTAGCGCTAGTGCAATCCCTCGCGGCGCGTGTGAATGAGGCGGCTGCGGCCCTGAAGGCGCCACCCGATGAGCTGAACTCGCGCATCGCGCAAGTGCAAGAGCAAGTGAAGATGCTTGAGAAAGAGCTTGTCTCGCTCAAAGCGAAAATGGCGTCGGGTCAGGGTGATGATTTGCTCGCGCAGGCGGTGGATATCCACGGTATCAAGGTACTGGCGGCGACATTGGAAGGTGCAGACGTACCGACCTTGCGTGGCGTCATGGACAAAATGAAGGACAAGCTGAAGACCGCTGCGATTGTTCTGGCGACGGTCAATGACGGTAAAGTCAGCCTGATCGCCGGTGTGACTGCTGATGCCACATCCAAAGTGAAGGCGGGTGAGTTGGTGAATCATGTCGCTCAGCAAGTGGGCGGCAAGGGCGGCGGCCGACCGGATATGGCGCAGGCGGGCGGCACCGACCCAAGCGGTTTGTCGGCTGCGCTGGCTTCGGTCAGTGGCTGGGTCGAGCAGCAGCTGGCGGGGTAGGGCGATGGAATTTCAAAAGGATCTCGATGCCCGAGGCCTGAAATGCCCACTGCCCATCCTCAGGGCAAAGAAGGCGCTGGCCGATATGATCACCGGCGATGTGTTGCGGGTGCAGGCGACCGATCCCGGCTCGGTGCGTGATTTCAACGCCTTTGCACGACAGACTGGAAACGATTTGCTGGGGCATGAAGAACACGCGCAGGCCGAGCCCAAGGAATTCGTGTTCTATCTGCGTCGTAAATAGTCCCGCAGGCGGCGCGCGGTCGGCCGGCCCTGATTTCACCGCGGGCCCCGTCGTTTCACGGATATCGCCGTTCCCACCTATAATTTCGCGGTTTACGTAAACGTCAACTCGCCCATTCCGGGCGCAATCGAGGATTGCAATGAAAGTGCTGGTACCCGTCAAGCGCGTGGTCGACTACAACGTCAAGGTGCGCGTGAAATCTGATGGCAGCGGTGTCGACATCGCGAACGTCAAAATGTCGATGAACCCCTTTGATGAGATCGCAGTAGAAGAAGCGATGCGGGTTAAAGAAGCAGGCAAGGCAACCGAAGTGGTTGCGGTGTCTTGCGGCGTCACGCAGTGCCAGGAAACGCTGCGTACCGCGATGGCTATTGGTGCCGACCGTGCGATTTTGGTCGAGACAGCCCCGGAACTCGACTTGCAGCCATTGGCGGTGGCCAAATTATTGAAGGCATTGGTCGACAAAGAGCAGCCGCAACTGGTGATTCTGGGCAAGCAGGCGATCGACGACGACTGCAACCAGACCGGACAGATGCTGGCCGCGCTGCTCGGCTGGCCGCAGGCGACGTTCGCCTCCAAGCTGGTGGTCGAAGAGGGCAAGGCTGTTGTCACGCGCGAGGTGGATGGTGGTCTCGAGACCGTATCGCTGGCACTGCCAGCAGTGGTGACGACCGATTTGCGTCTGAATGAGCCGCGCTATGTCACCCTGCCCAACATCATGAAGGCCAAGAAAAAGCCGCTCGACATCGTCAAGCCGGACGAACTCGGCGTTGATGTGTCGCCGCGCCTGAAGACGCTAAAAGTCAGTGATCCCCCCAAGCGTTCGGCCGGCACCATGGTGCCCGATGTCGCCACCTTGGTCGCGAAACTGAAAAACGAAGCCAAAGTTATTTGATCCGTGGCTGTGAAAAAGGAACACCCATGACCGCACTCGTCATCGCAGAACACGACAACTCGTCGCTCAAAGCGAGCACCCTGAATACCGTCACTGCCGCTGCGCAATGCGCCGCGGAAGTTCACGTCCTTATCGCTGGCCATCATTGCGATGCAGCGGCAGCAGCGGCAGCACAAATTGCCGGCGTGTCGAAAGTGATCGTTGCTGATAACGCAGCGTTTGCTGATGGCCTCGCCGAAAACGTTGCCGCGCAAGCGCTCGCGATTGCGAAGTCGTACACCCATCTGCTTGCGCCCGCCACCGCGTACGGCAAGAACATCTTGCCGCGTGTTGCTGCTTGTCTCGATGTCGGTCAAATTTCGGAAATCACCAAAGTGGATGCGCCGGATACGTTCGAGCGCCCGATCTATGCCGGGAATGCCATTGCCACGGTGCAGTCGATTGATCCGATCAAAGTGATCACGGTACGTGCCACTGGATTCGACGCTGCGGGCACCGATGGCAGCGCGCCGATTGAAACGCTGACGGCGGTGACCGACAGCGGCAAATCTACTTTCGTTTCGCGTGAACTGGCCAAGTCCGATCGCCCCGAGTTAACTGCTGCCAAGGTGATTGTGTCCGGTGGGCGTGGTATTGGCTCGGCCGAGAACTTCAAGATCCTCGAGCCTCTGGCCGATAAGCTGGGCGCTGCCATGGGTGCTTCGCGTGCAGCGGTCGATGCTGGTTATGTGCCGAATGACTGGCAGGTTGGGCAGACCGGCAAGATCGTCGCACCACAGTTGTATATCGCAGTCGGTATTTCCGGAGCGATTCAGCATCTCGCCGGTATGAAGGATTCGAAAACCATTGTTGCGATTAACAAGGATGCCGAGGCGCCTATCTTCAGCGTGGCGGATTATGGGTTGGTCGCTGATCTGTTTGAAGCAGTGCCGACTTTGGTAAAGGAACTCGGCTAAGCCAGCGACGCTGAAAGCCTGCGCCGATCTGCGTGGGTATGTCGTCGCAATCGAGTAAACAAGGCTTTGTTCCATGTCTTTTTAATGCATAAGCAAAAAAATATCCGGAGACCCTCATGAGTTACACCGCCCCGCTGAAGGACATGCTGTTCGTCATGAACGAACTAGCCGCATTGAATGCGATCAGTCAAATGCCGGGCTGTGAAGATGCGACACCGGATACCGCCGAAGCGGTGCTTGAAGAGAATGCGAAATTCTGTACCGAGGTACTGGCTCCGTTGAACTGGACTGGCGACCAGCAACCCAGTACCTGGCGTGAAGGTGAAGTCAGCACGACACCGGGTTTCAAGGAAGCGTTTCGCAGTTTTGTCGAGGCTGGCTGGCAAGGCCTGCAGCATCCTCAAGCGTTTGGTGGACAAGGCCTGCCCAAATTGCTCGGCACGCCATGCGCTGAGATGGTCAACGCAGCGAATTTGTCGTTCGCTTTGTGCCCGCTGCTCACCGATGGCGCAATCGAGGCGCTGATGACGGCGGGCAGCGATGAGCAGCAGCAGATGTACATTCCGAAAATGGTATCGGGCGAATGGACCGGCACCATGAACCTCACCGAACCACAAGCGGGTTCGGATCTCGCATTGGTACGCACTCGCGCACTGCCGCAGGGTGACGGCAGCTACAAGTTATTCGGCACCAAGATTTACATCACCTTCGGCGAGCATGATATGGCCGAGAACATCATCCACTTGGTACTGGCGCGTACCCCCGATGCACCTGAGGGCGTGAAAGGTATTTCGCTCTTCATCGTGCCGAAATTTCTGGTCAACGCGGATGGCTCGTTGGGTGCGCGCAATGATGTGCACTGTGTCTCGATCGAGCACAAGCTCGGTATTAAAGCCAGCCCGACTGCAGTGCTGCAGTACGGTGATAACGGTGGTGCGATCGGCTACCTGGTCGGCCAGGAAAATCGCGGCCTTGAGTACATGTTCATCATGATGAATGCGGCGCGGTTTGGCGTAGGTATGCAGGGCATTGCACTGGCTGATCGCGCTTACCAAAAAGCGACGCAGTATGCGCGAGACCGCCTACAGTCGCGCGATTTATCGGGCTCATCCGGTGCAGTAGCGATCATTCATCATCCGGATGTGCGACGTATGCTCATGAGCATGCGTGCCCAGACCGAGGCAGCCCGTGCGCTGGCGTATGTCACTGCGGCAGCCTTCGACGCTGCACATCACCATCCGGATGAGGCGAGTAAAAAAGCGAATCTGACTTTTTACGAGTTCATGGTGCCGATCGTGAAAGGCTGGTCGACAGAGCTGGCGGTTGATGTAGCCTCGACCGGTGTGCAGGTACACGGTGGCATGGGCTTCATCGAAGAAACCGGCGCCGCGCAGTACTACCGTGACGCACGCATCCTGACGATCTACGAGGGAACCACTGCCATTCAAGCGAATGACCTGATTGGTCGCAAGACAGTGCGTGATGGCGGTGCCGTGGCGAAAGGCATCATCAATCAGGTACGTGCCACAGCGGCTGAGTTGAGCAAAGCCGATCACGCAGATCTGCATGCAATCGCACACCGCTTGTCCACCGCCGCCGATGCGATGGAGCAGGTAGTCGAGTACATGGTCGCGAACGTCAAGGCAGATATCAAAGCCGTGTTTGCGGGCAGCGTGCCTTACCTGAAAATGGCGGGCGTGGTGCTCGGTGGGTGGCAAATGGCGCGTGCCGCGCTGGTGTCGCAGCAGCGCTTGACGACGGGCGAGGGTGACGCATCCTTTTTCAAGACCAAGATCGCGACCGCCCGATTTTTTGCGGACCATTACCTGTCCACAGCGGTCGCTTCACGTGACGCCATCGTCGATGGCAGTGCAGGTGTGCTGGCGCTCGAGGTCGAGGCGTTCTAAATCAGGCTTGCTGGGCCAGGCCTTGCAAGCGCGGGCCTTGCAAGCGCGGACCTTATAACCAAGTGCTTCGAGCGAAGCATTTCAAAAAAGCAAGCCACTCAGGTCGCCGCGTGCCTTTGGGCGCAGGTTTCCGGCCTTGCACTTGTCAAAATGTTTATCTCTCGGGCCTGTGCCGGGGCGGCTGCGTCCTCCGCGTGGCCGGAACGGGCCGGTTTCTTGGCCTGAGGGCTTGAAACCAGCTATAATCTCGCTCTTTTTCCCAGCCAGTACCCAATTTCCGAGAAGATTATGGTCGTTATCCGTTTATCCCGTGGCGGCTCCAAGAAGCGCCCCTTTTACAACATCGTTGCTACCGATTCGCGCAACCGTCGCGACGGCCGCTTCATCGAGCGTATCGGTTTCTATAACCCGATCGCGTCCGGCGCAGCGGTAGGTTTCAATATCAACCAAGATCGCCTGGCCCACTGGCAAGGTGTTGGTGCGCAGCTGTCACCGACGGTTGAGCGCTTGGTGAAATCGTCGGCCAAGAAAGCGGCCTGATTGGGTGGCTGGCAGCAGCTCGGGGATTCCGATTCCCGATGATCTGGTGCTGGTAGCGCATGTGTCTGGTGCGTTCGGCATCGCCGGCTGGGTTCGGCTGAAGCCTTACTCTTCTGAGGCCAGTGCGCTGTTGAATGCAAAGACCTGGTGGCTGGATAAGCCATCGATGCATGATGTTGAAGTCATGCAGGTGAGGTCGCAGGGCGAGGATGTGGTCGCGCGCCTGATGGGAACGGAAAGCCGAGATGCCGCTGAAGACTTGCGCGGCGCTGCGGTGCACATCCGGCGAGCGCATTTCCCGCCCTTGAGCGACGAAGAATTTTATTGGGTTGACTTGATTGGTCATAGCGTCGTCAACCTTGCTGGTGAGTCTTTGGGCGAAGTGGTTGGCCTGATCGACAATGGCGCGCACCCGATATTGCGGGTGCAGCCACCCGCCGATCAAGACAAACCCGCACCAGAATTATTGATACCGTTTGTCGACCGCTATGTGACGACGGTCGATCAGTCGAAGCGACAAATAACGGCCGACTGGGAAAAGGATTACTGATCGCGCCAGCGGGCAGGGGGAGTGATGGAGTTTGATGTTGTGACACTCTTCCCCGAGATGTTTGATGCACTAACGGGGCATGGCATCACGCGGCGAGCGTTCGAGCAACACAAAGTAGGGCTGAATTTGTGGAATCCACGTGATTTCACCAACGACAACCATCGTACGGTAGATGACCGGCCCTATGGGGGTGGTCCTGGCATGGTGATGATGGCCGCCCCTTTGGAAGCGGCAATCCATGCAGCACAAGCAAGGCAGCAGCAAGCCGGCTTGCCCAAGCCGCGCTCGATTTATTTGTCGCCGCAAGGCGCGCCGTTGAATCATCGCAAGGTGAAGCAACTCGCGGCAGAGCCAGGACTGGTGCTCTTGTGCGGTCGTTATGAGGCAGTCGATCAGCGACTGATTGACCGCTGTGTCGACGAAGAGATCAGTCTCGGCGACTTTGTGCTGTCGGGGGGTGAGTTACCGGCGATGGCGCTAATGGATGCGGTAATCCGTTTGCTGCCGGGTGTGTTGAATGACGAAGCCTCTGCGGTGGAAGACAGCTTTGTGAATGAGCTGCTGGATTGTCCGCATTACACGCGGCCCGAGGTGTACGAAGGTGTCGTGGTGCCCGAGGTGCTGCTCGGTGGCCACCACGCCGAGATTGCGAAATGGCGACGCGAGCAGTCACTGGCAGCGACGCTGAACAAGCGCCCCGAGCTGATTGACCGGGCGCGCGAACAAGGACATTTGAGCAAGGCTGATGAGGCGGTGCTCAAACAATTGCAGCAAAAATCGTAGCAGTACGATTAGCAGGTGCAGTAAAAGCAGCGATTCGCTGTCGTTCCCGGGCATGCCCGGATTTGTGAAACCCCGTCCTCTACCGGGCATGCAGTTCAGTAGAGTGCCTCACAAAGCGTCGATAACAAGGCGTGCTTGCGCAGACGTGATGTCTGTACGGCATGCTGCCGCAACGTAGTCAGTGGCGTTTTGTGAGGCACTCTTGCGCCGGCAAGATGGTTTAGGAGATAAGTCAATGGATCTGATCCAGCAACTTGAACAGGAAGAGATTGCCCGTCTCGGCAAGACGATTCCTGAATTCGCACCCGGCGATACCGTCGTGGTCAATGTGAACGTGGTCGAAGGTAACCGCAAGCGCGTGCAGGCCTATGAAGGCGTCGTGATCTCGCGTCGTAACCGCGGCCTGAATTCGAATTTCATCGTGCGTAAAATGTCCTCGGGTGAGGGTGTTGAGCGTACCTTCCAGTTGTACTCACCGTTGATTGCCTCGATCGAGGTGAAGCGTCGCGGTGATGTGCGCCGTGCGAAGCTTTACTACCTGCGTGGACGCTCCGGTAAGTCGGCGCGTATCCGCGAGAAGCTGCCAGCCCGCAAGGCGGCAGTGGCTGCGGAGTAAGTCACGCTGCGCTAACGAGAAGGGCACCCAGCGTGCCCTTTTTTCTTTTGAAGTCTCCGATGACGCCTTACGCGAACGGCATTGGCAGGATGCGATGAGCCGAATTTCATTTGACCCGGCAGAAGCAACGATAGATGCCATCGGCAACGAGCCAGCGCTCGCTGACGTGCGTCTGATGCCTGACTGGTTGCGTCAGCGTTTCGCACAACCGGCAGCCTGGACGCCGGAGTTCGTCACCGAGCCTGCGCTGACGGCTGACACGCGTAAGCCGGTGCCGGCGGCGGTGCTCGTACCGATGGTGGTGCGGGCCGATCAGATCCATCTGCTGCTCACACTGCGCACCGCCCATCTGAATGATCATGCCGGACAGATCAGCTTCCCGGGCGGCCGAGTTGATGCGGAGGATAACGATGCGATCGAAACTGCCCTTCGCGAGACTGAAGAAGAGATCGGTTTGGCGCGTCGTCATATCGAGGTGATCGGTTGCTTGCCGGATTACCAGACCGGCACAGGATTCCGGGTGACGCCGGTCGCAGCGCTGGTACATCCCCCCTTTGAGCTGCAAGCCGATAGCTTCGAGGTGGCCGAAATTTTTGAAGTGCCGTTGGCGTTTCTAATGAATGGTGCCAACCACCAGCGCCGTAGTGCCGTGCTCCCCAGCCGCCCCGAGCGCCGCAGCTTCTACACCATGCCTTATGAGCGCTACTTCATTTGGGGTGCGACGGCGGCGATGCTGCGTAATCTTTACCACTTCCTCCGCGCCGACTAAGCTGCTGTATCAAACGGTCGTTGGCGTTGTTGGTCGCGCATTGCCTTACATTTCGAACTGTCTGCGGCGCCCCCACCAAGTCAGCGAAGCTTTGATAAATCGGCTACAGGGTCGGTGGCATGAAAAGTTGGCGGCGTTGCGCTACCTGTTAAGCTAATGCCTCCAGTACATTTTTCTGCTTCCTTGCCATGACCCTGTTCTCCATCCTGATTGCACTGGTGCTGGAACAATTTCGGCCACTGCGCAGGGATAACGTGATTTATGGCTGGGTCAGTGCGTTAGCAGCCCGCGTCGAGCACAGTTTCAACGCTGGCCGAGCCGAGCACGGTCGTCTGGGTTGGATCGTGATGGTGTCGCTGCTGGTACTGCCGACGCTGCTGATCTACTGGCTACTGGGGGCGTTTAGCGTCATCGCTCAGCTGGTCTGGACCGTGCTGATTGTCTATCTCACGCTCGGCTTCCGGCACTACAGCCATTATTTTTCCGCCATACAAATCGCGCTGAACGAAAGCAATGTGCCTGAGGCGCGTCGGCTGCTGGCCGAGTGGACACGCGCCGATACCAGCGAGATGGATGCCACTGAAATTGTCCGCATTGCAGTCGAGCGTGCGCTGATGACCACGCATCATCATGTATTCGGCGTGTTCTTTTGGCTGTTGCTACCGATCGGGCCCGCCGGGGCGGTTTTATACCGCGTCGCCGAGTACCTCTCGCGAGGCTGGAATGAGCCCGATCATTTAAAAGGCGAGCCTTTTGGTGTTTTCGCGCGGCGGATATTTCAGCTGATCGACTGGGTGCCGGCGCGCCTGACGGCGATCGCCTTTGCCATCGTCGGCAATTTTGAGGACGCGGTCTACGCGTGGCGTAACTTCGCGCATCGCTGGCGCAATGAGTCGGAGGGCATCATCCTGGCCTCGGGTAGCGGCGCGATGGGTGTACGGCTGGGCACACCGGCAGAGTACGCGCCCGACATGCCCGGCGTTGATATCGCAGCACTCGACTCCAATCCCGATATTGAAATTCTGCCGGGCGATGAGCCATCGCTGCGTGCGCTACAAAGTACGGTTGGGCTAATCTGGCGTGCACTATTGCTCTGGATTTTATTGTTATTGATGGTCTCGGTCGCAAACTGGCTCGGCTAATGTGCACAAAATCAGCAACCGTGTTCCGTGGCGACGCTGATACTGTGATGACCGACAGCCCTGTTGTATATACCGTCCGACAGGTCATATTTTCCCAGGTGCGCTTTGCGTGGGGCGCGGGGTCCGGTAAGATAACGACTTACCTGCCCCTTCCCGATGTCCAGTACTGCCCCAGATTCCACCGTCCCGGTCACTGATTTCATTATTCAGGGTCAGACTAGTGCAGGTCGCCCTTTCCGCCCCAGCGACTGGGCGGATCGTCTATGCGGCATCATGGGCCGCTTCCATCCCGATCAGGCCGGTAGCTTTGATCGCCATCTACGTTACTCGCCGTATGTCACGCCAGCCCTGATCGAGGGTGTACGTTCAGTCTTGGTCGATCATCGGCTACACGCGCTTGAGCCACGCGTAATCGATGCCTGTGTTCTTCCTGCGATGTATCAGGCAGGCGTCTAAGTTTCGTAGATGCAATAATCAGTTCGATTACCGACTTATCTCTTTAAATTGTTAGTGTCGCCGCTAACTTTTGCAGACGGAATTTTCGGACTTATGCAATCTGTATAAGTTAAATCCGAGTTTCACCTAACGTCTGAGTGTGCGATGACCGACGATTCCTTACAGGCCGGTTTCAGCCTCGTCGAGTTGATGGTCGCGCTTGCTATCGCTGCCTTTATCGCTGCATTTGCTGTTCCCAGCTACCGAGATCATGCGCTGCGCGGACAGTTGCCGGAGATGAGTAGTGCTTTGCAGCTGGGTGCGCTACGTCTCGAGCAGTACTACCAAGACTTTCGTAGCTATCGTAACGGCGACTTATGTGGCATCACGCTCCCTGATAGCGACCGTTTCGTATTGCGCTGTACATCACCCGACGACGGACAATCTTTTCTGCTCACCGCCAGGGGTAGTGGTGCACTTACAGATTTTGCCTATACCATTGATCACCTGGGTCAAACCCGTACCATCGCATTACCACCGACCTGGGGCCCGGCGCCACGTGATTGCTGGATCTTGAAGCGGGGTGCAACATGTTGAGCGCTTACTCGCCCAAGCGCGCGTTCGGCTTGACAATGACCGAGTTAATGATCGTGCTCGCGCTCAGTTCTATCGTGCTCGCTATCGGCGCGCCCGCCATGGGTCAGTGGGTGCGAGGTATCGAAGTGCGTTCAAGTGCTGCTTCACTCATCGCTGCATTGCACGCCGCACGTAGCGAAGCACTCACGCGCAACACCACTGTTCGTTTACAGCTGCCCGATGTGCTCGGTCGACCTGGTTGGCAGCTTTCCTGTGTTCAGACCTCGGCCCGATGCCCTGCGCTAATACGGCAACAGGCGACCGATACCTCTACAGCGGTACGTTGGGGTGCAACGAGCTTAGCCCAAATGCCATCGTTTGATACGCCGATTGCAGCGGGTAATACCCTACCTGCCAGTATTCGTTTCGATGCCAGCGGTGCCGTACCCGGTATTGCGGTAGGGGACGATATCGCGCGTATTGATATCACCTACAGTGGCAGCAACAATGACCAGCGGATGGTCGTACTGATTGCGCCGCAGGGTATGGTGCGGCTCTGTCAGCCGACGGTAAGTGCGGGCCATCCGCAGCACTGTCATTGATCAGCGATGGCAATTCTCAGTGTTTCGCGCCGTACAGCGGGTAGCGCATTGATCGAAAGTCTGATCTCGCTACTAGTATTTTCCATTGGACTGCTTTCCTTGCTGGCACTGTTGACTGCCACGCTCAAGGAAAGTGATAACGCACGCTACCGTAGCGAGGCCAGTTTGCTTGCTTCTGACTTGGTGAGCCGGATGTGGTCGGGTGAACGTTCGCTAACCGCATTGCAGCAGCGTTTCGATCTGCAAGCAAATGAGTATCAGCAATGGCTGCAGCGGGTTCAGTCTGCACTGCCGGGTATCAGCACGACGCGAAATGCGCCACAGCTACTGATCGACGATCAGCGCCAAATCACGCTTACACTGTATTGGCAAGCACCCTCTGATACGGAGCGGCATCAGCTCGTCACGGTGACACGACTGACGGATTAGCGGATGCCTCGCTACACAAGTGCGCATGCACAGGGTATCAGCCTGGTCGATCTGATGGTCGGATTATCGATAGGGATGATCGCGACCTTGATTGTATTGAATGTGATGGTGATGTTCGATGCACGCCGACGTACGACGGCAGGCAGTACAGACGCACAAATTCATGGAACGTTCGCTGGGGGCTGGCTGGCGCGTGAGCTCCGCATCGCGGGTCACGGTCTTGGCCCATTGAGTGCGCTGGGCTGCACGGTGCAGCGCGCGCCCGTTGGTACACCCGATGCCAGCTTCGTTCTTGCACCACTGATGATCACGAATGGTACAGCGGGTACACCCGATACACTGACCATAATCGCCGCTGGCGAGCAGGCATTACCCGCATCGCGCCTGGTCTCGCCCTATACCATGGGCGGTGATCTAATCACTCTCGACAGTACATTAGGTATTGCCAATGGCTCGCAGTTATTACTGCACGAGAGCGGTAATCCGGATTGTCCATTGGTCAGAGTGGCAGCACTCAGTACCGGCGGTTATACCGTACAGCCAACGGTAGTGAGTGGTCTACTCAGCGGCAGTGT
Organism: Oxalobacteraceae bacterium; assembly: GCA_021299035.1. Taxonomy (GTDB): domain Bacteria; phylum Pseudomonadota; class Gammaproteobacteria; order Burkholderiales; family Burkholderiaceae_D; genus Pernthalerella; species Pernthalerella lacunae. The sequence goes on along the minus strand of JAJTGD010000011.1, from coordinate 72,938 downwards.
ATTTGGAAAAGATAGTTCGGCAATCAATCTCGGCGCGCTACGTTACCGACGATATTCGGTCGACACTACACACCAACTCAGGCTCGAGAGCTTTGACTCCGTGCTGGGTACGTGGATCACCTCGACCCACGCTGATGGGGTCGTCAATCTGCAGCTGCAATACGGGTTCGATACACGCAGCGGTAGTCAGCCATCACCACAGGTGACGTCTTGGCGGGACATGATGATCGATGCTGACGGCGACGGCATCGTTGCCGATTCTGGCGACTGGCAACGCTTGCTCGCCGTGCGTTTTGCCTTGGTCATGCGTAGTCCGCAACGTAAAGAAGAAGGTTGCGACGCACCCGCCCCGACCTGGCTGGCCGGGGATGCGACTGGTGCATTGGTACCCACCGAGATTCGGCTCGATCATCTAGATCAGTGGCGTTGCTGGCGCTACCGCGTCTTACAGACAGAAGTACCGTTACGTAATCAACTCTGGGCAGAGCTGTGACAGCGCGGCCCGTGCATGCTCATTGCCATGGTGCCGCACTCGTGGTTTCACTCGTCGTGTTGGTAACCATGAGTTTGGGTGCATTGGCGCTAGTTCGTGCCGTGGCTACCGGATTACTTGTGTCGGGCAACTTCAGCTTTCGGCAGGCAGCGGTATTTGCCGCTGAGGCCGGTAGTGAGGCTGCTATTGACTGGCTATCAGTACGGGTAGCGACGACTGAGCTTTTTTCCGATCAGGTTGCGGCTGGCTACTATGCCAGTCTCCCCAACGGTATTAGTCTCAGCGGTTTTACTGATGCGGGTACTCGCGCCTACATTGATTGGGATGACGATCAATGCGCTAGCCGAGTAAATACGACGTGCTTGAGTGCCTCGCCTGAACTGCCCATTGATGCCGCGGGCAATCGAGTGCGTTATGTCATTCACCGATTATGTCGCACCAACGGCCGTCCCGATGCGGCTACCAATAGCTGCTTGCTATTTCGCTCGGCGCAGGGCGCAAGTAGCAATCGAGGCCAGCTCAGCTATGGCGCATCAAAACGCTTTAATGCTTCCGATACCGTTTATTTCCGTATTACTGTGTACGTGCGGGGTCCGCGTAATACCACCGCTTTTGTTCAGACCTTGGTGCATTACTGAAGGAATATTGAATGCGATTACGCCTACATTCAAAAGTTTTGTTGATCAGCTTGCTGATGATGGTGATATCGCCCGGCTTCGCACTGACCGATCTTGCACAAGCACCGATCAATTTCTTACTATCCACACCGGTCAAGCCTAATATCTTTTTTATTCTGGATGACTCCGGCAGTATGCAGTCGAGTTTTTTGGGTGACGAGGTGGTTATACGGCAATATCAAAACACAGTAGGCTATCGCACCAGTGTATGTAACAAGATTTACTACAACCCCGAGGTTAACTACCCGGTCCCGGTGAGCGCGACAGGCACTGAGTATCCACAGCAAAATTTTTTCGCTGCTTCCTATGACGGCTTTCGTCCCGGAGCGGTAACAGTCAATCTGTCCGATAGCTTCATGGCCTGGCGCTCTGCGTCTAGCAGACCGCCGGTGCCGTCCAATACCGCGGGCATTATCTACAGCCCCGATTGCACATCATCTGGGGGCGGCTGCACCTCAAATGACAACGGCTTACCCAATCGACCTGAGCCAGCGTACTACTTTTTTTACAAAGGAAACAAAGCCGAGCGGTTAGGTGACGGTTCTGCAGAAGATCATTGTCGTGATACGCGATTCGACGCGGGCGCGACTGGACGCAATAACTGGCGCAAGGTCATCGTTGGTCGATCATCCGGTCCAGGACGTAGCGATGAGACGACTAATTTTGCAAATTGGTTTAGCTATCACCGTACACGCTTACTGACGATGAAGACAGCCGTCGGACGCGCACTCAGTCAGCTTGATGCCAACTATCGCGTTGGCTATTCAACGATCAGTGAATCCGGCGTTAGCGCAAGCAGTGATAATTTTCTGCGCATCGACGACTTCAGTAATGAGCACCGAAGAAATTTTTACGAAAAACTATACGCAGCACGTCCTATGGGCGGCACACCCTTGCGTGCAGCGCTGGCCAAGGCAGGAAGAATTTATGCAGGTCGGCTACTGACTGGCAGTAATGATCCGGTACAGTATTCCTGCCAACAAAACACTACGATCTTATCAACCGATGGCTACTGGGGTACTCAGAATGAATCAGGTAGTTACGGTCCAAAGCAAATCGATGGCGTGACCGATGTCGGCAATCCGGATGCGCGACTGCCACGCCCCATGTTCGATGGCGGCGCAAGTCGTACCAGCAATACGTTGGCCGATGTTGCGGCATGGTATTTCGAGAATGACTTACGCACCCCGGCACTTGGAAACTGCGGCGCTAGCGAAAAGCTTTGTGAGAATAATGTCCCGCAGGTGCCCGGACGTCGCAGCGGTGTGCATCAGCACATGGTCACGCATACGCTTGGTCTTGGTGCTGACGGCACGTTGCGTTATCGAGAAGACTATGACACGGCAAGCAATGGTGATTTTCAAGAGATTGTTCGTGGCTCTAAAAATTGGCCCGACCCCATATCGGCAACCGGCGCTGAACGAATCGATGATTTATGGCATGCAGCCGTCAACGGTGGCGGACGCTATTTTAGTGCGCGTAGCCCGGAGTCATTAGCGCGTGCACTCTCCACCACACTATCGACGGTGCGCGCTGCAAGTGGTGCGGCGACGGCATCCGCCACCAGCAGCCAGGAGCCTACGGAAGGCGATAATCTTCTGTTCTCAAGTCGTTATCGCAGCGTGTATTGGGATGGTGAGCTTGAAGCGCGGCGTATCTCGCTTGCTGACGGCAGTTTGGCATCCCAAATTGAATGGTCTGCATCGGTTCAACTTCGGCAGCGCGTTGCTGCGGCACGTGATGACCGCACGATCTATATACCCTCGAGCACAGATATCTATGGTCTGAAAGAGTTTCGGTGGCAGCTCTTGAGTGCTAATGAGCGCCAGCTATTCAGTGGTTGCGATGCGCCGCCCGCCCGGCGGTGGCAGCAGTGTATGCAACTCAGCGATACGTCGCGTACGCAAACCGGCGGTGCAAATCTGGTGGATTATTTGCGTGGCCAGTCTCAGTTCGAAGACAAGCCCGAGAACAGCGTTCGCTTATTCCGCAAGCGTGAGCAAGTCTTAGGTGCGCCAATCAATGCGCAACCCGTGTTTGTGGGTGCACCTGCATTTCGATATGCTGATCTCAACTATGGCGAGTATCGCGATCGTATCGCCACCAATCGTTCTGCGACGGTGTATCTCGCAGCTAACGATGGCATGCTGCACGCATTCGATGCAGCAACCGGTCGTGAACGCTGGGCATTCATCCCGAGTGGCGTATTACCTGAGCTATGGCGTGTTGCCGATAACGCGTTTGCCAATAATTTTCGGTATCTACTGGATGGCACGCCAGTGGTGGGTGATATCTGCCCCACCGCACCCCGCGAGAGCTGCACTGCCGAGGCCTGGCGCACGATTCTGGTTGCCGGGCTTGGTGCTGCCGGACGCGAGTACTACGCGCTGGATATTACCCAAGCGGATCAGCCCAAGCTGCTATGGCGTATCGGTGCTGATACCGAGCAGCAACTTGGTTACGCCATAGGCAAACCCATCATCACCAAACGTCGCGATGGAAAATGGGTGGTGTTGATCACGTCGGGCTACAACAATGTCGCGCCTGGTACCGGCATTGGCGTACTGTTCGTCCTTGACGCCACAACGGGAGCAGTGCTCAAGCGTATTGAGACCGATGTTGGCACGAGTGATAACCCTGCTGGTCTTGCACATCTCAACGCCTGGGTCGATAACCTGCTGGATAACACAGCAGAGCGTGTCTATGGTGGTGACCTATTGGGCAATCTTTGGCGATTTGATATTAACGATACGGTGGTGGGTGGGGGTAGTAGTGCAGTACGGTTGGCGCGCCTGGTACGCAGCGGCGTCATACAGCCAATTACGACACGGCTCGAACTGTCGTTGGTACGCATCGGTAACCAATCGTTGCCAGTGGTGAGCGTCGGTACCGGTCGTTATCTCGGCACTAGCGATGGTAGCGATAAATCAGTCCAATCAATTTATACCTTTCGCGATAGTTTAAATGACAGTGGCTTAGGAGATATTCGTCAGCGATCTTCGATGGTGCAGAAAAGGTTGGCGAGTAGTACCGATCCGGGCGTGCGAACTATCAGTAATGAGCAAGTCGATTGGTTAGTGAATGATGGCTGGTTTGTCGACCTTGACGTGCAGTCTGGCTCGGGTGAGCGCGTCGTCGTCGACCCGGAGCAACAACTTGGCATGCTATCGGTCGTTAGTAATATGCCGGACAGTAATGCCTGTCGACCACGTGCTGAGAGCTGGTCGTACACCTTCAACTATATGAATGGTAGCTATATACCCAGCGCAAGCAATACGAGTGTTGCACGTCGTGTGACGAGTGCATCAATGATTTCAGGTGCGCGAATTGTTAGGGTTGGTAACCGCGTCGTCACTGTGCTGACCGACGATACCGGTACGGTGAGTGTTATCACACAGTCTTCTAGTATGGGTACTACACCGCGCGCTCGTCGAGTTGCGTGGCGCGAGCTCGATCAGTAGTGAGAGTGCTGGGCAGTGTAGTGCTGGCTGTTTTGGTGTCATCAGCTAGTTTTGGTGCGCTGCTGAACTACGCCTATCGTTGGCGATTCATCGGGAGCGATACCGTAGCGATTCAACTTTACGGCGACAGCATCGTCGCGCATACCGATAGTTCAGTTCGCGAAAGAAGAACCTTCAGTCCAAGGTATTCACCCACGGCTTCTACGGCCGTGGCACAGGAAGGTTCGGATGGTGCGGACAGTACAGATTTCTACCAAGATCACCTCGGTGCGACCGATACGCATAAAGCGCAAGCGATGAGTACCTACTTCCCTGCCTCGGTGCTGAGCGAGCGTCCCCAGCTCTGGGCCGATATTGATCCCGACTGGTACTTGTTCAGTACAGACATGCCGGCGACATCGGCAATGCTATTGATCAACGAGTTTGGTGATGTCGATGATCTGATTGTCGACATGCCTTCGCTCACGCCCATGCTGCTAGAAGACTTGCGCAACCGCTTTCGTGCTGCGCGGTTCATCCCTGGCCGTCAAGACGGACAGCCGGTAAAAACTATGTTGCGCATCATGATTCAACTTGATTGAACCCGGTTTAATTTCGACGTCTGATAAAAGCTGAGAGAGCTTGGCTCGCTTAAGGATTTCATGAAAAGTTTGGACACCTTAGCTCAAGCAAGAATCTGATGAATAGTCGCGATCGTTGTTCAAGCACCAAATCGCTGCATGAAGACGACGTTAGCATCCAGTAAATTTGTTTGATCAGGAGGGCATATGCATAGAAGAATTAGATGGTCGATGATTTTTCTAATGACACTACTGCTCAGCGCTTGCGGCTATAACGATCTTCAGTCGGGTGATGAACAGATCAAGGCGAGTTGGGCCGAGGTGGTCAACCAGTATCAGCGACGTGCAGATCTGGTGCCGAATCTGGTTAAGACAGTGAAAGCTTACGCTGCGCATGAGAATCGGGTATTGACCCAGGTGACGGAGGCACGCGCGCGCGTCGGCACGATACAAGTGAGCCCTGATGTGCTGAAGGATCCACAAGCATTTGCTCGTTTTCAATCAGCACAAGGGCAACTCTCGGGCGCGCTATCACGATTGCTGGCGGTCGCCGAAAACTATCCACAGCTAAAAGCCGATGCCAATTTTCGCGAATTACAAGCGCAACTCGAGGGTACCGAGAATCGAATCACTGTGGCGCGTAATCGGTATATAAAATCGGTACAAGACTACAACGTCATCGTACGCTCTTTCCCCACCAATCTGACTGCGATGCTGTTCGGCATGCAAATGAAGCCGAGTTTTTCAGTGAGCAACGAGGCGGCGATTTCAACGGCGCCAGCGGTGGATTTTAGTGCGCCCGCCCAAAAATAGCGGCCGTATCGCCGCTCACTCAGTAGTGCTGTGGGTGGCGCTGGTATTTTTGCCGTTGCCAGCATGGGCGCAGCCGGCGGTGGCGGTCCCCACCTTGACTGGTCGCGTGGTCGATCTCGTTCATAGCCTGTCATCAGAACAGAAGCAGTCGCTGGAAGCGCGATTGCAAGCATTTGAGCAGCGCAAGGGCAGTCAGATTGCGGTACTGATCATCGCGAAAACCCAGCCTGAAACCATCGAGCAGTATGCGATCCGTGTTGCGGAGCAGTGGCAGCTGGGACGTAAGCGTGTCGATGATGGTGCCATCCTGCTTATTGCGAAGGAAGAGCGGGCGCTACGCATTGAAGTCGGCTATGGTCTTGAAGGTGCTCTTAGTGACGCCATTTGCAAACGCATTATTGATGAACAAATACTGCCGCGGTTTCGGCAGGGTGATGTTTACGGTGGTATCAGCGCGGGTATAGATACCATGATGCGCGTGGTGGATGGCGAGGTACTGCCGCCGCCACAATCCGATACACAATCGCTCGGCGCCATCGGCGCGCTCCCGCTCGTGTTTATCGCGGCCATCATCATGGGTGCGTTAATGCGCAAGCTATTCGGGCGTGGTAAAGGCGCGTTCATTACTGCGGGCGCACTGGGTCTGATTGTTTGGTTCATGACCGGATTACTATTATTTGCGCTGTTTTCGGCACTCATGGGATTCGTGCTCACTTTGAGCGGATTTCGCGCACTGGGCGGCTGGCGCGGAGGCGGAGGCGGTGGTGATGGCGGGGATGGTGGACGTGGTGGCGGCGGTTTCCGTGGCGGTGGTGGCGGTTTTGGTGGTGGCGGGGCCTCTGGACGATGGTAATCGAGGCAAGGGATACGATTTTCACTCCTGTATACAATAGCGACTTTGCGTAGCAACGGTTTTGGCGATAAGAAGCCTTCTCAAATCGATAACCGCTGCGCGTCTTTAGTCATATACAAGGGAGATCATGGTCGCTCGATTCGCGCTCATCATTGCGGCATTGTCGACGGGCAGTGCGCTCGCCGCACCATTGAAAGTCGATGCTGTGAAATCCAGTGTTGGCGTCACCTTCAAGCAAATGGGCGTCGCTGTTGATGCGAAATTCAACAAGCTGGTCGCACAGGTGGAGTATGACGCCGCCAAACCCGAAAACGCCAAAGCGAGTGTCGAGATTGACGTCGCCAGTTTTGATCTGGGTGATCCCGATTACAGCGCCGAGGTGCGCAAGAAAGAATGGTTTCACGCCGTCCAGTTTCCAAAGGCGACGTTCAACTCCACCAAAATACGTAGTGCAGGTGTCGGCAAACTCGAGGTCAGTGGCAAACTTACCTTGAAAGGCAAATCGACCGAGCTTCAGTTTCCCCTAACGGTAAAGAAAGAAGGCGCAGCGCAAGTGTTCGAGGGAAGCGTCCCGATCAAACGTCTGGTCTTTGGCATTGGTGATGGGGAGTGGAAAGATACCAGTGTCGTGGCGGATGAGGTGTTGATCAAGTTTCGTATCGTCGCGCAGTAGACGGACATTTCACGAACATTAAGGTAGAGCTCATGATTATCAAGAGACTGATCATTGCTGCATTTCTGTTAGGCGCCACAGGTGCGTGGGCCCAGGTCTATAACGTTGATCCGAGCCATACGTATCCCAGTTTCGAAGCGGACCATATGGGTTTATCGATCTGGCGTGGAAAATTCACCAAGAGTGGCGGCAAAATCGTAATCGACCGCTCGGCAAAATCCGGTGGCAGTATCGAGATCACGATTGATGCCAGTACAGTCGATTTTGGGCACGCCAAAATGAACGACAAAGCGCGTGGTGATGAAATGTTCAATGTCGCAAAATATCCTGCGATTACGTACAAAAGTACGACATTGAAGTACGAGGGCGAGAAGCTGGTCGGTGTTGACGGCGAGATGACTCTGCTTGGCGTGACCAAGCCGCTGGCGCTGAATGTCACCCATTTCAAATGTCTGATACATCCACTGCATAAGCGTGAGGTATGCGGCGCTGATGCGCATGGTCGCTTTGACCGCAGTGACTTTGGTATGAATATCGGTTTGCCCCGTTTCTCGCCAGAGATCAAACTGGCAATACAGGTGGAAGGTGTGCGAGCAGATTAGTTATCTTCGCGGTAACCTCAAGGTAGTAAATGTTGTCGTCTGATGCGGCAACACGCCCACGGTGCTCGGCGCGAACGTCCTGAGTCACTATCTATGTCGAAGGTCTACTATGCATATCCTCGGTATTTCCGGCAGCCTGCGCCAAGGCTCACTGAATACAGCAGCTCTACGCGCATGCGCCGAGCTTGTGCCTGATGGCGTTACGCTATCGCTCGCTGATTTGTCGGCTGTCCCACTGTATAACGAGGATTTGCGCACGCAAGGCTTGCCGCAGCCGGTACTGCAGTTACGCGAACAAATCCGTGCGGCAGATGCGCTCATCATTGCGACGCCTGAGTACAACTACTCCTTTCCTGGTGTGCTGAAGAATGCGATTGACTGGGCCTCCAGGCCGCCGGACCAGCCTTTCGATGCGAAGCCAATCGCGCTAATCGGTGCCACGCCGGGTGGGCTAGGTACCTCGCGCGCCCAGTATCAGCTCCGACAGGTATTTGTTTATCTCAACGGGTTTTTGCTGAACAAGCCGGAAGTCATGATTTCAGCAGCGCCATCAAAATTTGATGCCAGCGGTCAGTTGATCGACGATACGACCGCTGAGAATCTGCGCAAGCTACTTAGTGCACTTTGCGATCTCGTGCACCAACGTAAACTTTGACACGGAAAACTGATGCCTATCGCGTACCGTGTTCCCCAAACTGCTACTGACGTGCCTGTGATGTCGCGAGCGCAGCACGCGGATCTGAGTGGCACACACTTAATGCCAAGGTATAGAAACAGTGCGCGCAGGTTGCATGGATGGGCCCCCATGTTGAGTGCACTGGCAGTCGCGCTGTGCGGTCTGCTATGGGTGATGCAGTCGGCTCACGCGCAGATCATCGATCTGAGCAGCGGCCAGGAAATTAGCGAGCAGGTACTGATTGACAGGCTCCGTTCGCAGGATATCGTTTTGCTCGGCGAGTTACACGACAACGCGCAGCACCATGCACTTCGAGCGCAGCTGATCCGCAGGCTTGCCCGTGACAAGCTCTCCGTAGTCGCCGAGCATTTACCGTCGCCCGCACAGGTTGTGCGCGAAGGCGCATTACTTGCTGATCTGCAGGCGGCTGGCTTCGATCCTCAGGCATGGAGCTGGCCGCTGCATGCGCCCCTATTCGATGCAATTCGTAGCGCGGGGCTGCCGCTGGTTGGCGGCAATCTACCGAAAGGCTTTTCCAAGCAATTATTTAGTCAGGGTGCATCTGCGCTATCAACGCCACTGGGACAGACTTACCGCAATGCGCCGCTCTCTCAAGCCGCGCGCCAGCAACTAGATCAGGATCTGATCGACGGTCATTGTGGGAAGCTACCAGAAAGATATATCGAGCCGATGCGCTTGGTGCAGCGTGCAACGGATATTTCGATGGCACAAGCGCTGCTTGAGCGCGTGCCGTCGTTGCTGGTTGCCGGTAACGGCCATGTGCGCAAGGACTACGGTGTTCCCCAGGTGCTGAGTGCCACGACACCTGCTTTGCGCGTCACGGCAGTCGGTTTTGTCGAGGCCGACGGTATGCGCGAAGAGCTGGTACAGTCGCTTAAAGGCCGTTATGACATCGTCTGGTTGAGTGAGCAGGCGGAGCGATCGGATCCTTGCGAAAATTTCAAAATAAAATAATCCTGTAAGAGACACGGCATGTTCAATTCTTTCTTTCTTTCGCGGCGCTGGTTACTGTGGTCTTGGCCGGGTGCGGCCATTATTTTGCTAGGTACTTGGTATCAGGTACAGATTGATGTCGCCATCAATGACTGGTTCGGTGGTTTCTACGATGTGGTCCAAAAAGCGCTGGCCAAGCCCGGCAATGTGACGCTTGAGGAGTTCTTCAGTTTTCTCATGACCTTTGCCAAATTGGCAGGCACCTATGTGTTGGTCGCAGTATTGTTGGCATTTTTTACCAAGCACTGGGTATTCCGCTGGCGTGATGCAATGAATGACTACTATATGGCGCACTGGTCAACACTGCGCCATATCGAGGGTGCCAGCCAGCGTGTACAAGAAGATACCAAGCGATTCTCGGTGATCATGGAATCACTTGGCTCGAACATGATGGATTCCTTGATGACGCTATTCGCCTTTTTGCCGATCCTCTGGAATCTGTCGAAGAAAGTTTCCGAGGTGCCGGTGTTCGGTGAGGTGGAGCATGCGCTGGTTTATGTCGCGATCTTGTTCGCACTATTTGGTACCGTAGTGTTGGCACTAGTGGGTATAAAACTACCGGGCTTGGAGTTTAATAACCAGCGTGTCGAGGCCGCTTATCGCAAAGAGTTAGTGCATGCGGAAGATGATGGGGCGCGCGGTAGCGAGCCGATCGTCAAAGATCTGTTCTCGCATGTGAGAACAAACTACTTCCGTCTTTTTTTCCATTACATGTATTTCGATATCGCGAAGTTCAGCTATCTGCAATTCGGGGTACTGGTGCCTTATATCGCTCTGGGCCCAACGGTGGTGTCCGGTGCCATTACGCTGGGAGTGATGCAGCAGATCGTGCGTGCCTTCGGACGCGTCGAGATGTCGTTCCAATTCTTGGTACGTAGCTGGAGCACGATTGTCGAGCTGATCTCGGTTTACAAGCGTCTACGCGCCTTCGAGGCGCAGATAGGTGTTGTCAAGCGTACTGGTCCGGCATCGGATGGTGCGTCCACCTAGCGGATCGAGATTGACTGGGAGGGCATGATGACCATTCATCGATTAATGACTGCGAGCTTCTTCTGTGCGACGCTGGTATCGGGTCTGACGCCAGTGTTTGCGCTCGATGTAGCGCAGGTGCCGACGAGTAAAAGAACCAAGCCTGGCTTGTATCTGGATGTAAAAGAAGCCTACGAGATGAAGCAGCAGCAGGGCGACAAGGTGCTGTTTGTGGATATTCGCACGCGCGGTGAGATTACCTACACCGGCGTGGCAACGAGTGTCGATGCGTATGTACCAATGTATGAGCATCCCCCGAATGCTGCCTGGGATGAGAAGGCTGGTCGCTTTCAGTTGGAGCTGAATAAAGACTTTGAAAAAGAAATCGCCCGTCGTGCAAATGCCAAGGGCTTGAGTAAGAGTGATCCGATCGTGCTGATCTGTCGTTCGGGTGATCGTTCTGGACGTGCAGCGACCCAACTGTCAGAGGCGGGCTTTGCGCAGGTGTATACGGTAGTCGATGGCTTCGAAGGCGATGTTGCGAAAGAGGGCCCAAATGCCGGCAAGCGGGTAGTCAATGGCTGGAAGAATGCAGGCTTGCCCTGGTCTTATCGCCTCGAGAAAGAAAAATTCACTTTGCCTGAGCCGCGCTAAGCAAACACAGTCGTACTCAAAAAAACGCCCGCATTGCGCGGGCGTTTTTGCTAGTGAGCATTAATAATTACTGCTTCAGCGCTTCGATCGCGATATCAATGCGGACCTCATCGCTGACTGCTGGTGCGTACTTGCCCATGTTGAAGTCAGTACGCTTGACGATAGTGTAGGCATCGGCACCGACCGTGTCTTTCTTTTGAATCGGGTGCGGTGCTGCGAGGAAGCGTGTGACGGTCAGTGTGACGCGCTTGGTAATGCCTTTCATGGTGAGATCGCCCTCGATGCTGGCGGGCTTGTCACCATCGAATACAACCTTGGTCGATTTGAAGGTCACAGTCGGGAACTTGGCCGTATCCAGAAAATCTTCCGCTTGGATATGCTGGTTAAACAGCGCTGAGCCGGTATTCACCGAGCGTGTATCGATGGTGATATCCACCGATCCGGTGCGCCCTTCCTTGTCGAATACCACCGAGCCAGTTGTTTTGTCGAAGCGCGACTGCTGTGTGCTGAAACCGAGGTGGGTATAGGAGAAGCGCGGGAAACTGTGGTTAGCTTCTACGCCGTAAGTTACAGGTGCTGCAAGTACAGGTGCAATCATCGCGCTGCTGAGTGCAAGAGTGGTGATCAGGCGAGTCATAGTCTTCATTGTTATTTCTCCAGAGGTGAAGGTTTTACTGCGGTTGGGATTCTTGTTTGCGAGCGGGTAGTATTCGTCGGAGTACATCATCACGGTCGATGAAATGATGCTTCAATGCGGCGGCGACATGAATTAGTACCACCAGCGCCAGCACACTATTCAGCGCACCATGGACCTCAGCCAGTGCGTCGCCAAGCTGTTTATCTTTGCCGAGTAGATCTGGAATCGGCAGCACGCCGAACCACACGGTCTGATATCCCTTGGCCGAACTCATCAACCAGCCGGATAATGGAATCGCCAGCATCAGCAGATAAAGCGCACCATGACCAATATGGGAGGCGAACCGAAGCAGTGGGGGTATCTGTGTCGGTAGTGCGGGTGGTTGATGTGTGAGGCGCCAGGCCATGCGCACTAGTAGCAGCAGAAATGCCGTGACGCCGATCCATTTGTGCCAGGAGTACAGCTGCAGCTTGCGCGGTGACATCGGCAGATCACTCATGTACTGGCCGAGTGCGAACAGACCGACGATGAGCAGTGCCATCAGCCAGTGCAAAACCTTGGCGGTACCTGTGTATTGCATAGGTCGTTGATCGTCCGCGGTCGTGGTGCTATCCATGGTCAGTGTCGTGTTGTGAAGGAATACGCATCCATGGCGAGCACATAATCGCTGATGCCGGTATGCAGATGCTCGACGGTCGCCTGCGGGCCGGCAGCACCAAGCGCCACATACAGTGGCTGCAGATGCTCATCGGTGGGATGCGCACGGGCGGCTTCAGGCGCGCGTCGACGGTAATCCAGTAGCGCCGCCAGATCATGCTGCTGTAAGTGCTCAGTCATCCAGTTCGGGAACGCTCGCAAGTAATCAAATGACGCTGTGCCTTGGGCGCTGGCGATGCGGTAGTCCGCCAGGTTATGCGTGATATTCCCAGACCCGATTACCAGAAACCCTTGCGCGCGCAGCGGCGCCAACGCCTGCCCCAGTTGATACGCACCTTGCACGCCCAAGCGGCTTTGGAGGGACAGCGGTACCACCGGTACATCGGCATCGGGGTACATCTGTCGCAAGGGTACCCAGGCGCCGTGGTCCAGACCTTGCGCAGGCGCTTCGTCCACCGCGAGACCAGCACTGTCCAGTGCTTGAATCACTTCACGCGCTGCCTCCGGGCAGCCCGTCGCCGGGTAATGAATCTCATACAACTCGGAAGGAAATCCGAAAAAGTCATGAATCGTCTCGAGCCGCTCGCCGGTACCGACGGTCGGCGTTGCAGTATCCCAGTGAGGGCTCACTATCACGATGGCTCTTGGACGCGGTAGTTCGGCGGCGATGCGGGTCATGGCAAGGCCCGCTACGCCGGGGCGGAGCGCGAACGTGGGTGCGCCGTGGGGCAGGAACAGTGAGGGGAGGTTCACGATAAATCGCCGATTGGGTGGATACGGACCAGTGCTATCTAGGGATTGAATGGCTGAGACTACGCGTCACTGTCAGCGTGCCCCGTCAGTGAGCCGAACTCTACCCGTGCCAATTGCAAAGAAAAAGAGGACAATCTGCAATTATTTGTTTCATCGAACGCAACAATGGACCGTTTTTCTGCCATGCGGGTCTTCGTTCGCGTCGCCGAGTTAAGTAGTTTCTCGGCGGTCGCCCAACAAATGGGTGTTGCTCGCTCGGCCGTCACGCGACAGGTGGCCGCGCTGGAGCAACATCTTGGGGTGAAGCTGATGGCGCGCAGCACCCGGCGTCTGACGCTGACCTCGGCCGGTGCCGCCTATCTGGAAAAGTGCCGTGTGATCTTGAATCTGGTTGAGTCCGCCGAGACCGGTATCGCCGAGCAGCGGCAGTCCGCGCGTGGTCATATTCGGATCAGCCTGCCCCTCAGCTACGGCCTGAAGCGTATGCTGCCGCTGCTGCTCGACTTTGCGCGGCAGTACCCGGAAATCTCGCTGGACATGGACTACACCGATCGGCGTGTCAATCTGATCGAGGAAGGAGTTGATCTCGCTATTCGCATTACCGGACAGCTTGGCCCGACCGAGGTCGCGCGCAGATTAGGGACCATTCATCTGCACACACTAGCGTCGCCGGATTACCTGGCGCGCTTCGGTAAGCCACGTTATCCGGCTGAGCTTGCGCAGCACGAATGTCTGGCCTACAACAGCCCGGGGGTGGCTGCTGGTTGGATCTATCGGGTGGAAGGTAAATGGAAAAGTTTTACGGTACCGTCGCGTATCAGCGCTGGCAATGGCGAGGCGCTCTCCGAGGCAGCAGCGCAGGGTCTCGGCATCACTGTGCAGCCCGATTTCATTGCCGAGCCTTATCTCGCTTCGGGCCGCGTGACCAAACTATTAGAGGATTATGCGATGCCTGAACTAGGGTTGTACGCGATCTTGCCCGGCAACCGGCAGGTGCCCCATCGGGTGCGGGTCCTGATCGATTTTATGGCGAAACATCTGCCGCCCTCCGCTAACGATACCGGGTCATGAGCAGCACGGTGTTTGCCTTATTAGATGATGCAAGTCTCTCACCATCATCTGAGCGACGATCGCGCTGCTATACCGATTACACTGGTTCACTGCAGCTTCACGACGGTGATGACGACGGCCGTTTTTTTGAGGACTTGCAGCGAGCACTAGATCAAGGCTTCTATGCGGTGACCCTATTCACCTACGAGTTTGGTCATCGAGCGCATCGTATCGACGATGATCGTACTAACGCTGATGAGGTAGGTGACGTTAAGGTTGACGTTCACGACAACGATCAAAGTATCCGCCAGCATATTCAGCAGCGTCGTATCGATCACCAAGCTTTAGCAACGGTGCTTCTGTTCAGGTCTTATCAGCGGCTAAGCACAGAAGAGGTGAACGCATGGCTGGAGCAACAGACGAGCGCCCGGTCTTATGCGGTCACACAAATCCAGCCCGCGCTATCGGAGGCCGAGTTCGTACAAGCTATTGACAGGATTAAGCGCTATATCGAAGCGGGTGATATCTATCAGGCGAACTTTACTTTTCCGCTGCGGTTCGCGATGCATGGCGAGCCAGTGGCGCTATACGCCGCTTTGCGCGAGCGACAGCCTGTGCCCTACGGTGCGTTGATTGCCTTGCCTGATGGCTCATCGGTATTGTCGCTCTCGCCGGAGTTGTTTGTACGTCACGACCACGGACAACTCACCTGTCGGCCGATGAAGGGTACAGCCGCTGCGAGTGATGACGATGTATTGAATACACAGCGAACTCGAGGTTTACAAGAGAGTACTAAAGAGCGTGCAGAGAATCTGATGATTGTTGATCTGTTGCGCAATGATCTTGGTCGAATTGCAGTGACCGGCTCGGTCAAGGTGCCTGATTTATTTTCAGTCGAGCGCTTTGGTGCGGTGTTACAGATGACATCGACGATTGTCGCAGATCGGCGTGCTGGCACTCGATTGTCCGAGGTATTCGAAGCACTGTACCCCTGTGGCTCAATCACCGGGGCGCCAAAGCGTCGGGCTATGCAGATACTGCATGCGCTAGAGCCTTGGCCGCGGCGTTTGTATACCGGTGCAATCGGTTGGTTTGACCCGCCGACGGCCGAGCAGGAACTCGGTGACTTCGCACTCTCGGTGCCGATTCGAACGCTACTTCTCGATGCGCCTAACGAAAATAACTATCGACAGGCAGAGATGGGCATCGGAGCCGGTATTGTGTACGACAGCGATGCCTTGGCGGAATATCAGGAGTGTCTGTTGAAGGCGCGCTTTCTGACCGGCATGCCATCCGCATTCAACCTATTCGAGACGATGCGTGCCACTCGGCATGGTTGTGATTTACTTGACCGGCACCTGATACGACTGACCTCTTCAGCCCGTGCGTTTGGATTTCCCTTTGATCTTGCAGCTGCGCGTCAGCGTGTTATTGCCGAGTGCGCTGTGATCGCGGATGAGCATGATTACCGATTACGACTCGTGCTGACGCCCTCCGGAGAAATACAGTTACATAGCGCACGGCTGCAGCTAGTACAGCAACCTGTAAGGCTTTTACTTTCACCGATAGTCATGTCCTCAGAAGATGTGCTGCTTGCGCATAAAACCTCATTGCGCCATGTTTACGATGAAGGCTGGCAGCAGGCAGAGCGCGTCGGTGCTTTTGATACACTGTTCTTCAATGAGCATGGCGAGCTGACCGAAGGTGGGCGCAGCAATGTCTTGATCAAGCTCGATGATCAGTGGGTAACGCCGCCCTTATCGGCCGGCGTACTGCCCGGGGTAATGCGTTCGCTGCTGTTGGAAGATACTGACTGGAATGTAATCGAACGGTCGATCACGCTGATGGATCTGCGCCGCGCACAAGCTGTTTGTGTCTGCAACGCGCTGCGTGGCGTATTGCAGGCGGAAATCGTCTGGGATGCTTGATTATTTCTCGACCATTGCTTCTCGTAGCGTTCTGACGATCGGTTTGGCGAGGTAGCGCAGCACCGTATTCTTGCCCGTCTTGACTTCAACGCTTACCGTCATGCCAGGTTGTAGCTGTATGCTCTGATCCGCGTGGCCACCGAATGACTTGCCCTCAGCGCGCACTTGCATACGATAGTAGGCTTGCTCACCTTGTTTCAGATCATCGGTGAGTGTATCCGGGCTTAGATAGCTGACCTTCCCATCCAGCCAGCCATACAAGGTGTAGTCGTAAGCATCAACCTTGACGCTGGCCGCTTGTCCGGTGTGTATGAAGGCGATATCAGCGGGTCGTATACGCGCCTCGACCAATAACTCCTTTTCGATCGGCACGATCTGCATCAGCTCCTCGGTGGGCTTTAAGGTACCGCCTAGCGTGGTCATACGAATATTTTTTACGACACCTCGCATCGGTGCGCGCAGCTCGGTACGTGCCAGCAGGTCAGCGCGTTGTGCCAGCATCTGCTGCACGCCCGCTAACTCTTCTTCAGCGCGCGACAAGTCGGCCTGTGCATCCTGAAAATATTTATTCTGACGATTCGTGATCTGCGCCTGCAGATCGGCGACCTGCCGCTCCAGCTTCAATACATCTGCTTGCGATACATCGCCAGTATTTACTAGCGGCGATGTCATCGCAAGTTCGCGCTGCGCTAGCTCGAGCAGCTTGCGCAGCGCAGCAGTTTCTTCGTTGATCGAAGCGCGACGTTTCTGTAGCAGTGCCAGCTGATTCGTACGAAATTGCGGATAGCCCGCGATCTCTGAAGAAAACACGGGCTCTCCGCCCACTAATTCTGCTTGTAATCGGGCCACCGTAGCACGCAGCGCAAGCTCGCGCGACCGAGTTTCCTGATAGGCAGCGCGAAGCTTCTGACTATCAAGCAGTGCCAGTAACTGGCCACGTTCTACGGTGTCGCCCTCTTTGACACGCAATGCCTGCAATACGCCGCCATCACTTGCCTGGATGATTTGTGTGCGCCCACTGGCAATAATTTGTCCTGGTGCTCGGGTTAGCTGCTCCAGCTCCGCTTGTGATGCCCATACGAAAAAACATACCAGTGCTAATAGACTGATCCAGATGGTGGGCGATGGGCGACTCTCTATAGGATTCACAGTGTCTCTCCCACTAAGCCCTGCCGGTGGTCGGGTGTGCTATTTCTTGCTGGGTTAGTTCCCGCCCCGATGGGTGCGGTCGAAGTCAGCTTTGCCAGTACTTCGTTACGTGGGCCATCAATCAAAACGCGCCCCTGATCCATCACGATGACGCGGTCAACTAGCCGCAGCAAGCTGGCCTTGTGCGTTACGAACACGACAGTCGCCGAAGGCGTTAGTGATGACAGCATGCGCTGCATCACGTTTGCTTCTAACTCGGCATCCATAGCCGCCGTTGGTTCATCCAGTAGTAACACTGTCGGCTGACTAAGAAGCAGACGGGTCAGGCCGACGAGTTGCCGTTGTCCGCCCGACAGACCGCGCCCGCCTTCCTGAATAGGCAAATCCATACCCTGCGGGTGTGCGCTGATGACCCGATCGAGCCCGGTCAATCTCGCGGCATGGATCAAGGTACTGTCATTGGGCGGGGCAATACCGAGCGTGAGGTTATCGCGCAGCGTGCCATGTAGCAGCCGGACATCTTGAGGTAGATAGCCAATGTGGGTACGTAAATAGGATGGTGCCAGCAAAGCCATATCAACACCATCGAGCAGCAACTTTCCTGCCATCGGACGGTAAAGGCCGGACAGCAGTCGAATCAGTGTTGACTTGCCAGAGCCGATCGGCCCCACAATTGCGATCCGTTCACCCGCATTGATCGTTAGCGTCAGGGGCTGCAACGCTGCGAGTTTGTCATTGAAAGCAAAGGCTGCCTGCTCAACCCGCAATTCGCCGCTACAAGATGACGGCATGATCGCAGTCCCGATATCAAGGCGATCGGTTGGCAGTCGCATCATCTCGTCCAATCCGCGCAGGGCTTCTTTAGCGTGTTGCCACTGCGTGACCCAAGTCGCAATCTGGGTAATCGGCGACAGCGTGCGATTGCTGAGAATAGAGCAAGCGATGAGTGCACCCATGGTGATCTGACCAGCGCCGACCATCCAGGCACCCAGCCCGATGATGGCAACATAACTCAGCTGTTGTAGTAATTGCGCAATGTTCGATGCCATAGTGGAGAGGTAGCGGGTATCCAGCTCGAGCATCGAGCTCGACGCTACCAGCCGGCGCCAGCGTTCCAGCATCTCGCTTTCGGCACCCGCAGCCTTGATGCTTTCTATACCGTCGATGACATCGACCAGCAAACCATTCTTATGGCGGGTATCGCGCAACTGACGTGTGGTCAGCCGCCCGATACGCCAGTTTAGCCAGGCCGAGCTGAGCAGCACGATCGGTAGCAGCAGTAAGGGAATTACAGCAAGCCAGCCACCGATGACACCAATCACCATAATGAATAAAAAACAGAACGGTAGATCAGCGAGCAGGAAAACTGTCGACGAGCTCATGAAGTTACGCACCAGTTCGAACTGACGAACCTGCGCGGCAAAGCTGCCGACTGCGCGTGGACGAGCCTCCATTCGTATAGCCAACATACGACTAAAGAAAACTTCGGATAGCTCTTCTTCGATCGCTTTACAGCCGCGATCAACCATCAGCGATCGCACTTGCTTCAAGATGAACTCGAACACTACAGCGATACCAACGCCAATAGTCAGTGCGACTAATGTTGCATGCGCTTGCGTGGGAATAACGCGGTCATAGACCTGCAAGCTGTAAAACGATGCACCCAGCCCCAGCATACTGATGACAAAGGTAGCGACGACTGCCTCCATGAATACCCAGTGTCGCGCCACGATTGCATGAATGAACCACTGCCGAGCACTACGATTAGTAATACGATCTCTACCCGATACGGCAGATATATCTTCAGCGTGACTCATGGCGATGGCTCCTCAATTACGCGGTAATCACGCGCAGCAAGCTGGCCGGTCACCAGTTCAAGCTTCAGCTGCGATGCAAAACCACTCCAGCGGATATCGGCCAGTGCATACTGTGCTTGTGTGGCATCACGCCTCGCCAACAGCAGCTCTAGCCAAGTACGACGTCCAACCGGAAATTGCCGCAAGCAGGATTCATAGACCTGCTGAGTAGAAGAAACGAGTTCGTTCAGAATACTCAACTCACGGCGTGACGAATCCGCTTGCTGCCATAAACTTCGTACGCGATTGATGAGATCAAGACGTGCTGCCTCGCGCGCATACACAGCGCCGGTGCGGCGTGACTCAGCCTCGCTGATGGCTGAGAATGATGACAGTCCATTACCTGGTTGGTAGGTGACGCCAACGAATACCTGATCAGTTGCATAGAATGTGCCTCCACCAAACACGCGCTGATAGCGCAAGGCGAGTGAGGGTGACAGACTGCTGCGTGTCGCGGCTATCGCCTCCTCGGCAACGCGCTCTTCTGCATTCAGACGTGCAAGCTCGGGGGCAGTGTCTAATACGATATCGAGTGCTTCATCCATGTTCAGGGAAAGTTTCGCGAGGGGTGGCGGTACGACTAATGCTGTGAATCGTCTTCCGAGAAGTAACTCCAGCTCGGTACGCGTGTTTTGTAGTTGCAGACTCATTTGCATACGCTCACTTTGTGACTGTTGCAAACGGGCGCGTACATTGATCGCGTCGGCTTTTGGGCTGATACCACTTTCGACACGTCGGTCAATCATGTCGCGCAGCTGCTCAAAGTCAGCAATCGCTGTATCCGCAATCAATAGGCGTGATTGCAGCCGCATCGCTTCGGCATAGGCATTGATCGCACGTTCGAGAATTACTTTACGGGCTTCGGCGACACTGTTCCGGGCGGCTTCGGCACGCGCTTCGGCCGCATTAATGTTGGCGGTGATACGCCCCCCCGACCACAGCGGTTGTTCAAGCTGCAGCTCAGTCAGCGTGCTTCCCAGTGGGCCACGCGAAGAAGACACACTCAAACCCGGCCAGCGTTGCCAGCGTGCTCCGGTTGCACCGTATTCGCTGGCACCTTGCTCGCTAAGTCGCTGAGCAATACTGGGATGAGTATCAGCGGCAATCCGTAGTGCCTGTTCAAAGCTGAGTGCTGTATTGGATTCACCGATTCGTTTATCTGCTTGCATCACGGAAAAATCTTGCGCGTGAGCAATGCAAGAAAGAACACCAAGAAAAATCGACAGCCTTCGAATGAACGCGCAAAACCTCATACATGACCTCGACTTGAACAGGGAATGAGCACCTACCCGTGGTGTAAAACGCACACCTTGGATTCTGGGGTCACTAACGGCTTGGTTGCACGTGTGATTTGCCTATGCGCGATACCAAAAAATGCAGTGATGAAGAGCGAGTGGCGCGTGCAAATGTACGACAGCACCGTCATTACGATGAAAATAAGCGAGGGAATCGTCTGATCAGTGCAACAAGAATTGGGACAGCGTGGTGCATCATTCCGACGCACCTTGGCGGTAAATACGCTACGAAGTAGTGAGTATCTGCGTGTTTCAACTAACGATGGAGATCCCGAATGCCTAAACCCGACCCGAGACAATTCAAGCTGCTAAAGCGCAGCCCTGCCGGGAAGATTTCCACCAAAGAAATTACTGGGGACTTCGTTCAAGTTGAAATTGGATCGGCGTATACCGTCGTTGATGCGACTACAGGCAAACTACCGGGAAAATTACAAGCTAAGCGAGTCGGTCAGGATCTTCAGATATTCATCGATGGGGATCCGCTGATTCGTCTTGAGGGCTTTTATCTACCAGCGAATGGTAATACCGCCTTTGATGGTTCCGGTGAGTTATTCAGTACGACTATCGGTCAGTACGATAGCGGGTACGCCTTGCTAACGGGTGATCCGGTGGGTGCCAGCGATAAGGTGGTCATCGGTCCAGGGGAGGACAGCGAGGGCGGTTCGGGTTGGCTACTAGGTGGGGCGATTGCGCTAGGTGCGGTAGCGGCGGCGGCCGCGAGGTCAGGTGGTGGGTCAAGTGGCACACTGAGTTCAGGTGGTAACACCGGTGGGAATTCAGGCGGTAATACGGGTGGCAATACGGGTGGCAATACGGGTGGCAATACAGGCGGTAACACAGGCGGTAACACAGGCGGTAACACAGGCGGTAATACGGGTGGCAATACCGGGGGCAATACCGGTGGCAATACCGGTGGCAATACGGGTGGCAATACAGGCGGTAATACAGGCGGTAATACAGGCGGTAATACGGGTGGCAATACAGGCGGTAATACGGGTGGTAATACCAGTGGTAATACCGGCGGTAACACAGGCGGTAACACAGGCACCGAACCACCACCGCTGCCCCTGATCTCCAATCGTGCCGGGATGGTAGGACCGGAAAGTTTGGCGCTGGCCAGTGTACAGATGCGTTATGACGCGAACGCTGATGGGCGAATCGATAGCGCCGAGTTGGCTTTGCCATTGACCGTCAATAGTGTCACCGTTAGTGCATTCAGTACTAGCGTCACCGGTAGTACATTCAGTATCACACGTGGTCAGTTTGCAGTTCCGCAGACCCTATCGGGCTTCGATCCGACAACCGGCATACTTCAATTCACGGCGAACGGTGGCACCGCGAGCACCATCAGGGGGGAGCTTGCCATCACTGGCCCGCTGCAATACAGCGCCTATTTGACAAACGCTGTTGTTGAGAGCGATAAATTATTTCAGGTTGTACTTAGCCCACTGACGACGCTCGCAGCTGACCGATTCCAATGCCAGCTCATGCGCGGTACGCCCGAGGGTTTCGATATCGCGTCGGCCTACGAGGATCACCTCAATGTTGTAGCTAACACCCTTGGTCTGAGCACATCTGCTGAAACACTGATGTCGGTTGCACCCGAGCGGGATTCGAATAAACGATTAGTTTCTGAGTTGCAGGCTAATGTATTACTGAATGTTTTGGTCTCACTTGCAAGTGGTATGAGTAATGCCCCAAGTGACGCGGCATCGCTCGAGCTCTCTGCATCTGTCAGCAGCGATATTTCTCAGCGGTTAGCACAGTTCATGACAAGTCGCGGTAGTTTCGATTTTAGTGACGTCGCCCAATTGAAGCTCGCAATGGCGAGTGTGCTGCCAGACTCACTTATTGTTGATGATGCACTCAGTAACACGCTTGCGCGCTTGATGACGACCTATACCCTAGTATTCGACAGTGAAAATACCCTCGCTAGGGCAGTTCACACCGTACTACCAGACTTGTCGCGTTTAAGTGCTGGTCTGAATACCGCGCTAAACAATGGTGAGCTAAGCGAAGCATCACTCCAGTCCGAGATCAAGGCGGGTATTGATAGACTGATTGCAGACTTGGGGAGCGCATTAATCGATTCTCTCACTGGCCCAAGTGCGCGCATAGTCATCAACGCGACCGGCGCCTGGTTTGACCTGAACCTTGATGGACGAATCGATGCTCAGGATAAGGTCAATGGCGCATTGATCGCTGCGGATTTTGGTGCTGGAAAAAATGCAGACCCGGTGACAAACCGTCTCAGTATCAGCCAGCATGTGTTGCCGTCTAGCGCGCAGGCGCAAGTATTGGGTGCGCTTGGCGCAGACGATAGAGCCAAATTTGTATTTGATACCGGCACCAGCAGTGCTCGGCTAGACTTGAAATGGTCCGCAGCGGAGGCCAACGCGGTACTCAATAAACAAGATATTCTTTTGACGGCGCGTGGTGGTGGATCGAGCGCAGCCCTCAACATAGGAAAACTACCGGCCGTCAGTAGTGCACAGGGTGTCACTGCAAATCTTGGGGCGCTATTGCTACTCGCAGCAGGGGATGCCAACGGCTTCAATTTAAGTAGAGCTGAGATGACGATCGGGCTCGGCGGTACGATCACTAGTGGTACCCCGCTAGGCGGCAATATCAGTGGCCCGGTTCGGGTCCATGCCGCGGGGCAGCAAGCGATAGCCAATGTAACTGCGATATCCAATACGAGTGTGCAGGCTTTGGATCTCTATGTGGTAGCGACAGGGACGCAATCAAAGGCAGGGATACTGCTACAGTCAGGTGCCACCGGCATCCTAAAGACTAATCTGCTGACCGCTGCTAGCTATGCTGAGCGTAGTACGACCGAAATAAACCTGATCAGTGCGGGCGGCAATGTGGTGATCGGTAGCCAGTTATCTGCCCTATCCGCGGGTGATGGCAGTTCCTCAGCCATCTGGGTTAACTCAACAACTGGCGCGATCTTGCTGGAGTCAAGTTCGGGTACCAACACGCTCTATGGCGGCGTCAGCGCGATCGCTACTGGGACCACGCTACCCTTGCTGAATACCGATTTGCGTACCAGTGCAACGGTAAAATTGTCTTCAGTTTCAGGCAATATTCGCATGGGGTCTGTGAATGTACTCGCAAGTGGTGCGAACAGTGTTGCAACGGTAATTGCTGAGACAGGGCGCGGTACGATCAGTGTCAACGGCCCAGTGACGGTAGAGGCTGAGGGTGCCGGCACAGTATCAACACTAAGCTTGTCTGCCTATGCGCCTGCAACTACTGGCATCGCACTCACCCTTGCGTCATCGTTGAACGTGATAACGGCCCACGGAGCTACGGATGCATCAACAGTTATAACATTCAAGGCAGATCAAGGCGGTATGGTGCTGCAAGGAGCAATCAACCAAAGTAGTCTTGCGGCACAGAGTAGTACACAGAGTGAAATTTCTTTACCAGGGAGCATAACAATAGGTAATGAGATATTGCTCGCATCGACCGGGACGCTCAGCTCCGCTAAATTGAGTTTTACGACGAGCGAACAACTCACGATAGCAACGACCTCAGGGTCAACGACTGATCCAGGCATTGCGATTCAATCATCGGGTCATGGCAGCACAGCGTTACTTGATCTGAGCGGCGATGTCACGATTGCGGGTGACGTAATTTTGGAGCGTGATGGGGCAGTGCTCGGAGAGGGTAGGCTCACGCAATTGGCATTCAAGAATGTGCGTAGTCGGGTTGATATCCAGGGCGATCTCAAGATCGCGGCGGATCAATCTGCCGCAGGGGGTATTGCCTCGGCCATTTGGGAAGCTGGAAAAACTAATCCCTATAGGGTGGAGATCGAAGGTGATCTGACACAGGATTCAATCGGTTATGGTAGCCGAGCACGTTTCTATACCGGTACGAACGCGACACTCTCGGCGCTTGATATCGCCGGCGATTGGAAAATAGACTCCACTGCCCGTGGTAACTTGGTTGCACTCGACTTTGGCAGCCACGCAGCAATTACGCTAGGTGGTGCTGCACCATCACTGCATATTGGCGGCGCGCTTCATCTGGACGCAACGGGTGATTTTGCTCGAACCAGTCTTATGGTGACGAATGCGTCGTCCGGCGTTGCTGTCACCGGAAGTATCGACCACGGCATCAGTGTGGAGGCTACGAGTTACGGTAGTCGATCGACGGTTTCCATGGTGGGTTCATCGTCAGCTGCTATGAACGTCGGTGGCGATACCTTAATCTCAGCCCAAGGCGCTGGATCCGCGGCGACACTGGATGCCCTCGCCGCATTAAAAATAACGGGAAACATAAGCATTAAGGCGGATAGCAGTGTAGATCCCATCTCAAGAGCTATTGCGAGCGCAGCTATCAGCATGGACGGTGGTAGCACTCGTATTGCAAACGTAGATGCAGTGAACTGGTTTGATATCGCAGTCCTGCGGGTAAACAACCTATCGTATGGCGGGCAGTTCAACCTTGGTTCTGACCCCTCTGCTGGTCAGGTTTACTTGCAGCTCGATAATATGCAAGCAGCTAATATAAAAATCAATTTTTGGAGAAATGGAATTGCCAATATTTTTCTAGGATCAAAAGATATAGATATGGGCATCGAATCAGCGAAAGCAAATATGCTGACAATTGAAGGGTGGAGAGAGGGACTCGATAGGTTGATTGTTCCTTCAGAACTAACTCGTAATGGTTTCAACGATCCTGTATTTTCAAATTTTCTTGGTCTGGACGCATTTCTGAATGACGCTATTCAACAGTTTGCCGCGACGCCAAATTCTGCAAGTTCTCGAACGACTTACGATGTGGCACAGAAAACAGTTTATATTGCTTATGATCTTGATGGTACCGGGCTGACAGGTTTAATAAGTATTATGGATCCTGTACAGATGGTATATCTCAATTTTGATAGGCAGGTAAGTGTGCCTGCGGTGCAAGAGATCAACTCATCTATTCTCAACATCGCACAGCGAGAATATATCGATCCTAGATCATTAATCAACTCCAATGAGCCCATAGTCCTAAATGAGGATTTAGTCGTCACAGCAGATGTTGCTGAAACAAATACGCTTACGTTCGAGACGAATAATGGAAGGATTGTGTCGGATAAAGGATTGGCTGCAATCGCATCTGCCTACCGTAGCCAAGTTATTATTGATCTGACTGCTAGTGGCAGTGATCTAATGCGGCAACCTAGATTTTTCATTCAACAGACCGAACTGAGAGCTGAGGGTCTCCTTAGTAATGTATCGTTCACCTTGACTCAAGACGTCGGTACAGCGGTTTTTAATGCCGGTATTAAAGCCATCGCTAGTGGAGATGGGTCTCGCGTGAGTATGAATTTACAAGCAGAGTTAATTAACATTAATAATCCTTTACTTATCCAAGCAACAGGCAGTAATGCTCAGTCAGAATTCAGCATTTCCGATGCAAGGATGGGCGCTCAAATGCAGTTCCAGCAATTTGGTAATGCCACGCTCGAGGCTAGTGGATTTCAGTCCGAAGTAACCTTGAAATTCTCCCAAAGTGCTCTGGCCAAAATATTCTTCAAGAGCCCGTTACAGATAGTGGCATCTGGGCCAAAGTCTATATCAGGTCTGCAAATCAACTACAAGAAGGGTGAGCTAGAATTTTATGATGTCAGCATCCAAGCCAGTGGTGCTTTAGCAAATGCCGAATTAGCCATCACTCAAGATTTTCTGTCGCGTTCTGTAGAGGAGTCCCGGACAATCAGTTTTTTTGGCAGTCTTCTTATCATAGCCTCCGGCACCTCTGCGAGAGCTTACGCAAGCATCTCATCAAATGCCGCACCGACATTACAAATAGATGGCGGCCTATTGGTTCATGCAACTGGCGCTTCTGCAGTATCAGAATTTCGTGCAGAAAATACCTATGGCGATTTCAGTGTGGGCCAAATTCAAGCCTCGACGAGCGCTGCTCACGCTCATGCCGCAGTCAATATAAAGCTTGGGGATCTGAATTTTGGAAGTAGTACGCAAACCAATCGTGAAGGTGGCGGCATTGTGTCTGTATCAGGAGATGTCTTGGCGCTGTCTGGTGCAGTTGATACCAGTACCTCGATTGCCTTGAGAACTTTCAATAGAGATATCATAATCAATGGTCAACTCACTGCGCTAGCCATGATAGGTAATACTGGTACGACGACACCTGATGTCAAGGTCAGTATCGGTGCTGGCTCAGGTCTTCTGAGTAGCGCCAGTAGCGTCGATAGCACTGATTACACTGTTATCACGGGCTATGGTTCGGTCAGCATCGCGGGGAATGTGCGGGTGATTGGTTCGGGCTATGGTGCAGCGTCCGAACTCGATGTATTTTCTGTAGGGAGCGCCTTGACGCTAGGTAGTGCACTCGATGTTATCGCCAGTGGAAGCCGCAGCAGTGCCCAGGCTACGTTGACAGGCCACGCTGGATCCGATGCGCGTACGCCAACGACAACTATGTCGGCTAACGTGGCAATCGCTGGTCCAGTCTTGGTAGAGGCGAGTGGTGTCGCAGCAGTGGCAAATCTGTCGGTCGTAGCAGATCGGGGTGTGGTCAGTATCGGTAGTGATTTGAGTGCTATCGCGTCGAATGTTGATTCGCAGGCAGTGGTTTCTGTCGTTAGCGCGCAAGATAAAATCAATATCACGGGTGACTTGCTCTCATCAGCGACGGCAACTGCCAGTCATAGCGCACTCACGCTGAGCACTTCGTCGTCACCCATCACGATTGAGGGCGGTTTGTCGATTCTCGCTAGCGGTAATGGCAGTGAGGCCAAGGCGAATATCGTTTCAAGCGCTGCTGCAGTCAATCTCATGGAGAGTATCTCGATAGGAGCGCTCGGTGAGGGTAGTCATGCTGATTTAGTCTTGCGTCAGGGTGCGGGGAGTAATGTCAGCGTCAACGGCACGATCTTCATGAGTGCAGATAGCAGTGTCGGTTCAGCAGCAGGTGCAAAGGCGACTGCCGATGTACAGGTCGGTAAACTGGGCGGCGCGCCGATCGATGTGTTTCTGGACGCGATACAGCATGATGACGCAGTGTCGATGTCACTCAGATTGTTTTCAGACGGTGGCAAGGCGCGGCTAGGCGATACTGACCATGCGGGAACAACCACATTGACCCTCGGTGACAAGGCGTCGGCCGTTAATCAATTGCTCGACAATATCGATATCAGTTTTACCGGTGCTAACGGTAAAGCGATCATTGAATTTGGCGCTGACCAAGACAGCCTTACGGATGCAGCTGTGCAGCGTGTATTGATCAAAGGTTTTCGGCTTGGTCATGACGAGCTGCATTTCGATGGCCTTGCTGGTGTGGCGACCACCGCCAGAACACTGGATGGCTTTGTCAACAGCGCCATCAACCATTTCAATACCGGGCAAGTCACCGGAACGACCAGCTCATTGAACACTGTCGCTGATGTACTGATCGGAGGCAACGACAGCACCACCTATCTCGCCTATGACCATGACGGTACGGGCATCTCGGCCATCATTCTGCTGGAAGGTATTTCAGCGTCGGCTTACAAGACGGCAAACGGGCTGGGGTGAAATTCACCTCCGCTATGAAAAAAAGATAGCAGGCGTATCGACCATACTATTTGTCTAGTCACCAAACCAAAGCTTGTTATACACGCGCGAAATATTTGTTGCTTCGAGCTCGATCGTAAAATGTTTTGCAACACGTTCACGACCTAATAGACCCATGTGATAAGCGCTACTTGGGTCCATGATGGTTCGGAGTCTGTCTGCTAGTGTGTCAACATCATCGGTAGGCACGACATAGCCAGTTTTGCCTTCGTCAACAATAGCTTTGAATGCACCGGTATTGCTAGCGACCACAGCACAACCGCAAGCCATTGCCTCTAGTGGCGTAAGCCCAAATGGCTCGTAACGTGGACATGCAACTGTTATTAGTACGTTTTGGTACCAATCAGCGACTTGATCGGGTCCAATAACACCCAAAAAAACAATCCTGTCCGACAAGCCAGCATCAGCGATTTTTTGCAGGAGTGCTTGCTGAAATGCTTGATGTTTTTGCACACACAGTCCGGCTAGAACAGCACTCCATTCCGGAAACTCGGGAAGTACTTTGATCATCGCATCCACAAATATATCGGAACCCTTATCTTCACGAATGCGCCCAAAGGTACCAATACCGTATTTTCCGGGGAGGCCGGTACGAGCCCATATATTCATCTTGTCAGTTGGGGGTGCAAAGCGCCGAAGACTGATACCATGCGGAGCAACCAATGTCGTATTCGGTACAAAGCTTGCTGCTTCCTCTGTCGTCGAAATTACACCATCCATCTTGCTGATCAGCCAGCGAGGAAACCATGAGTGACGATGCTTTGCCGCCGAGGTAAATACAATCTTTATCGGGAACTGAAGCACATCACGTAAAAATATAGCCAGCATCATTTCGTGATCACGGCGCACATGCCAAATACGCGACCGACCGTCGGCTAGTTTTTTTCTTGATATGGCGATCGACCGCCATATAGTCATGCGCTGAATTTGGTCGGGGTTTTCTTTTTGCGCGATCTCGAACCCTGGAAGATCGTTTCCTACAAAACCGATTCGAAGATTTTTTGCCTGGACGGGCAACAGGGCATTGATTGTTCCAGATACGCCCGAATAGCGCTTTTTTATATTGGTAATGATGACTTCCGGGCTCATACACTTATTTTTTTAGCGGTACTGTTTACATCAAAATAATGTCGTACTGCTCTTGATGAAAAGCGGTCTCTACTTGCAGGGAAATTGGCTTGCCGATGAAGTCGCCAAGCATGGTGAGATGCTGCGACTCTTCCTCAAGAAATAAATCAATCACGAGTTGAGAGGCGATGATGCGAAACTCGCGCGGATTGAACTGCTTGGCTTCGCGCAGCAGCTCGCGCAAAATCTCGTAGCAGATGGTGCGCGCGGTCTTGACTTGTCCTTTTCCCTGACACGCAGGGCAGGGCTCGCAAAGCACATGCGCGAGTGACTCGCGCGTGCGCTTACGGGTCATCTCCACCAAGCCAAGCGCGGAGAACTCTGACACCGTGACCTTGGTGCGATCTCGCGCAAGTGCCTTGTGCAGTTCAGACAGCACTGCTTGGCGGTGTTCGATGTTTTCCATGTCGATAAAATCGAGGATGATGATGCCACCAAGATTTCGCAGCCGGAGCTGGCGCGCTATGGCATGCGCTGCTTCCAAGTTGGTCTTGAAGATCGTATCGTCAAAATTACGGCCAGTGACATAACTGCCCGTATTGACATCAATCGTAGTCATGGCTTCGGTTTGTTCGATGATCAGATAACCACCGGATTTCAGATCTACCCGACGCCCTAGCGCTTTCTCGATTTCTCCCTCGACGCCATATAAATCAAATAATGGTCGTTCGCCCGTGTAATGGGTAAGCTTGGGCAGTACCGAAGGTGTATAGGTCGTACCGAACTCACTTAGCTTCTGAAAATTCTCGCGCGAATCGATTTGTATGGTTGCAGTCAGGTCACCGACAAAGTCTCGTAATACGCGATGCGAAAGCGACAAATCTTCATGCAAAAGTGCAGGCGGGGGTGCGGTTTTTGAGAGCAGGGTAATCTGCTCCCAAGTTTTACGAAGATAAGAAAGATCCATCGTTAAATCTTCATCACTCGCTTCTTCTGCCATGGTGCGAATGATGAAGCCACCCTTTTCATCCGCGGGTAATAACTGCTGTAGTTTGGCGCGCAGTTGCTCCCGCTCAGCCTCGCTCTCAATACGTTGCGATACACCGATGTGCGGATCCTGCGGCAAATAGACCAGCATGCGTCCCGCGATTGAGATTTGTGTGGACAGGCGTGCTCCCTTGGTGCCGATCGGGTCTTTGATGACTTGTACCAATATCGACTGTCCATCGAATAACAACTTTTCAATAGGGATGGTCGGGCCGCCATTGGTTATTGCAACTTTTGCTTCCCAGATATCGGCCACGTGTAGAAACGCGGCGCGCTCCAGGCCAATGTCGATAAATGCGGATTGCATACCCGGCAAAACACGCGCGACTTTACCCAGATAGATATTACCCGTGCGGCCGCGCGAGGCGGTGCGCTCGATATGCAGTTCCTGCACTGCCCCTTGCTGAATTAGCGCAACGCGGGTCTCATGCGGCGTAATATTGACGAGTAAATCTTCGTTCATAGTGTGCTGACGCCAACCCTTTGCAGTAAGCGGGCGGTTTCAAAAAGGGGTAACCCCATAATGCCAGAGTAACTGCCACCCATAAACTCAATAAATTGTGCTGCGAAGCCTTGTACACCATAGGCCCCCGCTTTATCGTAAGGCTCTTTGGTGGCACAGTAGGCACGTAGGCTGGCTTCATCCAGGTGCGCAAACCGCACCTCGGACCGGCTCAAGGCCTCGGACATTTTGCCGTCTGCAGTGACGGTAATCGCGGTCAGTACTTGATGTGTACGACCGGACAACCACCTGAGCATCTTGATCGCCTCATTCGCATCGGCTGGTTTGCCAAGAATCTTGCCATCGATGCTGACCGTTGTATCGGCCGACAGAACGGGCCGTATCGGCAGTTTGCGGCTCAACACGGTTTGCCAGCCGGCCTCGCCTTTTTCACGCGCTACCCGCCGTACATAGACTTCGGGGTCTTCATCAGGGTAGGGAATTTCACTCACTGCGCCGGGGCGCCCCGGGGCTTCGCGCAGCATCAATATCTCGAACTCAACGCCGATCTGGCGCAATAACTCACGCCGACGCGGGCTTTTGGAGGCGAGATAGATTTTCTGTTCAGGCTGGATCATTCGTAAATCTCAGGTACCGGTGAGCTAAACCCGATGATACGGGTGATTCCGCAGGATCGACCATGCGCGGTACAGCTGTTCCGCAAGGATGACGCGTACCAGTCCGTGCGGCAGCGTCATGTTCGACAGGCGTAACAGCATATCGGCGTTTTTCTTAAATTCAGCATCCAACCCATCGGCACCACCGATGACGAAGCTAACATCGCCTCCTTGCTGTTGCCATATTGATAGCTGCTGCGATAACTGCACGGTGGTCATGTGCACGCCATGTTCATCGAGTGCAATGACACGACCACCTTTCGGCAGCGCGGCTTCGATCCGGGTGCGCTCTTGGGCCATCACGGTCTCAGCGTTTTTGCCGGAAGAGCGCTCAATCGGTTTGATCTCTTTGAGCACGAGCCGGCACTCGGGCGGCATACGCTTGGCATATTCCTGAAACCCAGCCTCTATCCAGGCCGGCATTTTGTGGCCAACGGCTGCAACAATCAGTTGCATGGTGGGGTGTGTCAGCCTTTGGTCGTGGACCGCCGAGGCGCTGCTTTTTTGGCAGCAGTTTTGGCTGGTGATTTTGCAGGTGGTCTGGCGGCAGATTTAGCCGCAGGTTTCGCTGCAGGTTTGGCCGCAGATTTAGCGGCAGTTTTAGAGGCTGTCGTCTTTTTCACAGTTTTTGCCGGCGCCTTGCTAGCAGTTTTGCTGGTGCGGGCTGCTGACGACGCTGGCACTTTGCCAGCCGTACTTGTGACTGTCTTGGGCGTTTTCTTCGCTGTTTTCTTCGCAGCTGTCTTTGAATCACCTGCCGTTAATTTGGGTTCAGTCGATTTCTTGGTGTTGGGTTTGCGAGCGTCGGTACCACGCCTAGCATCGGCAAGCCGGATCTCTTTATCACCCCATAACTCTTCCAGGCGGTAGTAAGCACGAATCGCAGGTTGCATGATGTGCACCACCATGTCACCCAGATCGACCAGCACCCATTCACCGGTTATCTCGCCTTCCATATTCACGATATGGCCACCGGCGGCTTTCACCTTGTCGCGCACCGATGCCGCCAATGCCTTGGTTTGCCGGTTCGAGGTACCCGAGGCAACCGCGATCCGATCAAACATACTGGTCAGGTGGGTAGTGTCGTAGATATGGATGTCCTGGGCTTTCACATCCTCGAGCGCATCAATCACGAGCGCTTGTAGTTTTTTTATGTCCATTAATGGCGGGTCTGATAGAGGTGATGGTGTTGGATATAGTCTAGCACTGGCGGTGGCAGCAATCCTTCCAGTACGGGCGGGTTGTTTTCAGCGAGCGCTTGACGCACCGCGGTGGATGAAACTGCCATCGCCAGGTCATGGGCAATATAGATCAGCCCATGCGGCGTAGCGCGGAGTTGTGCCGGACTGGCCTGCCGGCGCATTAAAGCTGCTGCGACGGAAGAGTCGAGTGCCTCAGCAGGGATCTCGAAACCGGGGCGCGTAGCAATACATAAATTCGCCAGATCAAAAAGCTTCTGCCAATCGCGCCAGGTATGGAGGTTTAACAGTTGGTCGGCGCCCAGTAGTATGACCAGCGCCACGTCGTCACCCAATTGTTTACGCAGAGCACGCAGGGTATCGATCGTATATGTTGGTCCTTCGCGTTCGATTTCCTGAGTATCGATGGTGACGGGGACTACCCAATCATCGAAGGCATCCTCCAGCATCGCAACACGATGTTCTGGCGGTGTGGTGAGATCGGGCTTTTGCCAAGGCTGCCCGGCCGGGATCAGTCGAAGTTCATCCGGATGCAGCAAGGCACAGAAGTAACGCGCCAGTGCGATATGACCAAGATGTACCGGGTCGAAGCTTCCTCCGAGAAGTAAAACACAGCGTTCCGTCACGCAGCCAGCCAATCCCGATGCGGCAGAAAATCTGTGTAGAGCTTGCTTTCAGGGCTACCGGGTTCCGGTTTCCAGTCATAGCGCCATTTGACGATGGGTGGCATCGACATCAGGATGGATTCGGTACGGCCACCGGACTGTAGCCCGAACAGCGTGCCGCGATCAAATACCAAGTTGAACTCGACATAGCGGCCGCGTCGGTAAGCTTGAAAATCGCGCTCGCGTTCGCCATACGGCGTATCTTTGCGACGCTGCAGGATCGGCATGTAGGCATCGACAAAATGATCACCAACGCTGCGCGTCATCGCAAAAGTGTGTTCGAAGCCACTGTCATGAAAATCATCGAAAAAGATGCCGCCAACGCCGCGCGCTTCATTTCGATGCTTCAAGAAAAAATACTCATCACACCATTTTTTAAGTCGTGGGTGCAATTCGGCGCCGAAGGGTGCTAATGCATCGTGACAGGTTTGATGAAAGTGCTTGGCATCTTCAACAAAGCCGTAATACGGGGTTAGGTCCATCCCGCCGCCGAACCACCACACCGGTTCGTCATGCTCGCCGGTGGTGGAAAAAAATCGGACATTCATGTGAACTGTCGGTGCATACGGATTACGCGGATGGAAAACCAGCGATACGCCCATGGCTTCCCACGGGCGACCCGCCAGCTCCGGGCGATTTGCCATTGCAGAGGGGGGCAGTTTGTTGCCCTTGACATGCGAGAAGCCAACGCCGCCGCGCTCCAACACATTGCCTTCTTCAATCAATCGCGAGATACCGCCGCCGCCCTCCGGGCGCTCCCAAGCATCACGGATGAATTGCTTGCCATCGATGGCTTCGGCTGCACTGACGATGCGCTGCTGCAGTGATAGTAGCCAATCCTTGACGCTGTTGTTATCGACTCCGCTCATTGCCTGATCTTCCTTTTTCTATTCAGCCCGGACGCTTGAGCGCACGCCAGCCAATGTCATGACGGAACTGCATACCGTCAAACTTCACTTTTTCTATGGCCTCGTAGGCGTGCTTTTGCGCTACGCGCACGCTGTCACCCAATCCAACCACGCACAGCACTCGACCACCCGCTGTTTTCAACGCAACGCTATCGATGATCGTGCCCGCATGGAAGGTAACGCTGTCTTCTGATTCTTCCGGAATACCGCTGATGACATCGCCTTTTCTGGGGGCATCGGGATAACCTGCAGCGGCCAGCACAACACCGAGTGCGGTTCTGCGGTCCCAATCAAGTTCGATATCTTTCAGCGTGCCATTCACTGCGTGCTCAATCACAGTGACCAGATCAGTTTTCAGACGCGCCATGATGGGTTGCGTCTCAGGATCGCCCATGCGGCAATTGAACTCAAGCGTTTTTGGATTGCCTTGCGCATCAATCATTAGGCCTGCGTACAAGAAGCCAGTATAGGCCTCACCTTCTTTCGCCATACCTTGTACGGTGGGTAGGATAATCTCGCGCATCACCCGCGCATGGAGTTGCGGTGTAACGATGGGCGCAGGTGAGTACGCGCCCATGCCACCAGTGTTCGGCCCCTGATCATTGTCCAGTAGGCGTTTATGGTCCTGGCTGGTAGCGAGTGGCAGCACATTGCTACCATCGACCATAACGATGAAACTCGCTTCTTCACCCTCGAGAAATTCCTCAATGACGACGCGCGCGCCGGCATCGCCAAGGCGGTTATCCGACAGCATCATGTCGATCGCCTGATGCGCTTCATCGAGCGACATTGCGACCACGACCCCTTTGCCTGCAGCAAGGCCGTCGGCCTTGATAACAATCGGGGCACCTTGCTGATCCACATACTGATGCGCAGCTGCGACATCAACGAAGGTTTGGGAATGCGCCGTAGGAATGCCATGGCGTTGCATGAACGATTTCGCAAAATCTTTCGAGGCCTCAAGCTGCGCTGCGCGCTGCGTAGGACCAAAGATTTTCAGACCACGCTCCCGGAACAAGTCGACGATACCTGCCGCCAAGGGCGCTTCCGGCCCGACCACGGTTAATGCGATGTGCTCTTGCTCGGCAAAGTCGGCCAGTTGTTTGGGATCGGTGATGGGGACATTTTTCAGGCGTGGATCCGATGCGGTTCCGCCATTGCCCGGTGCCACCATCACGATCTGGATACGTTTTGATTGGGCCAGTTTCCACGCTAGCGCGTGTTCACGACCACCTGAGCCTACAACGAGAATCTTCATGAGCAATTAAATGGATGTCGGGTGTGCGGCGCTGACAAACAGCGGAGAAGGTCATTCATTGATGACGGCGTTGGTATAGACCTCTTGAACATCGTCTAGGTTTTCCAGCGCATCAAGCAGTTTCTGCATTTTTACCGCATCGTCTCCGCTCAGGTCAGTGCTGGTAGATGGTTTCATGGTGACCTCGGCTAGTGCTGGCGTGAAGCCGGCTTTTTCTAACGCCTCGCGTATCCGCGAAAACTCATACGGATCGGTGATAACTTCGAACCCACCCTCGTCGTCGGCAACCACATCCTCAGCACCGGCTTCCAGTGCAGCTTCCATTAACGCGTCTTCGTTCGTGCCTGGCGCAAACAACATTTGGCCGCAATGCTTGAACAGGAAAGCGACCGAGCCCTCGCTGCCCATGTTGCCACCGAACTTGCTGAAGGCATGCCGAACTTCGGCGACGGTACGTACGCGGTTGTCGGTCATGCAATCGACCATCACCGCTGCACCATTCAGGCCGTAACCTTCATACCGAATCTCTTCATAGTTCGCACCCTCCAGCCCACCCGTGCCGCGCTGAATCGCACGGTTGACGTTATCTTTGGGCATGTTGGCGTCAGCCGCTCTGTCAACCGCCAAGCGGAGCCGTGGATTCGAAACAATGTCACCCCCACCCAAGCGAGCGGCAACGGTAATCTCTTTGATCAGACGGGTCCAGATTCTGCCGCGCTTGGCATCGGTCGCCGCCTTCTTGTGCTTGATGTTGGCCCACTTACTATGTCCAGCCATGTCGGTGCGTCTTCCTGATCCTGGGGTGCCGCGCTTAGGTCGGCAAATACTTATTTAAATCAAAGCCTTACGCAGATTTTTCGGCGTGCTGGCGGCTTGCAAACAGGGACGCGATCTTAACATATCGGCCTTGCCAAAATGACCCCTAGCAGCCAGAAACACAGCGATAACACAGCAATGTTGGGCGCCTTTTTGCCGAGTGTCGGCTTGATTCTCAGGCTCGGAACCATCGCTCGATTGTCGGTATGATCCGGGGTTTTGGAAACAATCATTGCGGGGGTAGTCATGACAAAAGCAATCCGGTGCTTCAAGAACGGTGGCCCAGAGGTGATGGAGTATGTCGACGTCGAGGTCGGCGAGCCAGGGCCGGGCGAAGCGCGTGTCCGTCATCATGCAATTGGCCTGAACTACATCGATGTCTACTTCCGTACCGGGCTCTACCCGCAACCGCTGCCGGCAGGTATCGGCATGGAAGGTGCCGGTGTTGTTGAGGCAATTGGCACTGGCGTGACCGAGGTGAAAGTGGGCGACCGGGTCGCTTACGCTTGCCGCCCGCCCGGTGCTTACGCCGAGGTGCGTGTGATGCCAGCTGCTGGTCTGGTGAAACTACCAGATGCGATCGATTTCGATACGGCCGCAGCGATGATGTTGCAGGGTATGACGGTGCAGTATCTGTTCCGACGCACCTTTCCACTCAAGGGCGGTGAAACCATTCTGTTTCACGCGGCGGCTGGTGGTGTTGGTCTGATTGCCTGCCAATGGGCAAAGGCGCTTGGCGTCACCATGATTGGCACTGTCGGATCCGATGAGAAAGCCGCTTTGGCCAAGGCGCATGGTTGTACGCACACCATCAACTACAACAAGGAAGACTTCGTCGCGCGAGTGAAAGAGATCACAGGCGGCAAAGGTGTGCCAGTGGTGTATGACTCGATTGGTGTGGATACCTGGACGAAGTCGCTGGATTGCTTGTCGCCGATGGGCATGATGGTCAGCTACGGCTCGGCATCCGGGCCAGTCCCGCCATTTTCATTGCAAGAATTGGCCTCGCGTGGATCTTTGTTTGTCACGCGGCCAACGCTTTTTAGCTATACCGCAACGCGTAGTGATCTTGAGGCGACTGCGAACGAGCTGTTTGATATGGTCGCCAGTGGCAAGGTCAAGATCGAGATCAATCAGCGCTACCCATTAAAGGATGCGCAGCAGGCGCATATCGATCTGGAGTCGCGCAAGACCACAGGATCAACGATTCTGATTCCGTAATAGCCAGCGACTTTTTTACTTATTGAACTTCATCTCAATCACCCTCGGTACACCGTGTGTGCCGGGGAAATCCTTGAACGCGGCCTGTACCAAGTAGGGCATCACGGTAGCGAGATTGCCTTGCTCGCCTTCGCTTTTGACCGTCACCTCGAACCAGGTTTGCTCGCTGGCCTTGTCGGTAATCCGTATGCGAAGCTCGCTGTGGAATACCGAATAACGCCGTGACTGCTCACGGGCCACGGGCATGCTCGGCCACATCGGCCCGGGATAGGGCGGTCCGTAACCGTACCAGCCCCAGTAAGGATTGTAGAAGCCCGGGCCATACCAAGGCGTGCCATACCAAGGGTCGACCAGCACGGTCTCGATGACCCGAACATCTCGACCGTTGATTCGATACTCAACGCGCACCGCGAGTTGCGACGGTGTTTCGGCGGTCTGTTCAGTCAGACCAAGCTTCAGCAACTCGCCACGAATCAGGTTTTCATAGCTTTGGCGTTCCAAGCTCTTGCCTTCATCGCCTTCATGGATAAACGTAAAGCGTCGACCAGCAACATCCGCGGGCCACTGATGAAACGACGTGACCTCTGAGCGTATTTTCGTGGCACAACCCGACACCAAGAAAGAAAACGCCACAAGTATGACTAAAAACCCTCTTTGCCACGATGGCATGCGTCCTCCGAATTAAGCGTACTTGAATGTTACTGCGGGCTGCCGCCTTGGTAAAATGCGCTGCTGATTATTTTTGCATCTCATCACAATTCCATGCGTACCGACACCGCTGTTGCGATTCACCGTCAAGACTACCAGCCACCGGCTTATTTGGTGGAGAGCATTGACATAGGCTTCGACCTTGACCCTGGGCACACGCGGGTGGCGGCGCGCAGCACCCTGCAGCGCAATCCGCAAAGCAAGCAAAAAGAACTCATCTTGCACGGCGACTCATTGCAGCTGCTTGCGTTGCGAATGAATGGGAAAACCCTCGGTAAGCGCGAGTACAGCTTACGCAAAGGAACTTTGCGGATTCTGAACGCGCCGGACCATGTCGTGCTGGAAATCGAGACCCTGATAAACCCCGAGAAGAATACTTCGCTGATGGGGCTGTATGTTTCAAACGGAAATTTCTTCACCCAATGTGAAGCGGAGGGTTTCCGGAAAATCACTTATTTCCCTGATCGTCCCGATGTCATGGCGAAGTATCGAGTCATGCTACGAGCCGACAAGCAGCAATACCCAGTACTGCTATCCAACGGTAACCTGATCGAGGAGGGCGATCTGGGTGACGGTCGGCACTACGCCTTGTGGGAAGACCCCTTCAAAAAACCATCCTATTTATTTGCCTTGGTCGCAGGCAAACTGGTTTGTGAAGAACAGCAGATTCGCCTAAAGTCCGGCCGCGACGCTTTACTGCAAGTGTGGGTTGAAGAGGGCAATCTCGACAAAACCGCGCACGCTATGTCCTCGCTGATCAAAAGTATTCGGTGGGATGAAGAGCGCTTCGGACTGGAGTTGGATCTCGACCGCTTCATGGTTGTCGCTGTCAGCGACTTCAACATGGGAGCAATGGAGAATAAAGGTCTGAATATCTTCAATACCAAATATGTATTAGCGAATTCACGCATCGCTACCGATGCTGACTACGCAGGTATTGAATCTGTAGTCGCGCATGAGTATTTCCATAACTGGACGGGTAATCGCGTTACCTGCCGTGACTGGTTTCAGCTGTCGCTCAAAGAAGGTTTGACGGTATTTCGAGATCAAGAGTTTTCAGCGGACATGATGGGTAGTGCCAGTGGCCGTGCAGTCAAGCGCATCGAAGATGTACGCGTATTACGCGCTGCGCAGTTCCCCGAAGATGGTGGTCCGATGGCGCATCCGGTGCGCCCAGATTCTTATGTCGAGATCAATAACTTCTACACGCTCACCATCTATGAAAAAGGTGCTGAGGTCGTGCGGATGTACCAGACCTTGTTGGGCCGAGAGGCATTCCGTCGCGGGATGGATTTGTACTTCGCTCGCCATGATGGTCAGGCGGTGACCTGTGATGATTTTCGTGCTGCGATGGCCGATGCCGCAGGTAGAGACTTGGCGCAGTTCGAGCGTTGGTACAGTCAGGCAGGAACGCCTCGTGTCAAAGTACAGACTGAGTATGACGAGGTTAATCGTAGCTACACCCTGCAACTAACGCAGACTTGTCCGGCCACACCCGGTCAACGGCATAAACTGCCGATGCATATTCCGGTCGCTGTGGGTCTGATCGATGCACAAGGTAATGATTTACCGCTTAGGCTCAAGCATGACAGTGCGCCGGATGATCACGCAATTCGGCCTTTGCCAACCACGATGGTGCTGGAGCTGACCGAGCACACGCAAACTTTTAGCTTCGAGGGTATTGAGCAAGCACCGGTGCCATCGCTGCTGCGGGATTTTTCCGCCCCAGTCGTTCTGGACTACGACTATACCGACGACGAACTCGCTTTCTTGCTGGCCCACGATAGCGACCCATTCAATCGTTGGGAGGCTGGTCAGCGCCTGATGACACGTCGCCTGTTGGCCCTGGCAGCGGATGGTGTCACGCTAGATCAGCGCTATCCGCCGGATTCGCTCGATCAATTGATCACTGACGCGCTGGGCAAATTGCTCATTGACGAGACGCTCGATCCCGCTTTCCGTGATCTGGTGCTTACCCTACCATCCGAAAGCATGCTCTCGGAGCAGGTCGAGGTGATCGATCCACAAGCGATCCATCAAGCTCGCAGGGCATTACGTCGCTTCCTTGCACATTCGCTGCGATCTGAATTACAGCAAGTTTATGCTGCTAATGAAGTTACCGGTCCTTACAGCTCGGAGCCGCAGGCTACGGGTAGACGCGCATTGCGTAATAATGCTGTGAGCTATCTGGCTGAATTACATGATGCTTCGGTACAAGCCATAGTGCGGACCCAGTTAGCCAGTGCGGGCAACATGACGGATCGCTTAGCTGCGCTAGCCGCCATGATCAATAATGATCATCCCGCAGCAGCAGGTGCATTACGCCAGTTCTATCAAGAATTCGAGACCGAGGCGCTGGTGATTGATAAATGGTTTAGCCTTCAGGCGGTATCCCATGCAACCACTGCCGGAGGTGTGCGCGAGTTGATGCAACATCCGGCATTTACCATCAAAAATCCAAACCGCGCGCGCAGTCTTTTATTCGCCTTCTGCAATAACAACCCTGCACAATTCCATGCAGCAGATGGTTCGGGCTATTCGCTCTGGGCGGAGCAAGTAATAGTGCTTAACGAGATCAACCCGCAGGTGGCCGCTCGACTGGCGCGTGCGCTGGATCGCTGGCGTAAATATGCCCCGCGACTACAAGCCGGCATGAGAGCTGCCCTAGAAAAAGTCGTAGCCACCAAAGCACTATCGAATGACGTTGCTGAGGTGATCGGCAAAGCACTCGCCGACTAATTATTTCCCAGATCAGGATATTTCATGAAGCGGATCAGCCTTACCCAGCATCTGATCGAAGAGCAGCGACTCCACAATTCGATTCCCTCCGAGTTGCGCCTGCTGATTGAGGTGGTCTCGCGTGCTTGTAAAACTATCAGCCATTCAGTCAGTAAAGGTGCGCTCGGAGATGTGCTCGGAGCTGCTAGTACCGAAAATGTACAAGGCGAGATTCAAAAAAAGCTCGACATCATCTCTAACGAGATTCTGTTGCAAGCCAATGAGTGGGGCGGGCACTTGGCAGCGATGGCGTCTGAAGAAATGGAATCCTTTCACCCGATACCGAATCGTTACCCAAAGGGTGAGTACCTCCTGCTGTTTGATCCGCTGGATGGCTCTTCCAACATTGACGTCAATGTAACCATCGGCACGATCTTCTCGGTGTTAAAAGCGCCTGAGGGAATGCAGGAACCCAGCGAGCAGGACTTCCTCCAAGCGGGTACCAAGCAAGTCGCTGCTGGCTATGCGGTTTATGGTCCGCAGACCATGCTGGTACTCACCACAGGCAACGGCGTTAACTGCTTCACGCTTGATCGCGAGATGGGTTCGTGGGTAATGACGCAGCGAGATATTAAGATTCCGGCTGACACCGCTGAATACGCGATTAATGCCTCAAATGCACGCCACTGGTACCCACCGGTCCGCCGCTATGTCGACGAGCTGGAACAAGGAAAGGCTGGCCCGCGTGGCAAGAATTTCAACATGCGCTGGATTGCATCAATGGTGGCTGACGTCCACCGCATCTTGAATCGTGGTGGCATCTTCATGTATCCAGCCGATGCGCGTGATCCTGATAAGCCCGGCAAGTTACGATTGATGTACGAGGCCAATCCGATGTCGCTCATCATCGAACAGGCGGGTGGTGTTGCCACCGATGGCCAGCATCGCATCTTGGATATTCAGCCAACGGGGCTGCACCAGCGCGTTGCGGTTTTCCTCGGATCGAAGAACGAAGTCGAGCGAGTAACCGGTTACCACCAAGCCACTTGATTCCACGCTTCAGCGGCTTGGATTTGTGGGGCGGGAGTGGGATTTGCTAAACTTCGAATCTTGGCTGATGTAGCTCAGTTGGTAGAGCAACTGATTCGTAATCAGTAGGTCGGAGGTTCGACTCCTCTCATCAGCACCAGAGTGTTAAACAAAAAGCCCAGTTCTCGGACTGGGTTTTTTGTTTTCGTGCCAGCCGGGCCAATTACTTGAAACTGCCTAGATCGAGAACTTTCTAGACGGCCGGCTTGGCGGATTTTAGAAAAAATGGGCCCAGATTAAAACTAAATTTCACGTTCAATTTCAGGGTCATTCACAAGGTATGAGCCCCAATTTTCAATTGAGTTGTTACCAAATTTCTAGAGGAAATGAACCGGCTCTGTGTAACCTAAGCCATCTACTTTGAATTCTTGAGCTATTTTCGCAATAACGCTATTTTTAGTGCTACTTAAACGACGGTTTCAGCTCTCGCCTTTGAGAGGATTGCCGTCGTATCTCGTTATTCCGAATAATTTTTGCACTGAAGAAGCCGAGTATTAATAACCTATGATTACAAAGCCATCGGAACCATCACCGCCCAAATCGCTT
The DNA here is from genome assembly GCA_021299035.1 of Oxalobacteraceae bacterium. Taxonomy (GTDB): domain Bacteria; phylum Pseudomonadota; class Gammaproteobacteria; order Burkholderiales; family Burkholderiaceae_D; genus Pernthalerella; species Pernthalerella lacunae. The sequence goes on along the minus strand of JAJTGD010000011.1, from coordinate 30,226 downwards.
ACTAATACCCCACCTCCGCCCCCACCGGACCCTGTGTTTGCAGTTGCGCTTGAACCGTTTCCAGAACCGGCATTGCCACCAACGCCGCTACCACCACTAGCGACCGGGTAATTTGCAACACCGTTACCACCCCCCCCACCGCCGCTGACGTATCCTCCACCTAGATCTGACGACAGCAGATATCCTGCGCCACCATTTCCTGGGGTAGTGTCTGTTCCACTAGTGCCAGCACTGCCCGCACCACCTCCACCACCAGCACGATAGGTACCCCCCTTGTTACCTGAGCCGCCAGCATTACAGAGATAAGAAAATCCGGAAATCACTTGGCCACAACTTCCTGACGCATTCCCTCCAGCGTAGTCTTGACTTGCACCGCCGCCCGATCCTCCACTCCGTCCTGCATAGTCTGGATTTGAGCATCCGCCCCCGCCGCCGCCCAGCGCAACAATGCTTCCAAATGCGGTCGATCCACCATCTTCGCCCGCGCCACAGGTTCCAGTAGCACCGCCCCCAACCCCGCCCCTTCCAATAGAAATTGAATAGGTGAATTGGCCGCCAAGTACAAAACTCGTATTTATCAGGAGGGCACCAGCGCCACCACCTCCACCGCCATCACCGTTACCGCCGCCTCCACCGCCTCCGGCAAGAACAACTTTTGCATTGGTCAACTCAGCCGGGAAAGTAACCGAGTTCGAAGAAACTGTTGGCGATCCACTCAGGATGGTGGCGCCCGAAGTGATGAATTTTACTAATACGGGTGCCTTAATTGTGATGGACAGATCGGCACTCGACGCGCTACCCGAGTTCGGACTTGATGCGCTGACTTTAAATGTATAAGTAGTATCAGTAGCAACAGCACTTGCTGTGCCAACAATCGCGCCGGAAGAGTTAAGTGAAAGTCCTGGTGGCAAGCTACCAGACACTAATATCGTGTTGTAGGTGACTGTATCTCCTGTTGATGACAGTGCCGACAATTGAAGATTTATTCCATTTCTAGATGGAGTCCCTACATCGAAGAAAGTCCCTAAAGATCCAGATGATGCCCAAGTGATAGAACTTGGTGCCTTAATTATGATGGATAGTGCTGTACTTACCAGATCAGACGCGCCACTTGATTTTGCCTTGACTTGAAATGTATAGGTTGTATCTGAAGTGACTGCGGAAGCGGTACCTGATATCACTCCACTTGCATTCAACGTCAAACCTGGAGGTAGTGATCCGGAAACAAGCGTTGTATCGTACTCAACGGCGTAACCACTGGAATTTGTCGATTGCAATTGAATAGATATGCTCTGGCGCGATGGTGTGGCGGAATCGAAGAACGTACCTAGAATTCCAGACGATTGCCAAGTAATCGTCCCTTTTGTGATCGATGAGACGAGTCGAACTGATGTTGGATCAGTTTTTACGGTGAAGGTATGGGGAAACTCGATGGGACGAGAGGATACTGTCTCAAGCAGTGCAGAAGCAGTAGTCAAGTTCAGGTTGGGTGACCTTTTATTTCTGATGCCAGTTCCAGAATTTTTGAAAGGAAGTAGGTTGTATTGAACTCCCGCTGCCCAGTAATCCTTCTGTCCTGACAGACCTTGAGAGTCCAAGAAGCTGAATACAAACCCATCATATGAAAGTTCAAACCTCGCCTTTCGTTCATATACCCCCGAGGAAATGCCCATTGTCAAAAGCGACTTGTCACCGATATTCGCTTTTAATACCGTATCTGAGTACAGTTTGTACGACTCCTCAAAGTTGCCATCACTAAAGGGAAAGTACAGTCTTTCTCTACCTAATGATTGCTCGATTCGTAGTCGGTCATGAATTCTGAGTTTTACCTTCCCAGATGCGCCAGCGATTCTGCCCTCAGAAAGGCGACGTGGATCGTAGTATGTGTCGTAACTCGTGGGTGTCTCACGTGTGATGTATATGCCATCTAAAGTCGATAACTGCGTAGCACGAGAGTCCCAGATGTTGACGCCAATAAGTTCAAGTATCTGTGAATCGGAAAGCGTAGGGAGGTAGTTCAATGCAAGAAGTTTGCTCACCTGTTGCAGGTCTACGTCAGAGTAACCCGACTCAAAGTTTGCTCCTTGCGTTCCCCTCATGATGCCAACAGTAGATCGGATCTGGATGCGATTCGAATTCATCGAAACTACTGCACTTAGATTTAAATCCTGACGTCTATCTGAAGCAGAAAAATGCGTACCTGTAGCGATATGTTTATTGAGAATTGCACCTGCACGTCCAGTCAGATAGGTATTCCCTAAAGAGTCTCTGGTAATTTGAATTCCAGCAGATGTCTCTGAGGCAGTATCTCGGTATTGAATTGCACTATGATTCTCTGAAAACTGTGCTTTGGTCTTTTCATCAAACTTGAACTCAATCGTTGGAGAAACTCTTACTGGGGTCACTTGCGTTGAAGATGTGGTGACAACATTCCCGCGAGTATTATCGATCGGTACCCTGTTAACGTTGGGGGTGATGACTAATCTATCCGCGCTCTTGGCGGGTTCAATTGTCTCTTTATCTGTTTTAGGGTTTTTGGCAGCAATTTCCGCTCGCGTTTCTATTCTGGGTTCAACAGTTCTTTTCTCAGATACCTTGTCGGATTGACTCGCAGATTGGGCGGTTTCCCTGGGTGGGAAGAATACGTACCCACGAGATTCGAGTTCAGCATCACGGTCGTTGGACGAAATGCTCTTGGGAGAGGCGATTTCTATTTTGCTACTTTCTTTCTCCGGAAGTGCGGGGTACCTAACGAACCCATCTTCGGCAGATGCGAAAGTATGAGAATTCAATATAAAAAAGGCAAAAATCGTCCCTGTGATCTTGCTCACATGATTTGACAGGCGGTAGTGAAGGCTCGGCAAAACCAAGTTGTGTCTCGTAGGACGTAAGGACCCTATTCCTAATCGACATTTTTGCTACAGAGTTTAGAACTATGCTCAAATTTAAAACGAGCATCTGAAGGGGGATGACTTGCTTGCTTCAGAACGCTGAGGCGAGTGCCTCGGCCAGTGTTTGCATGCCGAGTACTTGATGTGGACTTCGGTGGCTGTGAATATTGATCCAGTCCGCTATTACGCGACTGGTAACGCTGAGGGTCTTGACCGATGTTGGTGCAGGCACCGTTTTTTCAATGTCCGGACGCCATGCTTACGGATCGTCTCTGAGCAGATTGTTGCAGTGTCAGCTTGAGCCAGGTAAGTCCTCATTTTCCAATTAAGGCATCTAAATAGGAAACAGCACCCTCCGCCGGACCAAGTTTTGGATGCAAAAGGCAAAAGCTATCGATGCTGGCGATAGCGGGCTCTGAGGCGTTGGGATCGTCGTTATACCGATCTGGCGCATTTTTTTTAAGACCTTGGTGAGTTAAGCTGAGCGGTGCAAGAAACGCATTGGTCCAGGTTTTTTTTCTGGGATAGTCCATATCGGCCCACGTTTGACACGATAAATCGCCAAACAGGCTAGCGGCTCTCGCATTCACTGCCATGCAAGCAAGCGTTGTCAGCAACAATAAGGTCCAAAGACCGAGCTTGCTCATTTGAAGGAAGCTAGGGTTCACGCGGAAATATGCGGGTGGTTTGTGTCAGCATCGATCAACTACTCGACCTTCCAACTCCCGGACTTACCGCCGTGCTTCTCCATTACACGGATATCGGACATCACCATACCCCGGTCGATGGCTTTGCACATATCGTAAATTGTCAGCAAACCAACTTGTACTGCGGTGAGTGCTTCCATCTCGACCCCTGTTTTTCCGTGGGTTTCGACTTGTGCATTGCACATAATGCTGGAGTCCGCTTCGTCGATGGTGAACTCAACCGCAACTCGTGTTAGGGCAAGTGGGTGGCAAAGTGGGATCAGATCGCTGGTACGCTTTGCCGCCATGATCGCGGCGATGCGCGCAATCCCAAGCACATCCCCTTTTTTTGCAGTGCCGTCCATCACCACGCCGAGGGTGGAGGGTTTCATACTGATGATGCCGCTGGCAATCGCTACGCGATGCGTCTCGCGTTTGGCGCCGACATCGACCATATGCGCTTGGCCACCCTCATCGAAATGGGTGAGGCCGCCGTGGTGGTTGTCTTGCATGGAATGATTCGATTTCTGGTTCATAGTGAAAGCTCATCCCACACAGAATGGGAGAGCAAAAATAGGGTTGCAGGTATCATAGCACCATGGTTAATCTGATCCGCTCATCAGGCCTCTCACTGGGGCTGCGCATGTTTGCCGCGGCTATGACGGCATTGGCTACGCCTGTGCTGCTGGCTCCAGCGGTGTTACACGCGCAGGCGCTGCCCAATCTGGGCGGCGGCGACAGCGCGGAGCTATCCCCGCTGCAAGAGCGCAAGCTGGGCGAAGAGATCATGAATAGTATCCGGCGCGATCCGGCTTTCATGAGCGATCTCCCGACGCTTGATTATTTGAATCAGTTTGGTAACAGTCTACTGGCAGCCACTCCGGACGCGCGTGGTGAAGCTGACTACGATTTCTTTTTTTTCGCGGTACGCGATCCCTCGCTGAATGCATTTGCACTGCCAGGAGGTTTTATCGGCGCCAACAGCGGACTGATGCTCGCGGCGCAATCGGAATCTGAACTGGCTTCGGTGATGGCGCACGAAATTGGCCATGTTTCGCAGCGGCATATTGCGCGAATGATCGGTAACCAAAAGCAGGACTCCCTGTTGCCGATTGCGGGAATGTTACTTGGGGCTTTGGCTATGCGTTCCAGCCCCGACTTGGGTATCGCCGCCATGATGAGTGGCACAGGAATGGCTGCACAGCGTCGTCTCAGTTTCGGGCGCGATGCCGAGCGAGAGGCGGATCGTGTCGGGCTCAATATTCTGAATAGTGGTGGCTTCGAAACCTCTGGAATGGTAAATTTTTTTGGTCGCTTGCAGAATGCCAGCCGCAATCGCAGTGACAACATGCCAGCCTGGTTGCGTACCCACCCACTCACGACCGAGCGAATCGCTGATATCGAGGCACGTATTCGTGATATGCCTTACCGTCAGCGGGTGGATAGCCTGGATTTCACTCTAGTGAAAGCACGGCTCCGAGTTTTACAAGATGACACGCCTCGTGGTTGGCGTGATTCATCGATGTTATTTGCTGAGCAGATCAAGCAGGGCACACGTGTACAAGTCCAGGGCGCTCGCTACGGACTTGCGATGATTGCGTTGCGTCAGCGAGAAATACCGCAAGCACGCGTATTGCTTGATGCGATGCATACGGATGCGGACCGGAAGTCCTCTTCCGAGCAGTCGGTGTTATTGCTGGGACTCGAGCTGGATATCTCTCTGGCTAACGGCGATTCACAGCAAGCCGTGGCATTGGCTGCTGATGGACGCAACCGGTTTCCGCTCTCGCGAAGCTTGTCGATGCAATATGCTGAGGCTTTGATGGCGACTGGTCGCAAGCAGGAGGCAGCGAATTTTCTGCGTGATCAAGCTCAGATTTATCGGCAGGATGCTGGCATACAGAAAGCGCTGGCGCGTGCCTACGCCGAGCAGAACAAACAGGCGCTCCAGCATATGGCGCTCGCCGAGTTCTACGCGATAAGCGGCGCATTGCCAGCGGCCTTGGAGCAACTTCGAATCGCGCGCAGTGCGCCCGACGCAGCGTTTCATGATCTCGCCATCATCGATGCGCGCGAGCGCGAATTACAAGCAAGCTGGCGCGACATCATGTCGCAACGAAAGAAGTAATCTCTTACTTGGCCGCTGCAGGATTCGGATCAAATCCCAGTGCGGTACCGAGATCTTGGTCATGCAAGCACTGAATGGAAAGAGTGCCCCCCGCGCACATTAGCTGCAGTTCGCGCTGAGGATTCTCTAGCGCCTCTGTTAAACGTTCGTCATCGATGGGTTTGTTTGCCAAGCGAAGTAGTGGCAGGCACTCCGCAAGATCACGGTCATCAATCATGGCGATTCGCTCGCCCGAGCCCAGGATTAGCCGTCCCTCGCGGGTGATCCAGACTTGCTCAATCGTGTTCATCGGCGCGCCATCGTGCGTGACGAAGCCATGATGTGGATCAGTGCGCGCGATGAAAGGCGTCTGCTCAAGTTGGACGTACACGCGCTGTGGGCCGTTTTGAAAAAACCAGGCGCCGTCAGCGGTCCGTGCGTAGTTTCGGTAAATAAAAGATAGCAGCGCCGTATGACGGATTACATCGCCCGGCGCATTTGATGCCTGTGCGGCGGCATCGCGCATGCGAAATGCACCGCGCGCATCCAGCGCCAGCCATCCATAGCAGTCAGGCACATTCGGCCATTTGGCGAGTGCCTGACGGACGATCTCATCCATGACAGGTATTGGTTGAAAAGACCTTACCGAACCAAATCGGGAATTTTTTCTTGAAGCTGTACTTGTTCAGAGAAAAAGCGAACGATACGACGTGGCAGCCAATCAAGCGCACCAGGGAAATTACCGCGCACGAAGCCGACATGACCACCATGCTTCGGGTACTCGAGAATAACCGCATCGGCGGCCTGACGCGGCAAATGGCGCGCGGGTAAAAACGGATCATTACGCGCATTAAGCACCAGCGTCGGTATGGTGATGTTGGACAGCACATGCTTGCTGCTGGCACGATGCCAGTAATCGTCGGTATCGCGGAAGCCATGCAGTGGTGCGGTAACGACGTTATCGAATTCATACAGATTACGCGCCGCCAGCATACGATCGCGATCGAACAACGTGGGGTACTGCGCCAACTTTTGTAGGCATTTGGGTTTGAGCGTTTGCAGGAAGCTGCGCGTGTAGATCATATTGATGCCACTCGATAGTGCTTTGCCACCGGCGCTTAAATCAAGTGGTGCAGAGATTGCGACCGCTGCTTCGACAAAATCGGCATCTTCTTCGCGCGTGCCCAGCCAGCGTAACAATGCATTACCACCGAGGGAGACACCCACCGAGAAAAAGTTTGAGGCATTACGAGCCAGCGGATGTTGTTGCAGTCGACGCAGTATCCAGTCAATCTCGTCGATATCGCCGGAATGATAGAAGCGAGGTGCTTTATTCAGCTCGCCTGAGCAACCACGAAAATGCGGTACTGCACCTGACCAGCCCATTGCCTCGATCGTCGACAACAAGGCGCGCGCGTAGTGGCTATCAGAGGAACCCTCCAAGCCATGAAACAGCACCAGAAAGGGTTTGCCCGGCAAACCCTCGACGAAATCTACATCAATGAAATCCTTATCCGGTGTGTCCCAGCGCTCACGTTTCAAGGTGAGGTCTGGATGGGAGAGCATTTTTGCGGCCCAGATGGTTTGCAAGTGGCCGCCGGGTAACCAGACGGGTGGGCGGTAGTTACTCATCCGTGGTGCTAGTGCAGCACGCCTAGTGTCGTTACGACGGGTGTCTCGGGTGGGCGCCCCGGTGCGAGCGAGCCATGGTGCGACACCATGCGCCAACCCTGTGGTGTCTTGATATAAACGTTGGTTGCAACGATGTGTGCTTCTTGCCAGTTGGGGTCGTCGGGCGCTTTGATCTCTTCGATCAGGCTGTGGACTGCGCAGCCAACACTATGTGCCACATGCAGATGGTGCGGTCGGATATGCACCGGGCCGCGTTCGAAAATCATCTCGAAAGATTCGCGGATGGCTGTCTGGCCTTGCAGTCTGGGTGCACCGGGATGCACGCAAAAAATCTCTTCGTCATCCGCCCACAGCGCCATCATCATTTCGAGATCGGCGCGCGCCATCGCGTCGTAGAAGGCGTTCTCGACGTCTTCAGCGCTCGCGAGGGGTTTGCGTGGCAGTGGCATTCACAATCAGTGCGAGTGGGCATGCGCGCCATCTTTGAGCGCGTAGGCGGTGCCGCAGTAAGGGCACTTCGCATGCCCGTGCGCATCAAAATCAAGCGACACGCGCGGATGAGAAGACCAGATCGGCGTCGATTTATTTGGACAGTGAGCGGGTAGATCCTTGCCATCAAGTTCGATCGCTTGCGCCGGCTGTGTCATGGCTAGCTCCTGAAGATGAGTTGATCAAACACGGGTCAACCAGTGTTGGTACTGCGGGGCCTTGCCGCCGACTACATCGAAAAACAGCGACTGCAGTTTCTCTGTCACGGGGCCGCGACTACCAATACCAATCTGACGGTTATCGAGTTCGCGAATCGGCGTGATCTCAGCGGCAGTGCCGGTGAAGAAAGCCTCATCGGCGCAGTACAGCTCATCGCGTGTAATGCGTTTTTCAATGACATCGATACCCAGATCGCGTGCCATGGTCAGTACTGCGTCGCGCGTAATGCCATCGAGGCAGCTGGCCAAGTCCGGCGTGTAGATTTTGCCGTTACGGATGAGGAATACATTTTCACCAGCGCCTTCGGACACATAGCCGTCGGTATCGAGCAGCAGCGCCTCGTCATAGCCCTCGGCAGTGACTTCCTGATTCGCGAGTATCGAGTTGATATAGTAGCCGCTGGCTTTGGCGCGCACCATCGAGACGTTTACATGGTGTCGGGTGAACGAAGAGGTTTTAACGCGTATGCCGCGCTTCAGACCTTCTTCGCCAAGGTAGGCCCCCCAAGGCCACGCGGCGATACCGACGTGGATGGTATTGCCACGCGCCGATACGCCCATTTTTTCCGAGCCGATCCAGACCAAGGGACGCAGGTAGCAGGATTCGAGCTGATTCGCTCGTACCACTTCTTTTTGCGCCTCGATCAGCGTTTCCATATCAAACGGAATCGCCATCTGGAAAATCTTGGCCGAGTTGAACAGCCGCTGCGTATGTTCGCGCAGCCGAAAAATCGCCGTTCCATCAATGGTTTTATAGGCGCGCACACCCTCAAAAACCGCCATCCCATAGTGCAGGCTGTGCGTGAGCATGTGCAGATTGGCGTCACGCCAGTCGACGAGCTTGCCGTCCTTCCAGATTTTGCCGTCGCGGTCGGCCATGGACATGGTCTGTCTCCGATAAATTCGTTGTCGCAAAGCCGAGATTCTATCGGATTCAATGCCTTTGGCGGCTTGCTCGTTAGAATAGCGGCTTATTCGTTGGCTATCCCGACCGGTCTTCCTGATCGGTGCCTCAGCCCTGACCATGACACCCCAGCCTTCCGACGACGCGCAAGCTGCCGAGCGCGAAAGATCCGCTTTCTTCGACGCCGTGCGTGCCAGTACGCAGACCATGCCCGGTTTATTTGCCTGGGGCGTGGTGACCGGCGCGGCCATGATGCAATCCGGCTTGTCACTCTGGCAGTCCTTGCTGATGACCTTCGTGGTGTATGCCGGCTCGGCACAGCTGGCGGCATTGCCACTCATCGCCGCTGGTGCACCGATATGGGTGATCGCTTTTACCGCGTTCATGGTGAATTTACGTTTCGTGATCTTCAGCGCGGTGATCGGCCCGCATTTCCAGCACCTTAGCTGGCGCAAACGGCTCTGGTACGGCTACAACAATGTGGATTTGGTGATGGGCTTTTTCCCGCAGCGTTTCCCGACGCACACCGTGGGTAAGCCTGCTGGCAAACAGGGCTATTTCAGCGGGTTGGCGGTGTCGAATTGGTTGGCATGGCAGATCGGCTCTCTGACCGGCATTTTTCTCGCCCAGCAAATACCCGCGAGCTGGGGCATTGGTTTTGCCGGCTCATTGGCGTTATTGGCGATTGCCATACCGCTGGTCAGAAATCGCCCGACCATTGTGGGCGTGGTGGTCGCGTGTACCGTAGCCGTGGCCACTGTCCAGTGGCCTTATCGCCTCGGTCTGGTGAGTGCGATGTTGCTGGGGATCGTGGCTGCTGTATTCGCCGATCAGCTGATGGTCAAGCCGAAGGACAAGGTATGACGATGTCGTGGCCCGAGTACCTGTTTCTGCTGCTCCTGATGACGGCGGGCACCCTAATTACGCGTAGTTTCTTCTTCATGGTCGGCGGATCTCGTCGGATGCCGAATTGGGTACAGCGCTCGCTGTCGCATGTGCCTGCGGTCGCCTTGTCGGCCATCATTGCGCCAGACTTGCTGGTAGTGCAGGGTGCTTTAGTCGAGCCTTGGCTCAACATCAAGCTGATCGCTGCTATGGTGGCGACGATTTTTTTCCTGCTGACGCGTCATATGCTGGGGACGCTGGCCGTGGGTATGGCCTGTTACACCGCGCTTCGGGTTTGGCTTTGAGCGCTGACGCCATGTCCATCTGATAACCGTTTTAGGCAACACCTGCTGCGGTAAAATGGCGGGCTTTCCACCTCAAATTCTGCCCCGTCACCCATGCAGTTCAAGCGCCTGACTGACCTCATTCAACAAGACCAACTGCGCGGCAAGCGCGTTTTCATCCGATCAGATCTCAATGCGCCGTTGGATGATGCCGGCAACATCACCGAGGAAACGCGTATCCGCGCTTCGGTGCCTGCGATCCAGGCCGCGCTTGGCGCGGGCGCCGCAGTCATGGTGACGTCTCATTTAGGTCGGCCGACCGAGGGCGAGTTCAAGCCAGAGGATTCGCTGGCACCGATCGCGAAGCGTTTATCCGAATTGCTGGGCCGCCCAGTGCCGCTGAAGTCGAACTGGGTCGACGGCGTCGACATCAAGCCGGGCGAGCTGGTGTTGCTCGAAAACTGTCGCGTCAATAAAGGTGAAAAAAAGAATAACGACGAGCTGGCGCAAAAGATCGCCGCGCTGTGTGATGTGTATGTCAATGACGCCTTCGGTACGGCGCATCGCGCCGAGGCCACCACGCATGGGGCAGCGAAATTCGCACCGATCGCCTGTGCGGGCCCCTTGCTGGCAGCGGAGTTGGATGCATTGGGTAAGGCGCTCGGGCATCCCGCACGCCCTTTGGTGGCGATCGTCGCTGGCTCGAAAGTTTCGACCAAACTCACGATTTTGAAATCACTGGCTGACAAAGTCGATCGACTCGTCGTCGGCGGCGGTATCGCCAATACCTTTATGTTGGCCGCGGGTCTGCCGATTGGTAAGTCCTTGGCAGAAGCGGAGTTGGTCGACGAAGCAAAAGCCATCATCGCCTTAATGCAGCAGCGCGGTGCGAGCGTACCCATCCCGACCGATGTGGTGTGCGCCAAAACCTTCGCATCAGACGCTGAGGCAGTGGTGAAATCGGCGCAAGACGTGGCCGATGACGACATGATTCTCGACATCGGACCAGAGACGGCGAACGCACTCGCGGCGCAGTTGCTGGATGCAGGCACGATTGTGTGGAATGGCCCGGTCGGCGTTTTTGAATTCGACCAGTTCGGTCATGGTACCGAAACATTGGCGAAGGCGATTGCTGAATCGCACGGGTTTTCGATTGCAGGTGGCGGTGACACGCTGGCAGCCATCGCGAAATATGGCATTACCGATAAAGTAGGTTACATCTCGACCGGTGGCGGAGCCTTTCTGGAATTTTTAGAGGGCCGCGTACTACCGTCGGTTGAAATACTCGAACAGCGCGCACATCGCTGAAATCCTTCGCTGAATAACAGGACCAAACACATGAAACAGCGCGCTACCAAGATTGTTGCCACGATTGGTCCGGCCTCAAGCACGCTGGAGATTCTGGAGCGCATGATCGCTGCCGGCGTCGATGTCGTGCGATTGAATTTTTCACACGGCAAGGCGGAAGATCATGTCGAGCGCGCGCAGATGGTGCGTGACGCCGCTGCCACCTGTGGTCGCGAGATTGCGATCATGGCCGATTTACAAGGCCCCAAGATCCGGGTCGGTAAATTCAAAGACGGCAAGATTCAACTCGCCAAGGGTGACAAATTCATTCTGGATGCTGATTGCGAACTCGGTGATCAAGAGCGCGTTGGTCTGGATTACAAAGAGCTGCCCAAAGATCTGAACCCGGGTGATGTGCTGTTGCTAAACGATGGTTTGATCGTACTGAATGTTGAGCGTATCGCCGGTCACCAGATTTTCACTACAGTAAAAATCGGTGGCGAGCTCTCCAACAACAAAGGATATGGCGATGGCGCGGCAACTCGCCACCATCGCGGGCGAGCCCTATGGTCATCGTGCGCGCATGATTGCGAAGATCGAGCGGGCCGAGGCGGTTCCGAATCTGCAGGAAATTCTCGATGCCTCGGACGGCATCATGGTGGCGCGGGGTGATCTAGCGGTTGAGGTAGGTAACGCTGCTGTACCAGCGCTGCAGAAGCGCATGATTCGCATGGCACGCGCCTCCAACAAGCTGGTGATTACCGCGACGCAGATGATGGAGTCCATGATCCAGAATGCGGTACCGACCCGCGCAGAGGTCTCTGATGTTGCCAACGCGGTGCTGGATGGTACTGATGCGGTGATGGCTTCAGCAGAGACCGCAGCGGGTAAATACCCGATCGAGACGGTTGAGACGATGGCGGCGGTCTGTATCGAGGCTGAGAAGTCCGAGCTCAGTTCGCTCGATACCGATTTCATGAACGTCACCTTCACCCGGATCGATCAGTCGATTGCTTACGGTGCCTTGTTCACCGCGCATCATCTGCGGGTGCGTGCCATTGTTGCTTTCACCGAATCTGGTTCGACTGCGCTATGGATGAGTCGGCATGATGTCGATATCCCGATCTACGCAATGACACCGAATCTCGGTACGCAGCGCAAGACTTCATTGTTTCGTAACGTCTACCCGATGCAGCTACCGAGTAGCTCAAATGATCGTAATGCGGTCCTCGCCGAAGTAGAAAAAACACTGTTAGAAAAAGGCTTGGTCGACAAGGGCGACATGATTGTCGTGACCTGGGGCGAGCCCATGGGGCAGGTGGGCGGCACCAACGCATTGAAGATTACGCAAATTGGAAACCTGTAAATAATTTAGGAGATTTTGATGGCTCTCGTATCCATGCGCCAGTTGCTCGATCACGCCGCAGAACACGGCTACGGGCTACCCGCATTCAATGTCAACAATCTGGAGCAGGTCACTGCGATTATGCAGGCTGCAGATGAGGTGAATGCACCGGTGATCATGCAAGCCTCGGCAGGTGCGCGCAAATACGCGGGTGAAGCTTTTCTGCGTCATCTGATTGAAGCCGCGGTCGAAGCCTATCCGCATATTCCGGTCGTGATGCACCAAGACCATGGTCAGTCACCCGCAGTCTGTATGGCGGCGATCAAGTCCGGCTTTACCTCAGTGATGATGGATGGTTCGCTGATGGAAGACGGCAAGAGTGTTGCCAGCTATGAATATAACGTCGAAGTATCCAAGAAAGTGGTCGAGTTTTCGCATGCGATTGGTGTGACGGTTGAGGCAGAACTCGGTGTGCTCGGTTCTTTGGAAACCATGATGGGCGACAAAGAGGATGGTCATGGCGCAGAAGGCACTATGACCCGTGAGCAGCTGCTGACCGATGTAGATCAGGCAGCAGACTTCGTCCGCCAGACCCAATGTGACGCACTCGCGATCGCGATCGGTACCTCGCATGGTGCGTATAAGTTTTCGCGCAAGCCAACCGGCGATATTCTGGCGATTGACCGCATCAAGGAAATTCATACACGCATCCCGAATACGCACTTGGTGATGCATGGCTCCTCCTCGGTCCCGCAAGAGCTTTTAGCTGAGATTCGTCAGTTCGGCGGCGACATGAAAGAGACCTATGGTGTGCCGGTTGAAGAGATTCAGGAAGGCATCCGCCACGGTGTGCGCAAAATTAATATCGACACTGATATCCGTCTGGCGATGACGGCCGCAATCCGCCGCTTCATGTTTGAAAACCCATCCAAATTCGATCCGCGTGACTACTTGAAGCCAGCACGCGAAGCAGCAAAACAGGTATGCAAAGCACGCTATGTATCATTCGGCTGCGAAGGCCAGGCGGGCAAGATCAAGCCAGTCTCGCTCGACAAAGTTGCGGAGCGCTACAAGAAGGGCGAGTTGGCGCAGTTGGTGAAGTAATTATCCACTGCCGCGCTTACTGCAAGCCGAGCTCCAGTGCATTACCAGGAATGAGTGTCATGAACAGTCTTTATGAATCAAGCATCAAGAGTCTGCCGCTGCTAGGGCGAGGCAAGGTGCGTGACAACTATGCGGTTGGTGATGACAAGCTATTGATCGTTACCACCGACCGCTTGTCTGCCTTTGATGTGGTGATGAACGAGCCGATTCCGGGTAAAGGCAAGGTGCTGAATCAGATGTCGGATTTCTGGTTTGAGAAGCTGGGGCATATCGTGCCCAATCATCTCACCGGCGTAGCGCCTGAGACGGTTGTCGCAAGCGATGAAGTGTCGCAAGTACGCGGACGCGCCGTGGTCGCAAAACGTCTGCAACCGATTTTGGTGGAGGCCGTAGTGCGCGGCTACCTGATCGGCTCTGGTTGGAAGGATTATCAAAGTAGCGGCGCTGTATGCGGAATTCCATTGCCGGCAGGGCTTAAACTCGCAGCGAAACTACCGACGCCTATCTTTACGCCTGCGGCCAAAGCGGATCTGGGCGAGCATGATGAGAACATCAGCTTCGACGACATGATCAGCCGGATTGGCAAAGACCTCGCCGAAACAATCCGCACCGTAAGTATTCAGCTTTACCAAACTGCTGCCGACTATGCCGCAACGCGTGGCATCATTATTGCCGATACCAAGTTCGAGTTTGGCTTGGATGACCATGGCACTCTGCACCTGATGGATGAAGTACTGACCGCAGACTCTTCGCGTTTTTGGCCTGCGGATTCTTATGCCGAGGGGATTTCGCCGCCGTCTTTCGATAAACAGTTCGTTCGCGATTATCTGGAAACCCTGAAGGATTGGAACAAAACCGCGCCGGCGCCAACGCTGCCGGCCGAGGTGATCGGAAAAACCGGTGACAAGTACCGCGAGGCACTGCAGCGACTCACCGGTAATGAATTGAAGGACTGAGATGAGTACACAAAACAAGCCCTTGGTCGGCGTGGTGATGGGGTCATCGTCGGATTGGGACGTGATGCAGCATGCGGTAGCGATCTTGAAGGAATTCGATATCCCGCACGAGGCGCAGGTCGTCTCCGCGCATCGCATGCCAGATCAAATGTTCACCTATGCCAAAGCGGCGAGCGAGCGTGGCTTGCGCGCCATCATCGCGGGTGCAGGCGGTGCTGCGCACCTGCCGGGCATGATCGCGGCGCAAACCATCGTGCCAGTACTCGGTGTGCCCGTACCATCCAAGTACTTGCGCGGTGAAGATTCGCTGCTATCGATTGTGCAAATGCCCAAAGGCATACCCGTTGCTACCTTCGCGATTGGTGAGGCCGGCGCAGCGAATGCAGCGTTGACGGCGGTCGCCATCCTCGCGCTGAATGATGCGGCACTTTCCGAGCGACTTCAGCAGTATCGTCAGCAGCAGACCGAAGCTGCGCAGGCGATGAAATTACCCACATGACCCACCGCGACCCGAGCGACAGTTTCGTTCCGGCCGCACATCCCTCGACCTGGCTTGGTGTGATGGGTGGCGGCCAGCTAGGCCGTATGTTTGTGCATGCAGCACAGGCGATGGGATTCAAGGTCGCGGTGCTCGAGCCCATGGCTGATTGCCCGGCCGGTCACGCAGCAGATCATTTGCTGGTGGCCAGCTACACCGATGTCAACGCATTGGCAGCGCTTGGTGAGCAGTGTGTCGCCATCACCACCGAATTTGAAAACGTACCTGCGCAAAGTTTGTCGCAACTGGCGCAGCATGCCTTTGTTGCACCCGCTGCGGCAGCGGTATCGGTTGCACAAGACCGTGCGGCAGAAAAAGCTTTCTTTACGCAATGCGCGAAAAAATCAGGCGTACTGCCAGCGCCACATCGGGTGATTACTTCGCAGGCAGATGTTGATGCCTTATCGGATGAGCTGTTCCCCGGCATTCTGAAAACTGTACGCATGGGTTACGACGGTAAAGGTCAGGCACGTGTTCGTACGCGCGCAGAAGTTGGTGCTGCATTTGCACAGATGCAGCAAGTGCCTTGCGTGCTGGAGAAAATGCTGCCACTGGCATATGAAGTGTCCGTATTGGCGGTACGAGGTGCCGACGGTCAGGCAGTGGTATACCCGATCGCAGAAAATGTACACCGTGGCGGCATCCTGTTCAGCACGACTGTACCGGGTCCAAATGTCACGACCGAGTGCGCCTCACTTGCCCAGGCCGCTACGCTAGAGATCATTGCGCAACTTGAATATGTTGGTGTGCTGTGCATTGAGTTTTTTGTGCTGAGTGATGGCTCGCTGGTGGTCAATGAAATGGCACCACGACCGCATAACAGCGGTCACTACACGATTGATGCTTGCGTAACGAGTCAGTTTGCGCAGCAGGCGCGTGCCATGGCTAAGCTACCACTCGGCGACGTGCGTCAGCATTCACCCGCCGTCATGCTCAATCTGCTCGGCGATTTATGGTTTGCCACAGACGACGATCATCCGCGTGAGCCGGCATGGGAAGCGCTACTCGCACTCCCGGGTGCCAATCTTCATCTCTATGGCAAAGATGAGCCGCGTCGTGGTCGCAAGATGGGGCACGTCACCTTTGTGGCTAGCACACTCGCTGAAGCCCAAGCGCACAGCGCTAGCGCTTGCAGTCTGCTGGGTCTTGCCTCTTGATGACAGCCGGTCCTGACGCGATCGCTCAGGCCGTGCGTTTGCTCGAAGAAGGCAAGCTGGTCGCGATACCCACCGAAACCGTGTATGGCTTGGCCGCCGATGCGGATAACCCGGCAGCGGTGGCAGCGATTTTCAGTGCCAAAGGTCGGCCTTCCAATCATCCGTTGATCGTCCATGTGGCGCGCGATGCTGACCTGTCGCACTGGGCCATCGAGATCCCGCCTGTAGCCCAACAGCTGATAGCAGCATTTTGGCCCGGGCCACTCACACTGATACTTAAACGCGCCCCGGGTGTCGATGATGTCATCACCGGTGGTCAAGACTCGATCGGTGTACGCTGCCCATCGCATCCGATTGCGCAAGCCTTATTGAAATTGTTTCGTGGTGGGCAAGGCGGTATTGCGGCGCCGTCGGCGAATCGCTTTGGTCGGGTCAGTCCCACGACTGCGCAGCATGTGATTGATGAATTCGGTTCGCCGGGAAGTGGTCCGATTGCAGCAGTTCTGGAGGGTGGCCCCTGCGAGGTAGGTATCGAGTCGACCATTATCGATCTAACGCGTCTCGACACGCAGGGACCAGTGCTTCTGCGTCCCGGTCAGATCAGCGTGCAACAGCTTGAGCAGGTATTGGGGTGTCAGCTAGCAACGGCGGATCACGCTGCCCCGCGTGTCTCGGGGAGTTTAGATGCGCACTACGCACCGCGTACGCCGCTGGCACTGATAGAACGCCAAGCATTAGTCGATACGATGGCGACGCTGAAGGCCAAGCACCGACAGGTCTTAAGTCTGGTGATCGATAAAGAAGTAGTACAAACAAAAGCATTGCAAGCAGAAGGTTTGCAATCGGAAAGCTTGGATAGAGAGGGCGTATTCACTACACACATGCCCTCTGACCCGCAAGCCTATGCGCAGGCACTGTATGCGAAGTTACGCGCCTTGGATCAAGTAGGTGCTGATCTGATCTTGGTTGAGCAGCCGCCCAAGACGGCAGCCTGGCAGGGTATCAACGATCGCTTGCAGCGTGCTGCGTTTGATTCCGCCGGTGTGCTGGAGCGTTGGTTGGCCTGATGACGTTGGCCTGATTTAGCCAGCCTGATTCTGCTAGCTTTGTGAATCAGGTGATGCCTTGAAGCGACCGTCGTGAAACAGTAGCGCAGGCTTACGCTCAAACGCGCAGCGCTCTACCTCACCAACAAAAATCACATGATCGCCCTCAGGGTGGCGGCTGCGGTTGTGGCACTCGAACCAAGCCGATACGCCGCTCAGGATTGGCAATCCATTTTGCGACAAGCTGAAGTCGACACCGCTAAATCGATCATCCAGACGGCTGGCGAAACGCTCAGCCAACTCAGCCTGATCGGCCGCCAGCACATTAATCACATAATGCGAATTTTCAGCGAACAAGGGCATGCTGCGCGACTTTTGCCCGAGACTCCACAGCACCAGCGGCGGTGTCAGCGAGACCGAGTTGAATGAGCTTGCGGTCAGCCCGAAGAAGCTGCCGTCCTGATCGCGGGTCGTAATGATGGTGACGCCGGTCGCAAACTGCGACAGCGCGGCACGAAAGTGCTGTGTATCGAATTCGGGTTCGACGGCTTGTTTTGCAGGGGTGAGCATTTTGGAAATTTCCGCGACAATCCCGAATTATGCCGAAAAAGCGCAGGTCAAGTAGGCGGATGCTGGTTCTTGCGTAAAATCAGGCAAATGACAACAAGAACTCCTGACCTGCTGGCACTGTTGCGGGATCACGCAGACAAGCACGGCGATCAACTCGCCCATGTGCTGCCTGATCGCGATATCACCTACCGCCGCCTATGGTCGCGCATCGAGCGCGGCTCGGCGCGTCTGTACGGCGAATGGGGCATCAGAGAAGGCGACTTGGTCGCCTACGTCGGTCGCGGCCATCCGGATGCGATCGTGCTGTATTTTGCGCTGCTGCGTCTGGGCGCGATTTTGTTGCCGCTGGAGTCCATGTCGACCGTACAGGTTTCGCAGATTCTCGCGGAGCGACAACCTAAGCTGCTACTCCAAGATCAGTCCGCTTCGATGGCAGGATCAACGACCTATCGGCTGGAGGCCTTATTGGCAACCTGGAGTCATCATGATCCAGCGCTGATTGACGATCCCATGTCACGCGCCACCTTGTGGCTTCGCGATACTGCACAAGATTGGTGCCCGACTAGCCTCGATCAATTGTGTGCGACGCTACCAGCTACACCACGCACGACTTTCATCGATCAGCATATCTTCAGTGCTGAGTTACTTCGACATACTGTGCTGCCATCGCTACGTGATCATCAGTTGATGCAATTTGCGGCGACTGACAGGGTGCCGGGGACAGGTTCTTAACAACTGCTCCAAGTGGTTAAAACTACCTACAGGTTTGGGAGCATTGATCGTACATCTTGTGTTGTTGGCGATGTCGTTGCTGGGCTGGCGGGCGCGCCGGCAGATCTGAACACGATACGTTACAGTACTAGCCTACAAAGATTAGGGAGCCTCACATGAGTACAGAAATCGCTACCGTGGGTGGTGGCTGCTTCTGGTGTCTGGAAGCGGTGTACCAACAAATGCGCGGTGTCTCATTGGTCGAGTCTGGTTATAGCGGTGGCCATGTGGTGAACCCAAGCTACGAGGCGGTATGTCAGGGAACGACCGGACATGCAGAGGTCGTGCGGATTCATTTTGATTCTACGCAGAGCAGTTACCGCGACATCCTGGAAGTTTTTTTTACGATTCACGATCCCACCACGCCGAATCGTCAAGGCAATGATGTCGGTACGCAGTATCGTTCAGTGATCTATACGCATGATGCGCAGCAGGTAGCCACAGCCAAGCAGGTGATCGCTGAAATGGCACACGTCTGGGACGGGCCTATCGTGACCGAGTTGCTTGAGGCGCCAGTGTTTTATCGTGCCGAGGAATATCACCAGAACTATTTCGCTAATAACCCACTGCAGTCCTACTGTGTGTTTGTGGTTGAGCCAAAGGTGATGAAGTTCAAAAAGGTATTTGGTTCGAGACTCGGTCACGACTAGTCGTCCGCTTAAATGACGGGCGTGGTTATCGCAGGCGTTTAGCGATATATGTATCGCCGCGACCACGCAATTTCGCTCGATGCCCGGCCGGCTTTGCCGCATAGCACTTGGTACAGCGAGACCCAGTCATGTTCAAACGCATGTGCGCAGCCAGCGAGGTAGATGCGCCAAATACGATAAGTCTTGGCATCAACCAGGCTTCGGATCAGCTCATCATTTCGTTCGAAGTTGTCTGCCCATAGCATGCAAGTACGCGCATAGTGGCGACGCAGATTTTCGACATCGATACTTTCTAGTCCACCATCCTGCATGGCGAGCATGACCGTGCCAATATGCGGCAACTCGCCATGCGGGAAAACATACTGAGAAATAAACTCGCCAGCACCATAGCGTGCCGTACGATGATCGGTATTGGTGGTGCAGATGCCATGATTCATGATCAGGCCATCCTCGGTGAGGAGTTGGCTCAGCTTGGAGAAATACAGAGGTAGATTTTTTATGCCGACGTGCTCGAACATCCCGACACTGGTAATTCGATCGTACTGCCCATAGACATCACGATAGTCGAGTAGTTGGATGCTGACCTGATTTTCCAAGCCCAGCATTTTTATACGTTCAGTTGCCCATGTCCGTTGTTGCGCAGAGAGTGTGATGCCGACACAGTGGGCACCATAGTGTTGCGCAGCGCGAATCACTAGCGCGCCCCAGCCGCAGCCAATATCCAGCAATCGCTGACCTGGCTGTAGCGCGATCTTATTCAAGATATGGTCGATCTTTTTCTGTTGCGCGGTCGTTAAGTCCTCATCACCTTGCTCGAAGTAAGCGCAGGAGTACACCATCTCACGATCGAGAAATGTCTGATAAAACTCATTTGATACGTCATAGTGATAAGCGATTGCGCGAGCATCCTGCGCTTTGCTATGCGCCCTCGCTGTAAACAGCCGTCCAAGTCGCGATCGATGACGTTGGCTTAACTCAGCCAGCTGGTTGGCGATTTGAATTGTGGCGCGTAGCCGACCCTCAACTTCCAGCTTGCCCTCCACATAAGCTTTACCGAGCGACTCAAGTGAAGGTTGCACCAAGTAAGCGAGCGCCGAAGGCTTGGGTACTCGAATCGTTACCTCCGGATGGCTGCCACCCAGATCGAGTTGATGACCATTCCAGAGCTTAAGGCGCAGCGGTATCCCAATTTGGGTATACACACGGCTGATCCAGCGATCGAGCTTTTTCTCCCAAAACATAGCCCACCTCCCGCGGTGGACTGTGCTGTCTGCTCAGGATCAGTACATTGATGTTTATCTAAAAGCCTTGAACAAACTACCGCTGGTGTTATTGGCGGCTTTCCGCGACTCGCGAAAAGCATGTGTCAAGAAACCTTATCAGGGTTGTAGACGGACTCGTGACCAATGTCCGTCGTGCTCTCGCTGGTAAGCGATTCGATCATGTAATCGCGAGCGCCGCCCCTGCCAAAATTCTATCCAGCTCGGATTTAGCCGGTAGCCACCCCAGTGTGGCGGGCGTGGTGGCTGCTCACCAAAGTGAGCTTCAGCCTCTACAAATTGCTGCTCAAGCTGCTCGCGGCTGGCGATCGTACGGCTTTGTGCCGAGGCAATCGCGCCGATACGGCTTTTCAGTGGTCGAATGCCAAAGTAGGCATCGCTTTCTTCGGCGGCGACGCGCTCGACAGTGCCTTCAATACGAATCTGGCGCTCGAGATCGTGCCAGTGAAAACTTAATGCTGCATGCGGATTGTGTAGTAGCTGCTCACCCTTGCGGCTTTGGTAATTGGTATAAAAGGTGAAGCCACGTTCGTCAAAATCTTTCAGCAGCACGATACGAAGCGAGGGCCGCCCGCTGCCATCGACGGTAGCTAGCCCCATGGCATTTGGCTCAGGCACTTCGGTCTCGAGCGCTTGCTGAAACCACAGAGCAAACTGCTTGATCGGATCACTGTCTACCTCGTGCTCAGCGAGCGTGGCCTGGCTGTAATCACGGCGAAGATCTGCAATAGAAATAGTCATGGTGGCTTGTTATTGATTAACGATGGAAAATTTCATGGCGCAATTGAGCGGTTGGCAGACACACGTCGCGCACGACGAGCGGCAACGGGTATGGCGAAGGTGATTACCACCCCCAAGCCCCAGAATACGGCAAATGGACCCAGCACGGCGCCCATGGCCCCGTAGGCTAGCGGCAGCGAGACCGACGACAAGTTACCCAAGCTCGCACGAATGGCAATCGCCTCAGCACCGCGGCCCGATGGCGCACCGCTATGGAGTAATGCCAGTACATTCGGCTGACCGCTGCCGAGCGCTAGCCCGAGCGCGAAGGCAGCTGCCGCCATCGTCAGTGGTTGCTGTGCGAAGGGTAGCAGCAAGTAGCACAGCGCGGCGGCAGCGAGCGTCATACTCAAAATCTGCCACTCATGTGCGCGACGCAAGAGGTAGGGCATGGCAATGCGTACGGTGAAGGTGGCGACTGAGAAGCAGGCCAGAATCAAGCCGATGGTCGATGCAGAGAAACCGAGCTGCGTGCCGCGCACCGGGACTATGAAGGTGAATAAATCCCAGGCTGCGGCGAGTGTGATGCTGACGAAATACAGACCACGTAGCTCGCGATAGCCAAGCAACTGTAGCGCGCTGCTGCGAGTACGCGGGTGCGTGCTCTGGTGTGCGGGTAGATTGCGCAGAGTAGGACCGGAGGCGATAGCAAAAGCGAGCAGTGTGAAGACGCTGCACACTAAAAATGCGACAGCATGGCCTGCATGGTCGATGGTAAAGCCTGCCATCATCGGGCCGATGAATGCCGATACCGAAAAACCGACCGCCAGTTGCGAGAAGCCAGCCGTCTTTTCCTCGCCCTCGAGGAGCGTACCCACTGCATACTGAGTCGCAATGAAAATCGCCATGAACCCGGTGCCGATTAACACGGCGGCGACATAAAGCCCGGCGACCGATTCCACAGCCGCAGCCACTAATACACCCGCAGAGCCAATCAGAGCGCCGAAGCGCAGCGGCTGGTAGACACCGATACGGTCGATGATTCGCCCCATACCTACTGCCAACAGCATGGGAAACACGGCGAACAGGGCGATCAAGGTGCCGACCGTGAACTCGGAGGCGTGCAGCGACAGTGCGTAGAGCGATGTGGTGACGCGCGCTGCCGCCAGCGCGACATGGGCACAGACAGCGACGCCAATCAAGGCAAGCAGCGGGGAGGGGCGGGGCACGAGGGTCAACAGCAGATCAGTCAGGGTACGCAGCTGACAGTGTACGTCGAACCTGAATCCTGTCCGTTAGAATGCAGTGATGTCTGCCGCCTCTCCCCTGCCTAAGCCTCCGGACCATCCGGAAGATTCGAATCATCCCGACAATCCCAATCATCGCGATAGTGAGGTGGATGCGGATCGTCGCTTTGCGGGTGTCGCTCGCTTGTACGGCGCGGCGGGGCTGGCGCGATTCCGTACTGCTCATGTGTGTGTGATCGGTGTCGGCGGCGTTGGTTGCTGGGCCGTCGAGGCGTTGGCACGCAGTGCGATTGGCCGCATTACGATGATCGATCTGGATCATCTTGCTGAATCCAACGTTAATCGCCAAATCCATGCGCTGACCGATACTCTGGGCAAGGCCAAGGTCCTGACACTCGCTGAGCGTATCACACAGATTAATCCGCTGTGTCAGGTGGATGGTATTGAAGAATTTATTAGTGCCGAGAATGTCGCGCAGTTGATTGTGCCTGGCCATTTTGATTTCGTGATTGATGCTATCGATGATGCGCGCGCCAAGACAGCGCTGATCGTGCATTGCCGTGAGCAGTGCATTCCACTCGTGACGGTGGGTAGCGCTGGTGGACAAATCGACCCAACCCGTATCGAAGTCTGCGATTTGTCGCGCACTGAGCAAGAACCCTTGCTCGCGCGTGTGCGCAAGAATTTACGTATTCGGCATGGATTTCCGCGCGGTCGCAAACACAAGTTCGGTATTGATGCGGTGTACTCGACCGAGCCATTGCGCTTCCCGGAACTATGCTTGCCCGATCAGGATGACGCTGTGTCTGCTGTGGATGAAAGCGCGGGTCTGACGGGTCTGCACTGCGCGGGCTATGGATCAGCGGTGGTGGTGACTGCCAGCTTCGGTTTCATCGCGGCTGCGCATGTGTTGAATCAACTTGCCGGCGCTACTGGCGCCACTGGTGCTACTGCGTCATCGAGTAATCGCTCTGCAATCAACGAGTAAATCACGCCTTGGCTAGTCGGCAAGGATTGCACCAGCACTACCCGCTTCGCTGGCCAGCAAATGCTGCTTGCAAATGGCTGAACCGGTCGTTCCGCATCGCGTGCCAGTGTCACATGGGGAATAAAGCGCGATTCACGCTTGTAGTGCGGCGCGACTATTGACAAGCCCTTCAGTAAATACTCCCTCAAATCCAGCAGCGCCAGCGGTACCTCGGCGGAGCCAATCCACGCGATTCGCTGCTGCTTGAAATAACCGTACTGATCAAGTTCGATCACAAAACTCTTCTCCGGTAACTGCTCCAATACAGCGGCCAACGCGGGTAGCTTGCCGATGGGCTGATTGCCCAGAAAGGCCAGCGTCAGGTGAAGCTGATCTTTCTGCGTCTTCCGTCCGGCCAGGTCCGCCTGCGCAACTCCCAGCCCGCGAAGCGTCGGTTCATCCGGCCAGAGCGCGAAATACAGCCGCGCTTGATCTTTTCCCTTGGCAGTCATCTGACCAGGCGCTGGCAGCTGCTTAGCCCAACCGGCAGGGTGCTGTTCGGCTTGCCCAGAATCAAATAGCGGGGCATTGGGAGCCTGAAAAGTGAGCGCATACTATTTTGCAATAGGTATCAAACATTAGGATTGTGTGGATTAGCAACACTATCTGACACATTTGCACTATTTAATTTTTGACAATATCCGCCGACACTGCGGTCAATGACAAATAAACAACACTTTGTCAGGCATCCGTCGGTGGATTTCCCCCAGTACGGATCGGCGCTTCGGCTTTACCGCGCGGCCTTGCGCTGTCTCGGTGCCCGAGCATTTGCAGTTGATCTCATTAATCAAGGAGTCGCTAAATGAACACATTGATGCAAAAGCTGCAGTCCTTCCTCGCTGATGAGCAGGGTGCGACTGCTGTCGAGTACGGCTTGATGATCGCACTGATTGCCGCAGCCATTCTTGTCGCAGTCGGACTGTTGGGGACTGAACTCAACACCAAATTTACCACCGTGAAGGACGCAGTTAAGAACGCCGGTACCACGGGCACGGGCGGTTGATCCAGAGGATTCTCAGGATGGGATGGCGGTCAATCAACCGCCATCCGCCAAGTGTCTTCACTTATTTTTTACGGGCCGACGATCATGAGTGAATTTTCCACGATTCCGCCAGTTCTATCTTTCACGAGTACTGCAGCAGTGCTGATCACTGCTTGGTTAGCCGCCGCCTCTGACTGGAAACACTGGCGCATACCGAATCAGTTGCTGGCAGCGAGTATGGCTGCTGCCTTGATGTTCTCGATGTTCACACCCGACAACCTCACGCTGCGAGATTGTTTACTTGGCGGTGTCACCGGACTCGTGATCCTACTGCCGTTTTATTTAATGGGCGGCATGGGCGCCGGCGATGTCAAGTTGTTGGGCGTGCTCGGCATGCATATGGGCTGGCTGGCGACCTTACATGTCGCTCTGATTAGCGCACTAGTAGGAGGTGTTTGGGCGATTGCTCTGCTATTTGCACGCTCACCCTATGCCGACTGGATGAGTGCCATGGGTGAAGGGATGATGTATTCGCGCAAGCGTATTCCTGCGCCGCGCATGTTGAAGGATTCGCGTGCAACGCTGCCCTATGGCGTGGTAATCGCAATCGGAAGCACCTTGGTACTCATCGCAATCGAGATGTATCCGAATCGCTGATCACGAAGCGACTACCTGTCCGGAGGAACTATGCGAATAACAAGACCATGGATCATGCTAAGCGTCGCTTTGGTCGCCGGGTTGATGGCAGTACTACTTGCCTCTCAATGGCTAGATGCTAAATCCGGGAGTGGCATGACCAAGGTGGCGGTAGCATCGACCGATATCAGTCTTGGGCATCGCCTTACACCGGAATTAGTGCAGTTAGTTGATTGGCCATCACGCAGCGTACCGCCAGGGGCATTTCAGCAGCTTGAT
This sequence comes from Oxalobacteraceae bacterium, assembly GCA_021299035.1. Classification (GTDB taxonomy): domain Bacteria; phylum Pseudomonadota; class Gammaproteobacteria; order Burkholderiales; family Burkholderiaceae_D; genus Pernthalerella; species Pernthalerella lacunae. The sequence goes on along the minus strand of JAJTGD010000011.1, from coordinate 4,535 downwards.
GGCTTGGATGGCCGAGTATTAAGAACGAACCTGTTACGTGGTGAACCCGTGCTGCAAGCCAAGCTGGCGCCGGTGGGTACGCAAGGCGGCTTATCTGCGGTCATCGGTGATGGTAAGCGCGCAATTACCGTTAGGGTGAATGATGTGATCGGCGTCGCCGGTTTTGCGCTACCGGGAAATTACGTCGACATCATCGTAAACACCCAGCGCGAATCGAGTGATACCACAGCGCGCGATAACTCAATTTCCAAAATAGTGCTCGAGCGTATTTTGGTACTAGCTGTCGCACAAGAGGTTGGTCGCGACGATACCAAACCACGCGTCGTGAATGCCGTCACGTTGGAAGTGACGCCGCAACAGGCCGAGAAGATCGATCTTGCACGTAGTGTCGGCACGCTCTCACTGGTCTTGCGCAACCAGATTGATCCCATGGTAGCTGATACGGAGGGCGTAACTAAAACTAGCTTGCTGCGACAAGTTGCTGCACCGGTCATGCTGGCTGAGCAGAGTAAGAACTCGCCAAGCATTACCCCTCCAGTCAGTCGTAATCCGCGAATCACATCGACGAGGAAGAAAAAAGCTGTTGCTGCACCCGTCACGAGTACCGCCTCTAGCGCAGCACCGTCGAATGCAACATCAACAGTAGCAGCGACGCCGATGACCTGCGTCGGTGTGATCAATGGTTTGCGTAATGGGCAGGAATGCTACTGATCCGTACGACCAAAGCTACCGGAGAAAGAATATGAAGAAAAATACACAAGCTTTGTACCAGTTGCTGATGGTCACCTGCATCAGCGCATCGACGGTAACAATCGCACAGGAAGTGGATGGTGCCACGCGCCGCCCCAACAGCGAAAAGCTGGCTTCGAATCAGTTAAATAGCTTGGCACCACTCAACTGTAATGGCGAACCCGCAGCACCTAGCCGGATGACACTGCCGCTCGGTAAATCAACCTTGTTGCGTCTACCAGAACCAGTGACTAATCGGACGCTGGGGAACCCGGCAGTCGCACAGGCAATGCTGGTCTCACCTGAGACGCTCTATCTACTCGGTGTTGAGATTGGTAGTACCAACATGATTGTGCAGGGCCGAAGCGGACGCTGCAGTGCAATTGATGTGGTGGTCACCCTTGACCCCGGAGCGCTCCAAGCCACATTGCTCGAATTGATGCCGGAGGAAAAAGATATTCGGGTCAGCGCAGCCGCTGACAGTCTGATCTTGAGTGGTACCGTCAGTGACACTATGGCCGCCGCACGCGTCAATGATTTGGCATTAGCGTATGTACGCCGGCCGTCCAGTGTTAGCCCGGGCGCCTTGCAAGATGGCATGACCACAAACAATACGGGTGTGAGTGCTGCTGCACAATCGGGCAACCTCGCCCTTCAGCAATTGCGCGTCGTGAATCTATTGCAGGTCGCTGCAGCACAGCAAGTCATGCTTGAAGTCAAGGTTGCCGAGGTCTCAAAAGCGCTGATCGACAAGCTTGGTGTCGGTGTACAGGGATCGCCATTGAGTGGATCAGTCACGACCAGCATCCTGTCGAGCTTTTTGGTCGGCAATCTGGGTGGAAATTTGAGCGTCACCCGCGCCTCAGGCTCGGGGGTTTATCTGGATGCCGAGAAAAAAGAATCCCTGGTGAAAGTGCTTGCTGAGCCCAACGTCATGGCGATCAGTGGGCAGGAGGGGAGTTTTCTCGCCGGCGGCAGAATTTTAATTCCGGTTTCCCAGGATGCACTGGGTCGGATCGCGCTGGAAGAAAAAGAGTTCGGCGTCGGCTTGCGGTTCACGCCAACTGTGCTGTCAGGTGGTCGGATCAATTTACGGGTATCGCCCGAGGTATCTGAGTTGTCGCGCGACGGTGTCGGTATCAGCAACGGTACAACCCAAGCACGTGCAATCTTGCCTTTGATTACCACACGCCGCGCATCAACTACGGTGCAGCTGGCGGATGGCCAAAGCTTTGCGATTGGTGGTCTGATCAAAAATAACTCAACAGCCAATATAAAAGCGTTTCCGATACTGGGTGAGTTACCGGTGATCGGCGCACTATTTCGCAGTACTGACTTCCAGAATGACAAAACCGAGCTGGTTTTTGTTGTTACACCGCGACTCGTAAAACCTCTACCCCTACCGAATAAATTACCGACCGATGGCTTGCGCGATCCTAGCCGTAAGGAGCTATTCATCGACGGCAAGCTTGAGGGTAATCGGGAAAATCAGCGTGAAAGTCAGCGTGAAAGTGAATCGCGTACGTCGCCCCGTGATGCCAATACCGGATTCGAATTGAAGTGAGGAACCTAATCATGACTATGCTAAATACTCAATACAAGCGATTACTGTTGTCCGGAACGGTCTTGTTGTTACTCACTGCATGTGTGCCCACGACACCGCAGTGGGATGCACAGTTCGGACAGTCGGTCAGACTCTCACAGCAGCAGCAGATCATCGATCCGACTGCAGGTGGTGACGCACCAGTGAATGGTATTGATGGTGCAAGTGGCCGTGAAGCCATTGTGCGTTATCGCAGCTCATTCAAAGAGCCGGCGCCGGCAAGTTCAGCGTTCACGATTGGTGTTTCGCGCTGAATCTAGATATTCATTCTCGATATCGCCGAGGAGAAAAAATCGTGCTCCAACCGATGCGCCAAACCATACCGCATAGACGTCAGCAAGGTGCGGTTGCAGTGATCTTCGCTATCGTAATTACCGCAATGATAGGTATGGCGGGGTTAGCGCTCGACCTTGGTCAGCTTTATGTCGCGAAAACAGAACTTCAGAATGCAGCTGACGCCTGTGCTTTATCAGCGGCACAGTCGCTCTCTGGTAGTGATGGAAAGCAGCTTCAAATCAGTCAGGCTGCGGGTCTTACTACAGCCCAGCGTCACCGCGTATTGTTTCAATCACGCACAGTCGCCACTCAATCCGATGGCAGCATCGAGTTCGCAAACAACCTGCGCAATGCCGGTGGCAATTTGCCAGTCGACGCTCGGTACCAAGGGTGGTTGGCTGGAAGGCGCAGTAAATGCCAGTGGCGCACTGACTGGAAGCTTCATGTGGGCAGATCTCAGTCCGCCACAAGGTGGTGCGGCTGAGTTGGCAGCGAATCTGACCGGCACAGGGCAGTGCCAGTTGCCGCCCGCAGGATCGCCGGTCGGGCAGCCAGGTAACATTGTCTCATTGGCGAATGATTACAACAGTCGTTTCGGTATTTACCAAGGAAATGTACGCTCGACTGAGGCACAACCGGATCGAACCGGTTTTGCGTATACCGATAATAGTTTTGGTGGTAACTGGAATAAATCGACCGGTAACGCTTATTCAGACTTTGTTTCTAAGCGTACGACCAATACACCCTATCAAGGCGGTAATTCGGACGTGCGCGGTAGTGTGCTCAGTGCGAGTAATCTCGCAGCGCAGGGGGGTGATCGCCGCATCATGATCGCACCGGTAGTTGACTGTGCTGCTTACCAAAGCAGCCAGACAGCACCAGTACAGCAGTGGGCGTGTGTGCTGTTGCTGCATCCCATAGTCAACAATGCAAGCGGAAATTCACAGTTGGTGGCAGGTGGTTCAAGCACTACCGGTGGTAACGGTAACGGTAACGGAAACGGGAAAAGCAACGGCAATGGAAATGGTAATAGCGGTGGTAACACATCGGTGCCGCGCATGTACTTGGAATATTTAGGTAATACTTCAGATGCCGGTAGCCCTTGCGCTTCGGTTGGATTACCAGGTGGTGGTGGATCGAATGGGCCGCTTGTATCGGCATTAGTACGATGAGTAAGATGAGCCCGATCCGATTTGCTTTGGTACTGATACCTTTACTAGTCTTGGCGTTCGGCATCGTCGAATATGGCCGCGCGATCTATCACTACGATATTGTTGCGAAGTCGGTCAGGTCAGCATCTCGTCTGATCGCCACCTATGACCCATCCGACACGACGAGTTTTTCCAATGCCGCTACCCAGGCGCGCTGCCTCGCCGTATTTGGTAAAACAACCTGTGAAGTCGGCGCGATACCACTAGCACCTGGTCTCAGTACGTCGCATATCAAGATTTGTACTCGTGCATCGGTGGCGCAGTGTCCAGACCTGCAGGTGAGTGATGTTCAGAATGTTGTTACCGGCAGCGGTACCGGCAACATCCAGCTAGTGGTTGTGCGTATCGAGGGCTATCAGTTTGGATTTCTTGGTCTTCCGTTTACGGGTGCTGGCCCATCGCTTCAGTTCAATACCATCAGCTCGGTGATGAGGGGGCTATGAGGCCACAGCTCAAGCATCTATACCGGCATCGATACCAGCGTGGCGCAGCACTGGTCGAATTCGCGCTTGTGACAAGCGCAGGATTCATCGTGGTGTTATTTGCTGTATTTGAGCTCGGCCGTTTGCTATTCATCCTCAATACAGCTAATGAAGCAACGCGCTTGGGCGCGCGATTGGCGGTGGTTTGTGATGCCAATGCAGCACTGATTACCCAGCGGATGTCCCAGCTTCTCCCGCAGCTGAATGCAAGCACCGTCGACCTTCAGTATGACC
>JAJTGD010000025.1 GCA_021299035.1 Oxalobacteraceae bacterium | reverse complement strand
TGACCATCACGGAGAGCATCACGGTTTGGCACCGGGCGAGAAGCCACACGAGGCGCCATGGGTAGTGACCTTGCCGCTGGTCTTGCTCGCGATACCTTCCGTCTTCATCGGCTTTATTACCATCGGCCCGATATTGTTCGGTGACTTCTTCAAGGGTGTGGTCTTGGTCAGCGCCGAGCATCAAGCAATGAGCGAGTTGGCCAAGGCATTTCATGGCCCGACCGAGATGGCGGTACATGCGCTCACGACGGCGCCGTTCTGGTTGGCCGTGGCCGGTGTCGCCAGTGCTTATTACTGCTACATGATCAATCCGCGTGTGCCAGCCTGGTTCTACGATACCTTCAAGAGCCTGCATACGCTGCTGGATAACAAGTACTACCTGGACAAGATCAATGAACTGGTGTTCGCGGCCGGTGCACGTGGCATCGGACGTGGTTTATCAAAAGTGGGTGATCAAACGCTGATTGACGGCCTGATCGTCAACGGTAGTGCACGCGCAGTCGGCTGGTTTGCCGGCGTCTCCCGCACGCTGCAGACCGGCTATATCTATCACTACGCTTTCACCATGATTCTTGCGGTTGCGATTTACCTTGGCTATCTGCTGATGATCGCCTGACCTTGCCAAGCCACGACGAACGCACAGCACTTCGACCAGAGCACAACACATGACGCAACCCATGACACCTTTCCTGAGCCTCGCGATCTGGGTGCCGATCGTGTTTGGTGTATTGGTCTTGATGAAGGGTGGCGAGCATCGAGTGCCGCAGGCCCGTCTGCTCGCGCTGATCGGATCGCTCGTCAGTTTCATGATTACATTGCCGATCGTGCTTGGGTTCAAACCCACAGCGCATGGTATGCAGTTCGTCGAGAAATCCGATTGGATTCCGCGCTTCAATGTGCATTACCACCTCGGTATTGATGGTCTCTCGCTGTGGTTCATACCGCTCACGGCATTTATCACCGTATTGGTTGTCATTGCCAGCTGGGAGGTAATCGAGAAACGCGTGGCTCAGTATCTGGGCGCTTTCCTGATTCTATCGGGCGCGATGATCGGTGTGTTCTGCGCAGTCGATGCCCTGCTGTTCTTCGTGTTTTTCGAGGCGACGCTGATACCGATGTTCATCATTATCGGTGTCTGGGGTGGTCCGCGTCGCGTGTACGCTGCCATCAAGTTTTTCCTCTATACCTTCCTCGGCTCGCTGATGATGCTGGTAGCCCTGATCTGGTTGTATTTTCAATCAGGTAGCTTCGACATCCTTGCGTGGCACAAGCTACCGATCGCACTGGATGCGCAAATCTGGGTGTTCCTGGCTTTCTTGCTGGCCTTCGCGGTCAAGGTACCGATGTGGCCGGTGCACACCTGGTTGCCGGACGCTCACGTCGAAGCGCCTACCGGTGGCTCTGTCGTGCTGGCCGCCATCATGCTGAAGCTGGGGGGATATGGCTTCCTGCGGTTCTCGCTGCCGATCACACCCGACGCTAGTCAAGCCTTGTCTGGCGTGATGATTACCTTGTCACTGATTGCCGTGATTTATATCGGCTTGGTCGCACTGGTCCAGGCAGATATGAAGAAGTTAGTAGCTTACTCATCGATCGCGCACATGGGCTTCGTCACCCTTGGTTTCTTCGTGTTCGGCGAAATCGCGGTACAGGGCGCGCTGATGCAAATGATCTCGCATGGTTTCGTGTCCGGCGCGATGTTCTTGTGTATTGGCGTCTTGTATGACCGCATGCACTCGCGCCAAATTGCCGACTACGGCGGTGTTATCAACACCATGCCGCGCTTTGCTGCTTTGTTCGTATTGTTCTCGCTGGCGAATGCCGGTTTGCCAGGTACCTCGGGTTTCATCGGCGAGTTCATGGTGATCCTCGGGGCAGTGGAATACAACTTCGCTATCGGTCTACTTGCGGCGACAGCACTGATTCTGGGCGCAGCGTATTCTTTATGGCTGGTCAAGCGCGTGGTATTCGGTGAAATCGCGAATGAGAACGTCGCCACGCTACAAGATTTATCGATGCGCGAATTTCTGATTCTGGGCGTACTGGCCATCGCCACGCTGTGGATGGGCGTGTATCCCGCACCATTTACCGACCTTACTCAGACCTCGGTAGTCGATCTGCTGAGGCATATCGCCATTAGCAAGATCCCGCAATAAGTCAGGAAATCACTATGACCGAGCTGAACTACGAATTGGCGGGTGCGGAAATCTTCCTCGCGGTTGCGACCATGGTTGTCATGGTGGCAGGATTGTTTGCAGACGAAGAAAAAACACCGCTTAGCCATCGGCTGTCTTTACTTGTGATTGCTGTCACTGCGGCGTTGACGATCAACGACTTCGTGGTACCGGGCACCGCCTATGCCTTCGACCATGGTTATGTGCTTGATCCGATGGCTAGTCTGCTGAAATTCTGTGCTGCCGTGGCGACCTTTCTCACTCTGGTGTACGCGCGCCAGTATTCCAACCAACGCGGCATGTTGGGTGGCAACTTGTCGGGCGAATTCTATGTGCTGGCCTTGCTGACTTTGTTAGGTCAGATGATCATGATCTCGGGCAATAGCTTCCTCGTGATTTACCTCGGCCTTGAATTGATGTCGCTGTCGCTGTATGCCTTGGTTGCACTACGGCGTGATCACGCGATCTCGACCGAGGCTTCGATGAAGTATTTCGTTCTCGGTGCGCTCGCTTCGGGCTTCATGTTGTACGGTATCTCCATGATTTATGGCGCCACCGGCTCACTCGTGCTGAGCAAGATTGCCGAAGTACTCGCCAGCGGCAGTGCTAACAAAACCGTGCTTGCGTTGGGCTTGGTGTTTTTGGTGTCGGGCCTGGCATTCAAGCTGTCGGCCGCGCCGTTTCATATGTGGGCCCCGGATGTTTACCATGGTGCGCCAACCTCGGTAACGCTACTCATTGGTGGCGCCCCCAAGCTGGCCGCGTTTGCCGTGATCATTCGGATTCTGGTTGAGGGTTTGGGCGCACTGGCGGCAGAGTGGCAGCAGATGATGATAGTGATGGCAGTGGTATCGCTCATTGTCGGCAACATCACCGCGATCGCTCAAACCAATATCAAGCGCATGCTGGCGTACTCTACGATCGCGCAGATGGGTTTCCTGCTGCTCGGTCTTCTATCGGGGGTGTTCGATGGCAGCGATGCAGCATCAGCGGCCAACGCCTATAGCTCTGCCATGTTTTATGTGATCACCTACGTGCTAACAACGGTAGGTAGCTTCGCGGTGATCTTGTTCTTGTCGCGTAGCGGTTTCGAGGCGGATCATCTGGACGACTTCAAAGGCCTGAACCAGCGCAGTCCATGGTTTGCCGCAATCATGATGGTCTTGCTGCTGTCTCTCGCAGGCGTGCCGCCAATGGTCGGTTTTTACGCCAAGCTGGCGGTACTGCAGGCCGCTTTGGCAGCGGGGCATCTAGGGCTGGTGATCTTCGCAGTGCTCGCCTCGCTGGTCAGCGCGTATTACTACCTACGCGTGGTGAAGTTAATGTACTTCGACGAACCTGCAGACACGGAAGCGATCGAGGCGACCGGTGGCTTGCGGCTTGTACTCTCGCTCAATGGTGTCGCGGTATTGCTGCTTGGGGTGTTGCCGGGGCCGCTGATGGCGGCGTGCGTCTACGCCATGACGCAAGCGCTCGCGTCCTGACCTCGGATACTGAGTGAATTCCGCCTCCGCCAGTTGGATGGTCATCGCGCTCATGGCTTTTTGCGCGAACTTCCCTTATTTCAGCGAATCGATATTCGGTTTCTTTCGTCCGAAACAAGCGCCCAAGTCAGCGTTCATTCGCATAGTCGAGCTACTTGTCCTCTATTTTTTGGTGCTTGCTGTTGCCTATGCGATCGAATCCTCGATCGGTAATGCCTTTCCTCAAGGTTGGCAATTCTATGCGGTCACCGTCTGCCTCTACCTCGTGCTCGGCTTCCCCGGCTTCGTGCACCGTTATTTACGCCGCCGGGCCGGCTGACCGGGTTGACCGTGGCCGCGTTTCATGAATGGCTGCATAGTTGATGTGTAAACGGGTACTCTGACGCGCACCATGGACGACCACCTCAAAGAAACTTTGATCAGCGGCGAGGTCGTTTACGAAGGCAGCTTTTTGAAAGTGCGTCGCGATAGTGTTCGCCTGCCCGATGGCTCAGAGACCGCGCGTGAGTACTTTCGTCATCCCGGCGCGGTTGTCATTATCCCTCTGCTCGATGACGGCAGGGTTCTTCTTGAGCGGCAGTATCGTTATCCGAATGATCGTGTCTTTATCGAGTTGCCTGCGGGAAAACTCGAATATGGCGAAGACCCATTGTTGTGCGCACAGCGCGAGTTGCGTGAGGAAACCGGTTACAGCGCATCGGACTGGCGATTCGTTTGCACCATCCACAATGCCATTGCGTACTCTGATGAACACCTCGATATTTTTCTCGCACGTGGGCTAGTGTCGGGCGAGCAGCAACTCGATCCGGGTGAATTTCTTGAACTGATCAGTGTCTCACCGGAAGAATTGATGACATGGGTTAGGCAGGGTCAAATCACGGATGTGAAAACACTGATTGGTGCCTTTTGGCTAGAAAAGATCTTGCGCGGTGAGTGGTAGCGTTTGAATAGACCTTGTTAAAGGCAGCAGTATTTTTTAATCATTGGCTGTGCGTATGTGCGGCGTCTGAACATACCCGCCTTCCCTCAGATAATTTATGGTCTGGCCCAGCGGTTCCGTTCTAAATTAACCATCGGTGGAAACTATTTCGTAGAAATGCCACTACTTGTACTCTTCATCTTTCGAGTACACGGCCATGAGTTACGTTCCAAATATATCGGAAAATTCTAGTATTTCGAGCGGGCAGTTTCCTGTTCATCAGATAAACCCTTCAGTCCAACCCACTCGGTCTAAAAACCCGGTGGCTCAAAATCAACCTGGCGCGCCGAAAATGAGCGCAAGAGCCAATGCTTATGTGAAATGGCTGGAAGAATCAGCAAGCGAAGGTATTGCCCTGGCCCAGAAAAGCTTAGCTGAGATGTTTATGAAAGGGATAGGCGTCGAACAGGATGTCACGCAGGCAGTGTTCTGGTATCGAAAGGCGGCTGAGCAAGGCGATGCGACAGCGCAGGCAAACTTAGGGATGATGTACGACAGCGGTCAAGGCGTCGAACAGGATGCCAAGCAGGCGGTGTTCTGGTACAGCAAGGCGGCTGAGCAAGGTCATGCGACAGCGCAGGCAAACTTAGGGATGATGTACGAAAGCGGTCAAGGCGTCGAACGGGATGCCAAGCAGGCGGTGGTTTGGTACAGAAAGGCGGCTGAGCAAGGCAATGCGAACGCGCAGGTAAACTTAGGGTTTATGTACGACAGCGGTCAAGGCGTCGAACAGGATGCCAAGCAGGCGGTGGTTTGGTACAGAAAGGCGGCTGAGCAAGGCAATGCGAACGCGCAGGCAAACTTGGGGATTATGTACGCAAGAGGTCAAGGCGTCGAACGGGATGCCAAGCAGGCGGTGGTTTGGTACAGAAAGGCGGCTGAGCAAGGCAATGCGAGAGCGCAGACAAACTTAGGATTGATGTACGAAAGCGGTCGCGGCATTGAAAAGAATGTTTTTATGGCTGCATACTTTCAGCTGCTGGGTGGCTTAAAAATCAATGTAGGTGAAAAGTTAATCAGGTTCAAATATTCCGTTTCTGACGAGGTCATGGAGTGTATTCCTGATGTGATTAAGAATTATCGTGAGTTTGATAATGTACGAGTGTTTACATTGCATGAATTTAGATTCGGTCGCAGAGAGATTTCAGCGATTGATCGCTTGATCCGGTTGAATACAAGTATTGAAACGATGAACTTGTTTTTTGAGGATGATGAGTCTGATGATGGTAGCGAGGATCAGGGTGTCATCGACGCATTTGCTAACCAACTGGCAGATACAATACAAGCTTTCAATACCCGCCTGACCAAACTGAATTTTTTTCCCCGTGATGTCGGAGAGGTGGAACAAGTCCGACTTTATCAATTGCTCGAGCAAAACAGGGCTATTCGTGACTTACGCCAGGAGCTACGTAAAGAGCCTCCTAAAAAATCAGATGAACTGCCGCTGGAAGTGTTGGAACTACTGGCCGATAAACTCATTGTGACCGGTATGAGGAGTGGAAAGACCAAGGAAGCTACTCAGGCGGCGGTAGATGAATTCCTGATAAGTGCTCAGTTCGGGGTGATGACAGCGTGTCTGCAGTAACTCGCTCGTTGCTCTAACCTGCTGAAGCGCTGAGTAAAAAGAATTTGTGGCATGGGGGATTTCTCTTAAGATTAGTCGAACTTCTTCCATACCGGATAAAACATTACAGGATGAATAATAGGGTATGAGTAGCACTCGTATCATCCAGCCCAACACAGATGAGTACACGCTGCTGATCGAAGGAATGACTTGTGCCGCTTGTGTCTCGCGGCTGGAGCGGGTGCTATACAAAGTACCGGGCGTTGTGGAGGCTTCGGTCAACCTTGCTACTGAAAAAGCCCGCATCCACGCACATGGCGTACCAGTATCGGCGTTGATCGCTGCCGTACAGAAAGCTGGTTTCGATGCATATGCTGAGCCTGCGGCGCAGGCTCCAATGGCTAATCCAGCTGCAGCGGTATCGCCTGCGTCCAACACAGGCGTTCGACAGGGTCGCTTCCAATTACCCGCATCCACATCGGTATGGCCTATCGTTCTATCAGCACTGCTCACGCTGCCCTTGTTGTTGCCGATGTTCGGCATACTGTTCGGTCGTGATTTCATGCTGCCGGGTTGGTTGCAATGTCTGCTCGCAACACCTATACAGTTCTGGCTCGGTGCACGCTTCTACCGTGCGGGTTGGCATGCGCTGAGGGCAGGCTCGGGCAACATGGATTTACTCGTTGCTATCGGCACTAGTGCAGCCTACGGGCTATCGGTCTATCTGATGTTGCTACACGGTAGTCATGCGCATCTTTACTTCGAATCCTCCGCCGTTGTGATCACGCTGGTGCTATTGGGTAAATGGTTGGAGGCGAGGGCAAAGCAACAAACGGTCTCTGCACTCCACGCCTTGTCGTCACTGCGGGTCAATGAGGCGATTATTCGGCACGATGGCATCGATAGCACGCTACCCGTCAATGCGGTACAGGTTGGCGATATCTTGGTTGTGCGTCCCGGTGATCGCGTACCACTGGACGGTTTCATCACCGAGGGTGCAAGCCATCTGGATGAATCATTGCTGACCGGTGAGAGTCGGCCCGTCGCAAAACATGTCGGCGACAAACTCACGGGGGGCTCGATCAACCAAGAGGGCGTACTCATCATGCGAGTGACAGCAGTCGGTACCGATACCCTGCTGTCGCATATTATCCGCAGCGTTGAAGATGCTCAGGCGGCCAAGGCACCAATTCAACGACTGGTCGATCGTGTCAGTGGCGTGTTTGTACCTGCGGTGTTATTTGTTTCTTTGATCACGCTACTGGGGTGGGGCTGGGTCAGTGGCGACTGGCAGCAAGCGCTTCTCAATGCAGTCGCAGTGCAGGTTATCGCATGCCCCTGCGCACTCGGCTTGGCAACGCCTACATCCATCATGGCCGGTACAGGTGTCGCTGCGCGGTACGGCATCTTGATCAAGGATGCTGAAGCACTTGAAACAGCGCATGCAATACGTGCCGTAGCATTTGACAAGACCGGTACGCTGACGGAGGGCAAGCCCTCCATCATCGCGGTAGAGGGCACAACGCTATCGAGTGAGCGCCTGTTGCAACTCGCGCAGGCGGTGCAGCAGCACAGTGATCATCCGCTGGCGCGGGCAGTGATGCACTACATAGCCGCTCATGCGCTTGCGCCGTTGCCTGCGCTACATGCCAAGGCCCTGCCCGGACTTGGTGTGCAAGCTGAGGTGGACGGACAGACGATTTATCTCGGCAGTGCTCGTTGGATGAAGACCTTATCGGTAGACACAGCAGCCGGCGAGTCGATTGCAGCCACACACGAGGGGGAGGGTCACACCGTCTCCTGGCTTGCTATTGGCGATGCATCCGGTATCCATCTGGCTGGTTTACTCGCGTTCGGTGACGCCGTGAAGCCCAGCGCACGGACTGCGGTTGAAAAGCTGAATGCACTCGGCATACGCTCGATCATGATCACGGGGGACAACGAAGGTACTGCGCGCTCGGTTGCGCAAGCCGTTGGCATTGAAGTATTCCACGCGCAGGTATTACCGAGTGATAAGGCCGCGCTGGTAGCAGCATTAAAGGTGAAGCACGGAACGGTGGCGATGGTGGGTGATGGTATCAACGACGCACCGGCGCTTGCAGCAGCCGATATTGGTATCGCGATGGCATCGGGCACCGATGTCGCAATGCATACCGCTGGTATCACCTTGATGCGCGGTGATCCTTCGCTGGTGGCTGATGCGATCGGTATTTCTCGCCGGACCTACGCAAAGATCCGACAGAACCTATTCTGGGCCTTTATCTACAACTTGGTCGGGATACCGTTGGCTGCATTAGGTTTACTTAATCCGGTAATCGCCGGAAGCGCAATGGCATTTAGTTCGGTCAGCGTGGTGACGAATGCGCTGCTACTGAAGCGATGGAAGCCGGGCAATTAAAAGCCGAGCAATTAAACTCCAATGACATCGTAACCGGCATCTTCGATCACTGATTTCACGGCATCCAGGTGCACAGTAGTCTCGATCTTGACGGTCTTGCCCGCCAAGTCGACATCCACATTCGCATTTGCATCCAGCATCTGTAACGCGCTTCACACTGGCAGCGCAGCCGCCGCAGGTTATGTCATCCACTTTCAGCTAGGCGTGGCTATGCAGCTTTAGGGAACTTTCGGCTCGCTGGGTGACTACTTGTTCTTTTCATTGCACGAGTACAAGACCATGAAGCGCACCATAGAACCAAACATGATCGACAGAAGCGCCGCATTACCCAGTGGCGAAGGGGCTGACAGCCCGCCAAATGATCAGGGTAGAAATTCTCCGGCAGTAGCCAATGCGGGCTCCCCGGTACCGCACATGGTGGGTGGGTCTACGGTAGGCGGGCAGACGCCGCTTCCGGTCGAGGGCTTAGCCAGCGTTACCGGGCAGTCCCCGAGCTCGGTTGCTAGTAGTGCGGGATTTGGAGGAATGCTTGTCGGCCCAATGAGCAATCCGCAGCTGATGGTTCGCACCCCGATTGAATTAGCGGGATCAGCGACGCTCCCCCCGTCACACGCCACCAGTCCCATGCTTCCCACTGCATCGTCATTGACGCAGGTGCCACAACGTGAGGTCAAGGAGCAGTTTCACTTTGGTCTGCACGCCTATGAGACGGGTGATTTTAAGCAAGCTGCGATGTGGTTTCAACAGGCGGCCGAGCAGGGCCATGCTCACGCGCAGTATGAACTGGCATCAATATACGAGGACGATGACGGTATAGAAGACCACATGGGGCAGGCGGTGAAGTGGTACCTCAAGGCAGCCGAGCAAGGCCATGTATCTGCGCAGTCTACCCTTGGATATTTCTATTACAACGGCATAGGGGTAGAACAGAATGTCGAGCAAGCAGTGATGTGGTACCAAAAGGCGGTCGATAAAGACGACGATGAGGCACGAGAGCTTTTGGGATTTATGTACGCAGTAGGAGAAGGGGTTAAGCAGGATTTTTACAAAGCGGCGTACTTGCAAATGCTGGGTAACTTACAAAATTCCGATGGTGATCAAAAGTCAGTCGCCTTGCATGACAAAGTGCGTGTAGAAAACGGTAGTATCCTCGATTACATCCTCGATGTCCTCCGCGGTTATCCTGAATTTAAGGGAGTAACAAGAGTAGAAATTCGGAATTTCACTTCAGCAGAAGTCAGCTGTTCGGCAGTAGATCGATTGATTCGTTCCGATTCAGATATTCATAATATAAGTATAGTGTTTCCTGATCCCAAGTTAAATAGATTTAATACGGGCGATACCACTGCAGTCGATGCCACTGATTTTGTCAAAAAGCTCGCAGAGTCTATTCGAGTGAGCAATACCAGGCTGACTCATTTGAGCTTTCAAGATGCCTTTGTTGATGATGCAGCGCTAGCCATACTTAATCAGGTGCTGCATCGAAACAAATCCATTGCCAAATTGCGAGGATACTTGCAGAAGCATCCTGCGGTCCACTCGGACGAATTGCCGCTCGAAGTCCTGATGCCGCTGGCAGATCAGTTGATCGTAGTTGGCTGCAAAAGCGGGCAGAGCAGGGAAGCCGTCAAGGCAGCGCTGGATGAATTCCTGATGAGTGTGCAGGCAGGACGCTTGAACGTCCCGGTCAGGCAGCCCGTGCAGTAAGTCGTCTGCGGGGCGCTGACTGAGCATTCGCTGTGGCTGCCGAACGCAAATGCTTGCGACAACCGTATAGCGCAGTCGGCCCCGTCAGGCTGCCGAATAATGAACGGTTCGGTTATGGTCAGAGCGGGACACGATTTCAGGCAGCGCTGAGTACGTCGTAACCAGCGTCTTCGATCGCTGATTTCACGGCATCCAGGTGCACAGTAGTCTCGATCTTGACGGTCTTGGCCGCCAAGTCGACATCCACATTCGCATTTGCATCCAGCGTCTGAACAGCCCGCTTCACACTGGCAGCGCAGCCGCCGCAGGTCATGCCATCCACTTTCAGTTCGTACATGAGGTTTGTCTCCTAAAAATCTCTGGTGATACTTTAAACCGTATTAGGGATATCCGGCCCGCGATCAGGCGGGTCATTGTTGAGCTGAGACGAAAAGAAAAAACCCGCCGGATCAGGGCGGGTTTTTTATTCGGCGACACCAATCAGTGCCGGGTCTCCACCTGCTGCAAGGGCTCGCTGGAAACGACAGGTGCTGGCTTGCGCTCGCGCGGCGCACGTGGCGCAGGCGCAGCCGTTGTCTGCTCGGCCTGCACAACACGCAGACGGTCCGGATCAGTCTCGGTCATTTGCAATCCTGCGGCACGCAGCATGGCCTCGATATCAACACTCGCCACGGGTGCTGGCGCCGGCGCTGGAGGTGCAGGTGGTGTCACGACAGGTGCCTGCACCATGATTGGCGCCAACGGCTCGACCTGCACGGTGTCAGTCACCGGCGTGGTGTTGGTCACCTGTGCCTCTGGCGCAGCATGCACGTCCGATACCATCGACGCACTTGGCACACCAGTCGGCTCGGCCTCGGTCACCACGGGTACTACGGTGGACCCAGCATGATCAGTGGTCGTTGCATGAACCCATACGGGCTGCTCGGTGACGGGCTTGATCTCAGTGTCCGCGACATGACTCTCGGTGTCGGGTCGTGGTGTCTCGTACCACGGTGGCTCGATACCCACCACTGGCACTTCAGAAGGCACATGGTCTCGATGCGTTGCCTCGTCAGCGGCAACCGCCTGTTCGCCACTGAGCGTGTGCTCGGTGTTGCCTGACTCACCGGTAACCTGATCGCGATCACGACGATTACGGTTACGACCACCGCGACGACGGCGACGACGTTGTTGCTCTTCACCGCCCTCGAGTTCGGTTGAGGGTGGCACGCCTGCTGCGGTTTCCTCGGCGACTTCAGCGCCAATGCCAAGCTGCAACGCAGCCTGCGGGTGTTGCTCGGCAGGTTTTGCGTCTTGTTCCTGCTTGCGTTCGGGACGCGGTGGCCGAGGTGGACGTTCACGCTTTGCTTCTGCTGCCTCAGGTAGCTCACGGGACTCACGCGGCTCACGGCCTTGCTTTGGCTGACGCTGCTCTTTAGCCTCTTTGGGTTCTTTGGCGACTTTCGGTGCAGCTTCCTTGGTGGGCTTAGCTTCAGCGCTACGCTCATCGCGGTCACGACCACGTCCACGTCCGCGACGATTCCGGCCACCTCGTTCGCCACGTTCGGCGCGTTCTCGTACCGCTGGCTTGGCAGTCTCGGGCTCGGCTGGCGCGCTCGATTTTTTTCGGAACAAGCCGAACAGGCGCGACAGGAAACCTTCGGCTGCGGCTTCGTCGGTCGGCGTGACTTTGACGGGCTCGGCCTTGCGCTCGACGATAGGGGCCGGACGATCCGGGGTGATGCTCTTGACCATCGCCTCCTGACGCGGTTTCGCTTCCTCGGCTTTACGCTTGCTGTAGCCGATGTCGGTATCGCCTTCCTCGGCCATCTTGTAGCTGGCCTGCAGATCGTCCAAGCGCGGATCATCATGCTTGATGCGCTCAAGCTTGTAATGCGGTGTCTCGAGATGCTTGTTAGGGATGAGGATCACGGTCACGCGGTGACGTGTCTCGATTTTCAGTATCTCGCCACGCTTTTCGTTGAGCAGGAAGGCCGCTACATCGACCGGTACCTGCACATGAATCGCGGCCGAGTTTTCTTTCATGGCCTCTTCTTGGATGATGCGAAGCACTTGCAAGGCCGACGAATCTGTGTCGCGGATATGACCAGTGCCGTTACAGCGCGGGCAGGTGACATGGCTACCCTCGGATAGCGACGGGCGCAGACGCTGACGCGACAGCTCCATCAGGCCGAATCGCGAAATCTTGCCCATCTGAACGCGAGCGCGATCGTAGTGCAGCGCATCTTTCAAGCGGTTCTCGATTTCGCGCTGGTTTTTCGTGCTCTCCATGTCGATGAAGTCGATCACGATCAGGCCACCGAGGTCACGCAGGCGTAGCTGACGTGCGACTTCCTCTGCTGCTTCGAGGTTGGTATTGAAGGCGGTGGTTTCAATGTCGGAACCGCGCGTCGCACGCGCCGAGTTGACATCAATGGATACCAGGGCTTCGGTGTGATCCACAACAATCGCGCCGCCGGATGGCAACGGTACCGTGCGCGAGTAAGCGGTCTCGATCTGGTGTTCGATCTGGAAGCGCGAGAACAGTGGTACTTCGTCGCGGTAGCGTTTTACCCGCTGCACCATGTCCGGCATCACGTGGCTCATGAACTGCTGCGCTTGCTCGTGAATATCGTCGGTGTCGATCAGGATCTCGCCGATGTCTGGCTGGAAGTAGTCGCGAATCGCGCGGATCACCAATGACGACTCTTGATAGATCAGGAAGGCACCGGGCGCCGATTTTGAGGCACCGTCGATCGCGGTCCATAACTGCATCAGGTAGTTCAGATCCCACTGCAGCTCTTCGACGTTGCGGCCAATACCAGCGGTGCGAGCAATCACCGACATACCTTGCGGCAGGTCGAGCTTGTCCATGGTTTCGCGCAGTTCTTGCCGATCTTCGCCCTCAACGCGGCGTGAGACACCGCCACCACGCGGGTTATTCGGCATCAGCACCAGATAGCGGCCGGCCAGCGAGACGAACGAGGTGAGCGCAGCGCCCTTGTTGCCGCGCTCTTCTTTCTCGACCTGAACGACGATCTCCTGACCCTCGCGCAGCGCCTCACGGATGCTGGCGTTTCGAACATCAACCCCCTCGCGGAAGTAGCTACGCGCTACTTCCTTGAACGGCAGAAAGCCGTGACGCTCCTCGCCATAGTTGACAAAGCAGGCCTCTAGCGACGGCTCGATGCGGGTGATGACGCCTTTGTAGATATTGGATTTGCGTTGCTCGCGGCCGGCGGCCTCGATATCGATATCGATCAGCTTTTGGCCGTCGACAATAGCAACGCGCAGTTCTTCCTGCTGCGTCGCATTGAACAACATTCGTTTCATGTAATGCTCCGCGGCCCCTTGGGGCCCTCATATCGCGCCGTCATATGGGCGCGACAAATTCAAGAATGCATGCGAGGGACGGAGGCTGGAGGGAGGCTTGCCGACAGAGAAGGACGCGCTTGATGTGCGCGGCCTAAGTCAGCGTGGATGTTGCAGTCAGTTGCCGTAGTGCTCAGTCCGCGCGCAGCCGCCGGTGGGCGCGCACAGGGCGCACCGAATCAGGGCTGGGGTTGGGACTGGTGATCATCATGTCAAGTCAGCGACAGCTCGCGATCAATTGGCTAGTGGTACTGCATCATCTTGCGACCAGCCTCGCCTTATTCGGCAGGCTGGTCAGCGTTATCCTTGGGTTCCAGGCTCTCGGTTCCAACATCCCATCGCCTTGTCCGGTCGCATCGTTGGCGCGACCCTGACCGCAGTGGGGTGCTGCATACACGGCTATGTTCGTCTGTTTTGCAATTACGTTGCGGGGCCGACAAACACACCCCTGTGTAGAATGCTTTAATTCTTCCGACACACACGGACCTCGTCCGTCGCGCGATTATACATTCCCGATGAAGGACTTAGCGAGATTTTCCGGGGCCGGCACGTCGGCACAGGCGAACGCCCCCGGCGCGGGTGAGCGAGCCGAGGTCAGGCTCATCACGATTGGCCCCGACGAGGCCGGCCAGCGCATCGATAATTTCTTGTTAAGGGTTTGCAAGGGCGTGCCCAAGAGCCACGTCTACCAGGTGCTACGCTCGGGCCAGGTCAGGGTCAATAAGGGCCGAATCGCTCAGACCTACCGGCTGCTTGAGGGTGACACGGTGCGGGTGCCACCGATGCGGCTACCCGAGGCGTCTCAGCACAAGGCGCCTGCCGCCGAGTTTCCGATCTTGTTTGAAGATGAGGCGCTGCTGATTATCGACAAACCTGCCGGCGTCGCGGTTCACGGTGGCTCGGGGGTGAGCCACGGCGTGATCGAGCAGCTGCGTGCGGCTCGGCCGACGCTGCGCTTTCTGGAGCTGGTGCATCGTCTCGACCGTGAGACTTCCGGCATCCTGATGCTGGCCAAGAAGCGCAGCGCACTCACTGCGCTGCATGAGCAGATTCGGCTCGGCCAGCTCGACAAGCGCTACCTCACGTTGGTGAAGGGCGATTGGCAGCACCGGCGCCAGCACATCAAGCTACCGCTGTTCAAATACACCACGCCGGAAGGCGAGCGCCGTGTACGCGTGCAAGCCGATGGGCAGCCCTCGCACACGGTATTCAATTTATTGAGAAAATACGGCGATTTCGTATTGCTTGAAGCCGAGTTGAAAACGGGTCGTACTCATCAGATCCGTGTTCATCTTGCGTCGTCTGGTTTCCCGATCGTCGGTGACGATAAGTACGGCGATTACGCACTGAACCGCGATTTGCAGAAACGGGATGGGCAGCGATCGGCATTTAAGCGGATGTTCCTGCATGCGTATCGACTGCGCATCTCTCATCCCATGACGGGCGAGCCGGTTGATATTGAGGCCACGCTGCCTAAACCTTGCGTCGATTTCCTTCAGTCGCTCGAACCGAAGGCGGTCAATGCGACCGAAAGTGCCTAAGAACCTATCTCGTTAGGTCGATGGCAAGACGGCAGTATCGAAGACAGTACAAGACGTACGGCAAGATGCTGCCAACGCCGCAAGCGGCCTGAACAGGTGAGTTTTTAGACATGCCACGCAAAAAATTTGATTTGATTGTTTTCGACTGGGACGGCACGCTGATGGATAGCACCACAGCGATCATCGCTAGTATGCAAGCGGCCGCCCGTGATCTTGGGGTGGCGGTGCCCGACAAGCGCGCGGCCTCTTACGTGATCGGGCTGGGCCTGCAGGATGCACTGCAAGCGGCGGTGCCCGATCTTGATCCGCGCCACTACCCGAAAATGGCGGAGCGGTACCGCCATCATTATTTGTCACAAGATCATCAACTCACGCTGTTTGCGGGCGCGCGCGCGATGCTGGACGATCTCGCCGAGCAGGGCTATTTCCTCGCAGTTGCAACCGGTAAAAGCCGCGTCGGTCTCAACCGAGCGCTGGCAGCAGCGGGGGTGACCTCGTTGTTTGATGCCACACGCTGCGCTGACGAAACCTTTTCCAAGCCGAACCCGGCGATGCTGCTGGAGTTGACACGCGAATTAGGGCAGGACATGGGCCGTACCGTCATGATTGGCGACACGACTCACGACCTCCTGATGGCATCTAACGCCGGTGCAGCGGCCATCAGCGTGCACTATGGGGCGCACCCAGCGACTGAGTTGGCGGCGCACGCGCCACTATTTGGTGCAGAGTCAATTGGCGAGCTGCATGAATGGTTAAATGAACACGCTTGAAGGCGATACGGTTCTGCTGTTGCCGCGCTTGCGTCGGGTGTAGTGCTTCGCGAAGGCGGCATCAGGACTAACTAGTCATTGACCCGATGAGATAGCTAGTGTGTACTGAGCGATGAGTGATCCGATTTATATTTGCGAAGCTTCGGCGCTAATCGAGGGCGGTGCCGGGGTACGCTTTCCCGTCACGGCGGATGGCGGAGACCGGACGGGTTTTGTGGTGCGCTATGGCGATCAAGTGCATGGCTACCTGAATCGATGCGCGCATTTACCGATGGAACTCGACTGGAACCCCGGTGAGTTCTTCGAAGAGAGTGGTTTGTATTTGGTATGCGCAACGCATGGCGCGATGTACGAGCCGGATACAGGCCGTTGCACGGGCGGCCCATGCCGTGGTGGCAAGTTGCACAAGTTGCAGGTAATCGAGCAAGACAGCAAGGTATTTTGGGAGCCGGATAATGATGTTCGTCCGGCACTGGCCTGAATTTAATTAGAAGTGATCAACATGGAAGAACCGAACGAAGCATCTAACGAACCTGTGCCGCCGGCAAAGCCGCAGCAGATTCCGTATGAGACGCTGGAAAAAATTGCTAGTGCCTACCTCGATGAGCAACGCGCCAATCGGCGTTGGCGCAATGTCTATCGTATCGGTGTGCTATTGCTGGCGCTGATCGCGGCAGGTGCTGCGCTCGACCTGAAGTGGGGCGGCAAGCCACCTACGACGCGGCATACTGCACTGATCGAGATTAGCGGTGAGATCGATGCGGATAGCCCGACTGCTTCAGTCGATACCATCATGCCCGCTTTGCAGGACGCATTCAACGACGAAGGCTCGGTCGGTTTGGTGATTCGCATGAACAGCCCTGGCGGTAGTCCGGTACAGGCAGCGATTGTGAACAATGAGATCGTACGTCTGCGCAAGCTGCATCCGAATAAACCGGTGTATGTGGTGGTGGAAGATATGTGCGCCTCAGGCTGCTATTACATTGCCGCCGCTGCAGACCGCATCTACGTGAGTCAAGGCAGCATTGTTGGATCAATTGGCGTGTTGATGAGCAGTTTTGGTTTTACTGGCTTGATGAACAAACTCGGTGTCGAGCGTCGCTTGATGACGGCGGGCGAGAACAAAGCCATGATGGATCCTTTCCAGCCACAGAATCCCCGCCATAAGGCACACACACAATCCTTGCTCGACGAGATTCATCAGCAGTTTATCGCTGCAGTGAGATCGGGTCGTGGTAAACGCCTCAAGACCTCGCCGGAGATTTTCTCTGGGCTGTTCTGGACTGGCGAGAGCGCGATTCGTCTTGGTTTGGCGGATGGGCTCGGCACCGTCGATGGCGTGGCGCGCGATGTGCTGAAGGCAGAAGATGTGATTGACTACACTGTGCGTGAAGGTCTATCAGATCGGGTGCTGAAAAAGTTTGGTGCCGCCGTCGGTGAAGGATTTGCAAAAACGATGGCAACTGAGTGGGTCAAGCCGCGCTAAATTTACGCCAGCATCAGAAATACGGTCGGTCTCTTTCTGAATGCTGGCATCTTTCCTGCTGCAATTTCATTCTGCCATTGCTGCGCGCTGGTGGTGCGTACTAACTCAGTATCCAGCGTGAGATCAGTCGCTATGCAGATGAGCGTCGTCGATGCGCAACTTGCAGCCATCGCTTGCAACATCGCTTCATTGCGATAAGGCGTCTCAATAAACATCTGCGTTTGTCGTTCTTGCCTGGAGCGCTGCTCGAGTTGCCGTAGTCGAGCAGCGCGCGCATCGGCATCTGTCGGTAGATAGCCATGGAATGCAAAGCTCTGCCCATTCAGTCCGCTCGCCATGAGTGCCAACAGCAAGGAAGACGGCCCCACCAAGGGCTTGACCGTGATGTTCTCACGGTGCGCAAGGCGCACGAGGTCCGCGCCTGGGTCCGCCACCGCCGGTACGCCAGCTTCTGACAACAAGCCGACATCATGGCCTTGCAGTAGCGGTGTCAACAGCGCCGGTAACTGCTCGGCTGGTGTGTTCACATTCAACTCGCTGATAGGCGTTTCTTGCAGCGACTGTCGCAATGGGTGTGTGGTGCCTACCAGTTTGAGAAAAGCGCGCGCGCTTTTCGCATTCTCTGCAATGAAGTACTGCAGCGACGCGGTACGCGCACGCACCGGGTCGGGAATCACGGCATCCAGTGCGCCCTCACCAAGCGCATTGGGGATCAGATAGAGTGTGCCGTTCATCGCGTTAGCGCTCAAAGAAAGTAAGGCCGGATTTGCGCAGCATACTAACCAGCGCAATCAGCGGTAAGCCAGTCAATGCCGTGGGGTCGTCGCTTTGGATGGATGACAGCAGTGCGATTCCCAATGCCTCGTTCTTGGCGCTGCCCGCGCAATCATAGGGCTGCTCAATCCGCAAATACGCATCCAGCTCTGCATCGGGCAGATCACGAAACATCACCACCGTTTTAACGTTCTCGAGTTGCAAGCGCTGCGGCGCGTGCGCACGTGTATCGAGCAGGCAGAGGGCCGTGTGAAACACCACTTCACGGCCACGCATACTTTGTAATTGCGCCATCGCATTAGCGTGATTGCCCGGTTTGCCGATGTGTTGACCATCCAGTGTGGCGACCTGATCAGAACCAATAATCAAGCCCTCGTCCACCGTGGTGGCCACCGCTTCCGCCTTGCCTTGCGCCAGTCGAAGCGCGCTTTCGGCGGCGGACTCGCCGGGTAAGGGGCGCTCGTCGATGTCCGGCGAGCGTGTCTCGAAATCCAACCTCAGGCGTGCCAGTAGCGATTTGCGGTAGGCCGAGCCAGAGGCAAGCAAGAGACGGGGAGGGGTCGACATCCGAAGTGCGGGTTGCGTGATAACGTGGCTAGGTGGGCAGAAACAGCCTTGTTACTATATCGGGTTTTCCGAAGAAGCTAGCTGACATGAGCAACATGATCGTCGATGGTTTTGCGTTCTGCCGGTTGGGCGAGCAACGCGAAGGGGTGACCCCGGTCGCTGACCTGCCGCGTGTAGCGGCCGAGGCAGCCCAGCCTGCGGGAGAAATTCGCTGGTCTTTCCACGGCGGCCGTCACAGCAGGGGCTACCTGCAGTTGACGATGGTGGTCGACGGTGAGGTGGCCTTGGTCTGCCAGCGCTGCCTGTTGCCATTTTCATATGGCCTCGATACGCACTCGCTGCTGGTTCTGGCGAGCGACGAGGCAGATGCTGACGCCACCGAGGAAGCCTTGGATGACGAGCGCATTGATGTGATCGTGGGTAGCGCAGCGCTTGATTTGCTGCAGCTGGTGGAGGATGAGGTGCTGCTTGCACTCCCGCTATCGCCGCGGCATCCGAAATGTCCCGACGGCGGCTCGGTGCCTGCGCCGGAGAAGCCTGATTCTCCCTTTGCCGTATTGCAAAAATTGAAAAATTAGCGCGGTAAAGTTATTTACTTGAAAAGTATGGGCCGCATCATCCCCTTGAGGGCGTGTGTGGTTCGCCCCTTCAGGGTGGGTGTTTATGCCATTCCGTTGTGTTAAACTTTTGGATTCGCTGTTTTGAGGCAAATGCGGAGCAATTTCGGCGTTTTTCTCAATCAGTGCTTCTTTAGGAGTACGTTATGGCAGTTCAGCAAAACAAAAAGACGCCGTCGAAGCGGGGTATGCACCGCTCGCACCAGTTTCTGACCCCACCAGCCACCGCGATCGAATCGACCACGGGTGAGGTGCATCTGCGTCATCACATCAGCCCGAATGGGTTCTACCGTGGCCGCAAGGTCATGAAGACCAAGAACGACGAGTAATTCGTCGCTGGCGAACCCAGTTTTACGCAAAGCATCTTCATTATTCGGCGTTGGGGGTCTTTGACCACTTGCGCCGTTTTTGTATGCGCGATCATAGCCATCAGGTCATGACTGCCGGGCGCGAAGCCGCCCCGGTCCATCAGCCATGACCGTTCGCATCTCGATTGACTGCATGGGCGGCGACCATGGTCCGTCGGTCACCGTTCCTGCGTCGCTAGCTTTCGTCAAGCAACAGCACGACGCCCACCTGTTACTGGTCGGGCGTGAAGACGCTATTCGCGCCGAGTTACGCAAACTGGGCGCAGAGCAACATCCCCAACTGAGTATCGTCAATGCCACCGAAGTGGTCGAGATGGACGACACCCTTGAGGTCGCGTTGCGTCGCAAGCGTGATCGATGCGGGTCGCGGTCGAGCAGGTGAAAGAGGGCGCAGCACAAGCCTGTGTCTCAGCCGGTAATACCGGGGCATTGATGGCGGTTTCTCGCTACCTCTTGAAAACCATTGCTGGCGTAGACCGACCTGCCATCTGCACAATTCTGCCGAACCAGAAAGATGGCCCCACCTATGTGCTCGATCTGGGTGCCAATGTCGACTGTGAGCCATTCCACCTGCACCAGTTTGCGCTGATGGGCTCAGCGCTGGTTGCCGCAGTGGAGGGTCACGCGCGCCCCACCGTGGGTTTGCTGAATGTCGGCGAGGAGGACATCAAAGGTAATGAACTGGTGAAGCAAACCGCAGAGTTACTGCGTGCCGACCACGAGAAGGGCTTGATTAATTTTTATGGCAATGTCGAGGGCAATGACATTTTCGAAGGCACTACCGATATTGTGGTGTGCGATGGCTTCGTTGGTAATGTCACCCTGAAAGCCGCCGAGGGCCTGGGTCGCCTGATTAAAGGGGTGTTGGTCACCGAGCTCAAGAAGGGTTGGCTGAATATGCTGGGTGCGCTGCTGGCGCAAGGTGCGCTGCGGCGAATTTCGCAGCGACTGAACCCCTCCCGCTACAATGGTGCAAGCTTGCTAGGCTTGCGTGGTTTGGTGTTCAAGAGCCACGGTGGCGAAAGTGCCTACGGCTTTGAATGGGCAATCCGGCGTGCGTTCGAGGCAGCGCGTCATGATGTGCTGTCTCGTATCGAAGCAACGATTGGCGAACTGATGCCGCAATCGGCGGGCGCAGAGCCCAATTCACCTAAACTGGTATGACCACCTACTCCCGAATCGTTGGCACTGGTAGTTGTTTACCGCCTCGTCGTCTTACTAACCAAGACTTGGCGGCGATGCTTTCCGAGCGTGGCCTCGAGACCTCAGACGAGTGGATCGTCTCGCGCAGCGGTATTTCGGCGCGCCACTTTGCTGACGATGGTGTGTTGTCCAGTGATCTCGCGGTCAGCGCCGCACAAAATGCGCTGCAGATGGCGAAGCTGACGCCAGATGACATTGACCTGATTATTCTCGCCACCTCAACACCCGATTATCTGGGGGGCTTCCCGAGTACCGCCTGCGTGGTTCAGCGCAAGCTTGGCATCACGAATAATTGCGCTGCGCTCGATGTGCAAGCTGTTTGTAGTGGCTTTGTGTATGCGGTGGCTGCCGCAGACAGTTTCATTCGATCCGGCATGCATAAGCGTGTCTTGGTGATTGGTGCTGAAGTATTCTCCCGCATTCTCGATTTCAATGACCGCACGACGTGCGTGTTGTTTGGTGATGGTGCAGGGGCGGTTGTGATGACCGCATCTGATCAGCCCGGTATTCTCGCCGCGAAGTTGCATGCGGATGGTCGCCATACCGACATTCTTTGCGTACCCGGTCACATGAGTGGTGGAGCCGTGAGCGGTAGCGCCTTCCTTACCATGGATGGACAAGCGGTATTCAAACTTGCGGTCTCGGTATTGGAGCAAGTCGCCAATGAAACCCTTGAGGCTGCAGGTATGCAGGCGTCGCAGGTCGACTGGCTGATCCCGCATCAGGCAAACATTCGCATCATGCAGGGCACTGCAAAAAAACTCGGACTGCCGCTGGAAAAAATGGTGGTCACGGTGGATCAACATGGTAATACCTCCGCAGCATCGATTCCGCTGGCATTGGATGTCGCGATGCGTGATGGACGAATCAAAGCCGGGCAGCACATCCTGATGGAAGGTGTTGGTGGCGGCTTCACCTGGGGTGCCGCCCTGGTGCGACTGTGAAAAACCAAGTAACAAAGAGCGCCTAACATGAACGCAACTGCATTTGTTTTTCCCGGGCAGGGCTCGCAAGCCATCGGCATGCTGAATGGTTTCGCTGGTAACCCGGTGGTGGCTGACACCATTGCCGAGGCATCGGATGTACTCCAGCTTGATCTCGCCAAGTTAATGGCTGAAGGCCCGAAGGAAGACCTCGATCTCACCACCAATACCCAACCGGTAATGCTGGCTTCGGCAGTTGCTTTCTATCGCGCCTGGATTGCGGCAGGTGGTGCAGTTCCCACGTTGGTGGCGGGGCATAGCCTGGGTGAGTATTCGGCATTGGTAGCCGCCGGCGTGATCGATTTCCGTGATGCGGTGCCGCTCGTGCGTTTTCGCGCGCAGGCAATGCAAGAGGCGGTACCCGTGGGTCAGGGCGGTATGGCTGCCATTTTGGGTTTGTCGGACGACGACGTACGCGCTGCTTGCGTCGAAGCTGCGCAGGGCGAGGTTGTCGAGCCCGTAAATTTCAATGCGCCGGCTCAGGTGGTGATTGCCGGACACAAGTCGGCAGTTGAACGAGCCTGTGAGATCGCAAAATCCAAAGGCGCCAAGCGCGCGCTACCGCTGCCCGTATCAGCACCATTTCATTCATCGTTATTGAAGCCTGCCTCTGACCGTTTGCGTGATTACCTTGCGAAGGTGAACTTCGTAGCGCCGAGCATTCAGCTCATCAATAATGTAGATGTGGCAATCGAGACCGATGCGGCCGCGATCAAAGACGCGCTCGTTCGGCAAGCTGCGGCACCAGTGCGTTGGGTCGAGTCGGTACAGAAAATGTCAGCATTAGGTATCACCCGGGTCATCGAGTGTGGTCCCGGCAAGGTACTCAGTGGTTTGGTCAAGCGTGTTGACACGCAACTCACCGCTGATGCGATCAATGATCAAGCA
>JAJTGD010000068.1 GCA_021299035.1 Oxalobacteraceae bacterium | reverse complement strand
CTCTTTACCGGTCAGCTTCTTCGAACGCAAATCCACCAGCATCACATGCGACTCGGTGCGACCCGACACAATCCGCAAACCACGCTCAATCAATGCCTTGGCCAGCGCATCGGCGTTCTTCAAGACCTGCTGCTGATACGCCTTGAACTCCGGCGACAGTGCCTCTTTAAAGGCCACCGCCTTGGCCGCGATCACATGCATCAGCGGGCCACCCTGCATACCAGGGAACACCGCGCTGTTGATCTTCTTGGCGACTTCTTCATCATTCATCAGGATGATGCCGCCACGCGGGCCGCGCAGGCTCTTGTGGGTGGTCGACGTCACCACATCCGCAAACGGCACTGGGTTGGGGTACACACCGCCGGCAATCAGGCCGGAGTAGTGCGCCATGTCCACCAGGAACAGCGCGCCGATCTCTTTAGCGACCTTGGCAAAGCGTGCCCAGTCAATCTTCAGTGCGTAGGCAGAAGCACCCGCAATAATCATCTTTGGGCGGTGCTCATGCGCTAGACGCTCCATCTGCTCGTAATCGATCTCTTCTTTCGAATCCAGACCGTACGACACGACCTTGAACCACTTACCCGACATATTCAGCGCCATGCCGTGGGTTAAGTGACCGCCTTCAGCTAGCGACATACCCATAATGGTGTCACCTGGTTGCAGGTAGGCCAGCATCACCCCTTGGTTCGCCTGCGAGCCGGAATTGGCCTGCACGTTGGCGAACTTGGCGCCGTAGAGTTCTTTTAAGCGATCGATCGCGAGTTGTTCAGCGATATCGACGAATTCGCAGCCACCGTAGTAGCGCTTGCCGGGGTAGCCCTCAGCGTATTTATTGGTCAGTTGCGAGCCCTGCGCTGCCATGACTGCCGGCGAAGCGTAGTTCTCGGAGGCGATCAGCTCAATATGCTCTTGCTGGCGCTCATTCTCTTGTTGAATCGCTGCCCACAACTCAGGGTCAACGGCGGCAATGGTCTGGCTATTGGGAAATGCGCCGGGTGAAGCAACTTTCTGCAGCATATCTAGTCTCCTGGGCGGGGCAAAGGGAGGTACGAAACCCGCGATGGTGGGAATGTACCGGCAGTCGGCCAACTGCCGGCTCAGTATTTCTTTAGCTTGGAATAAGGATTACTTATCAATCAATCGCCGAGAGATCGTTATCTTCCGCTTGTCCGCGGTTTTGAATAAACGCGAATAGTTTTGAAATTGATATCGCCGGCGAAGTTAATCAGAAATTGTGCCATTTTTCTTGATGCCATGCAGAGAAGCGCGTGGATCGCCTCGTATCAAATGCTCTCTAACGAGTTAAACACGAGCCGCATTGCAGCTATTTGCGACCCCGCTTCCCGGATTATTTGATAGGCCCGGCCTCATGAATTCGCGATGAATATTCGTCTGCTAACTGTTTTAATAGTTTCATGGTTCGCAACAGTTGCGTCCGCCATGCCCCTGCAACCACTTGCCGATCAACCCGGCAAGCTGGTCGTACCCGGCATTCGCGGCAAGGTGTGGTACGTGCCATCGAGCCTCAGCACTATTAAATGGGGTTATCTGCCGAATGCCGTCGATGCGCCCGTGTTGCGCGTGCCTTCGGGAGCTACCGTGGTGTTCGACACGCTGTCGCATGAAGGTTTGTTGGAAGACCAGGGACGTGATGTGCTGAAGTATTTTGGCTCCAAGGGCGTACCAGCAACGATGGTATTGCAAGACGCGATGACGATCACGCGCTCATCACTGCCGCATGACTTTAGCAAGGATGGTCCGCATATTGTCACCGGCCCGGTTGCGATCGAGGGTGCACAACCCGGTGATGTATTGAAGGTCGAGATTTTGGCGGTGACGCCGCGTGTACCGTATGGCGTCATCAGCAACCGCCATGGCAAAGGTGCGTTGCCCGGCGAGATGCCGGAAGGCCCTGCGCCTGAGGCGGATGCCAGCGCTGCTCAACCAGAGAAATATCACAACGTCTCAGTATTCACGCCGATCCGCAAAGACAAGCAAGGTCGTTGGATGGGTGTTCTGAAAAACATGCAGGGTGAAGAAGTTACGTTTCCGACTGCGCCCTTCATGGGTGTGATGGGTGTAGCCGCAGCGACTGAACAGCCGGTGCATTCGGTACCCCCCGGTGTGTATGGCGGCAATATGGATGTCAAAGATCTTGGTGTTGGCACCGTGGTCTATATGCCCGTGTTTGTTGAAGGCGCGAATTTTTATACCGGCGACCCGCATATGGTGCAGGCCAATGGCGAGGTGGCGCTCACCGCGTTAGAGCACTCCATGCGGGCGACGTTTCGTTTCACGCTGTTGAAAAAAGGTGATTCCCGCATTCCGTCAGCATCGGGCTCGCTGGAAAAGCCGTTTGGTGAGACCAAGGATTATTGGATTGCGATTGGTCTGAATCCTGATCTGGACGAAGCGATGAAAGATGCGGTGCGTGAGGCATTGCGTTTTCTGACTGAAAAACTTGGCATGGAGCGAGCGGTAGCGTTCGCTTATTTATCAGCGGCGACCGACTTTAATGTGTCGCAAGTGGTCGACCGCACCAAAGGTATACACGCGCTCATTCGAAAGCGCGATTTTTCCAAAGTGAAAAAAGCGGCGCTGCGCTAAAGCGCCGTATCCGATTTCAAATCAAAGGAGACGTTATGGACATTCATGAGTATCAGGCCAAATCGCTGCTGTCAGGCTTTGGCGTCAGCGTGCCGCCGGGCGGTGTTGCTTACAGCTCGGATCAGGCGGTATATGTCGCCACCGAATTGGGCGGCGCACATTGGGCGATCAAGGCACAGATTCATTCGGGCGGACGTGGCAAAGCCGGTGGCGTGAAACTATGCCGCACTTACCACGAAGTTGCGGCTGCTGCGCAAGCGATGTTGGGTGCCAAGCTGGTGACCAACCAAACCGGGCCCGAGGGCAAGGTGGTGCATCGTCTGTATGTGGAGAAGGCTACTGCGTATGAGCGTGAGCTGTATCTCGGCTTTGTATTGGACCGCAAGATCGAGCGTATCCGTGTGATTGCCTCGGTCGAGGGTGGTATGGAGATCGAAGAGATCGCGAAGGAAAGACCCGAATCCATTCTGCAGGTGGAAGTGGAGCCAGCGGTCGGTATGCAGCCGTTTCAGGCGCGCCAACTGGCGTTTGGTCTTGGGCTGAATCTGAAACAAGTCTCGCAGGCAGTGACAATTATTTTGGGTTGCTATCGCGCGTTTCGTGATCTCGACGCCACCATGGTGGAGATTAATCCGCTAGTGGTGACCAAGGACGATCAGGTGATCGCGCTCGACGCAAAAATGTCGTTCGACGATAACGCTTTGTTCCGTCGCCCGCAGGTGACTGAAATGCGCGATCCGGCCGAAGAAGATCCACGCGAAGCACGCGCCGCTGAATTTGGTTTGAACTATGTCGGCCTTGAGGGTGATATCGGCTGCATCATCAATGGCGCTGGTCTGGCCATGGCCACCATGGACAACATCAAGTACTGCGGCGGTGAGCCCGCTAACTTTCTTGACGTTGGCGGTGGTGCTTCACCAGAGCGCGTCGCCGCAGCATTCAACCTGGTGCTGACCGATCAAAACGTTAAATGCATTCTGGTGAATATTTTTGCCGGTATTAATCGTTGTGATTGGGTAGCGCAGGGTGTGGTGCAAGCTGCCAAAGATTTACGTGTGCCGTTGGTCGTTCGTTTGGCCGGCACTAATGTAGAAGAGGGACAGAAAATCATTCGTGAATGCGGCTTACCGATCATAACCGCTGATTCGCTGATGGAAGCCTGTGAAAAATCGGTCAAGCTCGCCCGCGGCGAGCAGGTCACCTGATCCTGCTAACGATGGGAGATTGAGCAAATGAGTATTTTGATCGACGAAAAAACACGCGTTATCGTGCAGGGTTTTACTGGCGACAAAGCCACCTTTCACGCTAGAGAAATGATTCAATACGGTACCAATGTGGTAGGTGGTGTCACGCCAGGTAAGGGCGGCAAAATTCACCTCGAGCGTCCGGTCTTCAATACCGTGCAAGAGGCTGTCAAAGCCACGGGTGCGCAGGCGAGTTTGGCCTTTGTACCACCGCCCTATGCAGCGGATGCGTTGATGGAAGCGGCTGATGCCGGTCTCGACCTGGTGTGCATCATCACCGACGGTATTCCGGCGCAAGACATGATGCGCGTGAAGCGCTACTTGCGTCGCTACCAAAAAGAAAAACGCACCACCATTGTCGGTCCTAACTGCGCCGGCATTATCAGTGCAGGCAAAGCGATGCTCGGCATCATGCCGGGGCATATTTATATTCGCGGCAATGTCGGTATCGTCTCGCGTTCC
Organism: Oxalobacteraceae bacterium; assembly: GCA_021299035.1. Classification (GTDB taxonomy): domain Bacteria; phylum Pseudomonadota; class Gammaproteobacteria; order Burkholderiales; family Burkholderiaceae_D; genus Pernthalerella; species Pernthalerella lacunae. The sequence continues at coordinate 957 of JAJTGD010000068.1, read as the reverse complement.
GGCACGCTCGGTTATGAAGCAGCAGCACAGATGAAAGCACTGGGTATTGGTGTCACGACGAGTGTCGGTATCGGCGGTGACCCGATTAACGGTAGCTCGTTCCTTGATCACATGGCGCGTTTCCAGCAAGACCCTGAAACCGAGGTCGTGGTGATGATCGGCGAGATCGGTGGTCCGCAAGAGGCTGAAGCAGCCAAGTGGGTCAAAGAGAACATGACCAAGCCAGTGGTGGGTTATGTCGCTGGTCTGACAGCACCTAAAGGTCGTCGTATGGGTCATGCCGGCGCAATTATCTCGGGCGAGGGTGACACCGCACTCGAGAAGTCCGAGATCATGGCTTCGTACGGATTGTTCGTCTCGCCTAGTGCATCCGAACTCGGCATCACTGTCCAAAAAGCACTTGCCAGTATCGGTAAGTAAGAGAGCCCAAAGTGAATGATATGGTGATCCCCGGCGTCGCAGAAACAGTGGAGTTATCACCGCTGGCAAGCGATGGCTTCTCACGAGCGACCCTGTTGCGTGAGTTGTACCTCGCTGTATTCCAGCGCCTTCAACCGGAGCTAGTTCCTTTGATTGGGGGGAACCTGTCATTCACGGGCATCAGTCCGGGCTTGCTCAGCAAAGGGCTGCGTGCGCAAGGCATGTGGTTTCAACTGCTTGCGATTGCAGAGCAAAACCGCGATATGCGGAATCGTCGCTTCACAGAGACGGATCACGGTATTGATAATGTGCCGGGTACGTTCGCGCATACTTTCAAACAGTTGCGTGATCGAGGCATTAAGGCCGAGCAGGTACAAAAAGCTTTAGATGAGCTGCGTATTCGGCCGACCATTACCGCACACCCCACCGAGGCCAAGCGGGTCACGGTACTGGAGTGTTATCGCCGTATTTATCTCAAGTTGCACGAACTGGAATCCAACCACTGGACTCCCCGTGAGCGTGAGCAATTGCAGCAGG
>JAJTGD010000067.1 GCA_021299035.1 Oxalobacteraceae bacterium | reverse complement strand
GCTGAATGGCTGGGAACTGGGCGGTGGTTCGGTACGTATCCATCGCGCTGATGTGCAGAGCAAAGTGTTCAAGGCACTCAATATTGCTGACGATGAGGCACGCATCAAGTTCGGTTTCTTGCTCGATGCGCTGCAGTACGGTGCGCCACCGCATGGCGGGCTTGCGTTTGGTCTCGATCGTTTGGTAACCATGATGACCGGCGCCGAATCTATTCGCGACGTGATCGCTTTCCCCAAGACCCAGCGTGCGCAGTGTTTGCTGACGCAAGCGCCAAGCGAGGTCGACGAAAAGCAATTGAAAGAACTGCATATCCGCCTGCGTGCGACGGAGCCAGCGGTCAAAAGCTGAGCATTGCACGCTTCCGTCGTTGACGGCGCTGCATTGTCGGGGTGGGGAGGCCTCACCCCGGCGCAGTCATGGCCTTGCTTACCCTGATGCGATTTACCTACGGTCCAGGCAACACCGATCAGGTAAAGCGGGGATAATCAGTCCATGGTTGCCTACAAAATCCCCGAATCTGTTCTGGTCGTGATCCATAGTATCGATCTGCAAGTGCTGCTGATCGAGCGAGCGGACAAGCCGGGTTTCTGGCAGTCCGTGACCGGATCCAAAGATGCGATCGATGAAGCGCTGCATCTGACTGCAGTGCGTGAGGTGCAAGAAGAAACTGGCATCACCATCGGGGATGCACAGGTACCGGTCACCAATCTGCGTGACTGGCAACTGTCGAATGTCTACACCATTTACCCCGCATGGCGTCATCGCTATGCACCGGGTGTGACGCAAAATACCGAGCATGTATTCGGGCTGTGCGTGCCGCGTGAGATCTCGATCACCCTGGCGCCGCGCGAGCATCTGCAGTATTGCTGGTTACCCTGGCGTGAGGCTGCCGATCGCTGCTTCTCGCCTTCCAATGCCGAGGCGATATTGCAATTGCCGCGCTATGCTGCCTGACACTGCTTCATGAAACTTCGCATTGCGACTTGGAACATCCACAAAGGCGTGAGCGCGCTGGGCCGTAGACCGCGTGTGCATGGCATCAAGCAGGCACTGGCGGGTATCGCGGCAGATATTATGTTTTTGCAGGAAGTGCAGGGCAGACATGATCTGCTGGCACTCAAACACGCAAGCTGGCCTTCGCAGGGTCAGCATGAATTTCTCGCGGGCGACGAACAGCATAGCGCCTACGGCAAGAATGCCGTGTATGACCATGGGCATCACGGGAATGCCTTGCTGTCGAATTTTCCGATTGCCGCAGTGCGTAATCACGATGTTTCTGATCATGCCTTCGAGTCACGTGGGATTTTGCATTGTGTGGTGACGGTCGATACCTTGGTGATTCATTGCTATGTAATCCATCTGGGATTGTTCGCCGTCAGCCGCCTGCGTCAGACCGAGGCGCTGATCGACGCTGTATGTGCCAGCGCACCGCCGGGTGCGCCACTGCTGATTGCGGGTGACTTCAACGACTGGACCAATGCGCTGTCTGAAAATTTACGCGACCGGCTGGGTGTGACGGAGGTATTTGATAGGCAGCTACCCGCATCGCGGTTTGGCAGCTATCTTCGACGGCTGGCCGGACGTGGTCCACGCAAAGCGCCAGCGCGTACGTTTCCGGCGGCAATGCCGATGCTCCAACTGGATCGCATCTATGTGCGTGGCTTCGACGTACTGGAGGCTAAGGTGCTGTATGGACCGAGCTGGGCACGATTATCAGATCATGCGCCACTGATTGCAGAGTTGACGTTGCACCCATCGCACGATAGCGCCACGACCGACGCGCAGCACACGATCGAGCATGCGAACGGCTAGTTACAGCCACGGCAATCAGCTCTCGCTACTACATCAAGGCGAGCAGTTTTTCCCTGCGCTGATCAGCGCGTGTGATCGCGCACTCAGCGAGATCTACATCGAGACCTATATCTTCTCACTCGATCCGACCGGTTTGCGGGTAAAGGCTGCACTCCTGCGTGCTGTGCGTCGCGGTGTGGCGGTGCAGCTAGTGGTGGACTGGCTGGGTACGGGCGATGACACCATTGCACAACTACGCGCTGAGCTTGAACCGGCGGGTGTGAGATTGCTCGTATTTAATCCATGGTTTCAACGCGGCATTGTCCGTATGCATCGCAAGATTGCTGTCATCGATCAGCGCATTGCTTTCTTGGGTGGGCTAAACATCAATGACGATTGGATCACGGATGACGGTAGTGCCGAACCCTTGCCGGCAGCTCGTTGGGACTTTGCAGTCAGCGTCAGCGGCCCATTAGTGCAAACGATTCATGCCGAAGTCCTGGCGCAATGGCAGCGCCTCGGACCGAGGCCCCTACGGACGCGATTGGAAAGTTTTCGTCAGTATGTGAGTAGTCGTCAAGCATGGCGCGCAGTCGAGGTCGCCGAGGCCGCATTTGTGGTTCGCGACAATCTGCGTAACCGTAAGGCAATACAACGCGCGCTGCTTCAGGCGCTTGGGCGCGCGCGCAGCAGTGCCTTGTTGGTGACGCCTTACTTTGCACCAGGCCGCAAGCTTCGCAAGGCGATGGTGCATGCGGCCCAGCGTGGCGTCGAGGTAGTGCTATTGATTGGGGTTGGGCAGTTCGCGATGCAAGATGCCGTCGCGCAGTCGTTCTATCCTCGGCTAGTGCGTGCCGGTGTCCGGATTGTTGAATACCGGCGCACCCAGCTACACGGCAAGTTGGCCGTGATTGACGGCGAGTGGGCAACAGTGGGGTCGAGTAATTTTGACGGGCTTTCACTGTTTGTGAATCATGAGGCGAATATTGTCGTCCGCGACGTCGGCTTCGCGGCGTCGCTACAGGGCATGATCCGCGCAGCAGTCGCCGAAGGCGTGACCATTACCGACGACGATGTTGCGCGACTATCACTGCCGCGTCGCCTGTGGAATCGTTTTGCTTATGGCTTGTACCGCGTGGTGCTGCAGGCACTGACGCTTGGCAGCTATACCCGCTAAGCACTACCATCAAGCCTATGGACGGTACCCGAATTGATAAATGGCTGTGGGCAGCCCGCTTCTTCAAGACCCGCTCACTGGCATCGGAGGCGGTTGAGCGTGGTCGAGTACGGGTGAATGGCGAGCGCTGCAAACCCGCACGTAGCCTGAAGCCAGGCGAGTTGCTGGACATTGATAACGGCAGCACCGAGTGGCAAGTGCGGGTCCTGGCGTTATCGGACAAGCGTGGCTCGGCAACGGTCGCGCGGCAGTTGTATGAGGAGACGCCAGAGGGTTTGCAGCGGCAACGTGAGCTGGCAGAGCGTCGCCGGCTCTATACCGAGCCCGCCGATGCGATTCAAGGCCGCCCGACTAAACGTGACCGCCGGCAACTGGATCGTTCACGTAGCTAGCCAAGCGAATTAACTAGCGCATCAACAAGACATCGCACTGCGAGCCAAGGCCCACGACAGTCGTCGGTCACGCTACTCTTCGGTGCTATTCAAGTGAATACAATGCTACCTATTCATCCTTAGCTTCAGGAGAGCCGCATGCCCCGCTACCATCCACCGCTGCGCGATATGCAATTCGTTTTACATGAGCTGCTGCAGGTTGAGCAAACCTTCGCGCAATTACCGGCGCATGCGGAGCTTGATGGGGACACGATTAATCAGGTGCTTGAAGAGGGTGGAAAATTCACCGCGGAGGTGCTGTTTCCCTTGAATCATTCGGGTGACCGCGAGGGCTGTCATTTTGATCCCGCCAACCATAGCGTCACAACACCCAAAGGTTTCAAAGAGGCGTATCGGCAGTATGTCGAGGCGGGCTGGCCGGCGCTGGCCTGCGACCCGGAATTTGGCGGGCAGGGTCTGCCGATCACGCTGAATAATGCGTTTTACGAAATGCTCAATGCCTCGAATCAAGCCTGGACCATGTACCCCGGCTTGTCGCACGGCGCCTATGAGTGTTTACACGCACACGGTACGGCGGAACAGAAAGCGCTCTATCTGCCAAAACTGGTATCGGGCGAATGGACCGGCACCATGTGCCTGACCGAGCCGCACTGCGGTACTGATCTGGGAATGTTGAAGAGCAAGGCCGCACCGCAGCCGGATGGCAGCTATCGCCTATCCGGGAGCAAGATTTTTATCTCTGCCGGTGAGCATGATCTGGCGGCCAATATCGTGCATCTGGTGCTCGCCAGATTGCCGGATGCCCCAGTCGGCACCAAAGGTATTTCGCTATTTGTCGTACCCAAATTCCTGCCGGATGCTAGTGGCACACCGGGTGAGCGTAACCGCATTTACTGCAGCGCGATCGAGCACAAGATGGGTATCCACGCCAACGCGACCTGCCAAATTAGCTTGGATGATGCGACCGGCTGGCTGGTGGGTGAGCCGAATCGTGGCCTGCATGCGATGTTCGTCATGATGAATGCAGCGCGGCTTGGCGTCGGCATGCAATCGCTTGGGCTAACGGAAGTCGCCTATCAAAATGCAGCAGCCTATGCGCGCGATCGTCTGCAAAGCCGCAGCCTGACTGGACCCAAAGCTGCAGACAAACCGGCCGACCCCATCATCGTGCATCCGGATGTGCGGCGCATGCTGCTGACTGCGCGTGCCTATGCCGAGGGCGGCCGCGCTTTTACCGCCTACGTCGCCCTACTGATCGACCGTGAACTGAGTCATCCAGACCCCGAGGTACGCAAAGAAGCGGCGGATGAAGTTTCGTTACTGACGCCCGTAGTGAAGGCGTTTCTGACGGATAACGCATGGATCGCTTGCTCCGAGGCGCTGCAGGTATATGGTGGCCATGGCTACATCGCCGAGTGGGGCATGGAGCAGTATGTGCGTGATGCGCGCATCAACATGATTTATGAGGGCACCAACACCATACAGTCACTGGATCTGCTGGGTCGCAAAGTGCTGATGGATAATGGCGCGAAGCTGCGTAAGTTTGGTGATCAGATCAAGGCCTTTGTCGAGCAACATGGTACCGACGAGAAAATGTCGGAGTTCATCACGCCGCTGGCGGATATGGGCGACAAGGTCAGCAAATTGTCGATGGAGATCGGCATGAAGGCGTTCATGAACCGCGACGAAGTTGGTGCTGCTGCGGTGCCTTATCTGAGAGTGGTGGGGCATTTGGTGTTTTCTTATTTCTTTGCGCGCATGGCGAAGATCGCGCTTGAAAAAGAAAATACCGGCGATGATTTTTACAAAGCGAAGCTGGCTACTGCGCGGTTTTATTTTGCGCGCCTGCTGCCAGAGACAGCGATGCTGATTCGGCAGGCGCGATCAGGTTCGCAAAGCCTGATGGCGATGGA
>JAJTGD010000066.1 GCA_021299035.1 Oxalobacteraceae bacterium | reverse complement strand
ACTGCTTGGCCTTGTTACTGCACGCCGAAGTACCTGTAAAACTCAGTGGTGGAGGTAAGCGGGATCGAACCGCTGACCTCTTGCATGCCATGCAAGCGCTCTCCCAGCTGAGCTATACCCCCGTGTGCAGCAGAAACGAGATTATAGCCATTTCTTTGAATGTCTGACAATCCGGGGCCGGAATTATTTCAAATGGCTTGCCAGCCTGTCGAGCACCACCTGCCGACCGAATAAGGCCAGCACGGCATCTACCGAGGGGGTTTGAAGCTGCCCGGTCACCGTCAGACGCAGTGGCATCGCCAGTTGCGGCATCTTCATCGCATGATCGGTAATCACCTGCTTGATCAGCGCTGCGATCGCTTCTTTCGTCCAATCAATCCCCGTTGCGGCCTCGGCAAAACTACTCAGGGCAGCCCGCGCGGCGTCGGTTAAATGCTGTGCCAGCAGCGCGGCGTCGGGCTTAGGCTCACGATAAAACAGCATCATCGCATCCGCCAACTCGTTCACTGTGTTGGCACGATCCTTCAACAGCGCGATCACCTCCTCCAACGGAGGTGCATTTTCAAATCGAGCGCCATCGCGCATCAACTCCGGCATTGCCAGCGTTGCGAGTCGCGCATTATCCGTGTGTTTGATGTAGTGATTATTCAACCACGCCAGCTTCTCCGGGTTGAACTGCGCTGGTGATTTCGTCAAGTGATCGAGATCGAACCACTCACAAAACTGCGTCATGCTGAAAATTTCTTCGTCACCATGACTCCAACCTAGTCGTGCCAGATAGTTCAGCATTGCCTCTGGGAGATAGCCCTGCGCTGGATACTCCATCACACTGACAGCCCCGTGGCGTTTGGATAACTTTTCGCCATCGGCACCGAGAATCATCGGCACATGGCCATAAATCGGTAACTGCGCACCCAAAGCTTTGAGAATATTGATTTGCCGAGGCGTGTTGTTGACATGGTCATCGCCGCGAATAACATGGGTGATACGCATATCCCAGTCATCCACCACCACGCAAAAATTGTAAGTCGGTGTGCCATCCGGGCGTGCAATCACCAAATCGTCGAGCTCGCGGTTCGAGATGGTGATATTGCCCTTGACTGCGTCATCCCAACTGACATCACCATCCGTCGGATTACAGAATCGCACCACTGGCCGAACCCCCGAAGGAATCGCTGGCAGTGTCTTGCCGGGCTCGGGTCGCCAGGTACCGTCATAACGGGGCTTCTCGCCCGCTGCACGTTGCCGTGTGCGCATCGCCTCGACCTCCTCCGGCGAGCAGTAGCAGTGGTAGGCGCTTCCTTGCGCCAGCATCTGAGCGATCACTTCACGGTAGCGATCCATGCGCTGCATTTGGTAAAACGGACCCTCATCATGCTGCAGACCTAACCACTGCATGCCATCGATAATGGCCTGTACCGCCTCGGGCGTCGAGCGCTCAAGGTCGGTGTCTTCGATACGCAAAATGAACGTGCCGCCAAATCGACGTGCATACGCCCACGCAAATAGTGCGGTGCGCGCGCCACCAAGATGAAGGTAGCCGGTGGGACTCGGGGCGAAGCGGGTACGGACAGTCATGGAGCGGCTCGCAGGGCAAAAGCCGACATTCTATCCGCAGCAACGGCCATCCCCCGCACTGATAGAATCTCGGTTTCCCCTTTTCAGCCACAACGCAATGAGCATGACTGCCGCACGTTCCGCGCCTCGCCAGTTATTTGTAACGACAGCGCTGCCGTATGCGAACGGCCCATTCCACATCGGCCACATCATGGAGTACATCCAGGCGGATATCTGGGTGCGGTTCATGCGCATGCGCGGGCATGAGGCACATTTTGTGTGTGCTGATGATGCCCATGGCGCGCCGATCATGATCGCCGCCGAGAAAGCGGGTGTGACGCCACAAGAGTTCGTGGCCAATATCGCGTCAGGGCGCAAGGCCTACCTGGATGGCTTTCATATTTCGTTCGACAATTGGCATAGTACTGACGGCCCTGAAAATCATCTTCTTTCGCAGGAGATTTATCGTCGACTGCGGGACAAGGGTTTGATTGCGACACGTACCATCGATCAGTTCTACGACCCGGTAAAGAATATGTTTCTACCGGATCGCTATATCAAAGGCGAATGCCCCAAGTGTGGCGCACAAGATCAGTACGGTGATGCGTGTGAGGTTTGTAGCGCAGTGTATGCACCTACCGAACTGAAAAAACCTTACTCCACACTGACCGGCGCTACGCCGATCATGAAAAGTTCGGAGCATTATTTCTTCCGACTGTCGGATCAACAATGTGTCGAGTTCCTGCGTTCGTGGGCACTCGATCCTGCGCGCTTGCAGCCTGAGGTGGCGAACAAGGCACGCGAGTGGCTAGAGGGAGAGAGCGGGCTTGGCGATTGGGATATCTCGCGAGATGCGCCCTACTTCGGCATCGAAATTCCAGACGCACCCGGCAAGTACTTTTATGTTTGGCTGGATGCACCGATCGGCTATCTCGCCTCGCTTAAAAACTACTTTGCCCGAACGGGCCGCGACTTCGATGCGTTTTTGGAAGACCCATCGACCGAGCAATATCACTTTATCGGCAAGGACATCACCTACTTCCACACTTTGTTCTGGCCAGCGATGCTGAAGTTCGCAGACTTCAAGGTACCGAATAATATCTTTGTCCACGGCTTTATCACGGTCAGCGGTGAAAAAATGTCGAAGTCGCGCGGTACCGGTATTTCGCCGCTGCGCTACCTCGATATTGGAATGAATCCTGAATGGCTGCGCTACTACATCGCCGCCAAATTAAACGCCCGCGTTGAGGATGTCGACTTCAACCCGGAGGACTTTGTTGCGCGAGTCAATAGTGATCTGATCGGCAAATACATCAATATCGCCAGCCGTGCCGCTGGTTTCATCACGAAAAAATTCGATGGAAAACTGGCGATGGCGTGGGCTACGCAAGACGATAGCTTCCTGTCCGAATTACGCGGCGCTGCCGATGAGCTTGCAGCCTTGTATGAAGCGCGTGACTACGGCAAAGCATTGCGCCTGGTGATGGAACTCGCCGACCGTGTCAACGCTTACGTCGATGCCAATAAGCCCTGGGAACTGGCCAAAGACCCTGCCAATAATGCACGCACCCAAGAAGTATGCTCACGGCTGTTGGAAGCTTTCCGAATTCTGACGCTATACCTCAAGCCAGTACTGCCAGAGCTGGCTATTCAAGTCGAAGCACTGCTCAACATCGCGCCCTTGCAATGGAGCGACGTCAACCATGCGCTGCCCGATCAGCATGTCATGCAGCCTTATTCGCATCTGATGACGCGCGTCGATCCCAAAATGCTGGATGAGTTATTCGAGCCACCCACTACAGCGGTAGAGGAAATTCCCGTGTCAGATATTGAAGCAATTGATGCCGAGATCAAGATTGATGACTTCGTTAAGATCGACCTGCGTGTCGCACAAATCGTCGACTGCGCGCTGGTGGAAGGCTCCGACAAGCTGCTCCGACTCACCCTGGATGTTGGCGAGGGGCGTCTGCGCAATGTGTTCTCAGGGATCAAGTCGGCTTACCAGCCAGAGCAACTGAAAGGCAAGCTGACCGTGTTAGTTGCCAATCTGGCACCGCGCAAGATGAAATTCGGCGTCTCGGAGGGGATGGTGCTGGCCGCCAGTGCCAAGGATGAAAAAACCGACCCCGGCCTCTATATTCTCGAGCCCTGGCCCGGCGCTAAACCCGGTATGCGCATCCGCTAAGAGTAAAATACGGCCTCTTGTCGATTCCTGAAGCCCGTCATGCCCCTGTTTAACAAGCAAGCGTCCTATGTGTCTGAAGTCACTCGCTTTATCACCGAGTTGAAGCAGACCAACCCGACGCTCGAAGCCGAGCAGCAATCGGGTCGCGCCCGTCTGTGGGACAAACAAAAAATCGATCTGGAAGAGATGCGCCGCGTCCAGGAGTCACGGGTCAAGCAAAAGGCCTACGTTTACCAAAGCGAATAAGGCCTTTACGTGGAAACCTCAACCGAGATCAGCAATGAATCGCAGGAAGTGATTGATGGCATCGCGTTTGCCAAGCTATACGGCGAGCCGCTGTTCAAACTACCGAACGATCTCTACATCCCGCCAGATGCGCTCGAGGTATTTCTAGAAGCTTTCGAGGGCCCGCTGGACTTGTTGCTCTACCTGATTCGCAAGCAGAACTTCAATATTCTGGATATTCCGCTAGCAGCAGTGACCTTGCAGTACCTTGAGTACATCGAGCAAATACGTCAACGTAATCTGGAACTCGCCGCAGACTACCTGCTGATGGCCGCTATGCTGATCGAGATCAAGTCACGCATGCTGCTACCCGCCAAAAAAGTCGAAGGCGAAGAAGAATTGCTGGACCCGCGCGCCGAGCTGGTACGGCGTCTGCTGGAGTATGAACAGATCAAATTAGCCGCGTTTCAGCTGGATACCTTGCCGCAGGTCGGTCGCGACTTCGTCCGCACCCAGGTGTATATCGACCAAAACGTCGTGACGCGCTTCCCCGATGTCGATATCAATGACCTGCAAGCGGCTTGGAACGATCTCTTGCGCCGCGCCAAGCTCACCGAGAAGCATACGATTACGCGCGAAGAACTTTCAGTACGTGAGCACATGACGCAAATCTTGCGCAAGTTGCAAAACGCAAAATTCATCGAGTTTCAGGATCTATTTGAAACCTCGCGCGGCGTACCCGTCGTGGTCGTCAACTTTATTGCCCTGCTCGAGCTGGCAAAAGAAACCCTGATCGAAATAACCCAGGCTGAGGCGTTCGCACCGATTTACGTGCGGCTTTCTTACGCTCCGAACTAATACTGCCCGGCCGGTTTCATCGGCGCGACCTGTCCCCACCTCTCACTATTACGATGAAAATCATTTCGTCGATTGCGGAACTGCATGATCAGCTACGGGGGCAGCTCAGAACTGCATTCGTACCCACTATGGGTAATCTGCATGATGGTCATTTGTCATTGATGCGTCTGGCACGTAAACACGGCGATCCGGTGGTGGCATCTATTTTTGTGAATCGATTGCAGTTTGGTCCGAACGAGGACTTCGATAAATATCCGCGTACTTTTGCCGCCGATGTAGAGAAGCTGGAGAAAGAAGGCGTGTATGTACTGTTCGCGCCGACAGAAAAAGATATCTACCCAGAGCCACAAGAGTTTCGGATACAGCCCCCGAATGACCTTGGCAATATTCTGGAAGGACATTTTCGGCCCGGTTTTTTTACGGGCGTGACAACGATTGTGATGAAGCTGTTTTCCTGTGTGCAGCCACGTGTGGCGGT
>JAJTGD010000010.1 GCA_021299035.1 Oxalobacteraceae bacterium | reverse complement strand
CCGATGCTGAGTCAGCCAATACAGGCCAATCGCTAGCATGAAGACTGCCATCGTCAGCGAAGCTGCAATTCGCTTCATTCGGTTGCTGCTAGCTTCTGCAAGATTCTCCAACGACAGTACTTCCGAGTCGAACATCAGGAAGTTATAGGTCTGAATCTTCAGATAAATTGTCTTAGGTTCGCTCGAGTGATCACGCAATCTGAAGCAGAAGTAATCGTCGGCGCACCATGTATCACGCGCAGGGAAAAAATCTCCAGCGGTCTGTGATAGCCATTGTCCGTCGCTGAACTCATACACCTCGATTTGATTGGTGTCGTGCGGCCCTACCCGCAATACCAAATGCCCTGAGCTTGAGTTGCCGGTAGATTCCGGTGGCTGTGCTACGGGCGTGACGCGTAGCCGTATCCAGATCGGGGCCAACTGGTAGCCGATATTTAATCTTTTTACGTACGGCTTGAATGGTGCTTGTTCAATCGTGCCGATATCAAACGCAGCGTCTTTATCGACGAAATAGGCGCGCTCGTTCAGGGGATCGACGATCGCGCCCCAACTAGCTGGGCTAAGAAGCCACAAGGAAAGCAAAAGAAGTCGGCAAAGGTTTGCCAGACGATCAATTTTATAAAAAACGAATCTACGCTCCTCTTGGGAAGTCATCATGAGTCTTCTATCGGCGGGTTTTACACGAATGCTGGAAGTTGTGAGTTTTTGTGAGCATTCAGGCGCCGCTATCGATGAATTACCAGACTCAAGACTACTACCGTCACTGCCGTACGCCAAGTACCGCATGCAGCGCGTAAAAAAACACTATTTGATAGTAACTCCTACCCCTGTTTATCCTAAATAAGAGAGTTTTTGAGAGGATGTATGAGAGGGAGTGTAAGTTGGGTGCTGGGTAAAACGTAGGATGAACGTAGGCTTCATTATACGTTCGAGCAACCCGCCCCATGGTCTATTGCAGAGCTTCAAGCAATAAACAGACGATCGCAGCATCAGGCTTTTTGCCTGTGCCGCAGCGATGGGCGAAGCATGCCATGAATAGCGTTAAGCGTGCCGCTCTCCTGAGTAAAGCCCTCACCGATTTATCCGATTTCCTGCGGCGCCATCAACCGAATAGGTTAGCCCATGGGATCGGCTGATCGCTTCCCGCAGCTGGTGCAATCGCTCGAAGAGGGCGGCGCGCCAGCAGAGATATCTGAATCTCCCGCGCTGACGCCTCGCCTCTGTGTTGTGGCAGCCATCTTGTACATGATGGCAGTCGATACTGATATCTCCGAATATGAAGCCAGCCAACTTCAAGCGGTCGTCGGCACTGATGCTGATACGCTGAAGCGAGCAATTGCGTATTCAGAAAAAAACAGCGTCGATCAGTTTCTGAATGACGCGCCGGCTTTGCTGGATCAGCAAGCTTTCAGCCCTATTTTGACGCAATTACGATCAAGGATAAGACGTCCATTTTCGGTGACTTCGATGTTGCCGCGAATACCACTACGCTCACACCCCCATTAGCACTCGTGGTGTCCCTCATCTACATGATGGCGGCGGACGGCTCGATGGCGGAGGAAGAAGTCGGTAGACTGAATGCGGCGGTGGGCGGGTCGCCCGCACTGCTGAAGGCGGGACTACGCTATGTCAGTAAGGTGCGCGTGCCGCAATTCCTTGCTCTCGCAGCGCCAATGCTGGATGAGCGCCAGCGCCTATGCATTCTCTTGAATGCCTGCGACACCATGATGTCCGACCACAAGGTGGTGAAGGTTGAAAGCGATTTGTTTCGCCGCATGCTCACCTCATTCGAGGTAACTGAGAAGGAATTTGAGCGCTATCTGAACATTATTTTTCTAAAAAATGATGTGCCAGAAGAGGCGACGCGTGTATCCGCCGTTGCCAAGAAATCCGACATACCCGCCCTGCGAACCAGCAAGCAGGAAGAAGGGGTGGTATTCCAACGCAAGAAAGAGTGGGAAGAAGAGACCGGTGAGCCTGGGAAAGACGAGGATCAGACACGTCAGGCCGAGAGTAGCACCGGGAAGAGAGCAGAGCAGCCATCGGAAATGGAAACCCGTATCTCGAACACGATGCGGCAGAACACTGATCGGCTGTCAAAAGAGCTCGATGCTGATACCTCACTGGAATCGCTTGAGCAAAACGCACGCACGCAAGCACCTGCTGGGACCGAAGCATTAAAAGTTGAAGGCGAATCGGATTTGCGCACGGTACGCGATACCGATGCCAATATCAGTTCGAAAAAATCTGCAGGTAAAAGCGATGGGCCGGCCGATCAACGTGCGGTACGCGATACCGACGCTGACATCAGTTCTAAAAAATCCTTAGATAAAAATGATGGAGCAGCAGACCAACGCGCAGTACGCGATGCCGATGCCGATAGCAGTTCCAAGAAGACCAATGGTAAACGCGATGGTCCTGCTGACCAGCGTTCAGCACGCGACACCGATGCCGAAAACGGTTCGGACAAGGCTAAAGGTAAAAGCGATGGTCCGGCCGACCAACGTGCAGTGCGGGATGCCCATGCCGATAACGGTTCGGACAAAGCTAAAGGCAAAAGCGATGGTCCCGTAGACCAACGTGCAGCACGCGACACCGATGCCGATAACAGTTCGAAGAAAGCCACAGGTAAAAGCGATAGCCCGGTAGGCCAACGTGCAGTTGCCGATACCGATACCGATAACCGTTCGGACAAAGCAAAAACAAAAAATGATGGTCCGGCAGACCCGCGCGCGCTTCGTGATAAGGAAGGTGCTACTAATACCAGCACCGCACTTGAAGCTGCTGAAGGTCCAGGCGAGATTCGTGCGCTTCAAGATACGTCGGGTGGCACGGGCAGTTTGCTGCCGCCGGGAATCTCTGCGGGCTTGAGCCAACGTCTTCGAGATGCAAAAAACCCTACTGAACGACGAGAACTGACGGACGCGGATGGGCTACCTGCAAACCGACGGTTATCGGATGCCAGGCACGCTTTCGACCCGACAGCCAATGAATCATCCGACAGCCAATGAATCATCCGACGGTCCGATTCAGATTGGTGGCATCGACAAGCGCATGGAAGCAACGCGCGATCGAACCTTTAAGATTTTTGGCTACGTCGAGGCGATACGGTCTGCAAAATCAATCACATCAGCCAGTAGGTTGCCATTGCTACCGATATTGCCGTTCGTGCACAAGCCGGTACCAATGCCAGCACTTATCGTCGGTAATACTGCAACCCTAACAGCCCCCAATACCTGGGATGACGGCAACCGCACACTGTTGGCATCAGACGAAGGAGGACCCATCATGAGCGAAAGCCAAGGCAAGGCACCAGCGAGTAGCGAAGAAGCAAACTTGAATAAGAAGTTGCGATATTCAAGTGCGGTACTGCTTCCCGCACTTTTTCTAACCTATGGTGTAACGATGGTGGGCGAGTCTGTCACACAGCACGGTTTTGTTGTTAATGAAAATATCGCAACTGATGCGCGTATCGTGCATCAGATGGCGAGCGTACAGCAAACGGTCTACCGGATCGCACCGGAGTCAGTCATTTTGACGGTCGAAAAGCTACAGCAAGGCGTTGTTCAGGCCGCTGGTGCAGTCGGGTCTGCGGGCACGGTTGCAGTAGCGTCAACCGGGACTGCTTCAAGTGGATCGACCTCGGGCGGCGATGATAAAGAACTTTCAGATCGCGCCAAGGCGGATAACTTTCTTGAGCAACGTAAGCAGGAATTGATGGCAGTCGCTCAAAGTCACCAGGGAGCGAGTGCCGTCGCTGCCGAGCGTCAGCAGTGGTTCATCTATGCGAAATCGATCGTGTTACTTAGCCTTGGTATGGCATTTTGGGGCGTGCTGTTCCGATCAATGCGGATGCTCCATGTGTCGACTGCTATCGGTGTATTAAGCCTGCTGCTGACTGCCAATGGTTATTGGCTGTTTTTTCAGTTGTGATGTGGGTGAATCATGATGAATGCGACAGCTTCTAAGCTCCCGACGCTGGTACTGCCGCGACAGCAGGTTCCGACCAACAGTCGCAACTTGATGAAACAAACCGTTGAGCGGCAACAAAAGCAGGAGAGTACGAGCGCAAAGGCGTCGAGGCTGACATCAAAGATGGCGTTTACTGTTGATCACCGCAATCATTCCATGACGGTGACTGTTTCTGATGGTGCCACAGGTGAGTTGTTGCGGAAACTTACGTACGACCGCGGGGGCGTGGCACCTACCCCATCAAAGTCGACGATGGGTCGTATGCTAGATGTCAGGACTTGAACGACCGCACGATTATGCGAATGAGAAATGTATAAATGACTTACGAGCATACTGCTGATGATCTAATTATGGAGCTGGATAGTCTCAGGGCCTATGGGGTTAGTGTGTCCGATGCCGCCTATACCCATGTAAAAGTAGCGGACCTAAGGCTACTTTCATTGCTGGACCGCCGTGATGCCGCATTGCTGATATTACGGCGAGCGTCATCTCAGCCGTTACCCAAACAGCTGAGATGACTTCCAGGCTTTTGCTGCAACTGTGTCATGAGATGCTTGCCCAGGATTTATGGCAGCAGTATGTCGGTCAGAAAACAGTCGACCACCGCAGCATGATCTCACCTGTATTGCGCAAGCCATTGTCGATCTGAACATCTTTGGAGTACCGTAATTGGATCTGACTTTTATCAGTGCTGAAGAGCAGAGTCCCCAAGGCTAATCGCGTATTGTCGGGCGCGCCAGTCATTGCAATGCCATTGCGTTGTGTGGCTCCGCCGCGATTAACTTGAGCCGTACCATACAGATGCATCGATTGAGTAGCTTTGTAGCGCAGCGTGGTACTCATTGCGTAGGCCGTATCTTGACTGAGTCGGTTATTGCCTCTATACGCTTTATTGTCACCAAAAAATGCAATCTCCGGTACTAAGTCGAGTACCCAGGCCGAGCCAAGTGGTTGCATCCAGCCCAAAGAGAGCACGGTCTTCGTTCGGTTCTCACCAATATTGACTGCTTGCGTCGGAATATAGGCGCCGGTAGGCAAGGACACGATCGCGGTTGCCATCACATATTCGCGATTGACGTGATCACTGTAGAACCAAAATGCAGTCCCCAAACGGAGGTCGCCAACACCCGCTGTATCGCCAGCTAGCAATGGCGCTGAGGGCGCATTAACTTTTGTGTCGCTGGCGGAGAGCGCGATTAATGGCGCGATAGTGTATTTGCCTTCTTCGCCAACCGAAAAGTGTCGGTTCGCACGAAGCACGGTCATGCTGGTTGAGCCTTCTACGCGCTGGGCTTGAATGCCGTTGTTCCAAAGTCCATCGAAGGACTGTCGAGCTGCATACACTGCGATATTGGTAGTCCCGTGTGGCAGGGAAATGAAATCGGTGGGCTGCTGGTCATTTTGCGCGGCGAGCACGGAGCTAGCGACGGTGACGAGCAGCAAAGCGCTCAAATGAGGGAAGGTTCGTCTTGGCATCGTATTTGTTCTCCGCATAAGGGCGGGGCTAATTATTGTTTTTATGAGTAAAAATGGATGCTCTCGACCAAGCGAGGTTTGATTATCTTTGCATGGATAGAAACTTTGCGTATGCGAAAGTAATTTTTCTCTGTTTAATTGCTATCTAAATAACATGCCATGATTGGCTAGCCTTGGCCGTCAGCGATCACCAGGGGCAGCAGGAGTGATGGAAACCATCCCGAACTTGCAAATCTTATAAGCTCGATGGTCAAGCCGTCTTTCGTGGAGTGCCCATTCAAAACGTACTGATTAAGAGAATGATTGCGCAGGTTTCGAGCAACTGTCGGGATGTCGACGCTTTAATTGGCATATAAATTGCTCTCTTTTCTCGCATTCGGAGTCGATCCGAGGCCAATAATGGAAAGGAGCCGCTATGTACGATCAAGCAAGGATGATTATTGAAACGACAGCCAAGGCACTGGCTGCCAACACGCCGGTATCGCATCAAGGCCGTGGCGCTTTGGATAACGTGCAGTCCATCTGGCGCCGTCATGGCTGGGTACCACCCACCGAACAAGGTAAAGATTTCCGCGCCACGCTTCGCAATACTGCGGACCGCGTTGCATTAGTGAACTGATTGTCTCCTCCCTGTTCTTCGGAAACGGAGATTCGGGTTTTGCCCGCGCAGTGCGCGGGCAATTTTTTTTGCGCTATCGAGAAGTGGGTTTTGTAGAGAAAAGCTAATCGAGCTAGCTGACAAGGCGACAGAACATTGAGTCCGTCGTAATCAATGGCACCCGTTTTTCGCGGCTCTACCCATTGATTCGTCAAGCAATAACCCCAGCGAGGACTCGCTGGGGATTTTCACTTTCTGATCAACTGATTCCCAGCAGAGTTTTCTGTGCAACAGACAAGGCCGGTGTCTGGGTGTTTGTAATGGCCAATTTTTGTGTCGCAGTCAACGCGCTTAGCTGAGTATTGGTAAAGCTAGCGAGCTGTGCGCCACTCAAAGCTCCTATCTGCGTATTTGATAAGCCTCGAACTTGGGAGGTTGTCAGCTGAATCAGCGCTGTCGTGCTCAGTGTTGGGATTTGGCCCGACACCGCAGTTGTCGTCAGTGCCAGAAGCTGCGTAGGACGCAAAGCGCGTATCTGCGCTGAGTTCAGGCGATTCAGCTGCGTGCTACTCAATTGCGCAACTTGCGTTGGCGTCAATGCCTGTAATTGAGTGGAGCGAAGTCCCGATACGGCTGCACTGGTGAGGCTATTCAACTGCGTCGAGGTCAATGCACGTAGCTGATCATTGGTGAGCGCTGCCGCTTGGGTGGAGCTCAACTGACCTAGCATTGCGCTTGTCAGCTTCAGCGATGCAGGATTCAAGGCGGCGATATCGGCGCTATCGAGACCCGGCAGCTGACTCGTCGTTATTGCATTCAGCTGTGCCGACGTCAGATTACGTAGCTGCGATGCCGTGAGGCTGCCGATTTGATCAGAAGTGAGCGTGCTCAATGAGGTCGATGGCACGCTTCCAATAGCATTCGGTGCTATCGATGTCAGTTTATTTGCTGTAGCGATTTGACCGATTGCACTAACGTCCAATAATCCAGCTTGCGTAGGCGTCAGGGCTGAAATAGCGGAGGAGGTCAGTTGTCCAAATTGGGTGCTCGAGAATTTGCTCAGATCAGCTAAGGTCGTGAAGCTTCGAATTTGTGCTGGGGTAAGTGCCGCAACCTGAGCGCTTGTTAGAGACCTTAGCATCGTTGAAGTCAACGATGTCAGCGCGGTCGGATTAAGCGCAGCGATGGTAACCGTGTTCAGGTTCGAGAATTGTGTCGTGCCCAGATTGGCGAGCTGACTGGGTGAAAGCGCCCTTGCTTGGTCGGCATTCAAGCCTGCAAGCTGTGTGGTCGTCAATTGGGCGAACTTAGCTGCATTTAGTGAGCCAATGGTTGAAGGCGGTAATGCAGCAATATCACCCACATCAATCGCTTGTAACTGAGCCTCTGTTAACTGGTTTATCTGTGCAGGTGTCATCACTCGGATCTGAGCCGACGTCATTGCACGTAATTGCTCATCCGATAGTCCATTCAGTTGGGTGTTACCTAATCCCCTGATCGCATTGGTACTGAGGGCCTGCATCTGCTGCGTCGAAAGTGCTGCGAGTGTGTCGCTGCTTAGTCCGGCGATTTGGGTTGCCGTTAAGGCATTGACGTCGGTAGTTTCTAAGCTGGCGAGCTGATCAGCACTGAGTGCATTGATTTGATCTCCACGCAGTAATCGAACCTGTGCTGAGGTGAGTCCAGCTAATTGACCTGTTGTCAGGAAAGCGAAACTATCGGGATGAATCTGGGCAATCGTTGCAGGCGGCACGGTAGCTAGATCAGAAGGATCAACCGCTTGTAATTGTTCCAAGCTCAGGGCGCCAATTTGTACGGCACTGAGATTACGAATTTGTGCCGACCCCATAGCGCGCAGCTGATCCTCTGAAAGTGCCTGCATCTGAGGCGCACTGAGGCCTTTCACTGCAATCGGGCTGATCGCCGCAATTTGTGTAACCGTGAGGCTTGATATCGCAGTGTTATTCAGACCACTTATCTGAGCCGGCGTTAATGCAGCAATATCAGCGGCCTCAAATGCTGCGATTTGATCAGCCGAGAGATTATTGATTTGTGCTGGCGTCAGTGAGCGCACCTGAGGGGCTGTGAGAGCAACAATTTGACCAGTCGACAAACGTGCGAAAGCATTATTGGATATTTGGGCGATAGTCGCATTCGAGATTGCGGCAAGATCAGCCGTCTCGATTGCTTGCATCTGATATTGCGCCAAGCCGCTCAGCTGAGTTGCGCTGAGTGAGCGCACTTGTACTGATGTCATGGCGCGCATTTGATCTTCAGTTAGCGCTTCCAGCTGTGATGTGTCCAGGGCCGCTACTGCAGCAGTGCTGAGTGCCTGAATCTGATTACTTCCCAAGGTGGAAATAACGCGATCGGTTAGGGCTCTGACCTGACCTGTTGACAGAGCAGCGATATCGCCAGTCTGTACACTTGCAATCTGATCTTCAGACAAGCCATTGATCTGGTCACTAGTCATCGCTCGCATCTGCGCAGAAGTAATTGCTGCAATCTGTGCAGTCGATAAGTTAGCAATCTGTGCTGGTGTGAGTGTTGCGAACACGGAAGTATCGATTGCGGCAAGATCACCGGTTTCGATGGCTTGTAGTTGGTAATCAAGTAGGCCATTCAGTTGTTCCGATGTCAGGCTCTGTACCTGAGTCGAGCTAAGGCCGCGAATCTGATCGTCAGTTAACTCTCGGAGTTGTGCCGTCGTCAATGCTTTGACTGCTTCGCCATTCAAGCTTCCCATTTGCGCCATGGTAAAGAACTTGGCGGTGGGGGTCAGTAAGCTTGCAACTTGTGAGCTGGTGAGTGCAGCGACTTGTGTCTCTGACAGTGACGCGACTTGCTCTTCGCTCAGCGATAGAAGGTCAGCGTTCTCGATGGCGGTAAGTTGTACGGATGTCAGACTACGCAATTGCGCTGTCGTGAGCGCACTAATTTGCTGGCTTGTCATTGCCTCGATCTGTGCCGTTCCGATGGCTTGCACCGCGGTCAGACTCAGCGAGGGTATTTGTTCGGGTAGCAGGGACGCGGTCTGGCTCGCCGTAAGGCTGGCAACTTGTGCCGAGCTGAGGCCGCTGACTTGTTCGGTATTTAGCGCTTTCAACTGACTTGCGCTAAGTTGTCTGACCTGGCCTGATGCGCCGGTCGTCAGTCCTGCGAGTTGTTTCGAGCCAAGTGCCACCAACTGATCTGTGCTGAGCGAGCCAATCAATCCGGTCGGTAGTACCGCAAGTTGGCTGGAGCTTAGTCCTGTCAGTGCATCCGGCGAGATTTTGGAGAGCTGATCAGCCGTCATCGTGCTGATGGATGTTGTGGTCAGCTTGCTGACGGCCGTAGAGTCAAGTGCTGCGAATTCCGCAGTGGTGACGGGTACATAGGTCGTCGTCGTTGTGCTGGAGTTGACGGATGAAGTTGCCATATCAAACCTCTAATGGGTTGGTGTTGTTAGCAGCGAGTGTGCTTAATCGATGAATCAATTCGTTCTCAAGTGATCGGACGCGCCGATAATTCAGTTGCTCGGCCAGTGCCGGCGTAAGTTGTATCTCTGGGGCCTTCATTTCGCCATGGGCGAGTGCGACGGCGAGTTCTTCGTAGTGATCCAGATCGCGAGCCACCATGGCGCCGGCGTTCAGCGCGTGCAGTACGCTAGACCCCATGCGCGAGACCATGCTGCGACCAGTGACGGTCAGTAGTGGTGTGCCGACACCAATCACATCATTGGTGGTCGAGCCGCAGTTATAGGGCCAGGTATCCAGGAACAGATCGGCAACTGACAAATACGCCCGGTACTCGGCGTGATGCACACGGGGGCTAAAGCGAATACGAGAAATATCTGCGCCCGCACGCTGCGCATAGTCCATTAACTGATTGCGCGCGATCGGGTTATCGTCAATCAACCAGAGCAGTACATGCGGTGCTCTACGTAAAATCGACAGCCAGCGATCAAACAACTCACGATGTAGCTTGTAGACATTGCCGAAAGACGCCATCACAAAGGCATCTGCCGGTAGTCCAAACTCCTCACGGCTTGCGCGTCTTGGTGGCGCACTGGGGGCACACAAGGGCAGAAAACTACCGTCAACGTAAAGTGGTTTCTCTGAAAAATACGGACTTTCTGAATCAGGATGAACTTGGCGATCGGTGATCACAAAATCCAGCCAAGGCATTGCTGTGGTACCGATGAAACCAAGCCATGTGCCTTGTAGCGGCGCCGGGTGCAGTGTGAAGATACCGGGGCGGGCACCGTTCGATAGCCCATGCAGATCGATCAGCACATCAATCTCATCGCTGACGATCAGTTGCGCTGCCTCGCGATCTGTCAGGCCATGGATAGGTCTTACATGATCAAAACCTTTCAGCAGGCGCATGCGGTGCGCACTACCGTCCTCCGCACTAAAGTCGTAGCCGTAAATGTCGAATCGCTCGCGATCGTGGGCCTCTAATGTCTCGGCCAACAGCAAGCCAACGGCATGCACACACAGATCACCCGAGACATAGCCGATCCTTACTTTGCTATGTGGCCACGGTTGACGCGGCCCAAGGTATTCCTCATTGAAGCTATAGGTACGACCAACAAAGGCATGTGATGTCAGCAGTTGTTGTACCGGGTCGTCACTCAGCGCCAACATAGCCAGCGGTGAAGTCGCCATCAGCAAGTCATTCATGCTGAGCCCGGGCAGTGTTCGGTATACCGGCCACATACAGGCTTTTTGTCGAATATGAACCCAGTGCTGAATCGCAGCCACTTGTTTTGGGTTGATCAGTAAGCTTTGATGTAAGGCGCGCTCGGCCAAATCGTAGCGCTTGTGATTCTCGTGAACGCGACCGATATGGTTCAGCGCTAAAGTCACCATCTGATCGGTAGCCTGATCTTGTAGCAGGCGTTGCCCCGGCAGGGCAGACCATGTCTGAAGTGCCTCGTCAGTTTGACCTAAGCTCTCTTGTACTAAGCCGAGGTTGATCACCGCTTGCGGAAACCCGGGTTGTATCGCCAAACAGTTTCGGTAGGCGTTCAGTGCTCCCGTGGTGTCGCTGATACTTTGTAGCAGCGAACCTAGATTAAAGAATGCGAGATGCCGCAGTGGCTGCGTGTCGTCGGTCAACCAGTCTTGGTACAGCGCGACAGCGACAGTGCTCTGGCCTGCTTTGCACAATTGCTCGGCCGTGGCGAATAACTGCCCGAGGGTGAGCGTGTCCCCACCCTCGATACAGGGTGTGAGCGGCATTGCGTCGGTTACTGAGTGTTCCGCGAGCAGCATGTGCAAAGTCCGTCAATCGGGTCCATAAAGCCAATAGTTGACCCCGTCTTTGCAAAGTCTGTGCCATATGCAAAAAATCTATTAAAAACATTGGGTTACGGAGAAATAGTGTGCTAGAGCTGGGGGTGGGAGCGGGGCTGCTTGGGTCGAAGTCGAAAAACCGACACGTGATCAGCTTGGGTACTTGAAACCGAGGTGTTGCGGATGCGGGCGGGTTGCGTCGCCCGCGTGGGTCAGGCGGTTTTGATGAAATACACCACCGTCAGCGTTGCACCAACGGCGATAACCAAGCGCTTCAACCATTGCCCCGGCAGCTTGCGTGCAAACGCCGCGCCCACATAACCACCAATCGCTGCAGTGACCAAGGCCACCAAGGTATGCGGCCAGCTGATGGCGCCGGCGATGATGAAGGTGAGGGCCGCCACGGTGTAGTTCATAGCGGACGTCAGATTCTTCAGCGCATTGATCTCTTGCATATCCTCGAAACCCTGAATCGAGAGCGCGGCCAGCGTCAGAATGCCCATACCGGCCCCGAAGAAGCCACCGTAAATCGCCACCATTAATTGAAAAAGAGCGCCGCCAATACTGCCGGGTCGCTCAGACACCGCGATATTCAGGCGCTGCTTCAACCACCGAATGATGCGACTGACTTGCGTGCTGAGTGCAAACAAGGTGGTGGCCACCAGCAGGAGCCAGGGCACCAATCGCATGAAGGTTTGGTTAGAAATTGCCAGCAGCAGCAAACCACCGACCAAGCCACCGATCACCGAGAGTATGGCCAATAGCACCGCCCAGCGACCATGTCGCATCGCCTCGTGGCGATAAGCCCAGGCACTTGAGAGACTGGCGGGCCACAGTGCGACGGAGTTGCTGGCGTTGGCGGTGACGGGTGGTACGCCCGCCATCAGCATCGCTGGAAAGGAGAAAAACGTACCGCCACCCGCGATGGCATTCATCGCGCCAGCCATAAAAGCACCAGCGGCGACTAACGCCGCATCAGCGGGAGACATCAGGGGAGTTAATGCTGTTGCGCCTCGGCCGGGGCGGCGGCGCCGTCGGCTTCGGCTGCGGGGGCTGCCGCTGTATCGGCTACATAATCGGCCAACGTTTCTTCGCTTTCCTGCTCTGCCTGACCGTCGTTCATGAGCAGTGTCAGCAAATAGACGGCACCGATCGCCATTGCAGTGACCAGTGTGACCAGCAGGGGAATTAGGAAGTCGTTGTCCATGGGCTGTCGTGAAAGTGATTGAGATAATCTCAGACCTGTGCGACAGCCCGCATTCTACACAAAAGGGTCAACGCCCCGGATTACTCGGGGCCTGGCCAGGCAGGTGCTTAACGCCCGAGGTCTTTGGCCGAGGTACCGCCGATTCCCCAGTGCGCCTTCGGCACCTCAGAGATCAGGACGCGAATGGTCTCCTTGGGCGCTCCCACGGCTTCATGCAAGGCCTGCGTAACTTTCTCGATCACGGCGCGCTTCTGATCTTCGGTGCGGCCTTCCAGCATATGGATTTGTGCGAACGGCATATCGTTCTCCTCGGTGAATGTTCAAGCGGCCTTGGCAGCACGTTCTCTGCGCTCACGCGAGAGTGTCAGGGCGGCATCTTCGATCATGTCTTCCTGACCGCCCACCATCTTGCGCCGGCCGAGTTCGATCAGCAGCTCGCGCGCCGGGATGCCGTACTTGGCTTCCGCACGTTTGGCAAATAGCAGGAAAGAGCCGTACACACCGGCATAGCCCAGCGTGAGTGCGTCGCGGTCGATGCGAATCGGGAAGTCCATGATTGGTACTACCAGATCCTCAGCCACGTCCTGAATCTTCCAGACATCGATACCGGTTTTCACGCTCATGCGATCAAGCACGGCGACCAGTACTTCTAGCGGTGTGTTGCCCGCACCGGCACCAAGGCCTGCGGCGGCGGCATCAATGCGATTCGCGCCGGATTCAATGGCTGCGATTGAATTGGCAATCCCCATCGCCATATTGTGATGGCCATGGAAGCCGAGTTCGGTTTCAGGTTTGAGTGCCTGACGAACTGCGTCTATACGTACGCGTACATCATCGGGCAGCATGTAGCCCGCTGAGTCAGTGACATAGATGCAGTTGGCGCCATAGCTTTCCATCAGCTTGGCTTGCTTGACGAGGCCTTCTGGCGTATTCATATGCGCCATCATCAAAAAGCCCACGGTATCCATCTCCATCTTGCGCGCCATGGTGATGTGCTGCTCTGATACATCGCCTTCAGTGCAGTGGGTTGCTACACGAATCGTGTGTACGCCGAGCTCATGCGCCATTTTCAGATGATCGACGGTACCGATGCCGGGCAGTAGCAAGGCAGAGACCTTAGCTTGTTTCATCAGCGGGATCACAGCGCCAAGATATTCCTCATCGGTATGTGCCGGGAAGCCGTAGTTCACCGATGAACCGCCTAGGCCATCGCCATGCGTCACTTCAATCAGCGGCACACCGGCATTGTCCAGGCCTTGCGCGATGGATTTCATCTGATCGATGGTCATCAAATGGCGCTTGGGGTGCATACCATCGCGTAGCGTCATGTCATGCAACGTGATTGTTTTACCTTGAATCGTCATGTTCATTCTCCAGTCAATTCGGGCGCGCTCAGGCGGCCACGGTCGCTTCGAGCTTCAAGCGCCCGGCAATGATTTCTTCAGCAAACATTTCAGCGGTGCGTGCGCCGGCAGCGGTCATGATGTCGAGGTTGCCCGCGTATTTCGGCAGGTAGTCACCGAGGCCTTCCACCTCGAGGAATACTGAAACACGGTTCCCGTCGAATACCGGGCCATTCACCAAGCGATAGCCCGGCACATACTTCTGTACTTCCTTGATCATGTCGTGAATCGACTGCGTGATCTTCACTTCATCCGGCTTGCCTTCTGTCAGGCAGTGCACGGTGTCGCGCATGATCAGCGGCGGCTCTGCTGGGTTGATGATGATGATGGCTTTACCTTTTTTGGCGCCACCTACGCGCTCGATCGCACCGGCCGTAGTACGGGTGAACTCATCAATATTTTTACGCGTACCCGGGCCAGCGCTGCGGCTGGACACGGTGGCAACAATCTCGCCATACGCGACCGGTTGTACGCGTGACACGGCAGCGACCATCGGGATGGTTGCCTGACCACCGCAGGTCACCATGTTCACATTCATTTCACCGCGACCCACGTGTTCTTTCAGGTTCACCGGTGGCACGCAGTAAGGTCCAATCGCTGCCGGGGTGAGGTCGATCATCAAAACGCCAAGCTCATTCAGCTTGCGCGAGTTTTCGGCATGTACGTAAGCGGAGGTAGCATCGAACGCAATCTGTATACCGTCCTCAAGGACATGCGGCAGCAAACCATCCACGCCATCGGCAGTGGTTTTAATGCCCATCTCACGCGCGCGCTTCAAGCCATCTGATTCTGGGTCGATGCCGACCATCCATACTGGCTCCAGTACGGGCGAACGCTGTAGTTTAGCGAGCAGGTCGGTGCCGATATTGCCCGGGCCGATCAGAGCGCATTTTATTTTTTTGCTCATGGTTTTACTCCCTCAAATAATGCTTATTTAAACCAGACTGCGCACTACGCCGCCATCCACGCGCAGTGCTGCGCCATTGGTGGCTGCCGATAGTGGGCTACATACATAAGCGACCATCGCAGCGACTTCTTTCGGATCGATGAATCGTCGTAGTAAAGAGGTGGGCCGTGCATTAGCGAAAAACCATTCCACCAGCTCGTCGAAGCTCTTGCCCTGCTCGGCAGCCAACTTGTCGAGGAAATCTTTCGCGCCCTCGGTCAGCGTAGGACCCGGCAAGACACTATTGACGGTGACGCCGGTGCCGGCGCAAGTCTCGGCGATGCCACGTGAGATAGATAGCTGGGCGGATTTTGTCATCCCGTAATGCACCATCTCGGCAGGTGGGCAGATACCGGATTCAGAAGAGATAAACACGATACGACCACGATCGCGTTGCTTCATGCCCGGCAATACAGCGCGCGACAGCCGCACACCGCTCATCACATTGGTTTCGAATAAGCGCTGCCAGTCTTGATCCGGAATATCTTCGAAGGGCTTGGGTTCGAAGATGCCCATGTTATTCACGAGAATATCAATCACAGCACCGCCGGTGAGCTTGGCGCAACCTTCTGCAGTGGCTGCATCAGCCGCAATGCCGTGCAATGAAGCATTCGGATGGTCAGCACGCAGGCGTTGCAGTGCAGCTTGTACGCCTTGCTCACTGCGGCCATTAATGGTTACTGTCGCACCCTCAGCCGCGAGGGTATGCGCGATGGCGTAGCCAATGCCGGCGGTTGATCCGGTGACCAGGGCGTGTTGACCATTGAGTTGGAAATTCATGTTGGTTCCACTGTTTGCATCAGGATGGCGTTCTATACGAAACGCATCGACACCGACCCCAGATCTTGAAAGCGCACCAGGATGTTGTCGCCGGCGGTTACCGGAATCGCTTCAGTCACACCGCCGGTCATGATGAAGGTACCTGCCGGGATTTCTTGTCCGCGTTCCCCGAGATGATTCGCCATCATCGCAATCGCTGCTGCCGGGTGGCCGAGCACGGCGGCACCAGCGGCCATGGCCACGACTTGTCCGTTCTTCTCTAGCACCACACCGAGCGTGCGCAGATCAAGTTCTTCGACATTACGCGAGCGACCTCCGATCACAAAGCGGGATGCAGAGGTGTTATCAGCGACCACGCTTTTCAGATCGAACTTAAAGTCGCGGTAGCGGCTGTCAATAATCTCAACCGCTGGCAGCACGAAGTCAATCGCTGCCATCACCGCACCCACATGACAGCCCGGACCTTTCAGGGGCGCCTTGGTAACGACACAGATCTCTGCTTCAACCTTGGGGTGAATCAGTTCTGACATCTTGATCTCGCCGCCATCCGGGCGCGACATATAGTCAGATACAAAACCGAAGCAGGGAACATCAACGCCCATCTGCTTCATCTTGGCGAATGAAGTGAGACCGGCTTTCAAGCCAACGGTCTTGTTGCCGCGAGCTTCCTTGCGCGCGCGAATCGCGTCTTGAATGGCGTAAGCATCTTCCCAGTCCATCTGCGGGTGGTCATCAGTAATCTTCAGCACATCGCGCGCTTCCAGTTCGGCGCTTTCGAGATGGATAGCCAGCTTTTCTATCGTGGCGTGATCAAGTTGCATGCTAGGTTCCTCGCGATTAGATGAAGCGCACCGAAGTGCTGCCAAGCCCACCAACAGAGCAGTGCAGGCTGTCGCCGGCTTTTACCGGCACCAATGGTGACTGCGAGCCTGACAGGATCACATCACCTGCTTTGAGGGTGATACCGAGGCGGCCAAGGGTATTGGCTAACCAAGCGACTGCATTCACTGGCGAGCCTTGCACGGCTGCGCCACACGAGGTGCTGATGATTTCACCGTTCTTGTCGAGCACCATACCGGCCAGCGCAAGATCGAGATCGCGCGGGCTCTTGCGTGTGCCGCCGAGGGTGAATACACCACACGAGGCGTTATCGGCGACGGTATCTTGAATTTTTATTTTCCAATCTTTGATGCGCGAATCCACAATCTCGAAGCAGGGCATTACACAGTCGGTCGCACGCAGTACATCGGCTGCCGTCACACCGGGGCCAGCCAAGTCACGCCCCAGAATAAATGCCACCTCGGCTTCTGCGCGCGGCGCGATCATCTTGCTGGTATCGACCGCCTCGCCTTCGTTGAACACCATGCCAGACAGCAGGTGGCCAAAGTCTGGCTGATTCACGCCCAGCATGTCCATCACGACTTTGCTGGTAACGCCAATCTTTTTGCCCACCACGGTCTCGCCGGTTTGCAGACGGCGATCTATCATGCGCAACTGGATTTGATAAGCATCGTCGATGCTGATATCGGGTTCGCGATTGGTGAGTGGATCTACCGCCACACGCGAGATCAGCGCATCGTACAGCTCATCGCCGTAGTGCTGAATTTTTTGGGCGTTCATTGCCATTGCTGCATTCTCCGTTAAGACTTCAAATCTTGATCATTACATTGCGTAGGTCGGTATAAAACTCCAGCGAATGCACACCGCCTTCGCGACCAATACCAGAGGCTTTCGAGCCACCGAACGGCGTGCGCAGATCACGCAAGAACCAGCTGTTAATCCAGCACAGGCCCACGTGGATGGCATTCGCCATACGCGTTGCTACTGATAGATCACTTGTCCAGATCGAGGTGGCCAAGCCATACGGCGTGTTATTCGCGAGTGCGACGGCTTCTTCTTCGGTATCGAAGGGCGCGATATGGCAGCAGGGACCGAAGATTTCTTCGCGGATGATGGGCGAGCTCTCTGGCAAACCAGTCCAGATGGTCGGTTGCACAAAATGACCATGGGCATAAGCGCCGCTCATGCTGGGCTCACCACCACCTGTGACGACATTTGCACCTTCGGCTTTGGCTTTTTGGTAGTACGACAGTACCTTGGCCTTATGCTCTGCCGAGATCAACGGACCCATGCCTACACCGGGCATGTCCGATGGGCCAATCTTCAATGCCTCCGCTTTTTCTTTCAGTGCATTGACGAATTTTTCGAAGATGGGGCGCTGTACATATACCCGTTCGGTGCCAAGACATACCTGACCACAATTTTCAAACGCGGAGCGCGTGATACCGGCGATCGCTTTGTCGAAATCTGCATCCGCGAATACGACGGCTGCATTTTTTCCGCCGAGTTCAAATGACACGGGGCGTACACCCTTGGCAGCTGCGGCCATGATGGCTTCACCGGTGCGGGTCTCGCCTGTGAAGGTGATGCCATCGACATCCGGATGACGGGTCAGGAATTCACCAGCCGAGTTGGGGCCGAAACCATGGACGACGTTGTACACGCCCTTAGGTATGCCTACGGTATTCATGACTTCACCGAGCAGGGTCGCAGTTGCCGGTGTTTCTTCCGAAGGCTTGACGATCACGGCGTTACCGCAGGCGAGGGCTGGACCGACTTTCCAGGTCATCAGCAGCAGCGGTAAATTCCAAGGACACACCACCGCCACCACACCGAGCGGTACACGCACGCCATAGCTGATGGCAGTGCCACCATCGGGCGTCGTCATCTGAAAGCTTTCGGTCGGTGCGTTCTTGATGATGTCGGCGAAGATTTTGAAATTCGCGGCACCACGTGGAATATCGATGTGCGAGGCGAGGGAATGCGGCTTGCCGGTATCGGCTAGCTCGGCATCCAGAAAATCATCGAAGCGGCGATTGATTTCATCGGCGACGGCGTTCAGCAAATCCACGCGCTTGACTACGCTGAGCTTGCCCCATTCACCCGATAACGCAGAACGCGCAGCAGCCACGGCAGCATTGACTTCCGCTTGGCCCGCTTCATGAACCAGGCCAAGCACGCGGTTATCGACCGGTGCGTGGTTCTCAAAGGTTTTGCTGGTGGCGACGAATTCGCCGTCAATAAAATTCAGAAACTGTTTCATGAGTCTTTCCGTATGTATTGCAAGCGATTTAGCCTAGCCCAATCGCACGTAAGCCAGCAGCGGCGCATTCTTCATCTTGTTCCGCCGAGCCACCTGAAACACCAATACCGCCAATGCGAATACCATTGGCGACGATAGGGAGGCCGCCACCGAAAATCACACATCGCGGTCGGGCTGCAATACCTATTCGTAGTGTTTCATCGTTCTTCAGTATTTCTTTCCAAGCTGAGGTGGGGAAACCAAAGCTGGCCGAGGTGTAGGCCTTGTCAATCGCGATATCAATCGAATGCAAGAACGCACCCGGCATGCGCAAGAAACCTGCTAATACCCCAGCACTATCGGTGATCGCGACATTGATCGTGATTCCTAACTGTTCGGCATGTGCCACCGTGGCAGCGAGGGCCTTATGTGAGGCCTCGGCTGAGATGACGGGTTGGTTCACGCTCAGGGATGAACCCTTGGTTTGGGTCATTGCAATACTCCGGTCATAGGTTCAACACAATCAGAATCGGACAAACAAGGATCGGGTAGCCACTGGGGAAAGGCAGGCGTTGTGTAACGACCGGGGGACGCTTGCTGCAGCGGACCGAATTGCAGCCCGGTCCGTGCAGGAGTTGATCTCACCTCGTCGCCCCGGCGTAAGCCGGGGCTCAGTCTTACCTGCCGATCAATCGATCAGGTGTAAACATCGGTGAACGAAGGTGTTGCCTCTCCGGTATGGTAGAAGATACCGCTCCAGAGCTTGTCTTCTGTCCAGGTGGTGACTGGACGGTCACGCATCGATAGATAACCCAGACCTGCGAAAGTCTCGTTGCGGTTGCCACTTGGGTCGAAGAAGTAAATCGTCTCGCCACGCGTGATGCCATGGCGGGTTGGTGCCACATCGATCTTGACCTTTTTCTTCGCCATCACATCCGCAGCTTTCAGCACGTCATGCCAAGAGTCGAGGAAGAACGACACATGGTGCATCCCGGAGGTCGGTGCACCGACAAAAGCGATGTCGTGTGGCTTGTTGGTGCAGGCCAGGAAGGCAGCTGCCTGGATGGCGCCGCCCGGTCCAACCAAGACTTGCTCGACCAGATGGAAGTCGAGCACGTCCTTGAAGAACGCGACGTTGTCGGCGACAGTATTGACACCGGTCTCAGGATTTAACTCGCACATCAATAGGCAGTGATCAACCCAGTGCGCGCCGGCACCCATGAGGTTATCTGGCCATGGATCCGGGTTGGTAGTGCCGACTTCAGTACCGACATATTCTTTCTGCGAGAACAAGCGCATCTCGTGCCCGCTGGGCAGCTTGAACTGCAGCATGCGGCCAGTGGCGGGCAGTGCGCCTTCGGCGAGTTCAGTGACCTTGATGCCGTGTGCTTCGATACGCTTCTTGAAATCGTCAAGATCGCTATCTTTCTCGCACTTGTAAGCCACGTGGTTCATGCCGGCCTGATCAGACGGTGTCAGGACCACCGAGTAACGATCCCACTCATCCCAGCACTTGAGATAAACATTTCCTGCTTTATCTTCCATGGTCACCTTCATGCCGAGCACTTCGGTGTAGTGCTTGACTGCGGCCCCCACGTCCATCACTTTCAGGCTGACATGCCCTATGCGCATAACGCCCATGGTTCTCTCCTTTATTTTATGGTTGCAGGTGGGGTGGCCTGCGCATCGAACCCCTTGAAAAACGGTTTACTCATCTTGCCCGCGACTTCCAGTCGCAGCTGACAACTCGGGCCGACCCGACACGCCAAGGTATAGCCTTGTCTTTCTTCTTCGGCGCTGACATGCGCGCGGCTGACCGGCCCCAGTGTTTCTGTACTGCCTTCAAGTATCTTTACCTTGCATACACCACAGCCACCATTCACGCAGCCGACAGGAATACCTTTACGTCCGAGTCGTATCATTCCTTGCAGCAGGCTCTCGCCAATCGCGCAGGCATAGCTCTCGCCGGTTTGATCGATCGTGACCTGGACCTTGGGACGAAAATCAAACATGGGCTCGCCTCAGACACGTTTGAACAAGGCACTACGCGGTTTCGCTGCATCGGCAGCAGTGATGAATTTTTCAGCGTAGATATCGCGCTCGTACAAGCGGCCCTGCATTAACGTACCCAGACAGGCTTCGATCATGGCGGGTGGCCCGCACAGGTACGCTTTATGACCGGAGAAATCACCATTGAAGTGCTGCTGTGCTGCGTCGTGTACAAAACCCTTGATGCCATCAAACCCAGAGGCGTCTTCCGATAGCGCCGGTAGGTAGGTGAAATTGGCGTGCTTGGCAGCCAGCGCCTTAAACTCATCGTCGTAATACAGCTCGGCGTGATTGCGCTGCCCGTATACCAGTGTGATGGGCAGTGTCGATCCCTGCGAGAGTAGATCGAGAATCATCGAGCGTGGGCTTGACAGACCTGAGCCACCCGCCATGAAGAGCATCGGCGCATTCAAGGAGCTGCGGACAAAGAACCGGCCATACGGTCCCGACACGCGAACTGCGTCACCCACCTTCAGTTTTTCGTGCAGATACGCAGTACCGGGGCCACCAGGGATGATGCGAACGTTGATCTCGATTTCACCGCTGCTGGCTACATCTTGTGGCGAGTTGGCAATCGAGAATGGGCGGTCGCCCTCGATACCGGGTAAGGCCAGTTGCACATACTGCCCCGCTTGAAAGTCGATTGGTTTATCGAGCTTGAGCCAGATCGCCTTAATGGTAGGCGTCATGGTCTCGATACGACTAACCGTGCAATGAAAATCCGAGATCGGGATAATGCGTGCATCCGGATCTTCATCGACATCGGCTTCGATCTCGACATCGCTTTGCAGAGTCGCGCAGCAGGCAAGGGCTTTGCCTTCATCGCGCTCAAAATCCATCAACGCGAACGGATTAGACAAGCCATGATCTATTTCACCGCCTATCACGGTGATCTTGCAGGTACCGCACAGACCGTGACCGCAGGCATGCGGGATATAGATACCTTGACGCAGCGCTGCGTCGAGAATAGTTTGGCCATCCTCGACATCGATGGTGGCGCCAAGCGGTTCAATGGTCAGTTGCTGTGACATGATCGTACGCGGTCCGGGCTGAGGTTGAGATAGAGCTTATGAAGACAGGGTTTGGCTTGGAATCGTCTTTTTGGTGCCGTCGTCAGAAACCCGTACCACCAGCGGCGGCAGTGGTACGAATACCATCCAGCGCCGGTGTACGGAAACGGATCAGACTTTTATGACCGATGCCGTGATGTTCGAGCGACTTGCCGATATCAGGAATGAAGCGTTTGTTCGAGTTGAACCACTGCACGCTCTTCCAATCGATATCTTCAAACTCGGGGTGCTCGCCATACAGCTCAGGCAGCACTTCCATGATCACCGCACCAAACGGCAGGGTGCGCGGCACCGGAATGCAGAAAGGGGCCGCGAACATCGGATGGTTTTCCCAGTGCAGATACAGCAGGTGCTTGCCGTGGAACTTGTCCTCGGTATCTTGCTGCATCATCGGGTAGTCACCGATATGACGCATGATGTCGTTCACTGCCATGGTTTATTCCTCCATGCCTTGCGGCTTCATGCGACCGCTCCATGCGCGGAAGTGCTTACGGTCCTTGCTGTTGGCAAAATCACCGTTATCCTCGCCAGCGTTAACATCGTAGTAGCGCATCACTTCACGCACCGGGCTATCGCCAGGTGAGGCGGGGTTGATATCGTCTGGGTAGCACGTACCCTGATAAATCTGATGCACCGGCAACCATGACTGTGCGTACTTCTTCGGCTCGTGCTCGAAGATTTCTTTGCAGTGGTCGCTGCAGAAGTGGTACTTCATGCCGTGGTAATCCGTCTCGCGCATGCTGTTCTGCGTCGGATCACCTTGCTCGGTGAAAAAGGTCGGTACCTGGCACACCTGGCAAAGCATCGGCAGTACCTGGTTGTACCAGCGGCCTTCTTTGCCCTTGGCTTGTTTGTCCCAATGTTCCAGACGTGGACGGTAGTAGCGATCGAAGCTGTCCGGATATTTGGATGACAGCCAATCCATCTCATCCTTGCTGGGCACCCAGGTGTGGAACGCAGTGGCGTGACCATACTGGTAGAAGGTGGCCCACGCCTGATGGCTGATATGGTCCTTGCCTTCGCATGCCATTTCCCAGCC
Organism: Oxalobacteraceae bacterium; assembly: GCA_021299035.1. Taxonomy (GTDB): domain Bacteria; phylum Pseudomonadota; class Gammaproteobacteria; order Burkholderiales; family Burkholderiaceae_D; genus Pernthalerella; species Pernthalerella lacunae. Next base: position 38,620 of record JAJTGD010000010.1, on the reverse strand, counting down.
TTTGGGTTTGCGAATGCCATAGCGCGCAAGATCAGCAAACAGTGCGCCGCCATTCTCTTCCGCGTACATTTCCCAGGCTTCTTTCCAGCTCATCACGCGCTTGGGCAGCATGTAATCCTGCATCATCGCCACTAGGGTCAGCAGGCGATAACCACGCCAGAACCACTTGTCCATCCAGCGCTGTACGATAGGTACGTTTTGCGGATCTTGCTCAAGCATGAACTTGATGCACTCGATACCCAGCGTCATGTGACGCGATTCATCTGATTGCGCCGAGAAGCCGAAGGTGACGGTCGACAGATCACCGTTATGTGCAGCACCGGACATGAAGGGCACGAACAGCAAATTGGTCAGCACATACTCGAACGAGAAGCTGACAGCAGTCAGGAACTCGAACGGACCGCCGGTGTAAGCATCTTCAAAGAAGCTCTTTGGCACCGACAGGTACCAGACATTGTCGAACCAGTGCGGGGCATTGTGCATGCCGTTGTAGTACTTGTTGTAATGCGAGATCGCATGCGTCTCAGTTTGGCAGTGACGCAGCTCGTCGACTGCTTGCATCTGTGCAGCCACGCGTGCACCAGCACCGGTGAACTGACGACCGGCGTGTGCAAAGCCACGGTGCGCATAGTACTCGAGCGGTGTGACGCCTTGAATGAATAGCTTCAATGCATTGATGTAGCGCGCATCGGTGACACCGAGTTCGCCATGGTTTTGTGCGAAGGTCTCGATGACGGCATACAGCTTGCGTTCTTTTTCACCCTGATATTTCCAGTAGGCCTCCATGGTGAGACGGAACGGGTCTTCCCATTTGTCCCAGTCATGCACCACGATGCCTTCGTACTTATCGTGTGGGAAGACTTTGTCCATTGGCTGATAAGTGGTATCCCAATGTAGATCGCGGGTCATCGCCGCGTAGCGCTCTTTGAGGCCAAGTTTCTTTTTGGTGACACGTGTGTCCATGCAGAGTCTCCGGTGGGTGAGGGTGTATAAAGATTTATAGTTTTAAAGGCCAACAGCTTCTGCATCCGAAACCGGGAAATAGGCTCGGTGCAAGATCTCAGGGTCGTCACGCAGCTTGCCGGGCTCGCCGTCGTATGAGACACGGCCACGCGACATCACATACACATGGTGCGATAGCGCGAGTGCGAGTTGCGTGAACTGCTCAATGAGGAGTACGCCAATACCACTGCCGGCAATCTTGCGGATGATCGGTACTAAGCGCGCGACAATGGTCGGCGCAAGTCCGAAAGACAATTCATCAATCACCAGAAAGCGCGGCTCGACCATCAAGGCTTGTGCGATTGCGACCATCTGCTGCTGACCGCCGGACAAGTCGCCTGCGGCTTGCGGCATTTTTTCTTTCAGCTCGGGGAATAGAGCCAGCACGCGCTCAATCGACGCATTGGTATCACCACGCGACATGCCGCCGCTGGCAACCAACAGGTTGTCGCGTACGGTGAGTTCGCGTAGTACCTGATGCCCTTCGGGGACAGTGCCGATACCCGCGCGGCGGATTTCATCGGGCTCCATGCCGACCAGATCACGACCATCCAGCCAGATCTCGCCAAACACGGGTTCGACCACACCCGAAATACCAAGCACCGTGCTGGTTTTACCGGCACCATTAGCACCGGCGAGTGCAGTGATCTTGCCGGGTGCGATACGCAGTTCAATACCTTCCACGGCTTTCTTTGTACCGCGGACCATGACCAGGTCGCGAATCTCGAGCCAACCCGGACGTAAATTATCAGGTGCGATTTTGGCGCTCATGCGGCCACCTCCAGATCATCGAAGTTACCCAGATACGCCTTTTGCACGTCAGGATTCTTCAGAACTTCCAACGTTGGGCCGAGAGCAAGCAGCTTGCCGAAGTCCAGCACCATGGTCTCGTTGCAGCAGGCTGCGATCAGCTCGACATCGTGGTCAATCAGAAACACCTGTGCCTTGCAGTAGCCGGGGATACCCTTGATCACTTTCTGCAAGTGCTCGGACTCGGATTCAGTCATGCCCGCACCGGGCTCATCCAGCATCACCAGCTTTGGGTTGCCAATCAGTGCTTTTGCGATTTCAGCCAGGTGACGTTCTTCGGTCGATAGTGCATCACCTTTACGATTCAAACGATGCGATAGACCGACAAAATCAATCGCGCCATACACAGCTTTTTTCTCTGCGTCGCGGCTGTCGAATTTCGCGTGGTCGGCAATCGCTTGCACGTTTTCCAGCAGCGTCAGGTCGTCAGCGATCTGATCCGTTTGAAACGTACGGCGCAGGCCGAAGGTGGAGCGCTCATGCGCCGGTACACCGGTGATCATTTCACCGTTGACTTTCACCCAACCGCGTCTTGGCTCGACGAAACCAGACAGCACATTCAGCAGTGTGGTCTTACCGGCACCATTCGGGCCAATCAGGCCGACGATAGGGCGATTCAACGTGACGGTCAGACCATCGATGGGTTTGACACCACCGAACTGCACGCAAAGGTCGTTAATCTCGATCATGACGTTCCCCTTAGCGATACGCTGCGAAAGGTTTCGGATACTTGGCGTCGATCTTCTGACGCAGCGGCAGAATCGCAGGATGCATCAGCAGCTGTATCAGGAAGCGAATCGCGATCGAGCTCCAGATAATGGTGAGCGCCACGGTGTAATCCACATCGAATACACCATTCACCACCCAGCCTACGAAATAACCAATGAACAGCACATTCAGTGCACGCTTCAGGATGCGATGGTCAGGCATCAGACCGAGCGCGTTCATTACGTTCGCCAATCGTAACGAGAACCAAGCCTCTATATCTTCTGCTGTGTCTTGCACGCGTTTACCGAAAAAGCCCAGTAGTAACCAGCACACTCCTGGAATCGCTTGACGGAATAGCAGCGCAATCAGTGACAAGAACAAGGCGCCGGCAAAGCCCATTGCTTGGTAGTGCACGGCGGCGATTGCCAGGCCAATCGAGATTGCGCCCCAGATAATCGAGCCCTCGACGATGCGGCTGACGCGAACAAACTTGTAGAAATCTGCGAGCTGACCTGCAAGGCCTTTACGGCCCTGGATCAGCGAGATGAGTAGCGCGAAGCCGTAAAACGCGTTCGACAAGTTGCCATCAACCCCGTGATCATTCAGCAGCGCAGGCAGCGCACGGATCAAGAGGCCCGCAAATACAGCACCCATCCAGTGATACGCACCACCGACAATCGTGAGCGCGTATAGCAAGATCGATTGCGCGACTGGGAAGCCGGTGTTGTCGAGCTGGCCGTTCAGTCCGGCGAGCAAACCGCCAGCCAAGCCGGCCAGTGCACCGGCCATCGCAAACGCCAGCGCCTTGTATTTGACTACCGAGACGCCCGCAGCAATCGCGGCCGCTTCGGATTTACGAATCAAGCCCCAGGCGCGGCCGGGCAGGGTGGCACGTGCCCATTCAATCAAGCCCATGCCCAGCGCCAGCCAGAACATGGTGTAGCGGAAGTAGTCAGTATCAGTTGGGGCGATCAGTGGGCGCGCAATCATCATGCGCTGTCCGTTCACGATCTTGCCGGTCCAACCCGGGCCACCATCGGGAAAGCCGACGACGTTAATCACGACCTGAACTGCCGCTGCAATCATTAGCGTTAACAGCGCAAGGTAGAGGCCGCGCATACGCAGTGCAGGCAGGCCAAGAATTAATCCAAACAAACCAGCGATCAGCGCACCGAGTACTAGTGCTAACTCGAATGGCATGCCGGTACCGTGAACCAGTCGCAGACAGAACCAACCGCCGACACCGGCTAACGCAAACTGTGCCAACGACACCATGCCAAGTTGCCCATACAGCAGTGCGACGGTGCCAGAGGCCAGCACCAGACAAGCAACGGTGGAGAAGGTATTCAGCCAGTAGGATGAGAACACCCATGGGCCAATCAACGCAACCACGAAGAAGGTGATCAACATCGGGCGCACACGCTGGAATGGCGTGCCCGGAGGGATATCGGGTTTGTCCTTGTTGCGTGCCATGGTGCTTTACTCCAGATGACTGTTGTCGCGCGACAGGCCGATGCCATGTCGCTGCTGCCACAGCACCACACTGATCGCGACCACAAACGCAGTGGCCGATCCGTAGCGCTGCACCTCAGGAACCAGATTCAGCAAAGACTCGATCACGCCGATCACGAGCCCGCCGACAACGGTTGCTGTTAAAGAATTCATACGCCCCACCATGGCGGCTGCCATTGCGGGAATCACCAAGAAGGTCAGCACAGTGGGATTGAGTCGCACCATGTTGCCCATGAACAGGCCACTGATACCTGCCAACAGTCCGGCGAGTGTCCAGGCCCAGGTATCAATACGTTTTACGCGTACACCGACCAGACCGGCCAGCACACGGTTGCTCTGTAATGCGCGCATGCGCAAGCCGAGCGGTGTTTTTGCAAGTAACCACAACATACCGATGGTGGCGCCTGCTGCGAACAGCAGCGCGACGACACGGGTGTGACTGATTAAACGACGGCCATCAAACTCAACACCCGAAGAATCTGTTGGCAGTACCAGGCGACGAGGGTCGTCGCCCCAGTACCACTGCGCAATACCCATCACCATCAACGCGAAACCGAGCGTCGCCATGGCGCGTACGACCCTGTCCTGATGTGTGAGTGAGGGTGCGATAAAGCGCCCATATGCCCACGACAGCAGGGTGGCAGCACCCACACCAGCGACCCAACCCATCCAGTCGTCATACTCGAGGTCAATCACTTGCCAGCACACCATGGCGGCGAGGCCACCGAGTGCACCGAACGCAAAGTTGACCACGCCACTGGCGCGATACAGCACCACCAAGCCGACGCCCGACAGTGCATACACCGCGCCGACGCTGATGCCGACCACGATAAAGGGGAGCAGAGTTTCCATGTTCAGCCCGTTTCGCGTTGATTTAGTGCGTCAGATCAGTTGACCAAACCGCCCTTGGCTTCCAACTTCAGCACATCGGCCAAGTCGGAGTCCTTCGACTGATAGCAATCGGTGAGGGTCTTGAACCCACCCTTTTGCAGCATTGCAGCGCGGCCCTTGTGGTTAGGCTGATGACGCTCGCCCGGACCGAAGTACCATGGCGCGCACATCATGTCGCTCTTCCAGTTCTTGGTACCGACGATGGCTTGGTAGGCTGATTTACGATCCACATTGCCCTTGATGCCGAGCAGTGCCTCGGTAGTGACCTTGGCGGACAGGAAGCCAGCTTGTGAGAACGTATCGCGTGGGTCTTTCTTGTCACCGAACTTGTCCATGATGGCTTTCCAGTTGGTGTTATCCGGACCGGTGCCATCCATCGGCTCGAGCTCCATGTGCACATACAACTTGTCGTGCCAGTATTTGCCGACTGCTTTTGGCATATCAGCGTGGTAAGCAGAAGTCGGCAGACCCCACTTCATGCCCTTGCCCAAGTCTTGCTGTTCAGCAGCCGTCAGGATCGGCAGCATCATGCCGCGTGGCATACCGAGCACCACGCCTTCGCTCTTGGCAGCAGCAACCTGCAGCGCAATCGCGTTGCCGTCCAACTGGCCCGGATCGAAGATCACCGTCTTGACGGCGACATTGTTACTCTTGCCGTAAGACTCGACACCACCGCACACCCAGTCGCCGAAGCCAGGGATACCCGGCGCAACGCAGGTCAAGCTCTTCAGCTTGAAGGTCTCGGTAATGTACTGTGCTGCACCCAATGTCGATTGACGCGGACCTTGGTTGAACGAGATGTAGTTCTTGCCATAGAAGCAGGCACGCGGCACACCTACACCCGATACCGAGGCCACGCCTTCTTTAGCGTACAGATCATTGTTTGCACCGCACTCAACGAATGACGACGAGCCAGCCATTGCGACGACCTTGGTGTCTTTCACCAGTTTATTCGCTGCTTGCGAAGCGACTTCCGGGTTCCAGGTGTCGTCCTGTACGGTGTACTGAATTGGACGGCCGTTGATACCGCCGTTAGCATTCACGCAGTTGAAATAAGCTTGTGCTGCGCGCGCGGAGGAGGAGAAATCCTCAGGGCCGGTTTTGCCGACGATGGCACCGATTTGAATCGGCTCACCGCTCGCCTTCTTCCCGTTTCCCATGCCGCACTTATCCTGTGCCATCGCGCCCGAAGCGGCGAGACCCAGTGTCAGCGCAACTGCCCCGCCGAGAATAGTGGTCTTTTTCATGTCTTGCTGTCTCCGTTATGTCTTTTTTACTGACGACGGTCCCGATTCACTTCACGTATCGCCACCGGGTCCGCGGAGGTGGCAACGCGTTACATCGCTACTGCGAGGAGGAGTTACCCGCAGGAGCCACGTAATCCTTCCAATCCCGGTGTACGAAAACGCAGCACCGATTTGTGTCTAAAGCCATGCTCGGCCAATGTGGCGTTGGGTTTCGGCGTGAACATTCTGTCGCCGCAGAACCACTGCACCTGTGACCATTGAATACGCTCGAATTCGGGATGTGCGCTGTACAGCTTTGGCAGTACTTTCGTTTGCACATCTGCCATAGTGGTGTGCATAGAAAGGGGTACCACTGCCGGTGCAGCAAAGATCATGTGCTCGTCCCAAGCCACGTACAGCAGCGGCGCAGCAAAGCGATCCGCGGTGTCATGAGGCTCATGCGTGTATGCGCCGATAGCGGTGACACTCATAGCTGCGCCTCCTTCATATCTTGACCGCCACCCCACAGGGTGAAGTTGGTGTCATCTTCCGAACCATGAAATGCACCGGTATCGCGACCGATTACAACGCCCAAGTCGGCGATGGAAGCTTGCAGGACGCCCTCGGTATCCTCGTAGCGGCGTGCTTGCAAAATCGCATGCGAAGGTAATTGCGCTTGAACATACTTATCCGGCTCGTTGGCAAAGATGGTCTGGCACTGATCACTGCAGAAGTGGAAGCTTTCATCCTCGTGCTGTGTCTCGCGATACGCGATCCAGCGTCCATCACCCGGCTCGGTAAACATCATCGGTTGTTGACACACCTGACACTGCATCGGTAGCGCGTGGTTATGGAAGCGCTGACCAGCTGCCTCGCATTGCGCGTAGTGATTCAAGCGTGGGCGATACCAACGATCAAAGCTGTTGGGATACTTGCGGTCAAGCCACTCGAGTTCATCAGTGCCCGGTACCCAAGTGTGGAAGGCGAGCGCATGGCCAAAGCCATAAAACGCATTCCATGCTTGATGGCTGAGATGATCTTTCGCTGCACAGGCCGCTTGCCAACCAGCGGGTTTTTTCAAGCCATAAGCGGCGAGCTCTGCGAACAGTGCTTCGACCGGTGCTTCGACGTAGGTGTCCCAAGATTCTTTCCAACTGCCGCCGCGCTTCGGCACCATGTAGTCTTGCAGCATGGCGACCACTGGCATCAGTCGGAAGCTGCGCCAGAACCATTTATCGACCCAACGCTGCACGGTGGCGATATTCAATGAGTCTTGTTGCAGCAGGAATTTCACCAAGGTGACGCCCGCTTGCTTGTGACGCGTGGTGTCCGACTGGCTGGAAAATCCTGCCGGTACCATCGACAGATCGCCGTTATGCGCAGCTGCGCTCATGAAGGGTACGAACAGCGTATCGGACAGCAGGGTCTCGAAGCCAAAGCTGATCGCGACCATCAACTCGAACGGTCCAGCGGAAGCAATATCGTCTGCAAAACTCTTGACAGGGGCGAGGTACCACGCCTGCTCATACCAGCGCGGCACTTCATGCATGCCATTGAAGTATTTGTTGTAGACCGATGCGGCATGCGCTGTCTGCTGTGAGTGGCGTAGTTGCTCGCTTGCCTGGATCTGCGTCGCAATACGCAAAGCATCGCCCGGCAGGTTGCGAGCACTGTGCGCCAATGCGCGGTGCAGTGCGTACTTCAGTGGCGATAACACTTGCAGCATCAGCTTCACAGCGTTCACATAACGCGCATCGGAAACGCCGATCTGCCCATTGTTTTGCGCGAATGCATCCAGCACGGCGTATAAGCGACGTTCTTTGTCACTCTGCTGACGCCACCAGACATCCAGCGTCATCTTGAATGGGTCTTGCCACTGCGACCAGTCATGAACACGTATCCCCTCGTAACGGGCATACGGGAATACCTTTTCCATTGGCTGGTAGCTGGTAGTCCACTGCAGATCTTGTGTCAGCGCCTGGTAGCGGCTGGCCAGGTCTAATTTCTTTTTTTCGACTCGCTTGTCCATGTCAGGCTCGCGTGAGTGTGAGTGGGCTTAGTGCTTCCAGCTCAGTACAAACTCGTCGTCATCCTCATCGAGGTTGCCGGACAAGGTCACCAGATTGATCTGCAGCTCTTGCAGATCGTATTTACGGCCAATGATTTCTTCGATGGTTTCGCGCTTGACGACCAGTCGGTTGGGAGCGTCTATTTTTACCAAGCCCGGTGAGTAAACGACTTGTGCTTCCGGGTTGTCGGCGACGATCGCATCGACCAGCGGGCGTGATTCTTCGTTGGCCTGAAAGGCGATGAATACGTTGGACATTTCTCCCCCAATAATTTGTTGTACTTGTTGTCTGTTACGCTGACAGCGTGATCCCGATTTTTGCGATGCGCGCGTTGAATGTGGTGCGTACTTCAGCCAACGCCTCTTGGCCATGTTCGCCCAGTGCGATCTCGGCGACGGGAGCTAACGCGGCCTGCGCACGATCAGTCCAAGCCTGAATCCAGCTCGTGATGAGCTGTTTGTTTTCATCTGATTCCGCTGCGCAGGCTTTGACGACTGCATCAACCCAACGCGCGCACTCGTCGTGCCACTCGGGCATGAAAGAGGTCAGCATGGCGACGGCGGTACCACCCTTCAAGGTGAGGTGCTCATCAACGAACGAGCCATAGATCAGCGGATAGAGCAAGCCATCGAGCGCAAGGTTTTGCGCAACGAACATCTCCATCGGATCTTTCATTACCAGCGTGTCTTCCACCAAGCGACGCAGCACCTGCCAGCGTGGGTCGTTCAGCCAATCGTTCTTTCCAGCGTCGAGTACGCCGGGATCATCGACCGCTAAACCAAAGCGGGTCAGATACTGCGCAATGCCAAGGTGATCCATTGCGTGGAAATTGCAGGGCGCTGTGATCGCGGTGCCGTAGCCATACGCGCAGATGAACGTGTTATTCATGTTGCCAGCCCAGGCCACATGACGTAGTGGCATCAGGACCTTGCAAGCACTCTCGCGGACTTCATCGGTCATGCGCGAGAGCAGGCCACGCGAATCCACGAAGCTGTAGTTGGCTTCGACGGCTTCATGCTGTCGTGCGCGTGTGATTGTCCAGTTGGCGTAGTAGTACTGACGCGGATCTTTCAGCACATACCAGTCGGCCAGCTTGATCGCTGAGCGCGAGGCATCGAAGATCTCGTGCGCCGGATCCCAAGTAGGGCGGTAGTGGAAATTCTGTGTTGGCTGTATACCGATCGTCGCTTCCTGGTAACGACTCGCCGGTTTGTCACCACCAATGTGGCGTGCGACATGGGTGAAAGTATTGCGGGCCGGCTTGATTTCTTTGGCCTGCAGATCAATGCTACTCATCGTGTTCTCCCAGCTTGGTTTCGACGGCTTCGTCGAGGAATTGGACGTTGTTCTTGACGCAGAAATCGTTGAAGAGGTCTTCCGGCAGCGCGAGCTCGACGCTCATGTCTGGCCAGCCGACCGAGAATTCGAAGGTCACAAAGCCATTAGCGCTGCGGCCGGTGATGCGGACATAACGGCGCGCCATGGTGTCGGCGTCAGCATCGAGGGCGACAGACTGTTCGGGAAGCGGCACTTGGTTCGAAGACGTGGTGTTCATTAGTTGCCCGGCTTATAACGGTCATTTCGTTGGCTTATGCCTCCTATCGCAAACGCCGTGCCAGTTCCCAAAAATTTCGGGCGAAATATCGATAAAAGTCTGAAAGTCGTTCGAAATCCTTGCGCCCTAGAAAATCCTTGCAGCGCGTCATTTTTGCTGCGTTACAGCAAATTAGCGGAATTTAGAGCAAGTTTTTCACCAAATAATCAAATGTACTTTTTGCAATGTGATGAAATGATGAAATGATGTTTTACTGTCCTGTAAGAAAACACTTGGCAAGCGCGAATTTTTATCGATAATTTAGGTATGGCTACCGGAAAGTCACTCACACTGCCCCCCGACGATGATTTGCGTCGTCTTATCCACTTTTCGGCCAGCGATGGTCGGATTTGGCTGGCAGGGCATCGGATGCTGCTGCTTCACTTGGGCGGGCTTGCTAACCTGCGCAAAGAATTGATTCAGACCATCGGCCTCATTCAAACCCGGCGGGTGCTGAAACGGGCTGGCTATGAGTCAGGTGCTCGCGATGCCGCGCTGGCGCGGCAGGTGCGCCCGAATGCCAGTCCGATGGATCAGTTTTCGGTAGGGCCACAGCTCCATATGCTGGAGGGCGCGGTTCAGGTGACTCCCGAGATGTGCGAGTTCGATCTCGAGGCGGGTACTTTTCACGGCATTTTTCGCTGGGACCAGTCGTGGGAAGTCGAGACGCATATGCGTGACTTTGGTCCGCAAACTGATCCTGTGTGCTGGATGCTGATGGGTTATGCATCGGGCTATACCTCGGCGTTTTTCGGTAAACAGATTTTGTTTAAAGAGGTGCAGTGCGCCGCCTGCGGTGAAGATCATTGCCGCATCGAAGGCCGTCCGCTCGAGGAATGGCCCGACGCCGACGTGATGATGGAGGACTACCAGGCCGATTCCATGCTGGTACGGATCGAAGACCTGCAAGCCGATCTGGAAAGCCTACGGGTTTCTCTGGCGCCGAGTGATGATCTAGGTGACTTGATCGGTCGCTCCAAAGCCTTCGAAAAATCCATTGGGCTGTTGCGTAAAGCGGCGGGTACACAAGTGACCGTACTGCTCACCGGTGAAACCGGCGTCGGTAAAGAGCGCTTTGCGCGCACCTTGCACGCCATGAGTCCGCGCGCAGATAAGCCATTTGTCGCGATCAATTGCGCGGCCTTACCCCATGAGCTGATTGAAAGTGAATTATTTGGTGCCGAGAAGGGCGCATTCACTGGTGCTGGCGCTGCTCGACCCGGACGCTTCGAGCGTGCCGATGGCGGCACCTTGTTCCTCGATGAACTCGGCGAACTGCCGCTCGCCGCGCAAGCAAAACTGCTGCGCGTGCTGCAGACCGGCGAGGTGGAGCGGCTCGGTGCGACCGCAACGCGCAAAGTCGATGTGCGTGTGGTCGCAGCGACCAACGTTGATCTTGAAGCTGCAGTTGAGGCGGGTCGATTTAGACGCGATCTTATGTATCGCTTGAATGTCTATCCGATTGCAATTCCGCCTTTGCGCGAGCGTGTCGAGGATATTGAACTGCTGGCGAATCATATGCTTCGTCAGTTCATGGCACTGCATAACAAACGTGTTGCCGGTATCACTGACCGTGCACTCGATGCAATGCGCAGCTATACATGGCCGGGCAACGTACGCGAACTCGAAAATCTGATCGAGCGTGGCTTGATCATCACCTCGCCCGGGCAAATGGTGGATGTGGATGACCTGTTTGCAATTGCTCCTACGCCGCCCGCCGTCACGCTCTCAGCGACTGGCGAGCTAAAGCAGGCGATGCCGGGTGATATGGATAATTTATTCGATGAGTTACAGAAACGTGGCTTGTCGTTAGAGGCTTTGGAAGATGCTTTGATACAGCAGGCCGTCGAACGCGCTGGCGGCAATCTGTCTGCCGCTGCTCGCTCGCTCGGACTGACGCGTCCGCAGCTGTCTTATCGGTTACAAAAAATCAGCGAGCGCTGAGCCCGGGTGACGCAAGAATTCAGAAGGTTGGAGAAATACTTTGGCAAAAAAATCCTTTATCAGTTTGGTTGACGACGGCGAAGATGGCGCGGGCTATCGCACGCTGATCGAGCGGACCTATGGCCGGTTGCGCGAGGATATCCTGAACGGAACGCTGCAGCCCGGAGAGAAGCTTTTGGTGGAGCATCTGAAGCAGCGCTATGAGGTCGGTTCCGGAACGGTGCGTGAGGCTTTATCTCGTTTGGTGAGCGAGGCGATTGTTATAGCCGAAGGGCAGCGCGGATTTACCGTGGCACCGATCAGTATTGATGATTTGATCGACGTGACAAATGTCCGCGTCGGTGTCGAAACTGATGCCTTGCGTGCCTCGGTCAGGCAAGGGGATGATTTCTGGCGACACCGCTTGCGACTAGCTTACGAACAGTTATCCGCACTTGAACAGCCGCTTCATGATGAAAACATTCGTCGCTGGGAGCAGGCGAATGCGGCGTTTCACGCAGCCTTGTTATCCGCATGCGGTTCGCCGTGGGCATTGCGTGTAGTACAGCAACTCACCCAGCACGCCGAGCGCTACCGTCGCTACGCCATCGGACTGCATACCGGGCGCGATGTCCACACCGAGCATCAGCAGATTTTTGAGGCTGCGATAGCGGGGCAGGATGCGCGCGCCGCACTCGCGCTAGAGGCACATATTCGGGGTACTCCCGAGCTGATCGTGAACGCGATTCGTAGCGGTAAAAATTTATTTGCGATTCATGAACCGTGAATCGACGCTTTCTTTTTTTGATGACACGACTCTATACAAACCAATGACAACTACGATTTCATCCCCCGAGGTTGGGCACAGCATAGATGCTGGCGGTATCGACGTTAATTATCACGATAACGGCAGTGGTTTCCCGGTGCTATTAATTCATGGCTCTGGCCCCGGTGTATCTGCTTACGCCAACTGGCGTTTGGTAATGCCTGAACTAGCCAAGCAGCGACGTGTGATCGCCCCCGATATGGTCGGTTTTGGTTTTACGGAACGCCCGGCAGGTTTTCAGTACACCATGGACAATTGGGTCAAGCAGGCGATTGATCTGCTCGATGCGCTCGAGCTGCCGCAGGTGGATTTGGTGGGTAACTCTTTTGGTGGTGCGCTCTCGCTCGCGCTGACGATCCGTTATCCGAAGCGTGTACGGCGTCTGGTACTCATGGGTGCCGCTGGGGTGTCCTTCCCGATTACCCCGGCACTTGATGCTGTCTGGGGTTATGAGCCGTCATTCGAGAACATGCGCCGCATCATGGACTTGTTCGCTTATGACCGCGGCTTGGTGAATGATGACTTGGCGCGCTTGCGTTTTGAAGCCAGCAACCGCCCCGGCTTTCATGAAAGCTATGCAGCCATGTTTCCAGCACCACGTCAGCGCTGGGTGGAGGCTTTGGCCAGTGATGAGAAAGACATTGCGACAATTGAGCAGGAGACACTCATCGTGCATGGCCGCGATGACAAAGTGATTCCCGTCGAGAACTCACTGCGGCTGTCGCAGTTGATCTCGCGCTCACAGTTGCATGTGTTTGGCCGTTGTGGTCACTGGACGCAGATCGAGCATGCCGCCCGTTTTGCGCAGTTGGTATCTAACTTCTTGGCCGAAGGCGACTAAAATCTATTTTGCGAGGCTGCTGGCAACAAAATCTAGCCAATCCTGAAAATACGCCAGCCCTCGCGGGTTTTACGGAGCGAGAATTTCCACTCGCCACCGCGACGCTTTGCGAATTGAATTGCGGCGACACGTGCGCTCTCAGCGCGACGGAAGTCCTGGATCAGGATGCTGTCGCCGACGAACATCTCGCGAAAAGGATAGAACACCCGCTCAGCCGGCTGGCGCTCTTCCGATGCCTTTTCGATCACGAACATGGCGTTTCTCCTCTCGTCCTCATGCGCGAAGAATCGGAAGAAAAGCGGCAAACTTTAGCCGCCCAACCAACTAATTTTCAATTTGCTATGAATTTCAGTGGCAGGACGCTTGCCGGGGGCCTTTAAAGCGGCTTTTAAAGCGGCCTTTAACGCCGGCTCTGCAGCGGCCTTCGGTTTAGCGCCGCCAGCGCGGGAAGGCTTCGGCGCCGAGCGGGGTGTACTTCTGACGCGCGCTGATCGAGATCACCTTGGGGTACACCGGCACGAAAGTCCAGCTCTCGCCCTGCGCAAAAAACGCCTCGGCCCAAGCACCGCACACGACCCCATCCTCGCGTAGGTAAGGCTCACGCTGCGCCATCTGCTGCTGGAATTGGCTTAGTAGCGCCGTGCGGCGTTGCTCGGCATCGCGCTTGGCCGCCGCCGGGTCGCCTTCACTCTCTTTGACATACAGCTCGGTGAATATTTCGACCCCGCGCTTGAATTCTTTTACCCGCTTGCTGTCATCCGCCAGACTCTCGGCAAACACACTAAATATCGCTGAGCAGTGCAAGGCTTGTTGTGCGAGTCGTGACTCGGCCGTGGCGTGAGTGGGCGAGAGCAGCCCTAGGCAGAGAGTAAAGAACAGCGAGGGGCGGATGATGTGGCTCGATGTGCGTGCGGCGCGAAGCATTCAAGTCTCCCTCATGAAGTTCAGTGACAGCCTGATGTTAATTGATGCTGACCTACCCAACCACTTAGCTATGCATGGTCACTTACAACAAATAACTGCCCGCGAGTGTGACCAGCTTGCCACCCGTTCTTAGCTTGAAGCGTGCAACCCCTGCGCTGCGGATCGTATTAACGCCACCAAGATCAAGCTGCTGTATGCCACGCGCTTTTAGCTCTTCGATGGCTTTCCAAAGAATCAGATTATGCGCATACGCATCGCGACCCGCTTCGCTGGTCCAGCCGATGTGATACGTGGCAGACGCACCATGTATCAGAAACATCATTGCAGCGACACGTTCGCGTCCTGCATCAGCGCGTAGCGTAAGGATGGTGCTCGCTACGGGTGTGCGCGTCAGGGTGTAGCGCTGGACAAACGCGGGCGGCAAACCATCCAGGCCACGATCTTGCCGCTGCGCGATCTCGGCCTCCAGCAACCATTGAAACTGATTCAGCTGTGTTCCGACGCGTTCCACTCTCAAAGCCGATGATTCGCTACTCGCCAGTTGATGCCGCCAACGATGTTCCAGATTGGCGCGTAACTGTTCCATGCTCGGTCTGAGATCGAGTAGCACAGTCGACATGCCGGTCACGACACGCCGCATCGCAGGTAGCCCATTCGCTTCGCCGACGGGCTGCTCTGGCGTGACCAGCATCACGCGCAAGCCAGAAAGTGGCAGGGTGCGCTTGAGTGCTTGATAGACCTGAGTTTGCTCGATTGAGGAGAGTGATTTTCGCCAAATCGGTCCGCGCGAGCAGAGCGCGACAGATGCAAAACGACCGAAGCGGCGTACGATGAACTGTGCTTGCGCAACCGTCTCACCGTCTTGATCGATACGCGCACGTAGTACCGGAACGCCGAGCGATAGCATCGCGCTACCGTATGACCAGTCTTGTTGAAGCGCGCCGAGTGCTGCCGTATGCGCAGCATCCCACTCAGCGAGCTGGTGACCGCCCCAATGCACCTGCCATCGATTAAAATCAACCGTCATTATGTCGATTCAAAAATTCAATTTAATTCCAGCATGCTCGAGCAACTGAAACGTAAACGCCGCGAACAAACCGTGATGGGTCATCGCCTTGAAGAGCCGCGGCTGACCTTGTGGGCAGCGTTTTGGGCCTTGGTGTATGTCGGCTTGCCGGTGGCGGTGCTGGGCTTGGTGCTGGATGTGCTGATTCAATGGGCTACGGGACGTTGTCTTGGGCTCTGGTGTTATTTCTGAGTTTAATCTTTACTCTCGTCTTTGCTCTCGTCTTGCAGATGCTGCAAACCATCTAGCGCATCTTTTTGTTCCGCTTTTACACGGGCGATACGCGCAGCTAGATCGACGCTATAGGTCTCCAGACGAATCGTCAGCGGTTCACCGGTTGTGCTGGTTTCAGGTGCCACAGGCGTGTCCTGCAAATGGGTTTCATGCAGCGGTTTGACGATCGCTGGTGGTGCATTGTGGATATCGTTCAGTACGCGCGCTTCGATTGGCCCGGTGCGCTTGGTCGCTTCAAATGCAGAGTCTGGAAACTGCTGGTTGGGCAAGCGGGTAGCGCCATCCGGCCTGAACACATCGAATTCGGATTCGTCTGGCTCGGGGTCATGCTTGTCATTGCTTTTATTTTGGCTCATGAAGACCCAAGCTCAACACACTCATTGGCGACACTCTAGTTGGAACTGCTCTCGCGCACGCACCAGATTTTCCCAGTTCTCGGTGGGGTGTTCGCGCTTGTATCGATCTTGCTTCGTTTCGACGCATTTATCGAATTCGGATGAGCAAGCCACCCCAATTATTGCCACACCAATCAGTAATAGCATGCTGATGATGTGCTTTACTTTTTCAATCTCGCACCGCATGAAAAAAGTTTACGCAAACTACCTCAATTACTTGCCGCAAGCGTAGCGCCAGCCGCCAGCACCGCCCGGGTTTTTCGTTAACTTATCGACGGGGCCCGACGTATTGACTTGCCCGATCAGGCTACCCTTGGCCATGCGCTCGGTATACATCGAGTAAGAAATAATCTGCGCAGTTTCTGTTTTGCAGTTGTATTCCTTCAGAAGTTTCATTGATAGCATGCCGCGTGGGCCGGGATCACGATACGACTGAATCTCCACCACGCGCCGTAAATCACCATTCTCGGAAAGGGTAGAACTGTCGGCGTAGACCACGGTGCCGCGAATGTTTTCAAACACCTTCACCAGCTCGGCCTGAGCCGAGGCGCAGAGGCCGATAAAGAGCAATGCGGGAAGCAGATTCTTGGGTGTCATGAGATGTTCGCTGGATTTGGTTGTCAATTATTTAATGCAAGCACGTAAAAAGTTATTGCCAATGTTATACCGCAAATTACATCAAACGCTAGCCGAACTGGCTGTACTTTTGCCGAGCAACGTCACGAATGCTTTTCATGAGCCTAGGTGCTTGAGGGCTGAATTTTTTTGACCCGGGTCAAAAATAAACAGATCAGTCACAATATCGCGCGGATTTTGTCGCTCAATTCTGGAAGAAGTAGCTCATTGAGAGCGGCAAAATGAACTTTATGCGCATCCTGTACTGCGAATCACCACGGAGAAACAATGCCCAAGGTAAGTCAACGCGCCCAAAGTCTTGGGACCGAAAATGCATTCATCGTACTGGCTGAGGTCAACAAGTTATTGCGAGAAGGGCGCGATATCGTGTCGTTCTGTATTGGGCAACCGGATTTTCATACGCCGGTCCATGTGCAGGATGCAGCGGTCAAAGCAATTCGCGAGGGTAAACACGGCTACACGCCATCAGCGGGTATTGCCGAGTTGCGACAGGCCGTTGCTGATGAAATTTCGCGTACGCGTGGCATTTCGGTAAGTCCGGACGATGTGGTCGTGGGGGCGGGTGCCAAACCATTTATTGGCTACACCATTCTCTCGGTGACCGATTATGGTGCGGGTGACGAAGTGATTTACCCGGTGCCGGGATTTCCGATTTACGAATCGCAGATCAAAGCCAGTGGCGCGGTGGGGGTGCCGATTTTTCTGCGCGAGGCACGTAACTTCAGTCTTGATCCGAACGAGTTAGCAGCGCTGATTACGCCGAAGACACGCCTGTTAATTTTGAACTCGCCGCAAAATCCTACCGGTGGTGTGATTCCGAAAGAAGATATGGAAGCCATTGCCGAGGTATTGCGCGCGCACCCGCAAGTATGGGTGTACGCCGATGAGATTTATGGTCGCCTAATTTATGACGGTGAGTTTCATTCGATCGCCTCGGAGCCGGGCATGCAGGAACGCACCATCATTGCAGATGGTTTATCTAAAACCTACGCCATGACTGGTTGGCGTCTGGGCTATATGGCGAATCGGCAGTTGGCACCTTTCTTTACCACCTGGATCACGAATACCGAGTCATGTGCCTCGCAAATCACGCAGTGGGCTGGCGTCGAGGCATTACTCGGCCCGCAAGATGATGCTGATCGCATGCGCAAAATTTTTCAGCAGCGACGTGATCTGGTGGTCAGCCTGTTAAACGATATCCCTGGCGTCACGTGTCAGTCACCTGGAGGCGCTTTTTACGCTTGGCCGAATGTGACCGAGGCTTGCCGCATCACCGGTTGTCGTGATTCCGAAGAATTTCGTCAGCGCCTATTAACTGAGGCGGGCGTCGCTGTGTTGGCGGATATTCACTTTGGTCCGCGCACTGAGGGCGAGGGGCAACATATTCGTTTGAGTTACGCTGCATCAGATCAAGCGATTCGTGAGGGTGTAGGGCGGATTAAAGCATTTGTAGCGAAGGGAAATTCCTGATGTCTGAACGAGTATTGAAAGTAGCGTTAATTACGGGTGCGGGCGCAGGTATTGGCAAAGCGACTGCCAAGACGTTTTTACGTGCGGGTTACCGCGTCGTGATGGCTGGTCGGCAGCTCGATAAGCTCGAGCAGGCGATTGCTGATATTGGCGGTACCCACGAGAACACACTCGCGCAGCGCTGTGATGTGGGCGACCCGCAAAGCGTTAAGCAGTTATTCGCAGCAATCCAAAGCAAATTCGGTCGGCTCGATGTGCTGTTTAATAACGCGGGTGTTAGCGCGCCTGCGGTGCCGATTGAATCATTAAGCTACGAGCAGTGGAAAGCGGTGGTGG
This sequence comes from Oxalobacteraceae bacterium, assembly GCA_021299035.1. GTDB lineage: Bacteria > Pseudomonadota > Gammaproteobacteria > Burkholderiales > Burkholderiaceae_D > Pernthalerella > Pernthalerella lacunae. The sequence goes on along the minus strand of JAJTGD010000010.1, from coordinate 20,157 downwards.
ACGCTAACCTTACTGGCGCATTTTTGTGCTCGCAAGAGGCGATTCGCATGATGAAGGCGCAAAACCCACAGGGTGGACGCATCATCAACAATGGCTCCATCTCGGCGCATACACCGCGCCCGATGTCGGCACCGTATACCGCCACCAAGCATGCGATTACGGGCCTCACCAAGTCGATTGCACTCGATGGCCGCGCGCATCGTATCGCCTGTAGCCAGATTGACATCGGCAATGCGGCTACCGAAATGACTGAGCGTATGGCGGCGGGCATTCTGCAGGCCGATGGCACTACCAAGGTGGAGCCGCGGATGGATGTCAACCACGTGGCCGATGCTGTGCTGCAAATAGCCGAGCTCCCGCTAGAGAGCAATGTGCTCTTTATGACCATCATGGCGACTAATATGCCCTACGTCGGTCGCGGCTAAACGCCCGTCGCAGAATGCCGCTGGCGTTGGTGAGCGCGGGCGCTTCGCTCATTTTGTGAGACGCGCTCCGAACCAACCATCTCACCAAGCTTTGCGCTTTGTCAGGTATTTCCGGGGATTTAAGCCGTCTTTTTGCTTGTCAAACCAGTAATAATAAATGGTTTGGTGCGGCGCAAGAATTATTGCTTGACAGGGTAATTTCGCAAAGGCAAACTTTGCCTTGGTGCGTTGCACAATAGCCGTACCACCATAATTCAACCCCGGAGAGCAGAACCATGAACATCGCCATCGACCAGCTGTCGAAAGCCACCAAAACGCAAGCCGAAGCTCAGATCCAAACGATGTCAGCCATTGCCGAGAAGACCATGCATGCGGTCGCGGAATTGGCTGAGTTGAATGCCGCCACTATGAAGGCCTCGCTCGAAGATTCTTCCGCTATCGCTCAAGAGATTCTTGCTGCCAAAGACCCGCAGTCGGCACTCGTGATTGTGCAGTCGCAGGCGCAGCCCTCTGCAGAGAAGGCCGCCTCGTATGCACGTCATCTGACCGCTATCGCCACCAAGGCACAAGCTGAGCTGGGCAAGGTTGCGCAAGAGCGTATGGCCGAGACGACTGCTCACTTCCACGCGCTGGTGAACGACATGAGCAAGACCGCACCTGCGGGTACTGAGCCGTTCGTTGATATGTTCAAGTCGAATATGGCGAACGCGAATGCGATGTACGAGCAATTCGCCAAGGCGGGTCAAACTGCCTACGATCATTTCCAGTCGCAACTCGGCGACATGGGCAGCCACTTCGGTGTTCCTGCCAAAGCAGCGAAGTCGAAGAAGCCTGCAGCAGCTGCCTGAATAGACGCTCTGCATCAATGAAAAAGGCTGCCTCGGCAGCCTTTTTTATTTCAGCGCTAAGCGCACAAAGCACGTCGATATTTTTTGGCGGCGCAATCGCTGAGTGGCCTAGAACAGCGGCAACTGCGACTCTTGCAGCAGATGGTCGGTGACGAATCTCAGCAATAGCTGGTGATGAGTACCGTTGTGCCACTGGGGCTGCATGTACTTCTTCCAGTACCAGCTCTGCTCGCTCTCCGGGTGGCAGCCGATCAATCCGATCTGGCCTTGCACGATCGCCATCGGATCACCGTTGGCATAGGTAGCGACTTCCTCGAACTCGCCGCCGATGAAGGTAGGGCCGTCATAAAAGTACATACGTTCAGGCTCGCCCATCCAGCTGACTTGCGCAGTCGTACCGTACGAGGATTTGATCTCGGCATTACGACGTTTGATGTACTGCTTGACGCGGGTGTCGGCAAGAATGTCGAAGTAATACGAATCGGCCCAGTAAGCCCCCATGCAAATGCCGAGGTACTTGCCGCCGCGGCGCAGGAATTTGCGTACCTCACGCAGATTGGATTTCATCAAGCCGCTGAAGGTGCTGGCGTCGCCATAGCCGCCAGGGAATACGACCATTTCTACGTCATCAAAAAATCCCTCTTGCACCGAGTGCCGGGTAAAGATGCGCAGGTTATAGACCGGTGACAAGGCCTGAATAATCCCGTTCACGGACTCGATCGAACAGATCGGATGGTGCAGAAAGATGGCGATATTTTTTTTCACAGCGTAGGACATCCTGCTCCATGCGTTCCGCCGCCGATGCAGTTCGGCCAGAGAAGGCGGACGGAGTCGTGATGTATAGCACACCTCGGCGCAATCGACACATTCAAGGGTTGCTGATGAAAGAATCTCGCATCGCTGTCGGCTATGATGCAGAGGACTGGCGCCGACCGTTTCATAGCCGAAGTTACCGATGCTGCCGTTGCCGCTGAGGAGTTTGTTTCGGGTGCTGCCACTATTTTCATGTTGACCATGACCCTATGATCGCGCTGCTGGAGGCCCATCGCGCCGGGCTGTTGTCCCGATCTCACTGGCTACCGAATGTCGTGGCTGGTTTGGTGGTTGGCGTGGTGGCACTGCCTTTAGCAATGGCGTTTGCGATCGCATCGGGCGCACGGCCAGAGCAAGGCATTTACACCGCGATTATTGGCGGTGGCCTGATCGCTATCTTGGGGGGTAGTCGGGTTCAAATCGCCGGGCCCACAGGCGCATTCATCGCCATCTTGGCGGGGGTCACCGCCAAACACGGTATCGCAGGTTTGCAAATCGCCACCTTGATGGCGGGAGTGATGTTGGTCCTGATGGGCGTGGTGCGCATGGGTGGTGTAATTAAGTTCATACCGGCGCCGGTCATCGTTGGCTTCACTGCTGGTATTGCGGTCATCATTTTCGTTGGGCAGTGGAGCGCATTTCTCGGACTGCCGCAGCCCGAGGGCGCGCATTTTCACGACAAGCTGTGGCACTTGCTGCAAGCATTGCCGCAGACGCACCTGCCGACACTGGGGCTGGCGCTGTTCAGTTTGCTGCTGGTAGGCTTTTCGCAGCGGGTGCCGGGCATGGCGCGTATCCCGGGCCCACTGACTGCGATGGCGATCGTTACTGCGCTACAGGCCTCACTGCGGTTACCCGGCGTGGCCACCATCGGTTCTGCCTTTGGCGGCATACCGATCGGCTTGCCCACATTCGCGCTACCGGAGATTTCTCTACCGCAGCTGATCAGCTTGATGGGGCCGGCTTTCACTATCGCCATGCTAGGTGCTATCGAGGCATTGCTGTCGGCGGTGGTCGCCGACAGGATGTCGGGTACACAGCATGACGCTAATCAGGAACTGATCGGGCAGGGCATTGCCAACGTGGTCGTACCGCTGTTTGGCGGTTTCGCGGCCACCGGCGCTATCGCACGCACTGCGACCAATATTCGCAATGGCGCCAACAGCCCACTGGCAGGCATCGTGCACGCGTTGACGCTGGTGGCGGTGCTGCTGTTCATGGCGCCATTGGCAGCTGACATACCGCTGGCGGTGCTGGCAGCGATCTTGTTCGTGGTGGCCTGGAACATGGCCGAAGGGAAGCATTTCCTCAGATTGATGAAGACCGCTTCCCGCCCCGAGAAGCTGATTCTGGTCATGACCTTCGTGCTGACCGTGTTCGCCGATCTTGTGCTGGCGGTGGGCGTGGGCGTGACACTTGCGGTCCTGCTAGCACCCGACCGGCCGACTTGGCTGGCCAAACCCGGGTCGGTCGCAAAAAAATTTTCCAAAAAGTAATTCCTCTGGGGAAATTGTTTCTATAATCCGGGTGATATTTTCTTGTGAATTCAATGGTGTATCGAGCAACCAGCAGAGCCGATTACTTGCCTGGACTCGATGGCGTGCGCGCCATCGCGGTGCTCGCCGTTCTCTTCTATCACCTCGACCTGCAGGGCTTCTTCAGCGCTGGTTTTCTCGGCGTTGATCTTTTCTTCGTTCTGTCGGGCTTTCTGATCACCTCGCAACTGCTGCGCGAGTATGAGCGCGACCAGCGTATCTCGCTGCGCGAGTTCTATATCCGCCGCGCGCGCCGCTTGTTCCCGGCGGTGGTGGCACTGCTACTGCTATGCGTACTGCTGGTCGAGTGTTTTGCGCCGGATGCGATCCGTCGCACGCGCATTGATGCGCTGCCTGCGTTCTTCTACGTCTCCAACTGGTGGCAAATTTTCTCTGAGCAGTCTTACTTTGAGATCAGCGGTCGTCCGCCCTTGTTGCAGCATCTGTGGTCACTTGCGATTGAAGAGCAGTTCTATATCTTCTGGCCACTGGCACTACTTGCGATTTTGCGTACCGGACAACGTCTGCGACTACATTGGTTTGCGCTCGGGCTGATGCTGCTATCCGGCGCATGGATGATCTTGTTGTCGATACAGCGCGGATTCCCGGAGGCAGTCGATCCTAGTCGCGCCTACCTTGGTACCGATACCCATGCGTTCGGATTGTTTGCAGGCGCGGCCTTGGCAGCCCTGTGGGACCCGCGAGCACGGCGCATCGCGCAGCCAAGTCAAACACCGGCAACTGTTTCACCCTGGGGCCAGGCACCTGCTACGCGTATCGACTGGCTCGGTATGTGTGCCTTGGCGTTGCTGTTGGGGGCCATGCTGCTCAGTGGCGAGAGCAGTCTTTGGCTCTACCGGGGCGGCTTCATCGTGTTTGTACTGCTCAGTGTCGTTTTGCTGTTCGCTGCAACCCAATCGAGTGGTTCATTACCGCGCTGGCTCAGTCAGCCTCCCTTGGTTTGGTTAGGCAAACGCTCCTACGCGCTTTACTTGTGGCACTGGCCGATTTACGTGCTGTTGCGTCCCGAGTTTGAACTACCCGATCATCCGTTGCTGCAATCTGTGGTGCGCTTAGTGCTGACGGGTATTGCGGCAGAACTGTCTTATCGCTATGTCGAACAGCCGATCCGTAGCGGCACATTGTTCGAGTGGGCGAAGCAGCGGCGTAGTGCTTACCTCGGCTATCTTTACACCGGTTCGGCAATGGCGGCGGCCGTGTTAGTCGTCGTACTGGTTCGTCCTGCGCCACCGCCCGTGATCGGTATCGAATCGGTCGCGGTTGAGCATGACACTAGCAGCGAGCGTTCGATGGATCAGCCTGTAGCAGTGCGTCCCTATCGAACGCTGCGAGCGGCCTGCGGCCGTTCAGTATCAACCGTGAGCGACAAGCTGCCACCGCCACAATTGACTGTGATCGGCGACTCAGTACTGCTTGGCGCTTCCGAGCATCTGCTGCGGCGTATCGACGGCGTCGAGATTGATGTTGCAGTCGGGCGTCAAATTCGCGGCGGCTTGGTACGGGTATTAGATTTGAAGTCGCGCCAGATGCTGGCCAATACGGTGGTCATTCACCTTGGGACCAATGGGTTTGTGGGTGAGCGATCTTTGCGTGATGTGCTGTCACATTTGCGAGACCGCAAAGTCATCCTCATCAACGTCAAGGCGCCGCGTCGCTGGGAAGGCCCGAACAATGCCATGCTCGCGCAAATCAGCAATGAGTACGCCAACGTCAAAGTGATCGACTGGAATGCTATTAGCCGTCGACGCAATGATTACTTCGCCGCCGACCGTGTGCACCTCTCAGGCAAGGGCATACAAACGCTGAGTGCAGAAATCGTGCGCGCTGCAGGCGTTCGCCATGTCAGCGGCAAGGCCGCACATGCTTTGCACGTGGTTCCCTGCCGTTACTGAGATGCGCCAAGCTGTCTACTGGCGCCTGATGCCGGCGCTACTCTCGGCTGTGGCTTTGTACGGGTTGATGTCAGAACGCGCGATTGCCGAGCCAAGCGCTCGGCACTTCAACTTGCAAAGTGGTCAGCAAGTTGGCGACGTGCGTTGCCCGCTCAAGCCAGGCGCGGGACAACGCCGCCCCCCGCCCGTTGAAGAACTCGAGCCGCCCGATGCCGAGGAGTTGGATCAGATCGGCGCGCTGCCGCGTGCATCAAACCCAACGCCGGAGCGTCTTGATGAGTCTGCCCCGATCCCGCGGCGCATCGCGATCTGGGGCGACAGTCATCTCGCAGCAGGTTCTTTTGCGGCCGAATTGCGGCGCATTCTGGGTGCGCAGGGTGTTCGTCCGCGCATCGCGTTTTTGCCGCTGACCATGGGGCGCGCGGGTGTGATTCTGCCTCTGCGCCGCTTTTGTATGGATGGCTGGAAATCCGAACTCGCCTACAGCAGCCGTACCCTTCGCGTGCCGACAGGGATTGGTTTGAACGCGCTACAAGCCGAGCAGGGCGCCTACCTTTGGCTGGATCTGCGCAACCAAGCAGGTGAGGCAGAGGTCGAGCGTGTGGAATTGTTTTTCAACGCGAGCCAGAGCGATGCAAGCGTAGTGATCAGTGTCGATGGCGGTCCCGAGGCCCGAATCTCACTCGAAGCAGATGACGCATTCGGTCGTGTCAGCATCAGCGCAACGGATGGGCCGATCTCGGTGTTGAAGTTACGTGCACAGTCACCGCTGATACTGCACGGCCTGAAGCTCAATTACCGCGAGCCACCGGCGGCGGTACTGGATGCTTTTGGTATTCCGGGTGCCACCATGCGCGCCTGGCAGCAGCTGGACCCCGCCTATTTCAGCCGTTATTTCGATGCAGGTTCTTACGAGATGGTGATGCTGGAGTTCGGCACCAATGAAGGTAACGCGCGTCCGTTTGATGCAGCTGGCTATGCGCATATGCTTGAGGCCGCGCTGCAGAATATGCGTGCAGTGTTCCCGACAGCGCGCTGTGTACTGATCGCGCCGGGTGACCGCGGCGTACTATTACCCAAATCCCGCAAAAAAGTGGGCCGACGCGCGGGTGCTGGCGAGCGTGACAGCAGCTTGTCTGCCAGCCTGCTGCGGTTCTCTCACATCCACGAGAAGATATTCCACATGCAGCAGCGCATTGGGGGTCGCTATGGCTGCAGCGCATGGAGCATGCAGAGCGCGATGGGCGGGGCAGGGGCCGCCTACCAATGGATGCTGGCCAATCCGCCCTTAATGGCGCGCGATCTCACCCATTTCACACTGCCTGGCTATCAGCGGCTGGCGCAGGAACTGGCCGACGCGCTCGGCTGGAAATCCGGCCTTCCCGCCGCGCCAATGAACCCGTTGCCTGAGCGACGCTGAAAACCCGGCTGGCGGACCTGAATACCCCCAGTTCTCGCATAAAACCTGAGTAATCCGGGATTTGTGGCAAACAATTGCCGAATCGACTATTCAGGAATCTGTGACTACTGCCGATCAAAACTTGACGTTGGTTATTAATATCCAATAAACTCTGCGGCCCTGCTCCGGCAATAATAATTTTTTGACAACAGGCCGCTAGCTCCAAATCTATGTTCCCCAAGACACCTATCGCTTGGCTGTGTGCCGCTCTGTTCGCCTCGTCCGCTTCGTATGCGGCGACGCCTGCTGCTGCGCCCCTCGATCCTGTACTTGGTGCAGATAGCAGCAGCTACACCCGCACCGAGGCGCGGGTGGCGGTCATGCCGGTGCTAGGCATCAATGACGAAGATTTCCCACTTGAGCCGCTGGCAGCTGGCCAGGGTGATCTGTGGGAGCGCATCCGCAAAGGGTTCAGTATTCAAGAGATGAGCAGTCCGCTGGTGTCCAAGCACACCGCCGCCTACGCTGCTCGTCCTGAGGCTTTCGAGCGCCTGGGTCTGCGCGCTTCACGCTATTTGTTTTATGTTGTGCAAGAGCTGGAAAAGCGTGGCATGCCGACCGAGCTGGCGCTGTTGCCAGTGATCGAGTCAGGTTTTAACCCGAACGCTTATTCACATGCGAAAGCGGCGGGCATGTGGCAGTTCATACCGAGTACCGGTTTACGCTACAACCTGAAGCAGAACGCATTCCGTGATGAGCGTCGTGATGTGGTGGCCTCCACCAATGCCGCGCTCAGTTATCTGCAGCAGTTGCACGACATGTTTGGCGACTGGCAGCTGGCGCTTGCCGCCTACAACTGGGGTGAGGGTTCTGTCCGCAAGGCGATCAACCGCGCACGCGCAGCGGGCAAGGGCACGGATTACATCAGCCTGTCGGCTTACATGCCGGCGGAAACCCGCAATTACTTCCCTAAGCTGCAGGCAGTAAAAAATATCGTTGCGCTACCATCGCAACACCAGATTCGCTTGCCGGAGATTGATGACCAGCCGTACTTTACGTCGGTCAAAAAAACCCGCGATATTGACATCAAGCTGGCCGCAGAGTTGGCAGAGATGCCGCTGGAAGAGTTTAAGGCCTTGAATCCCCAATTCAATCGCCCGGTGATCACCGGTAGTGCTGACACCCAGATCCTGCTGCCGCATTTCAACGCTGAGCGTTTCAAAGCAAATCTCTCCACGTGGACGCGTACGCTGTCGAGCTGGACTTCGCTCAAAATCTCCGCAGCACGTGAGCGTATCGAGACCATCGCGACACGATTCAAAACCACCCCGCAGATCATTCGTGACGCTAATGCGATTCCACCCAACATGCAACCGACTGCAGGCTCGACGCTAATCGTGCCGAAAACCAGCATCGAGGCTGCAGAGATTGGTGCCGATATTGCCGACAACGCGGTACTTGGTCTGGTGTCCGAAGGTGGCGCTCGTCGTGGCGCCCGAGCCGGCAGCCGCGAGTCCCGCAGCAAGCCGTCAACCCGCGCCCGCCGCACCGCTGCGCGCTGAGCCGCCTAACAAGTTCAGCGCTTCGGGCTCAACGCTGGACCGAGCGCATCCAGCGCAACATCCCTGAAAAAATTACCTCGCGGTTCACTTCGTTGAAGTTCTCGTGATAATTCTGCGCGAATACCTGCAATTCGAGCAGTGCAGCTGGGATGGTACGCAGCATGGCCTTACTCACCGATGCGTTCGCCAGACGATCATCACCCGCAACGACCGCGAATACCGGCAAATTCCACCCGCTCAAATCACCTTGCAGCGCCGCCTGCGCATCTAGCAGGCTACGCCCGAAACGCATACTGGCGTCAGTGCCGCGCCGCTGTAACAATGAATCCGCAATGTGTCGCTCGGTGATCTCGCGGTCATGGGTCAGCCAACGCGTCAGATCTTCCATCGGCACTTTCGCAGTCGGGAACAACTTCGCTAGCCAGCGCGATAAAGGAATCATCCACGGCGGTACCGGGATACCGTTGGCGTAGTAAGGCGACGATAGCGCTACACCAGACACGGCATACGGTAATAGTTTGTTGGAGAGCACGAGATGGCTTGCAATCAGCGCGCCCATCGAATGCCCCACGATAAACAAAGGCGTTTGCGGATATTTTGCGCGTACCCACTCCAGCATCCGAACCACATCATCGATGAACACGTCAAAGCGGGGAATATCGATGAGCTTGTTACGGCCATGACCATAAAGATCAAAGCTGATGGTGGTCATCCGGTGCTGTTTGAAATAGCTGCCAACCGTCTCATAATCGCCTGAGTGCGACATGCCGCCATGAATGCCAAGGATCACAACCTCGGTAGTGTCTGCCTGCCAAATACGCACTATGCGATTACCGTCAGGCGCTGTTAGCTCGAACAGTTGATCTTCCTGGTAGCTGTGCACACTCATTTGCTAACGCCTTGACCTGGTTAGTCAGATACGGAGGTTAGTGTAAAGGCGTTCATGCTAGACCACGAAAAATCAACAAAAGCTTTAGTGCTCAACGATGCTGTCGGGGTCTGAGTGCTGATATACGGTGCTTCGATGTTACTGGAGGTGCCTTGGCAGACTTGAGCGGATATCTGCGGTACCTCTGTCCATCTATTTTTCGCCCTCGACTGTGATATTGATGGTCTTGCGCATTTTTTCGCCGAATGAGCGATGAGCGCTATCGGCGAACTGCAGGGTCAGTTTGTATTTACCGGGCTGCAGAAACATCAGGCTTTCGGTTTGACCCTTGTCGAAGTGCTTGTGTTGATTGTCATTTGGGATGACGTAGCCGGGCTCGATGTCTCTGGCGTCGATCAATACATGGAAATGACCGACACCTTCGCGTTTGTCGCTGACAGGCGCAACGCGCATGCCATCTACCTTGAATTTGAGAGTAAATGTGGTCGGTACGGTATCGCCATCGCGTGGCTCGACAAAGTCGACTGATTGCGCACTCGCTACAACCGAGATTAGTGACAACATCATCCCAAGAGTGAATCGCCAGAGCATGTTCATGTTTCAACCTTTACTTTCCTGAGAAAACCGTAGGGTATGCTGCCGCGCTTGTCGACCTGCCATGGAAATAAGTCGCGCACTACGCTGCTGGCTGCGCTGGAACCAGACAGGTGGCCCCGACATGCCACGTCGTTTTTTTTGTTGAAACCGACGTTGTTTACTGCGTAGCGCATCGGGTAAAAGCGGGGTATCAGGGTCGTTAACCGTGCCAAATGAGCGATTCGCAGCAACGATCTCGCGGCTGAAATCGCGTTCGGCTTCAGCGATATCGTCTGCTACTGAGCGCAGCTCTTCCATTGGGTTTACGGCATTGAAAACGTCTTTGGACTGCTGCTGCATCTGCTCCTTGAGCTTCTCTGTCAGTATCTGTTGATTGACTTCAGTTTTGAGCAATGAGAGATAGCCTTGCAACTTGCCGTAAAGACGTCCCGCCACCCGCGCGACAGTAGGTAAACGCTCGGGACCAATCACTATCAAGGCAACCCCGCCAATTAGCGCTAATTTGGTCAAGCCGAGATCAAGCACTTTCAGCTCCGTTTACCACACACGATATCCATCAACTCATTGTTGCGAGTACCTTCGACGACTGGCCGCCATTCGTCTTCACGGTCAGCCCCGCTACTGACCTTGTTGCCCTTGAGATAAGGCTCTGAGAAAAACTCACCTTCAAGATTGCGAAATTCACGCGCTTCGCATTTGTACTCTTTATGCGAACGGTTGGATTGAACGCCATTCAAAGGAAAGCTGTAGCTCAGCATTTCCCAGACGGATACGGTGGCACCATTAGCAATAATCGTCTTGTCGTCGTAGTAAAACTCAGCCTTGCCATTGTCACCGTACATGACCCAGTCGGCGTGGGCCACATTGGAGGCCAGTAGTAATCCCATTATTAGTTTTTTCATGGGTGAGGCTCCTCCATCGTGGTCGGTTGTCGAGACGCCGCCCAAAGGCGGTACAAATAGATACTCGGAAAAATTAGTGCAAATACATAGGCAGCGATCGTCAGCCAAATTCCCTCCAGCCCAAATTTTGGGCCGAGCAAATGCCGAAACAGCAGGTACATCACAAACGCCAGGGAGAAATAAACAATCTTCTGACGAGATTTAAGCGTCATGGGCGATGCTTATAGCGAGTTGACGAAGGCGATCAAATCCTCGCGCTCTTGTTTGGAAAAGCCTGCAAACAGATCGCGCGATGCTTGCGCCTCACCGCCATGCCAGAGAATCGCTTCCAGCACGTTTCGGGCGCGGCCATCATGTAGCAGGTGGGTACTACCATTCACCTGCGCTGATAAACCGATACCCCACAGCGGCGCAGTTCGCCAATCACGAGGGCCGGCTTTAAAATCAGGACGGCCATCTGCTAGACCAGGCCCCATGTCATGCAGCAGCAGGTCCGTATAGGCGCGGAAAGTCTTTTTCGAAATTTGCTGTAATGCCGGGAAATCGCCGGTGCGGAGTTCGGGGACATGGCATTGCGCGCAACGCGCTTGGGTGAATAGCTGCCCGCCGCGGATCACCTGAGCATCCTCTTGATTGCGAGGTGCAGGGGCATCGAGTGCCAACTGCCAGAAATGCAGTTCATCCCAAGAGTAATCAAGCAACTCGGGTTTATTCCCGGGCGGCATAGCACGGCATAATGTTTGTATTGGCGGACAGTTTTCTTCGATGTAGAGCGATGAGGTCACGCCCATATCACCATGGAAGGCCGCCGCGATCTGTTGTTTTATCGAGGGCTGATTTGCCTTCCAGCCAAATCGTCCAATTACGGTACGCTTGTTAATATCGTCACGCACATAATTCGGTCGCCCATTCAGGCCTTGTGATTGCTGCAGTTTGGCCAGTGCGAGAATATCTTCTTCGGTCACTGCCTCCAGATACCCGGCACCAAACACCACCTGCGTGTTACGCAGTGAAGTTAGTACTGAATCATCAATCGGCCCAAAATTAGGTTTTTCAACACGTACCGACGGTTTGCGGAGTTCAACCGCAGTGCCATCAGGCAGCTTGACCGTGAACGGTACCCAGTCTATGTACAACTCTGCTTCACCGGGCTTGAGGTTTTCTTTCAAGCCGACATTGACACCGAATACTTGCAACTGGTCGCCATAGTTTGGGTGTGGAAGCGGTCCGCCATCGGGCCCTTCGCCGGGGACAGATAGTCGAAGCAGTTGTTGGAATGCGATTGCACCAGGTTCATCGAAGGTGCGACCTCGTCCGGCTTGTACATGGCAGCCAACACAAGAGTTGGCAAGAAAGGTTGGTCCGAGACCCCACTCGCCACCGAGCAATGGGAACACGACCCAAGGCGCTTTGAATTGTTTTTCGCCTGCACGAAATTTCCGTAACTCGCCATGCGAAAGACCGGGCACCGGCTGCAGATAGGCCTCGTTCGGAGGGATCGGTTTTGGTGCCGAGCGCGTCACCTGAGACTGAGATACCACCGGTAGAAGCAGGGCAGCGAGCGCACATAGTGTAGCGATGGACAGCGCGACTACTGCGGAACGTCGGCGTAGTGACTGTTTGCTTGAAATCGGATAATGGATGACAGGATTATTCATGGCTCGAAGATGGATTATCTTGGCAATTGTTATTTTTTACCTGACTAACTTATTACATACCTCAGCTTACCAGAACATCGACATAAAAAAACCGGCAGCGTGCGCTGCCGGTTAATCATCAAGGTTCACAGGAAGATTAAGCTTCATCAGCCACGATTGACCTGATGTGTTGCCTCTTTCACCCTTCGGAGACCATCCTTAGCACTTCTGTTCCATCTTGCACGATTTGTAAGTTTCGTCTTTTTCCACAACACCCTCACAGGCTTCTTTGACATTGATTTTCGCGTTGCGACATGCAGTGCCCAATGCCACCATGGAGTCGCTCGATGCATTTTTCATGTCGCAGAAATAATCCTGCTGCTTCTTTGCATCGGCGCAGGTGCCTACACGCGTTTTTTGCTCGCCATGGTGATCCGCCACCGCGATGCCCCCGATCAATGCCAGCATCAGCCCCAAGACCAACCTACTTTTTATAGATTTCATTTTTGTCCTCCTGTTCTCAATCAGCCATACCGCACGTGTTCCGTATGCCGGCGAACCGGCATACGGTCACTGCACAGTATTAGCCGAGATCAAACTCCCGGCCTTGCTTGGCGATATAGCCATACGCAGCATTGCTGCGTGAGCCGCCCATAGCCAGATACTCGGCCTTCATCTTCGCGATCATGTCGTTATCAAACGGCGTGGTCATTGCATCAGCGGCCATCTTCTGCGCGTCAAGCTTGTACAGCTTGGCTGAGTTGAGGCCGAAGATCTTGTTCTTGACCGTGCCACGACCATCGCCCAGAGGGATCTTCCAGCCCTGGCTCTTCATGACGCTTTCTGGGATTTCTAGACGACGCATCGCTTCGATCTGCCACTGTGGCGAGCCATACCAGACCGAGTCGGTACCCCAAACTACGCGGTCCGGACCCATCAGGTTGACCAGCTGACCTACGAAGGCCGAGCAGAACTTCGGATCGGTAACGGCCGTCGACGCAAACACGGAGCCCAGCTCTGCGTACACGTTGTTGACGCCGAATTTCTCCGGGATGCGGGCCAGATCGGTAGACCACTGGATATAGCCGTTCTTTTCGAACTGAGCCATTTCCATGTCAGGCTTGTCAGCCAGCCATGGACGTAGCGCTGCGTGATAGATCACGAAGTTCATCTTCGGCCAGTCTTTAGCGGCCTTACCGAGATCGTTGACGGTTGCATGTTCCCATGTACCGGCAAACGCCTTCTCGTAATCACGTGGCATCAGACCCTTATGGATACAGATGGTGTTGATACCCGCCTTCAGTGCTTTCTCGTAGAAGGGGTACATCAGCTTCTCATCGTCAAGGCGCCATGCGAACTTAGATGGACCGAACGGATCACCAATGGTGTACGACTTCCAGGACACTGGCTTCAGTTCTTCAATCGCACGATCGACTTCATCCATCCAGTTCGGATACTTCGGCGTGATCACAGCATGGCCGAGCATACGGACGGTGCCAGCCATCTTGTTCACCGAGCGGCAGGCGTTTTGGATCGCATCGTTCGACAGCAGCCACCAGTTCGGATCATCAAACGGTGCACCTGACAGCAGCGCAACCGAGGTGTCCGAATCAAGGAAAATCTCCTTGAGGTAGTTGTCCATCTTGTAGCGCGACAAGTTGGTCGGGATGTTGCCGATGTTCGGGTTGACCTTGGCGCCCTCAGCCCACTTGGTGAGGCCGAGAAGACCTTCCTCTTTAAAGTCATCACGAATGAAGTGGGTCTGATCATCAAAAATGAACTGGCCCTTGTATTTCGCCTTGCGATCGCCCGCTGCGTCTGGGTTCTTCGCTTCTGCCTCGGTAACATCGAACACGTTTCCGTAGACTTGGTTCATCGCCAGGAATGCAGTTGCCATGCCAGAGGAGGTCGCCAAGAAATCACGGCGGCTCATGTTGTGGCGCTTGGCTTCCTTGTCGGCCATTTCCTTAATCAGGAATTCGACCTTCTTTTGCTTCTCGGTTTGCGGCAGGGGGTTGTACTCACCGTTCGACACCATTTGTGTCGGGATCGGCGAGCGGAACGCTGCTTCGTCTGCGTGTAAGCACTCGGCAAACTCACGCTCCGTCATCGAAACACCAAATGGCCTTTGCTTATCAGTCATTTTTGTCTCCTAAGGTTGTTATTCAGGGCGGCTTCACCCTGTTTGCTGCAAGGCTGCGCTGATAGATGAGCTTCCGATTAAGGACGCGCCACTACCCGCCCAACCCTTCAACACCGTCGCTGCGTGATGACACAGTGCAGCATGTCCGCTGCCACACCCTTGGCATACAGGGGCGGTAGCAATTCCTGAAACTAAAGAGCAATCTGTGTGCCAATAGCCGGGCAGCGTTTGCCTGTTCGACTTGGCTGAAATTCTGTTTCGTTTGCCGCGAATTGACTGAAGAAACAGCGACGACTCAATGTCACCCAATACTTGATCATCGTCTCGGTGTAACACCAAGCTGTGACACTGTCACAGCGGTGTCACCAAGGTGTATCAGCGTGGTGGAGTGATGCCATGTTGCTTCATGCGACGGTATAAGGTCATGCGTGAGATGCCGAGATTTTGCGCTGCAGCAGTCACATTCCATTGGCAAGATTCGAGTTCACCGAGCAGTTCCATGGCCTGCTTGCCGTGGCGCGACAGATCACGCGCAATCAGCGGGCTGTTGGGGTCGTTGAGGTCCGGGTTCACCAGATACTCGGGCAGGTCGCCAACGGTAATCAGTTGTTCTACACAGACTGCTGCCGCGAAGTCGATCACATTGGTCAGTTCGCGTAGATTGCCGGGCCAGCGATGGCGCATCAGTAGTGATTTCGCTTCTGCGTCAATCGTAAGTGGGTGTTGTTGAGACGTGTTGCGTGATTGCTGTGCGATCGCACGATCAATCAACCAGCTGAGGTCCTTGCGCTCACGTACAGGCGGCAAGATGAAATGCGCGCCATTCAAGCGATAGAACAAATCATCGCGGAACAAGCCCTCGCGCACGCGCGATTCGAGATGGCAATGCGTGGCGGCGATCACACGCACATTAACGGGCACCGGGCGCTGCGCACCTACCGGCACCACTTCTTTTTCAGACAGCACCCGCAGTAAGCGAGTTTGCATCGCCTTCGGCATGTCACCAATTTCATCGAGGAACAGCGTACCGCCATCGGCTTCTTGAATTAAACCTTTTCGTCCCTTGGTAGCCGCACCCGAGAAACTACCCGGCGCATAGCCAAACAACTCGCTCTCTATGAGGGTATCGGGGATCGCCGCGCAATTCACGGCAATGAATGGGCCATCGCGTCGCTCGCTACTCTGATGCAGTGCCTTGGCAAAGTATTCCTTGCCGCTCCCCGTCTCTCCTGTAACGAGGATGCTGATCGGAGAATTTACCAGACGTGCAGCTCGCACGATTTGTTTTTCGAGCTGTGTATCGCCTTGTGTGAGCGCCTTGAGCTCGGGAGGAATCGTAACCGTGGTGCTTTCCGCTGTTCCGGACATACTGCGACGCGCCGGCCATTTCACCGACAAGAACACCACCTGCAACGAGTTATGAATCCTTAGCGCACGGCGATCAACGGGTCGCTCTGCTAAGTAATTGGGAAGATCATTGACGGTAAGTTCGATCAAATCCGAAATCGACTGCCCCATAAGCTCCGCACTAATGTGCTGCTTAAACAGTTTCTCTGCGAGATGGTTATAGCCGACGACTTTACCGGATGCATTAACCGCAAGTAGATATTCCGGGCTTACCTCAAGGAACTCCGGCGCAGTGGACATCCGCAATATCCATTGATCACGATAGTGATGCAAGAAGTAGGCGTTCTCGATTTTGTGCGCATACATACGCACCAACTGCAGTGCCAGGTGCTGACTGGTCTTATCCGAGGGTGAGGTCAGTAGCGAGATATCCAGTACAGCTTTCAAGTGACCTTCTGGGTCATATACGGGCGCTGCGGTACAAGTGAGTGGGATATGAGTGGCGTCAAAGTGATCGTCTAAGTGAACCGTCAAGGCTTCACCCGTCGTGATGCAGGTGCCAACCCCGCATGTTCCGGCCACTGTTTCATGCCAATTCGATCCGAGGTACAAGCCAGCTTTTCTCAGGCTGGCATCGAGTTGGATATCACCCATGAAGTCAACGGTCACGCCATGCGAATCCGTTAGCAGAATTGCGTAGCCTAGCCCTGCGACGTGGTGGTAGAGCGCCTCAACCCCGTGACGCGCGATATGAAGAAAATCCTCTAGCTGATCTTTATGCTCGCGAACCCGATTGTTTGGCAGGATGATCGCTTCCTGCATCTTGGTCGGATCGAGCTTGTGATCATGAACGCAGCGCATCCATGAATCGCGAATGATCTGGTCGTGTCGCAGTCCGGCAGCAGTCCGTGCCTCTGCAACTTGAACGACAGTCTCTATATGCTTCTTTTTCTCTGCCAGCACTAGAACACCGAAGGGGTTGTGTTGGTCGGCAAGCCTTATATTTGTTTTTACTTCATTAGGCTTGTACCTGAAGCTTAATGTTTTCCTACACGACGATACACCGATACGGTCACAAATCAAGAAAAATTCGACGAGGTTTCGATGCTGCAGCGCGATGGAATTTTCTATTTCGCAATTTAAATTAACAACTAGAAAATCAACGCTGCCGAAAATGCACGCCTAATTCACGGCTTGTAAAAAAGAAAAGTCACCGGGAAATCTTAGTTTGACTGAGCGTCAGAATAACCAAGCGTCAGAAGCCCGCTGGTAGCTTCCAAAGAAAAACGCACCCGGAGGTGCGTCTAAAGGTGCTACGGAGAGTGAGGGAGGTACACTTATTTATGTCACTAAATGCTGCGGCTTGCCGGCGATAAAGCACTCGATGTTATCGATCAGCTGATCAGCAAGAAATTGCATAGCGCCGTCCGATGCCCACGCCACGTGCGGTGTGAGAATAAAGTTCGGCGTTTTTATGTCCAGTAAAGGATTGCCATCCTTCGGTGGTTCTTTAGTCAGCACATCAAAACCTGCGCCCGCGATCAATCCGGTTTCCAGAGCGGTTTTCAGCGCGTGCTCATCCACCAGACCACCGCGCGCCGTGTTGATCAGAATCGCACTACGTTTCATCTTCTTGAATTGCTCAAGACCGATGAAATTGCGTGACGATGGTGTCAACGGGCAGTGCAGCGAAATAATGTCCGACTCTGCGAACACGACCTCTGGGTCAGTGAACTCGACGTCCGGTGACTTCGGCGGCGGGTGGTCTGCAAATAAAACACGCATACCCAGCGCCTTGGCGATCGCTGCCGTGCCTTGGCCCAGTACACCTTCACCGAAAATACCGATCGTGCTGCCGTACAGATCATGAATCGGGTGATCGAAGAAGCAGAACTGATCTTGCGCTTGCCAGCGCCCGCGCAGCACGTCTTCTCGGTACGCAATCAAATTACGACGTAACGCAAAGATCAGTGCAAAGCTATGCTCCGGCACCGTGTGCACGGCGTAGTTGCGAATATTCGCAACTGCAACACCACGCTCACGGCAGGCATCGACATCGATCACATCGTAGCCAGTGGCTGCGACCGCGATCATTTTCAGATTCGGCAGCTGCTCGAGAGCAGCGCGCCGGATCGGCACCTTGTTAGTAATCGCAACCGTCGCCTCAGACAGTCGGTCTACGACCGACTGTTCCAAGGTCTGTGCATGCTCTTCCCAGTGATGCGCGAAGCCCGGCTTACGGACTTCAGCCTTTAACGACTGCCGATCTAGGAAGACTATTCGTTCCATGCGATTCCTTAAGCTCGTTCGGGGTACCACGCATCAGCAAACCTGATGGTGGCTGATGGGTGCGCCAGTATTCGCTCGCTGCTGCGACACCGCTACCTGGCGTCACTGAGATACCGCAGTCGAGCATCGCCATCTCAGCGCCTGCAATCGCGGCCATCAGATGAACCTCGTTCATATCGCCCAAGTGACCGATACGGAACAGCTTGCCTGCTACTTTCGACAGACCAGCGCCGAGTGACACGTTGTAACGGCTGTAGGCACGTGCGATCACTTCTGCGCCATTCTTGCCCTCAGGGACCAGAATTGCGGAGACGGTATCGGAATACCACTTCGCTTCTTTTGCGCAGAGCTTCAGGCCCCAGCCTTTGATCACTGCAGCGCGTACGCCTTCAGCGAGGTAGTGGTGACGCGCGAAGATATTGTCGAGACCTTCTTCTTCGATCATCTTGAGCGATTCCACCAGGCCGTACATGAGCGACAGTGCCGGGGTGTAGGGGAAGTAACCGGTCGCATTTGACGTCATCATGTCGCCGAGGTCGAAATACGCGCGTTTCATCTGCGCGCTCTCACGCATCGCGAGGGCTTTTTGGCTAGCACACAGGATGCCCAAGCCCGCTGGCAGCATCAGACCCTTTTGTGAGCCAGATACAGCCATGTCCACGCCCCAGTCATCGAAGCGGAAATCGATCGAGCCGAGCGACGATACGCAATCCACAAACAACAGCGCAGGATGCTTCGCCTCGTCGAGTGCTTCGCGTACACCTGCGATATCCGAGGTCACGCCGGTGGCGGTTTCATTGTGGCAGGCCAGAACCGCTTTGATCTTGTGGCCGGTGTCTGCTTTTAGAATATCGGCATACTGCTGTAGCGGTACGCCCGTGCCCCACTCGCAATCAACGATTTGCACGTCGAGGCCGAGGCGGGTACACATATCAATCCACAGGTGGCTGAACTGACCGAAGCGAGCAGCCAACACGCGGTCGCCAGGCGACAGGGTATTAGTGACTGCAGCTTCCCAGCAACCAGTACCGGACGACGGGAAAATGAAGGGCGTGCCGTGTTCGGTACGGAACACTTTTTTCAAGCCCGGCATCATCTCGTTCGTTAATGCAGGAAACTTCGGCGAGCGGTGGTCTTCCATTGATACGACCATCGCGCGTAGAACACGATCCGGGACATTAGTCGGCCCCGGTACAAATAAAAAGTTACGTCCAGCCATGATGCTCTCCTTCCATCTCAATATAAAAATTGGTTATGGGCACTCGGCGCTCCTCTTCGGGAGCGTGGTATTACGCCACTACCTCGGGTTTTTTGCGTTGCTTATCGCGCGTATACCGGATGTGCATCAGTCAGCTTCTTGACTTCAGCCTTAACGCGTTCAATCGTCGCCGCGTCATGCGGGTTGTCCAGTACATCAGCAATCAGATGGCCGACCTTGGTGGCTTCAGCTTCTTTGAAGCCACGCGTCGTCATCGCCGGTGAGCCCAGACGAATGCCCGAGGTCACAAACGGCTTCTCCGGATCATTCGGAATCCCATTCTTGTTGCAGGTAATGTGCGCCGAGCCCAATACCGCCTCAGCCTCTTTACCGGTCAGCTTCTTCGAGCGCAAATCCACCAGCATCACATGCGACTCGGTGCGACCCGACACAATCCGCAAACCGCGCTCGGTCAAAGCCTTCGCCAGCGCATCCGCGTTCTTCAAGACCTGCTGCTGATATGCCTTGAACTCCGGCGTCAGCGCTTCTTTGAAGGCCACCGCCTTGGCCGCGATCACGTGCATCAGCGGGCCACCCTGCATACCGGGGAACACCGCGCTGTTGATCTTCTTGGCGACTTCTTCATCATTCATCAAGATG
>JAJTGD010000024.1 GCA_021299035.1 Oxalobacteraceae bacterium | reverse complement strand
TGCCAAGGCCAAGGCCTGTGAATATGCCAACTTGCACGACGAAGTTGGCAAACAAGCGCACCCTAATTATGTTTGGTCGCATGTGCTGTGCAGCGATGGCGCAGCGGAGATTGCCGAGGTGGGTAAATACCAGCCGAATACATTCGTGTTACACGATATGCTTGGTAATGTGCGTGAGTGGGTGGCGGATTGTCACATCCTTGGCTACGCCGGCGCACCAACCGATGGCTCGGTACGCAAGCACGAGGGCGCTTGCGAGAAGCGCGTTGTGCGCGGCGGGGCGTGGTTAGATGGCCCCTCTACCGCACGTTCAGCGTATCGCTATTCAGAGGTGGAGAATATGCGTAACTATCAAACGGGCTTCCGTCTCGCACGCGATCTCTGATGCCTGAGTTGCACACTCTCCCAGCGCATCAGCTACTTGCCTTATATCGCGGAGGAAGCTTATCGCCGGTTGAAGTGACGAATGCCGTACTTGCGCGTATTGAGCAGTTGAATCCGGCGATTAATGCGTTTTGTTTAGTGGATGCAGATCGAGCGCTCGACAATGCGCGCCAAAGCGAGCAACGCTGGCAAGCGCATCGCCACGGTGGCGCAGCGGTAGGTGCATTGGAAGGTGTGCCAGCCTCGATCAAGGATTTGATTCTCACGCGTGACTGGCCAACCTTGCGAGGTAGTCGCACGATCAATCCCGCACAAGCGTGGGAGATTGATGCGCCGGTAACAGCGCGTCTGCGTGAGGCTGGTGCGGTCTTACTTGGTAAAACCACGACACCGGAATTCGGCTGCAAGGCCGAGACCAACTCACCGATGCATGGCATCACCCGTAACCCCTGGAACTTGTCATGTACCACCGGTGAAGCCGAGCTTTGGTCGTGTACCCGCGTATCCGCTATCGCCCTTCGGTACGGTTGCGCATCTAGGGCCGCACACCATGAGCGTGATCGATTGCGCCTTGATGCTAAACGTCATGAAGCAGCCTGATGCACGCGACTGGTTTTCATCACCGTTCGATACAACCGATTACACGACGAACTTGGAGAAGGGCATTCAGGGTCTTCGTGTGGCGTACTCGCCGACCTTAGGTTATGCCAAGGTAGATCCGGAGGTAGGGCAGCGCGTCGACGAGGCGGTACATAGCTTGCAGGATCTCGGCGCGCACGTTGAGGAGTGCGACCCAGGATTTACAGATCCTATCGATATCAGCGTCGGGCTTTGGTTCTCGGTGGTACACCAATTATGGACGGCTATGTCACCTGAGCAGCAGGCATTAACCGATCCGGATTTTCAGGCGCAGGCAGCGCAGGGTGCGCAATACACGTTCGCCGACATTCATCGCTTGCAGCTACGTCGGGCCGAGTTGGGCTCGATGATGCGGCAGTTTATGCAAGGCTACGATGTGCTCGTTACCCCCACGGTGGCAGTACCTGCTTTCGAGGCGCGTGCGGCCGGCGAAGTGCATTTCGATGCACAGCAGTTTCTGGGCTGGACACCGTTCAGCTACCCCTTCAATCTTACCCAGCAACCCGCGATTACGGTACCGTGTGGACTTACAAGCAAGGGGCTACCCGTCGGCCTGCAAATTGTCGGGCCGATGTTTGATGATGCGCTGGTGCTGCGGGTGGCGCGCGCTTATGAGTCAGTGAAGCCGGTAGCGCGGCCAGCGATTTAATTTAGATTCGGTAGGTGGATGATTTTTCACCCTTTGTTTTTCTAATTTGCCTAATGATGTGTAATGCGAGCTTGGCACGGGAATCTCAAGCACTGAATTTGATAAGCACATCGAGACAGGTAATGCATACTGTCGCGATATGGCAATATTAGGAAAAGCCACGATAGGAATCTGTTATGAAGCTTTCATCCGCCGCACTAGCCGACGCCAAATTTCATTTTCACCCTTACACCCAGCCACGCGACCTCGAGAAAAATGGCGCGCTAGTTGTTGTGGGTGGCCGCGGCGTCCATATTTCTGACGAAAGCGGCAAAGAATATATTGAGGGTATGGCCGGGCTTTGGTGTGCAGCGCTGGGTTTCTCCGAATCGCGTCTGGTTGAGGCGGCTTATCGGCAAATGAATAAGCTGCCGTACTACCATACCTTCTCTGGCAAGGTGTCTGGCCCGGTCACCGACTTGGTAGAGAAGATGATGGCGTGGGCGCCGGTACCCATGGCCCGTATTTTGTTTGCAAACTCTGGCTCAGAGTCGAACGATACTGCCGTCAAATTAGTTCGCTATTACCACAATGCGATTGGCCGGCCGCACAAGAAAAAAATCATTGCACGCGCCAAGGGGTATCACGGTGTGACGCTGGCAGCGGCCTCGCTGTCGGGCATACCCACAATGCACAAGAATTTCGATTTGCCGCTGCCTGACACCATTCGGGTGAGTTGCCCGCATCCTTATCAATTCGCACAGCCGAACGAAACGCCGGATGCTTTCGCCCAGCGCCTCGCTCGCGAATTGGAAGAGACTATCTTGCGCGAGGGGCCCGATACGATCGGTGCCTTCATCGCAGAGCCCGTGCAGGGTGCTGGAGGTGTGATTGTCCCGCCACCGAGTTATTTTTCGCTGATTCAACCAATCTTGAAGAAGTACGACATCCTTCTGATTGCGGATGAAGTGGTTTCAGGATTTGGTCGTCTTGGTAAGCCGTTTGGCACGCAAGTGTATGACTTGCAGCCGGATTTCATTACGGTGGCCAAGATGCTGACCTCAGCCTACATGCCGATGTCTGCGCTGTATATTAGTGATCGGGTGTATCAGGCCGTCGCAGATGCCAGCGCAGAGGTGGGCGTATTCGGTCATGGTTATACCTATGGTGGCCACCCAGTAGCCTGTGCAGTGGCATTAGAGGCATTACAAATCTATGAAGAGCGCGATATCGTCGGCCATGTGAACCAAGTCGCGCCGAGCTTGCAGCAGGGTCTGCAGAAGTTTCGCGATCACCCTTATATCGGCGATGTGCGCGGGATGGGATTGATTGCTGCGGTTGAATTATCTGCCAACCCTGCGCTCCGACAGGCTTTCCCGCCCGAGCGGGCAGTGGGTGCTTATCTGGTACGCCGGGCGCAAGAGCATGGTTTGATCCTGCGTGCGATGGCCGGTGATATTGTGGCCTTCTCACCGCCGCTCATCATCACCCAAGCAGAGATCTATGCGCTGCTAGAGCGCTTCGAGCGTGCGCTGGACGATACCTCAGCTTGGATACGGACTTGGTCGGATTAGCGACGGGTGTTAACGCCTGGGTTTTGCGCTAGCTGAACGAACTGATCAATCACTTCGCGATTGCGTGCGCCGCGTCGACGTACTAATCCGATCTCGGTACCCGGTATCGAGTCGCGTAGTCGCCTAACCTCAATGCGCTCTGCATCCAGCGTCCAGCGTCTGTAGAGAAAATCCGGCAGGATGGAAATCCCTGCACCGACGCCAACCAATGAGCGTACCGCCTCCAGTGAGCTTGTTCGGACCCTCACGTCGGGTGTGAGGCCATGCCGACGCCAGTGCGCGCGCTGCATGTCCTCCATACGGTCAGCTTCCAGTAGGATCAGTGGGGTACCGACGCACATCTCCAGAGTAAGTTCACTTTCCGAACTGAGCGCGTGACTGGGCGACATCCATACCCGGTTGGGCGAGGTTGACAGCGTTTCGACTTGTAGCGCTTTGTCATCCAAGGCATTTGCAATCATCAGTGCAATATCGACTTCGCCATTAATCAGTAAGTGCTCCAGGAAGCGCGGAGAATCTTCCAGAATTTCAACTCTCACCTCCGGGTGAGAGCGTTGAAACCGGCCTACTAGATCAGCAAGGCAGTAGCCCGCCATCAAGCTTGTGACCCCGATAGTGATTGAGCCGGTCAGCTCCCGATCTTCGTCGTGGTTGATTGCTCCCGCTTGTGTCACCGCGGACATCACTTGCCTGGCCTTCGCCTCGAAGCGGTATCCTGCCTGAGTCGGCTCCATGCCGCGGGGTTGCCTTTCGAATAAAGGCGCGCCTAGAGTAGTTTCTAATTCTTGAATACTTTTGGTAAGCGCAGACTGCGCGATGTTGACCAGGCGCGCTGCAGCAGCAATCGAGCCGGTATCGCAGACGGCTAAGAAGTACCGAAATTGCTTTAATGTGAAGTGTTTATTCACGCTGATCGATTATTTTTCTGATGCGTCGCAACAAGCTTTGTCTGCTATCTAAAAAACAGAACGCGACCTAGTGGAATATTGAACTTCTCGCATTCAGTGGTCAAGCGATAAGGTTCAACACATGGCACGCGGGTTTTCGCGCGCGAGCCACGTCGTGCGTCAGTGAATAGTAGAAAGATAATTTCCCGATACCTCACCCAGATCATCGGAGGCACATCATGAGCACTTTTCAGCGTACCGCAGCGGCATTAGTCTTGACCGCGTTTACAGGCGCAAGCATTGCGCAGACCCCGTTACAAAAAATCGGCAAAGGCGAAGGGCGTGTTGATATCGTCGCCTGGGCTGGTTACATCGAGCGCGGTGAAACAGACAAAGCATTCGATTGGGTCACTGATTTCGAGAAAAAAACCGGTTGCAAAGTCAATGTCAAGACTGCGGGCACCTCAGATGAGATGGTCGCGTTGATGAATGAAGGCGGCTTTGATTTGGTGACCGCGAGTGGTGACGCTTCGCTCAGATTGATACGTGGTAAGCGTGTGCAACCCATCAACGTCAGCTTGGTTCCGAGTTACAAGAACGTCGACCCAAGACTGCAAAAAGCACCTTGGCACTTCGATAACAATACCCACTATGGTGTGCCGTACCAGTGGGGTTGGAATGTGTTGATGTATAACACCAAGGTATTTGGCAACAAGAAGCCAACCAGTTGGAACGTAGTGTTCGAGGAGCAGAATCTCCCTGATGGCAAGAGCAACAAGGGTCGGGTTCAGGCATTCGACGGTCCGATCTACATCGCTGACGCTGCCCTGTACCTTAAAAAGAAAAATCCCTCGCTCGGCATCGTGGATCCCTATGAGCTGAACGAGACCCAATACAAAGCCGCACTCGATTTGCTACGTACCCAGCGCAAATTGGTCGGCAAGTATTGGCATGATGCTTTCGTCCAGATCGACGACTTCACTAACGAGGGCGTGGTCGCGTCCAGTTCGTGGCAGTTCCAGTCGAATATTCTGCGTTCGAAAAAAGCACCGATTGCTACAGTCGTTCCGGTTGAGGGAGCTACCGGTTGGGCTGACAGCACGATGTTGCACGCTGAGTCCAAGCACCCGAATTGCGCCTACATGTGGCTTGAGCACTCGCTCAATCCCAAGCTACAGGGCGACCTCGCGGCTTGGTTCGGATCGGTTCCTGCGGTGCCTGCAGCCTGTAAAGGTAACAAGCTGCTGACCGATGAGGGCTGCGCCAACCAAGGTTACAAAGACTTCGAGAAAATCTCTTTCTGGCGCACGCCGGTGACTCAATGCAAGAGTCAGAACAACCAGTGTGTCCCTTACCATAAGTGGGTTTCGGATTACATCGCCATTCTGGGCGGTAGATAAGCTAGCCTGACCGCCAGTGCGCTGGTATGACGCGCACTGGCGGTTTAATCCGGAGCACTTTCATGGCGCATGCTGTCAGCCTGAGTCAGGTGTCGTGTGTGTTCGTCTCTGCTGGCCGCGCCGTGCGTGCAGTGGATGATGTCACCCTCGATATCGCTGCTGGCGAGTTTTTCACGTTGCTCGGGCCATCTGGTTCTGGCAAGACGACCTGTTTACGGATGATCGGCGGTTTCACCCGGCCGACGGCGGGTAGCATCAGCATTTACGGTAACGCGGTCAGTGCGCTACCACCCTTTGCAAGGCCAGTTACTACGGTATTCCAAGATTACGCTTTGTTTCCGCATATGACGGTGCTGGAAAACGTTGCCTATTCGCTGATGGTGCGCGGAGTGCCGAAAGTCGAGCGAGAGCAGCGCGCAAGCGAAATGCTTGAAGTGGTTCGCTTGCCCGACATGTCCAAGCGCAAACCTGCGCAGTTATCGGGAGGTCAGCGGCAGCGAGTCGCGCTCGCGCGGGCGCTAGTGAGCGAGCCCAAGGTGCTGCTGCTGGACGAGCCTCTAGGCGCACTCGATTTGAAACTGCGTGAGCAGATGCAGGTTGAGCTGAAAGAGCTGCAGCGACGGCTAGGTATCACCTTCGTGCTTGTGACGCATGACCAGCATGAGGCCTTTTCGATCAGCGATCGGATCGGCGTGTTTAATCAGGGAAGGTTGGAGCAGGTCGATAGCCCGAGTGCACTCTATGAGCGACCTACCTCGCGCTTTGTCGCCGAATTTCTGGGTGCAGCAAATGTACTCGAGCATGAGGCGGCGCTGGCCCTTACTGGCTACCCAACGGCCATGATCCGCCCTGAACGGATAACCATCGGCCCTTCGTCTTCAGCACGTATTTCAGGCCAGGTTGAGGCGATACAGTACTTTGGCTCGTTCTGGCGAATCAAGGTGCGGTGTCCGTTGGCAGTGGTTCTGATGGTAGATTTGCCAGTGAGTTCGGTACAACCCGCCATCGGTGACACCGTTCATCTTCATTGGGATGCTTCGGCTGTCCATCCATTGAGACCGTCAGTTTCGGTATGAGCGGCGCTCGGGTCTCCACACTCAACGCTGGCGCGCAGATCGGCGCTGGGCTTGGCGATCGACTTTCCACGTACTTGCTGCGGCGACAGTATCTGTTGCCCTTGCTGCTGCTGATTCCCCCGCTACTTTGGTTCAGCGTGATCTATCTTGGATCACTCTTTACGCTGCTAGCGCAGAGCTTTTTTCGTTTGGATGATTTTTCCGGCACGATCGTATACGAGATCGGGCTACAGAATTTTGTTGCGCTGCTAGAACCTGCGAATCTTGATGTGATCCGTAGAAGCGTCGTCATGGCAACGCTCGTCACGATTACGAGCGTATCGATTGGCTTCCCTCTGGCATACATGATGGCTCGTTACACTCGGGGTACGACTAAGGCGATTTTGTATGTCGCGGTCATGTTGCCACTGTGGTCCAGTTATTTGGTGCGGCTATACGCCTGGAAACTGCTGCTGGCGAAGGAGGGTGCCATTGCATGGCTAGTCACGCAACTTCATTTTTCCTGGCTGCTGGAGGCAATTCTGTCGGCACCCGTGGTCGGTGGTAATTCGCTGAGTTTTTCGCCCCTCGGCACCTTCGTCGTATTTGTCTACATGTGGTTGCCGTTTGTCATACTACCGATTCAGGCTTCAATCGAGCGCATACCACCGTCACTGATTGAGGCTTCAGCAGATCTTGGTGCGCATCCTCGTCGTACCTTCTGGACGGTGATCCTGCCCCTTGCGATGCCCGGTATCGCGGCGGGATCGATTTTTTCTTTCTCTTTGACGCTCGGTGATTACATCATCCCTCAGGTGATCGGTAACTCAACGCTGTTCATCGGCCAGGTGGTCTATCGTCAGCAGGGAATCGCAGGTAATTTACCTTTTGCAGCTGCGTTCTCGATTGCGCCGATCATTATTATTGCCATCTACCTCTGGTTGGCCAAGCGGAAGGGAGCCTTTGATGCGCTCTGATACGCCGTTAAGTGCGCGACCCTCCTTGGGGCTCACCTTAGCCACGATCGGCGGTGTACTGTTTCTGCACGTGCCGCTTGCATTAATTGTTTTGTATGCCTTCAGTAGCGAAGACAAGAGCTATGTATTCCCACCGCCTTCACTGACAACCCAATGGTTTTCCGTGGCGCTCGATCGGGTGGACGTGTGGAATGCGGTGACCTTGTCGGTACAGGTGGCGCTAAGTGCGACCGCCCTTGCTTTGATACTCGGCACACTGGCGGCAGGTGCGCTAGCTCGGTCTAAGTTTTTCGGCCGCGACGCAATTTCTTTGTTATTGATTTTGCCAATCGCATTGCCGGGCGTGGTGACGGGAATCGCGCTGCGGTCCGCCTATCACTCGGCAGATGTGCCATTCAGTTTCTGGACCATCGTAATTGGCCACGCAACATTCTGTATTGTCGTGGTCTATAACAATGCGGTTGCACGTCTACGGCGTCTAAGCCCATCGCTGATTGAAGCTTCGATGGATCTGGGGGCGAACGCGTTCCAAACTTTTTTCTATGTCGTGTTGCCCCAACTAGGCTCTGCTTTGCTGGCGGGAGCATTACTCGCTTTTGCATTAAGTTTCGACGAAGTGATTGTCACTACCTTCACGGCAGGGCAGCAAACAACCTTGCCGATCTGGATGTTGCAAGAGCTGATACGGCCTCGGCAACGTCCGGTCACCAATGTTGTCGCGGTATTCATTATCGCGATGACCTTTATTCCCATTGTTGCTGCGTATTGGTTGAGCCAGCGTGGTGATGACGATGTTAGACGATGATGACAAAAGGAGATAAAGCCATGGCGAATTCCGCAGCGAACAGCGTCACTTTCCCGACTGAGCTATTGATCGACAGTCGCACCGAGCGTGGCGAGGGCCCGGTTGAGCATGTGATCAATCCAGCGACCGGAGAAACCTTGTGCGACGTCCCCGAGGCCTCACCCGAGCAGGTCTCGCGGGCGGTTGATGCGGCTGAGCGCGCTTTTGTCAGTTGGTCGCAGACCACGCCGGGCGAGCGCTCCACTATGCTGCTGCACCTTGCGTCTGCGATTGAAGACAACGCCGAGACTTTCGCGCGTCTCGAATCGCTGAATTGTGGCAAGCCCTACGCACGTGCCCTGGGTGATGAGATACCGGCGATTGTTGACTGCTTCCGTTA
This sequence comes from Oxalobacteraceae bacterium, assembly GCA_021299035.1. GTDB lineage: Bacteria > Pseudomonadota > Gammaproteobacteria > Burkholderiales > Burkholderiaceae_D > Pernthalerella > Pernthalerella lacunae. The sequence goes on along the minus strand of JAJTGD010000024.1, from coordinate 13,012 downwards.
TTTTGCAGGTGCGGCACGTTGCATGACCGGCACTGCTGCCGGTGAGTATTTAAGCGGCCACACCAGCATGATTCGGCGCGACCCGGTGGGGGTCGTAGGATCGATCGCGCCATGGAATTACCCGATGCTGATGGCGGCCTGGAAAGTGGCACCAGCGATCGCGGCGGGGAACACCGTAGTGCTCAAGCCAAGCGAACAAACACCGCTGACCGCGCTTTACTTTGCACAACTGGCGGCAGCAATTTTACCGCCGGGTGTGTTGAACGTGATTTGCGGTAGAGGTGCGAGCGTCGGGCAGGTACTGGTCGAGCATCCGAAGGTCCGTATGGTATCCATCACGGGGGACGTCGCCACCGGGCGCAAGGTTCTGCAGGCAGCCTCCGGAAGTTTGAAACGCACGCATCTGGAGCTGGGCGGTAAGGCGCCTGTGATTGTGCTGGATGATGCTGATCTTGCCTCGGTGGTAGACGGTGTCCGTACCTTTGGCTACTACAACGCCGGTCAAGACTGTACAGCCGCATGCCGGATTTACGCTGGCCCAAAAATCTATGACAACTTGGTGGCTGACCTGACCGCTGCGGTGGCAAGTATCAAGGTTGGACCACAGGATGAGGATGATGTCGAGATTGGTCCATTGATCTCTGACCGTCAACGCAATCGGGTGGCAAGCTTTGTCGAGCGTGCGCAAATGGTGGGTCACATGCAGATTACGACTGGCGGCGCTATTCGTGCTGGTGCGGGTTTCTTTTATGAGCCGACCGTGATTGCGGGTGCGCTACAAGATGATGAGATTGTTCGTCGCGAGGTATTCGGTCCAGTGGTCTCGATTACCCGCTTCACCGACGACGACCAAGCAGTTCAGTGGGCGAATGACTCCGAGTACGGTTTGGCATCGAGCGTCTGGACCAAAGACGTGTCACGTGCGATGAATATTGCGCGTCAATTGCAATATGGTTGTACCTGGATCAACACGCATTTCATGCTGGTGAATGAGATGCCGCACGGAGGCTTGAAAGCTTCCGGGTATGGCAAGGATATGTCGATGTATGCGCTAGAAGACTACACAGTAGCGCGCCACGTTATGGTGAAACTATGATTCGCGTGCGCGCAGCAAGGGGGCAGGCCTAGGTCTTTTTGGCCAACTGGAGATCGTGGTCTGCGGACCTCCGGGCAATGGGCGGGCACTCGGTTGACTGGTGGGCCATCAGCGAGCACTCAAGTCGCTGATGGCCATACTTTTTATCCTAACTGACGAGCGAGGCCTGATTACTGGATATTAGGCGGGCCCTTGAAGCGTTTTGACTCGCCAAATAGAAACCAGAACGCGATCATCCCGGCAATCATTGCAATCGTCAGGTACAAAACCTTCTCGTTTGGCGGCTGCATGCCTACAAACACCAGCAGCGCGCCACCGAGCACCGCAAGTACGGCGATTGGTTTGGATAGACGGCCCAGATCGAAAGGGCCTTTTTGGGTCCAGGTCTTGCCCTCTGCAAGGATGCCCGCTGCCGTCGGCATGACATACGAGATGTAAAGGAAAACAGCGCAGCCAGTGGATAGCACGACAAAGCCGTCACCATACAAGGTCACGACGACGGCAAGAACAGCGGATGCCCAGGTGGCTGCGACAGGCGTGTTCAGTGTCGGATGTACTTTGCGCAGCGTATCCGAGGCAGGTAGTCCGCCGTCGCGGGCGAAGGCGTACATCATCCTCGAGCAAGAGGTCAGGCAAGCGAGTCCACAAAGGAAATTTGCCAAGAAAATACCGATCGATAATCCTGATCGCAAACCGGCCGGTAAAGAGGAAAGCAAAGCCTCGAAGTACCCCATGCCCATCTTCACGCCGGCTTCCAGGTCAGGCATCACGAGTACGAATGTACAAATTACGATAAACCCAAAAATGCCCGAGTACACCACCGAGGTGATAATCCCGCGTGGTACGACCGCAGCAGCGTTGCGTGTCTCCTCAGACGTATGTGCTGAAGCATCAAAGCCAGTGATGGTGTAAATCGTGAGAAGTAAGCCGGACAAAAATGGCATCAGGAACCCACCATACTCAGGCCATGGGCTGCCTTCTTTACCGGTGAAATTGGTAAAGGTGAACAGTTTGTTGAAGTCTAGCGGTACCGGAGAATAGATTAGCAAAGATACCGTCAGAATAATGGAGAGAACCAGAATCAGATACCCAGAGAAATCCGTCAGCAGTGTGGTTAGCTTGGCGAACCGGAAGATGAGCACGGCCTGTATTGCGGTCATCACTGCCAGAAAGCCAACCTGCTCAGCGTAACCAAGCGATGCCGGATCAATTCCAAGCATTGGCGCAATCGATGTTTTGAAAAAAACATCGTAAACGCCCATATTCACAGAGGCGACGACAAAAATCAGACCCAGAAGATTGAACCACGCGGTGATCCAGCCATAGGCGCGGCCACCCAGAATCGAGCTCCAGTGATAAAGACCACCAGCCGTCGGGAAAGAGGAGGAGATCTGCGCCATGGAGAGCGCGACAATACCCGCGAACAGCGCCCCGAGCGGCCATCCGATACCAATCGAGATACCGCCTCCAGCGCCGAGCGCTTGCGGGAAAGCGGTGATGCCGCCGGCAAGTATGCAGATAATTGAAAACGAGATCGCGAAGTTCGAAAAAGCGCTCATATGTCGATGTAGCTCTTGTTCGTAGCCCATCTTTTTCAAGATGGCGGCATCGTCCATTTCTTGTAAATTAGGAGGCTGTTCCATGCGGGTTCCTGGTTAAATAGTTAGACCAAAGATTGTAAAATCGGAAAAATGTACGCCAAAGAGTAATTGACTTCAAAGCAAATAACAAGCCAATAAATTGAGGATAATCAGCTTGTAATATCCGCCAAACAAGTGCGCGCCGCACCGAGTTGGGACAGATTATTTCAATTATGTTTCAAAGTATCCTTCATATGCATCGCTTTGAAGCGAATATTCGTACTGACGCCGCCGCTATCTGGATAATATCCAGGATCATTTTTTGCTGGAGCTACACATCATGAATCACTTTTCGCACACCATCGGGACGCGTACCTATGGCTTTCGAGATCTGAAAGACCTGATGGCGAAGGCCACGCCGGCGCGCTCCGGTGACTACCTTGCGGGTGTAGCGGCTGGCAGCGCAGAGGAACGGGTAGCAGCTCAAATGACGCTCGCTGCACTACCGTTGGGTAAATTTTTGCAGGAAGTCGTCATCCCCTATGAAAGTGATGAAGTTACGCGCCTGATTATCGATAGTCATGACGCGCAGGCGTTCGCGCCGGTACGTCATATGACCGTCGGAGATTTTCGCGATTGGTTGCTGTCGGACCAAGCAGATGAGGCTTCACTGACAGCGCTAGCGCCCGGCATTACGCCAGAGATGGCTGCGGCAGTATCAAAAATCATGCGAGTGCAAGACCTGATTCTCGTGGCAAAGAAATGCCGCGTCGTTACCCGCTTTCGGAACACTATTGGCTTGCCCAATCGGCTAGCTACCCGGCTGCAACCTAACCACCCAACCGATGATGCAACCGGTATCGCTGCCAGTATGGTGGACGGTTTGCTCTATGGGGCAGGTGACGCAGTCATCGGTATCAACCCCGCGACTGATAACGTGCAACAAGTGATGCGGATCGTTCATATGCTGGACGAAGTGATTCGCCACTACGACATTCCTACACAATCTTGTGTACTGACTCATGTCACCAATACGATCGAGGCTATTGAGCGCGGTGCACCGGTCGATCTTGTATTTCAGTCGATTGCCGGTAGCGAAGCTGCTAATCGCAGTTTCGGCATTGATCTCAAACTACTAGGTGAAGCGCGCGAGGCTGCGCTGTCACTTGGTCGCGGTACCGTCGGCAATAATGTGATGTATTTCGAGACCGGGCAGGGCAGCGCGCTATCTGCAAATGCGCACCATGGCGTCGACCAGCAAACTTGCGAAGCTCGGGCATATGCTGTGGCCAGGCAATACAAGCCTTTACTCATTAATACAGTGGTTGGCTTCATTGGTCCCGAGTATCTCTACGATGGGAAGCAAATTGTGCGTGCCGGGCTGGAAGACCATTTCTGCGGTAAGTTACTTGGCGTGCCGATGGGCTGTGATGTTTGCTACACCAATCATGCAGAGGCGGACCAAAACGACATGGATGTACTCCTGACCTTGTTGGCCACTGCCGGATGTAACTTCATCATGGGTGTGCCTGGATCAGACGATATTATGCTCAACTACCAGACCACTTCATTCCATGACGCGCTGTATGCTCGCCGCGTGCTCGGGCTCAAGCCTGCCCCCGAGTTTGAAGATTGGCTTCAGAAGATGGCGATATTCCGCGAGACTGAAAAAGTCGAACTCACCGATAGCCTGCCACCGCCTTTTGCCAGCGCTCTGCTACGATTGGCCTGAAAAACGTCGGTATAAACAACTTCATCATGAGCAAGCGCAGCGATACAGTCGTTACCAACCCTTGGGGCATGCTGAGGCAGTTCACCTCAGGGCGCATTGCGCTCGGGCGCACGGGCATTAGCTTGCCAACCACACCTCAGCTAGAGTTTCAGCTCGCTCATGCGCGAGCGCGCGATGCTGTCCACCACGAATTAGATACAGACATACTGCAGCAAGCGGTAACGGGACTGCAGTTAGTCGAACAGTGTGTTGTCATCGAAAGTTCGGCGGGTAATCGTGCGACCTACCTGCAGCGGCCCGATCTAGGCCGCAGGCTTTCATCTGGGTCGCGGCAGCAGCTGCAATTGCTTGCTTCCCAAAGTAAACAAGCCGGTTCATATGATCTGGCTTTCGTGATTGCTGATGGTTTGTCAGCACTCGCGGTAGAGACTAATGCCGTACCTTTCTTACAGGCGGTCATGGAGCGACTAGGAAGGGAGGGACTTAATTTGGCGCCCGTCACTATCGTACGTCAGGGGCGAGTGGCGGTCGGGGATGAAGTCGGTGAACTACTCGGCGCGAAACTAGTAGTCGTAATGATTGGCGAGCGACCGGGGCTCAGCTCACCCGACAGCATGGGGCTATACATGACATGGGGTCCACGGGTAGGTCTGACGGACGAAAGCCGAAATTGTATTTCCAACGTTCGACCCGCCGGACTCTCTTACGAAGAAGCCTCCTACAAGCTGCACTACCTTATTGGCGAGGCCTTGCGTCGTGAATTAACGGGGGTTCAGTTGAAGGACGAGACGCCTGCCTCACAATTGGAGGGGCGCCTGTCGAATTTCTTGTTAGGTGGTTGAAGCGGAGCTGCTACAGCTACAGCGCTCCGTTCTCGTCAGCAGCAAGAATGAATCTTACGCCGCATGTTGCGGTCAAGCGTTGAGCGGCTCCTCATCGGCTTTCGGTCCGATATGTGCGCGTATTAACGCGAGACTCACTACAGCGACCAACATTGATCCACCGAGCAGGTTCAGATAAGCGCTGGCACCACCAGCGCTGATCATCGCCGCGCCGGCGAAGGAGCTGGTAAACGCGCCTAATCGCCCAAACGCCATGGCCGATGCCGCACCGGTGGTACGAATCAGGGTGGGGTACATGTGCGCGCATAACGTGAACATCGCGCACTGCAATGCCGTAACAAACAAACCATGCAGCCCAAGGCCCCATAAGAAAGTTTCGGTCGCGCCAGTGATATCGACTGCTTTCAGCGCAAACGCTGTCACGGCCGACATCGCTGCCCAGACCACCATCGGCCAGCGTGAACCAAACCGGTTGATCGCCATCGCACATAACACAGCACCAATCACACCGCCGAGGTTATAAGCAGTCAAGCCCATGCCCGCGAGTGCGGGTGACACACCCTCCGTGGTCAGCATCGTAGGTAGCCAGCTGAATGCAGTGTAAATAGATAACTGGGCGACAAAGAAAGTGATCCATAGCCAACTAGTATCGGCCGCACGGCCATGGCGGAACAGATCACCGATACTGCCCCGCTTGGCGTTATCAATCACACCGTCGGTAAACTCGCGCACCTTTGCCACATCGTGCGCCATGCGCGTCAACAGCGCGCGTAGCTCTTCCCAGCGCTGGCTCTGGCGTGCAAGATATTTGGGTGATTCTTTAAGCGACAGCATCAACACGAACGCATAAATAATCGGCAAGCTGCCGCCGATGAAGAAAAAGATACGCCAACCAAATACCGGCAGTATTTGTCCTGCGGCTAATCCTGCCAGCATACCCCCCAGCGGGTAGCAGACGCAGGCGGTCGTGACTGCCATGGTACGGCTGCGTAGCGGAATGAATTCTGCGGTGAGTGTAGTGGCTGCAGGTAAAGCAGCCCCAATGCCAAGGCCCGCAAAAAAGCGAATGATTGCAATCGTAGTCACATCCGGCGCTAAGCCAATAGTGACGGTAGCCGAGCCGAATAAAAGAATACTGGCAATCAGCACCGGCTTACGGCCAAAGCGATCGGACAACACACCTGCGCTCAAGCTACCAATCGCCATGCCCATTAAACCACTCGCTACGGCAATCGAGAATGCAGAACGGGCAATACCCCATTCCTTAATGATGGCTGGAATGGCATAGCCGATCATCTGACCATCAAAGCCATCCATCACAATCGCCAGCGCGGCTAATACGTACGCCATCTTCTGGAAGGAGGTGAAGTTGCCCTCGTCAATCGCGCGGCTTACATCAAAGCTTGCGGATTGCGGGTGGGTGGTTGTATCGCTCATGTCTCCTCCGTGGTGCCGAATGACATTCGGCCGTTTTTTTTATGGGTAGCTTACAGACGATAAAGCTTTATTCGGAGTCTATCTGCTTGGCCGGATGAGCCGCAGAAAATTCTGGCATCGCCTCGCAGCGTTCATAAATCGCGCGCAGCGTCGGGAACGCCGTGCTGTCGACACCAAACCGTGCAGCACTGAACATTTGCGGTACTAGCGCACAATCGGCAAGCGTAGGATGATCGCCGTAGCAGAACCGACCGCGGCTCGGTGCGCTCGTGAGATCCGCTTCCAATGCTTGCAGCCCGAGTTGTAGCCAATGTTTAATCCAATCGGTTTTGCTTTCCTCGGATAGTCCTATTGTGCCGGTGAGGTATTTGAGCACACGAAGGTTTTGCAGCGGGTGAATATCACAGGCAATGGCGAGTGCTATCTGCCGTACCCGCGCCCGACCCTCTAGAGACTCTGGGATCAAGCGGATCTGCGGATATTTTTCATCTAGGTATTCAATAATCGCAAGTGACTGACTTAACTGAAAGCCATCATCATCGAGCAGTGGCACAAGTTGTTGCGGATTGAGCGCGCTGTAGCTCGGCGAGAACTGTGCTCCACCATCGCGCGTCAGATGCACCGGCAGGTAGTCAAAGCTCAGGCCCTTCAGATGCATCGCAATTCGCACCCGATACGCCGCCGAGCTGCGAAAGTAGTTGTGTAGAACAAGTGTTTGGTCAGGCATACTCATACATGCTCCGGAGTGATAGGAGAGTACAAACTCAAATCTCGACGAACACTCGACCACCTTCAATTTTGACGGGATAGATCTGAATATCCTCGGTTAATGGCGCACACATTGCTTTGCCATTTCGAATATCAAATTTACCCTGATGCAGCGGACATTCGATTTCATGCCCCTCCAGGAAGCCATCACACAGCCGAGCATTGCCGTGGGTGCAGATATTATTCGTGGCGAATATCTCGCCATCGACTTGATAGAGTGCGATGCTTTTCGTGTTGATATCAATGCCCATCACATCATCTTCAGGTACGTCTTCTTTGCTAGCGATATCGATCCATGTGGTACTCATAGGAGCTTTCAGATAGGGTAGATGATGGAATTCGGGATCATCTCACTGTCATAGATACAGAGCCGGGAGATGAACTTCAGACCGTCTTGGCTGCGTTGAATACGGTCGAGATAGCGACCGACATTGAATACGGTTGACTCGCCGGACAGCTTGGTACGAAAGACCGCGTAATTTGCCTCCGCCACGATAATGTCATCCTGTTCTCCCCTGATCAGCGGCAGCCCAACTACATGACGCTGATAGTAGGGGTCGTGATACAGAGTTTCGTGAATCCCGAATACGCGATCTTTCAGCATATTCTTGCTGAGCAGTGCCAGCGTCGATAGCGGAAAGCCGCGCTCGAAGTTTTCGCGTGGCTGTATTTTGTATTCGCACTCTTCAATGAAAAATTCAACCCAGCGATTCCAGTCGGCACTATCAACAGCTGCCGCATAATCGCTATACAGGCGGACCACATCAAGAAGCGTGGTATTGGCATCATGGATGATCTTGGTTTCCATGGTCAGATCTCCATCATTTTGCGCCAGTAGTGATACATGCCGCGTATCAGAGTCTCGGTCACCATGTGCTCGGTGTTCTCGCATTCATATCCTCCAAGCTCGGCAAGGGCCCGATGCCAGGGTTTTTGCTCGAAGCCGGATTGCGACAACTCGATCACCTCGCCATCGTCGGCGGACACAAAACCCGCGGGTCCGAATAGATTGGCTTGTATTAGGCGCCGCTCTGTCATCTCGGGCGTATCGTCTTCGAATCCGAAATGGGTCCAGACAAAATCAAATGAGCCGTGGCCATTGGGCTGTATATGCCGGGTCGAGACGCTATTCACCTGCTGCTGGAAAATCACGCTAGGAAAAATCGTCAGCATCACCGCCGTCGGGCCATCCCACCAGGCCTCGGGCACGATATCGATCAGGCGCTTGTCCAGTACTTCCATATTCTCTTTGAAGCTGCTGACGCCCTGAGTTACCTCTTCCTTATTGCCACCAGTGCCTCGGGTTGAGATCATGGCTGCGTGACGGAAGTGATCATCCATGCGTAGCGCAGATTTATTGTCTGCGCGCCATAGCCCATAGGTAACGAACCAGGTATGCAGCAGGCCGGGGTGGTAGGGGTCCTTGATGTTTTCCTGCATCAGCTTCCAGTTGCCCGGAATGCGCTGGCGGTTATAGCCGAGTATGGTTAGCTTGCGGCCATTAAATAGGCGGTCGAAATAGGCCAGGATGGTGGGGCCGAGATACTCCTCGAAAGATTCCACCTCATGATCAAACGAGGCAAATACCACGCCACCTCGGCTGGCCACTTTGAGTTTGGTCAGGCTGTGATCTTCAACCTTGAACTCCTTCGGCATACCGCCGTTGACCTTGCCATCCTGCTTCACGCCACGCCGGAACGGCACACCTTGCAGATCACCACTGAGTGAGTAATTCCATTGATGGTAGGGGCAAACCAGTTCTTTTTTATTGCCATGACGCTCACGACAGAATTGCATGCCCCGATGCGCGCACACGTTTTCAACCACATGAATCTTGCCATCCATGTCGCGCGTCATCACCACTGAGCGCTCGCCGACAACGGTGCGCTTGAAATCACCCGGGTTGGGTACTTCGGCTTCGAGACCGATATAACTCCAGTGCGCTCGATAGAACAAGCGCTCTAGCTCTTTCTTATAAATCGATTCATCGGTATAGGCCTGAAATGGAATACGGCTCGAGCCTTCCGCTGGCCAGATCGGAATTTCTTTGAATGCCTCGGATGGTTTACCCATGCGCACCTCCATCATGTTTCCCCTCTACGACTCGTACGGTGATATCGCTTAGGCCATCAATATGCCCGCGCATGACATCGCCGGCTACCACTGCATTCACACCCTCGGGTGTACCGGTCATGATAATGTCACCGGGTTCCAGTGTTTCATAGCGCGATAGATAGGCAATTGACTCAGCAACTGACCAGATCAGTTTGGAAATATCGGAAGATTGACGCGGTTGATCATTCACTGTTAGTGAAATAGATGCGGATGACAGGTGGCCGACACTGGCAGCGGTATGTACGGACCCAATCGGTGCTGATCCTGCAAATGATTTTCCAAATTCCCAAGGCCTGCCTTTGTCACGCGCATCGAGTTGAAGATCGCGTCGTGTCATATCCAGACCAACGGCATAGCCATGCACATACTCAAGTGCCTGTGCCTCGGGAATATTCTTGCCACCTTTACCGATCGTAACCACCAGCTCAATCTCATGATGGAAATTGCCAGTCATGGGTGGGTAGGGAATATCGACCCCTTGTGCACCCACCGAAACAACTGCGCAGGCAGGCTTCATGAAAAAGAATGGTGGCTCACGATCCGGGTCTTTACCCATTTCACGCGCATGGGCGGCGTAGTTGCGCCCAACACAAAATACGCGGTTAACCGGGAATATTTCATCACTGCCTGCGATCATCAGGGTGTAGCTTGGGGGTGGTGGGACAGCGTATTTCATGAGGTTTCCTGAGATGAGATGAAATTAAAGACGTGCTTCACGCCACAGACCCAGAGCTTGCAGTGCAGGGCGGTCGGAGTAACTAAACAAAGTGGTATCACGCTGCGCATGAAACTTCAGCACCTGCCAAGACGGTACGACGAAGACATCGTCACGTTGTAGTTGCCATTCCTGCTGACCGACAGATACCGTTGCCTCACCTTCAAGACACACGTACACCGTACCATCGGTGGATTGATAAGGGCGTGTTTCAAATCCCGCTGGCAGTCGCTGTGCAAATGCGCCTATGGTTGGCATGGGTGACGCACCCGTCGCGGGATTTACAAAGCGCAGCTTGTGGCCAAGATGCGGATCAGGCTCGCTGTGGACAATTTTGTCGAGCGATTCTTGTGTGCGACTGAACGGGTAAACAAATACTCTCGTTGGCTCAGCAGGGCTTTGGTAAAAATCGACCGGCACCATATTGTTACCGTAGCGCGCCAGTGCATCCCCTTCGGTACGCGAGGTTTTCTGAACGGCGTTTTGGCCATGCTCGGCAAAGCCCGCATCATAAAAACGCACGGTGGGAATATCGAGTCCATCAAGCCATACAACCGGTTCATCACCAAGGTTGCCATGGTCATGAAAGGTCCACGACGGCGTAATGATGAAATCGCCGCGATGCATAGTGGTTCGCTCGCCATCGACGGCTGTATAGGCACCTGCACCATCCATCACTAAACGCAGTGCGGATTGCGTATGGCGATGTGCCGGCGCGACTTCACCCGGCAAAATCAGTTGCAAGCCCGCATACAGTGATTGTGTAATCGCGGATTGTCCGGGCAGGCCGGGGTTTTCAAGAATCAGCACGCGGCGCTCAGCTTCTTCCGCAGTGATCAGCTGACCGGCTTCCATCACCTTGTCGCGCAGTGTGGCGTAGCGCCAAAGTGCTGCTTGTGCCGGGCTGTTGGGTTGTTTTGGTACCAGCGCGCCGAGTACTTCCCACAGCGGGGTCATGTGGTCGCTGGCAATCCGCTCGTAATACGCCTGACGTGCGTTGATTGCCTGAGAGCCGGGTTCGCTTGCAATGGCCATATTGATTAGTCTCCTTTTTCAGGTGCCACTGGCGTAAAACGCATCTGCGTAGCAATGCTGAGGCGCTATACCGCGCTGTTTCAAAAGCGCAGCCGTAGCTTCCACCATCGGCGGTGCGCCACACACATAGGCGCGCCAGCCATCGACGTCTGGAATATCGTGCGCGATCGCCTCAGTTACCAAGCCTGTGCGTAGGCCGCTACCTTGCTCGTCCGTGGTGACCACGATCTGCAGCTTGAGATCTGTATGTGCCGCCTGTACCGCCTTTAACTCATCCAAGCCATACACATCGTGCGGCGAGCGAACCCCGAAATACAGATGGATAGGGTTATGCATACCAGCGCCGATTGCGCCGCGAATGATGGAAAGAATCGGTGCCAAGCCAGTGCCACCCGCCACGCACAGCATGGGTCCTTCATGTCGAGTGCGCAGATATGCCGTGCCTAGTGGGCCGCTGACCCGCACCGTATCGCCTGGCTTTAGTTCATCAAATACATAGCTCGATACCCTGCCATCGGGCACGTGTCGTACATGAAATACCAATTCGTCATCGGTACACAGGCCGGCCATCGAGTAGGGCCGGATATGTTCAGGTGTGAATTGCAGAGTCGCATACTGACCCGGTGAAAACAACAAAGGCTTGGCTGGTTTCAGGCGAAGGATACGAATGTCATGCGTCGCTGCTTCAATGGCAGTGACTGTCGCTTTGATGATGCGAGCGGGATGCGTGACGATTTCATCGGGCTCTGGAATTTCTATTTCACAGTTTTCGGTCAGCACACTGGTGCACGCCAGTATGTAATCGTCCTCACCGGGATTAGTGATTTTTGATTCGCGCCCCGTCTCGAGTAGCTGACCGCTGACGACTTTGCAGCGGCAAGTGCCGCAGCGGCCCGCCATGCAGCTGTACGAGATGGGCACTTCGTGGGCGCGCAGGGTTTCCAGTAGATTGGCACCCGGGGGTACCTGCAGCACGCGATCAAGTGGGTGGACAACGAGTTCCATGGTCTCCAGCGATGGGCGGATGACAATGGAGAGGAGTATAGGAAGTCGAGCAAAATAAAACGATAGAATTAAGCTTATTCACTAAATTCATAATTTGAATAATGCTGCCGTGAATCTCAAGGATATTGACCTTAATCTTTTAGTAATTTTTCAGCAATTGCTGACGGAGCGGCGTGTTTCTGCGGTCGCGGTGAAGTTAGGGTTGACCCAGCCCACCGTGAGTAATGCCTTGAATCGGCTGCGACAGCAGCTCGGTGATGAGCTGTTTTTGCGAACGTCGAAGGGCATGGAACCAACCGCCTATGCCATGCAGCTGGCTGAACCGATTGCCTATGCGCTGGCCTCAATCGAGGCTACCTTGAACGAGCGCACACGATTCGACCCCTCGCAGAGCCGTCGTAAGTTCATTATTGCCATGACCGATATCGGCGAGATTTACTTTCTACCGCGGCTGATGAAGACACTTGCCGAACTTGCACCACAGATCACCATCAGCACCATTCGCACGACCGGCGCGAATCTGGCCGAAGATTTGGAGCGTGGTGCCATTGATTTGGCGATTGGATGGCTACCGCATTTAAAAACAGGATTTTTTCAGCGCCGTCTTTTTGTGCATGAACATGTCTGCATGTTTCGGCAGGGGCACCCGTTAGATACGAATACACCATTAAGCAAAGAAGCATTTGC
>JAJTGD010000065.1 GCA_021299035.1 Oxalobacteraceae bacterium | reverse complement strand
CCCCCACAGAAAGCCCTGAGTCGATGAATAAATCTCTGAGCGCGAGCCTTGAGCTGTCGCCGCAAGACACTGCGGCCAACGTCTCCCGTATGAGCATGCCACCGCAAGCGCGGATGTTGCTGCAAATGCTGCGTCGACTGCAGCATGGCGCTTTGCGCCTCACCTGCCCCGATGGCAGCGTGCTGCAATTCGGCGAAAGCGGCGAAGGCGAAACGCCAGTCTCGCTGCGCTTGAATAATTGGAACCCCTGCTTGGCGGCGATGAAATCCGGTGATATCGGCTTCGCCGAAAGTTTTATCGCGGGCGACTGGCAAACCGATGATCTGGCGGGATTGCTGCAGCTACTGGTACGTAATCGCAATGCACTCGAAGACGCCATCTACGGCAGCTGGTGGGGTGGCTTGTTGTATCGCCTCCGTCACCTCTTCAATCGCAACTCAAAAGCCGGAAGCCGTCGCAATATCCACGCGCACTACGACATTGGCAATGCCTTCTATCGTTTGTGGTTGGATCCGTCGATGACCTACTCGAGTGCTTTGTTCAGCGCACCCGACATGAGTTTGCAACAGGCGCAGCAAGCCAAATACGCACGCATTCTGTCCCAGCTGAACGTAACGGAAGGCGCGCGCTTGTTGGAGATTGGTTGTGGTTGGGGCGGCTTTGCCGAACTCGCGGCCCAACATCGCATGCATGTGACCGGACTCACGATCTCAACCGAGCAGCTGGCGTTTGCCGAGCATCGCTTGCAGAAAGCAGGTCTTGCCTCAGGTGCAGACCTGCGCCTGCAAGATTACCGCGATGTATCAGGCGAATTCGACGGTATTGCTTCGATTGAAATGTTTGAGGCGGTGGGCGAGCAATACTGGGATAGCTATTTCAGCACGGTCGCACGCCGACTGAAGCAGGGCGCGCGTGCCTGCATACAAACCATCACGATTGATGACGCACTATTCGATCGCTACCGCAAAGGCAGTGATTTCATCCAGCAGTACATCTTCCCGGGCGGTATGCTGCCTTCGCCCAGCGTATTTCGCGCGCATGCCGAGCGGCATGGCTTGGAGGTAGTCGATGCCTTCGCCTTCGGCTTGGACTATGCACGTACGCTGGCCGAGTGGCACCAATCATTCAACGAGGTATTGCTCGAGGTTCGCGCGCAAGGCTTCGACGAGGGCTTCATACGCACTTGGCAGTTTTATCTCGCGTATTGTGAAGCGGGCTTCCGCGAGTACAATATCGATCTCTATCAGTTCACGCTGCGTAAACGCTAAGGACAATCACTGTGCAATCAGGTATGCGTCGCATCTGTTTGCTGCTCTTGCTGTCGCTGTCGACCATGCTGTCGACTGCGCTGGCCAACTCGGGTGGTCTGAAACAAGCGCTACCCGACGCAACGGTAATTGGTAGCGGTAGCTTCCGTTGGTTTGGACTAAAGCTTTACGATGCCTCGTTGTGGGCGGTGCGCGGCAGCTTCAATCCGGACAACTGGCAGAGCGCATCGTTGGCACTCGAGCTCAACTATGCGCGTTCGCTGGAAGGCCGACGCATCGCTGAAGCCAGCATCGATGAAATGAAAAAACTCGGCATCGGCACCCCGGCGCAGCACAAGGCATGGGATGAAGCGATGAAACAAGTATTCCCGGATGTCGACAAGACTACGCAACTGACCGGACTGTATGTGCCCGGCCAGCCCACCCGATTTTTTCGCAACGGTGCTGCGATTGGTGAAATCGCCGATCCTGCTTTTGGTCCGGCGTTCTTCGCGATCTGGCTACATCCTAAAACCACTGCCCCCAAACTGCGCACTATGCTACTGGGACAGTAATGCAATTCACCCGCGCGCAGTTACTTGCCTACGGCGCCTTCGGTTTTCCGCTGGCGCTAGTCGCCTTGCCGGTATATGTGATGGTGCCGCAGCTCTACGCAGCCCAGCTCGGCATGTCCCTGGCCACGGTAGGCACCTTGTTGCTGGCCGCACGGACTATGGATGCGTTTATTGATCCACCACTGGGGCGTTGGATGGATGGCGCTCGATCCGGTGGTTATCCAAAGTTCGTTCTACTCTCACTTCCCTTGCTGGCGATCGGCTTTGCGGCACTGATGCTGCCACCTGCTTTATCGCCCGACTGGTTAGTGGTGTGGTTTGGTGCAAGTCTGGTGCTGGTCTACTTGGGCTACTCAATCGCTACCATCGCGCACAATAGCTGGGGCGCGCGCCTGACACAGCAGCGTGGTGAGCGAACACGACTTACCGCACTACGTGAGGGCTGTGCGCTGGCCGGCGTGGTGTTAGCCGCCATACTGCCACCCTTGGTGGGCCGCACCGGTCTGTGCATTAGCTTCGTACTCGCGCTATTGCTCACAGCTTTTTTACTGCTACGACAGGCGCCGCGCGCAGTTGCTCTGCCTGAACCCAAACAAGCTGCCCATTGGTTGCTGCCACTCACGCAGTCACGCTTTCGCTGGCTGTTTGCCGTCTATGCGCTGAATGGTATTGCCGCGGCAGTACCAGCGACCCTATTTCTGTTTTTTGTATCCGACCGTCTGTTGTTGCCGGACCAAGCACCCTTGTTTTTGCTGCTGTATTTTCTGTCGGCAGCACTCGCGCTACCCCTATGGACTCGACTGGCGGCGCGCGTCGGTGAATCACGCGCTTGGCTGGTGTCGATGCTGCTCGCCATCCTTGCTTTCTTGTGGACTTCGCAGCTAGGCGCCGGTGCGATGCTGCCATTCGGTGTTATTTGTGTGTTGACCGGCGCAGCATTGGGGGCTGATCTGGCCTTACCGCCCGCGCTACTCGCCGGCGTGATTGGCAGCGCGGGGCACGGTGGTGAACACGAAGGTAGTTACTTTGGCTTGTGGAGCTGGATTACAAAAATGAATCTTGCGCTGGCAGCGGGTATCTCACTGCCTTTTCTGGGTTGGCTCGGTTACACCCCAGGCACCACAGAAGCCAGCGCGGTCTCGGCACTGACACTAGCCTATGCGGTGCTGCCCTGCATACTGAAAACTGGTGCGGCCTTGGCGTTGTGGCGCGCGCCTTTAGCGGATGTATAAAAGGAGAAGCAAGCATGAAGACATCAAGCTGGAGAGCGGTATTGATTGGCGCACATTTGTTTGCCGCGCTGGTGCTGGGCGGTTGCGGCGCGACACTACAGCCCTCAGATTACGCAGCGGAACAACCCAAGCTGGATTTGAAATCCTATTTCAATGGCACCATTGATGCGTGGGGCATATTCCAGGACAGGAGCGGCAAAGTCATCAAACGCTTTACTGTCGTGATGGACTGCCAATGGCAAGGCGATACCGGGACCTTGGATGAGCATTTCACATACTCGGATGGTACCAAGCAGCGCCGTGTCTGGACCCTGAAAAAAATCGGTGACAACCGCTACACCGGCACCGCCTCCGATGTGATTGGCGAAGCAAGCGGCGCGACCGGCGGTAATGCATTCAACTGGCGCTACACACTGGCGCTGCCAGTCGACGGCAAGACTTACCATGTGAGCTTCGACGATTGGATGTTCATGATGGATGACAAGGTGATGCTGAACCGTGCAGTGATGAGCAAATTCGGCTTCCGGCTCGGCGAAGTGACCCTATCGTTTCGCAAGCGTGAGCCGTAAATCAGCTTCTTAATGACCCGCATAGTGCTCATGCGTATTAAGTACATCTCATGAATCCGAAAATTCAAGATTGGCGCGGCGTGCGGGTATGGGTGGTTGGGGCATCGACCGGCATCGGTGCTGCTACCGCCCAGCATTTGCTCTCACTCGGCGCACGCGTCGCGCTATCGGCGCGCAATGAAACTGCCCTGCGACAGCTAGCGGCAGGCAACGGGCAAGCACTGATCTTGCCGCTGGATGTCACGAATCGCTCGCAGCTGCTAGCAGCACGCGATCAGTTGATGGCTGCGTGGCAAGGTGTTGATCTGGTACTGATGGTCGCCGGGGTTTATCGCGAAATGCGCGCCGATGCGATCGATATTGACGCTGTCGAGCAGATGCTGGATGTGAATCTCCGTGCTGTATTTCATGTCCTCGACGCGGTGTTGCCGACGATGCTTGCGCAAGGCCGTGGTGGTGTTGGCATCGTGTCGTCAGTCGCTGGGTTTGGTGGACTACCACGCGCACTGGGCTATGGGCCTACCAAAGCAGCGCTGATTAATTTGGCGGAAACCCTTTATCTTGATCTGCACGCAAAGGGCCTAGGTGTCTATTTGATTAACCCTGGCTTTGTCGACACCCCGGCGACAAAACAAAACGACTTCGAGATGCCAGCCCTGATCAGCCCGCAGGAAGCAGCTGTGCAAATTGTGCAGGGCATGGAGCGCGGCGAGTTTCATATTCATTTTCCGCGCCGCTTCACAAACTGGTTACGCTTTGCACAGCTACTGCCCTACCGCGCCTATTTCTGGCTGATTCATAAAGTGACTGGGCTATGAAGCATCAAGCTGATCTTTATCGTGTGATTGATTTTTTTCAGTCGATTAGTGTAGACAGCGTTCGTACACTTTCGCTGATCTATACCGACGACGTCTGGTTCAAAGACCCGTTCAATGAGGTACAGGGTCTGGACCAGGTGAGCCATATTTTCACCCATATGTTCGAGCAGGTGGATGCGCCTCGTTTCGTCATCACACACAGTGTGCTGCAGGACGACCAAGCCTTCCTGACCTGGGATTTTTTATTCCGGATGAAACGTTTCTCGGTTGAAGAGCAGTGTATTCGCGGGGCGACGCATGTGCGCTTTGCCGAAGACGGTCGCGTGGCCTACCACCGTGATTATTGGGATGCGGCTGAAGAGTTGTATGAAAAACTACCTGTGGTCGGTAGTGTGATGCGCTGGCTAAAAACGCGCGCACGCAATTAGGTGACTTCTACTGAGGGCCACTCAATGTGGTGGCGTCGGTCACTGGGTTTAAACAGGCCTCATCAACCACACCAGCCTGCGTTACGAACTTCTGCATTACTGCTGCAGGGTGTGTCACTGCCTGCGTTATTTCTGCCTGACTTGTCCGTCCTTAGATCACTGCTACTTGCGTGATCCCTGCTGGCGTTAATCCGACTCAGTCGCTCCTGCGCCTTTCGATGCACTTTGGGATGTACGACTGGACGTCCCTTTGGAAGTCGACTTGGATGCACCCCTCGATGCACTCTTAGATGTATTTTTTGAGGCGGTTTTTACCGCGCGCTTGCGTGAGGCGGCGGGCTTAGCCGCTGAGGCTTTTTTGGCAGTGGTTTTTTTTGAGGGCTTTGGCTCGGGAGGCGTAGCTTGCTGCATGGCCCGACCGACGGCATTCGAAAACTGCTCCTGCATCGCATTCCACCAAACCGCAGCATTGGCGAACGGCGCTGCCATCGCAGCCGGATCTGGCGCAGCACCGGATGATGTAGCTTGATCGAAGGCCGACTGGAGCGGCGACTGGAACGGTGACTCGAAAGCTGGCTTATCGTCGGTAGCAGAAGATGTGCCGGCACCCGATGCTGCCTTGGCAA
>JAJTGD010000064.1 GCA_021299035.1 Oxalobacteraceae bacterium | reverse complement strand
GGAGGGCATCAAATTCAACCAACCCGCCGGCCATCTCGACCCCGGCGAGTCCTTGGTGGCGGCAGCTGCGCGAGAGGCACTCGAAGAAACCGCGCATGAATTTATCCCCGACTCATTGGTAGGCGTTTATCTCTCACGCTACCAATCGAGTCGAATGAATGAAGACGTTACCTATGTGCGCTTTGCCTTTACGGGTGCATTGGGTAACGCCCATCAGCGCCCGTTGGATGAAGGCATTCTGCGTATCGTGTGGATGTCGCATCAGGAAATCAGAGCAACCCAGGACAGACACCGAAGTCCGCTGGTGTTGCAGTGCGTCGAAGACTACTTGGCAGGACAGCGCTTCCCACTGTCGATTCTCTATACCCACCCCAGTATTCACCTACCCGCTGATGAGTAAAGCCCGCGTTGTTCTTGGCATGTCCGGGGGTGTCGACTCCTCGGTCGCCGCATGGCTGCTGAAACAGCAGGGCTACGAAGTGATCGGCCTGTTCATGAAGAACTGGGAGGACGATGATGATGACGAGTACTGCTCGACGCGACAGGACTGGCTGGACGCCGCCAGCGTCGCAGATGTTGTTGGCGTCGACATTGAAGCAGTGAACTTCGCCGGCGAGTATAAAGATCGTGTGTTTGCGGAGTTCCTGCGTGAATACGAGGCTGGGCGCACACCCAACCCGGATGTGTTGTGCAATGCCGAGATCAAATTCAAAGCCTTTTTGGATCACGCGCTTCAACTCGGCGCGGACCACATCGCTACCGGCCATTACGCGCGGGTGCGCGAGCGGAACGGCAAACACGAGTTGCTAAAGGCCGTGGATACAAGCAAAGATCAGAGCTATTTCTTGCACCGCCTGACGCAGTCGCAGCTATCACGTACCCTATTTCCCCTCGGCGAGCTGCACAAGTCGCAAATCAGAAAAATTGCGGATGAGCTTCAGCTCCCGAATGCGCGCAAAAAAGATTCCACCGGGATCTGCTTTATCGGTGAACGACCCTTTCGTGAATTTCTTAATCGATACCTTTCATTCAAGCCAGGGCCGATGCGCACGCCTGAGGGCGATACCGTCGGCGAGCATGTCGGCTTGTCGTTCTACACGCTAGGCCAACGAAAAGGCATCGGCTTGGGAGGACAACGCGCGCATCGCGATGAAGATGGTAATCACGCAGCTTGGTACGTTGCACGCAAAGACGTCGAAACCAACACCTTGTATGTGGTGCAAGGTCACGACCACCCATGGCTGTTATCGACTGCATTGGTTGCCGGCCAGTTGAGCTGGGTCGCTGGCGCTCCACCGGCAGATGGGCCCCTGCTGGCCAAGACCCGCTACCGGCAGGCGGATGTCGCCTGCGCACTGCATGGCGCCGGAAGCGCAGAAGCCAAGTTGCAATTTGAGCAAGCCCAGTGGGCGGTGACGCCCGGACAGTCCGCCGTCTTGTATGACGGCGAGGTTTGCCTCGGCGGCGGCATTATCGAGCGGGCCGAAGGCACCTGAGCACCCCGCAGAGCCGGCAAACACCCGCGCCAGCGCGCCTTCCCCGGGTCTCTACCCCTCAACCAAAAAAAGCTTGCGCTCCAGCGATGATTCGCGAATAATCTAAACACGAATCGTTCTCATTTGAATTTATCAGCTCTGCCCTACCGACACTCACTCGGACAGCGGCGAGTCCTAATTGGAGGGGCGTCACCATGATCGTTTGCGTATGCCATAACGTCTCCGACAAAGCGATTCGTCGAGCACTCGATGCCGGCGCCAAATCCATGGAAGAGATTCGACAGCAACTCAACGTGGGCAGCTGCTGCGGTAAATGTAATGAGTTTGCGAAAACGCTGGTGCGCGCGCATGTCGAAGACAGGCAGTTCACCGAGGTCCGGCGCGTCGCCGCCGTTTAAAGCCCCCTGAAACCGCAACACGTACAGCGCCATACAAGGCGCTGTCGTCTCCCAAGCCGGATTACCTCCCCCTTTTTGTGACACGCCGAGTCGGTCGACTTGCGTAAGCATCACAACATCCTCTGGTGCAATTTCGCGTATATGCGAATGAGGATGATTCCCAATAACAAAATGAATCGTCCTTGGTAACAAAAGGCCCTTGCTGAGTTAACATCGCGCATCTTTAATTTCTTTGCAAGAGGCACTCATGAAGGGCGACGCTAACGTTATCAAGCTGCTCAACGAACAGCTCACCAACGAACTTACCGCAATCAACCAGTACTTCTTGCACTCTCGCGTATACCGTCACTGGGGTTTCGAGAAACTCGGCAAGAAAGAGTACGAAGAATCCATCGGTGAAATGAAGCATGCCGACAAATTGATCGAGCGCATTCTGATGCTGGATGGCCTGCCCAACCTGCAAGCCTTGCACAAGTTGATGATCGGCGAAAATGTTCCTGAGATGCTGAATTGCGATCTACAACTTGAGTATGCATCGCAGAAAACACTGAAAGAAGGTATCTCGGTTTGCGAACAAGCTCGTGACTATATTTCGCGTGAATTATTCGAGCATATTCTCGACGATACCGAGGAACATATCGATTGGCTAGAAACGCAAATCGAACTTATTGAGCAAGTGGGTCTGCAAAACTACCTGCAATCGCAGATGGGTGATGCCTGAACACCAGCGTCATCCAGAAAAGTAGCAACAAAAAAAGGAGCCCCAGCGGCTCCTTTTTTCATGCAAGCCGTGCTCAGGCGATGGGCACAGTCTCTTTGAATGAAGGACGTTCAGACAGTTTGTCGAACAGCCGTGCCAAATTCGGGTGCTCACCCCGCCAATCGATTTCAGGGAAACGGAAAGCAATCCAGCCTAAGGTACAGCCGGTGGCCACATCAGCCAGCGAGAATTGCTTACCGGCGCAAAACGGATGATCGCCCAGCGCCAATGCCATGGCACGTGTTCCATGCCGAATTTTGTCGAGCTGGCGCTGAACCCAAGCTTCGCTTTGCTGCGACGGCGGGCGTTGAATGCGCTCCAGACGCGCGAGAATGCCAGCATCCGCAACACCATCCGCCAGCGCCTCCCACACTTTGATACTGGCGCGCTCTCGACCTGCCACTGGAATCAGCTTGCCAACCGGCGACATGGTGTCGAGATATTCGACAATCACGCGCGAGTCAAACATCGCCCCGCCATCTTCCATCACAAGGCAAGGCACTTTACCCAAGGGGTTTGATTGGAAAATCGTGGTGTCAGCCGACCAGACGTCTTCCAGCACCAACTCATAGTCAAGCTTCTTTTCGGCCATTACCACGCGCACTTTGCGCACATAAGGACTCGCTAGCGAACCAATCAGCTTCATCGCGGATCACACTTGTGGACTGAGTAAAAATTATATCATTGGCAAAATTTTAAGCGCTGATCCGAATGATAAAATCAGCCGCGATACAAATCCCGCCCGGCCCAAGCGCCCGCCCCGACCCAATGCCACTCACCGAACTATCTGCCCTGTCACCACTCGACGGGCGTTACGCCAGTAAAACTGATGCGCTGCGGCCGATCTTGTCCGAGGCCGGTTTCATGCACCATCGCGTGAAAGTAGAGATTGCATGGCTGCTGGCACTGTCGGAAGCCGGGCTGGACGAGCTGAAGCCATTCAGCGCGGAATCCAAAGCAGTACTACAAAACATTGCCGCTGAATTCACTGAGCAGGATGCTGCGCGTATCAAAGCGATCGAGGCTACGACCAATCATGATGTGAAGGCGGTTGAGTACTGGCTCAAAGAGCAAGTCCAGGCACACCCAGAGTTGGTCGCTGCATCGGAGTTCATTCACTTCGCTTGCACCTCGGAAGACATCAACAATACCTCTCACGGCATGATGCTGAAAACAGCACGCGATGCGGTATTGCTGCCGGCACTAACCAAGCTCATCGCACGCTTGAGCGAGCTCGCGCATCAACACGCTGACATACCGATGATGTCGCGCACCCACGGACAACCGGCTAGTCCAACTACCATGGGCAAAGAAATCGCCAACGTCGTGGCTCGACTGCGTCGTACACAGCAAGCCATCGCGGCCGTCGAGATACTGGGGAAGATGAACGGCGCGGTCGGTAACTACAACGCGCATCTGTCTGCCTATCCCAACGTCGACTGGCAAGCGTTTGCACGAGAGGTGGTCGAGCAACGACTCGGTCTGATATTCAACCCATACACCATACAGATCGAACCGCATGACTACATCGCCGAATTATTCGATGCGATTGCGCGTACCAATACGATCCTGATTGATCTTTGCCGAGACGTGTGGGGCTATATTTCGCTCGGTTTCTTCAAGCAAAAAACCAAAGCAGGCGAAATTGGCTCATCCACCATGCCGCACAAAGTCAATCCGATCGATTTTGAAAATGCCGAGGGCAATCTCGGCATGGCGAATGCCGTGCTGGGCCACATGGCGGAGAAGCTGCCCGTGTCACGCTGGCAGCGGGATCTGACTGATTCAACCGTGCTGAGAAATATCGGTGTCGGCTTTGGATACACCTTGCTTGCCTATGACAGCTGCCTGCGCGGCCTGAACAAACTCGAGGTCAATCCGGCACGCATGGCTGAAGACCTCGATCAAAACTGGGAAGTGCTGGCCGAGCCGGTACAAACCGTCATGCGCCGCTACGGTATTGAAAATCCCTACGAGCAGCTGAAAGAACTCACGCGCGGGAAAGGCATCTCGCAAGCGGCACTACATGAATTCATTCGAGGGCTTGCCATCCCCCAGGACGCCAAAGATCGCCTGCTCGCCATGACGCCGGCGACCTACGTTGGACTCGCCGCACAGCTGGCAAAAAATATCTAAAGAAGACGTACGGCGAGGCGCGACCAACAACGCCAGCATTTCTTCTTACAGCGCAAAGCTGGTCAAAAACGTCGCTGGCTAGGCGGGCGCGTCGAAGACAGTACTTGACGTACGGCGAGGCGCGACCAACAACGCCAGCGACGTTTTTAAAGGCTTTAGACGACTGCGCCGTCGGTGTCGTCCTTAACCTTCACCGGCTTCAGCAGATCTTCACGCTTCACACCCAACCACATGGCAACGGCTGCGGCGACGAACACTGAGGAGTAGATGCCGAACAAGATACCGATGGTGAGTGCCATCGCAAAATAATGCAAGGTGGGGCCACCAAAGATCAACATCGATAGCACCATCAACTGGGTGCTGCCATGGGTGATGACGGTGCGGGAGATGGTACTGGTGATGGCGTGGTTCAACACCTCCGGGGTATCGAGCTTGCCAAATCGGCGGTCGCGGAAAGTTTCACGTACTCGGTCAAACACCACGACAGATTCATTGACAGAGTAGCCGAGCACCGCCAGCACGGCTGCCAGCACGGTCAGCGAAAACTCCCACTGAAAAAATGCGAAGAAGCCGATGATGATAATCACATCATGCAGGTTGGCGATGATGGCGGCCACGGCGAACTTCCACTCGAACCTGATCTGCGGTCAAGCCATCATGCGCGAGTTCCTCACCGACTTGTGGCCCCACAAACTCGACACGCTGCAAGGTAACCGATGGGTCGGCTGCCTTGAGCGCCTCAATCACCTTGGTACTCACCTGAGCTGAGCTAGCACCCCCTTGCAATGGCAATCGAATCAGCACATCTTGCGCTGTACCGAAGCTTTGCACTTGGCTGTCTGCATAGCCAAGTCCGCTCACGGTTTTGCGAATCGCTTCGAGGTCGGCTGGCTTGGTGTAGGCCACCTCCATCACGGTACCACCCGTGAACTCGATTGACAGGTGCAGGCCTTTGGTCAGCAAGAAAAACACTGCTGCAACAAATGTCAACGCCGAGATGGCATTGAACACCAGCGCATGCCGCATGAACGGGATGTCGCGTTTAATCCGGAAAAATTCCATAGTGGTCTCCTTGGTCGCCGCGAATTATTCGCTGGGCTTCCAGACTTGTCCGATCGATATGCTGCTGAGTTTCTTGCGACGTCCGTACCACAAATTAGCCAGCGCACGCGCCACCACGACCGCTGAAAACATCGAGGTCAGAATACCGAGACAGTGCACGACTGCGAAGCCGCGAATCGGGCCTGAGCCAAAAATCAGCAGTGCAAGTCCAGCGATCAGCGTCGTCACGTTCGAATCGAGAATCGTGGCCCAGGCGCGCTCGAAGCCGGCCGCAATCGACGCCTGCGGGCTGTTCCCGTTACGTAGCTCTTCTCGGATACGCTCATTGATCAGTACGTTGGCATCAATCGCCATACCGAGTGTCAGCGCAATCGCGGCAATACCCGGCAAGGTCAGGGTGGCCTGCAGCAGCGACAGCAGCGCAATCAGCAACATCACGTTAACCGCGAGGGCGAACATACTGAATGCGCCAAACACCAGGTAGTACACGATCATGAAAGCTGCGATCGCAGCAAATCCGTACAGGGTCGAGTTGAAACCCTTGGCGATGTTTTCAGCGCCGAGCTGCGGTCCGATGGTGCGCTCTTCGATAATCTCCATTGGCGCAGCCAGCGAGCCGGCACGCAGCAACAACGCCAGATCAGTGGCTGCCGTTGGCGACTCCATACCGGTGATTTGAAAACGCGCGCCAAGTTCATCGCGAATGCTGGCAACGGTCAGCACTTCTCCCTTGCCTTTTTCAAACAACACGATCGCCATCAGTTTGCCGATCTTGTTGCGGGTAGCCTCGCGCATTTTGCGGCCACCATCACCATTCAAGTCGATGCCTACTGCAGGCTGCTGGTTCTGGTCGAATGCTGCACCAGCATTGGAAATATAGTCACCGGTGATGACCGGGTCTTTATACAAGATCACCGGCGCACCTTTGCCTACTTTGAATAACTCGGAGCCTGGCGCTACTACTGCACTTTCTTCGGTACCGCGCTGCACGGACTCGTCCACCATGCGTACCTCAAGCGTTGCGGTACGCCCGATGATGTCTTTTGCCCGTGACACATCCTGCACACCGGGCAACTGCACCACGATACGATCTGCACCTTGACGCTGGATGATCGGCTCGGCCACGCCAAGCTCGTTAACACGCTTGGAGAGCGTCGAGATATTCTGCTGTACAGCCTCTTCCAGTGTCTGCTTCATCGCCACCGGGCTAAGACGAGCGACCAGCTTCAAACCTTCCGCATCCGACTCCTCGACCAGCGCCAGCTCAGGCATCTGGGTGCTCAGCACGGCGCTTGCTGCATCCAAGGTCTCACGATCGCGAAAACGAATTTCGACCACATCGCCGATGCGCGAGATACCGGCAAAGCGGAGCTTCTTCTCGACAAGCTGCGAACGCACGGCAATCTGGGTAGATTGAATCCGTTTCGCTGTGACCGCGCGTGTATCTACCTGCATCAAAAAGTGCACGCCGCCGCGCAGATCGAGCCCCAGATACATCGGCAGTGCATGCAAGGATTGCAGCCACGTCGGCGTGTTTGGCAGCAGATTGAACGCCACCAGATAACTCGGATCACCTGGGTCTTTGTTCAAGGCCTGCTCAAGAACGGTCTTGGCCTTGAATTGGAGATCGGTATTGGCGAAACGCACACGCACGGTACCGTTGTTACCCAGATCTTCGTAGAAGGAACCCTCGGCACGCACGCCCGCGCCTTCCAGCGCCTGCTGGACACGCCCCACTGCATCCGGGCCCAGCTTCAAGGTCGCTTTCGCGCTGCTGATCTGCACCGCCGGTGACTCACCGAAGAAATTGGGCACGGTATACAGCACGCCCATCGCCAGCACCAGCGCAATCAACAAGTATTTCCAGAGGGGATAACGATTCATGGCGAGCTACTTAAAATGAAAAAATCCGGCAACCTGTGCCGGACTGGGAATAACACCGACGATCAGGGCGTCTTAATCGTGCCTTTCGGCAGCAA
>JAJTGD010000063.1 GCA_021299035.1 Oxalobacteraceae bacterium | reverse complement strand
GATTTACAAAAGCCGATTTGGTCCGGCACGATCACCCGAAACCCCTTCGACTGCAGAAAGCGCATGGTGCCTTCCCAGGTCGCTGCGCAAAAGTTTTTACCGTGAAGCAGAACAATGGTGCGGCCGTTGGCTCGATCAGGCTGTGCATCCAGATAAGCCATTTGCACTTGCTGACGCTGCGACTGAAACACGAACCGCTGCACCGGTAGTGGGTAGTCAAACCCCTCCAGCTCTGGGCCGTATGCCGGGCCCTCATCGGCAATGGCAGATGCGCCCGAGAGCACGAGCGATAGCGCGACAAGAATTAGTTTAAATAATCGCATTTACTCGGCCTCCACATGCTTGCGCTTATCGTTGATGAAGTAAGCCGCCACCAAGCCCACAGTTGCACCAAACATCACATAGAACGACGGCGCCAACAAGGAACCCGTCTCTTTGATCAGCCAGGTCACGATCAGTTGTGCGAAGCCGCCGAAGATCATCACCGCCATGTTGTAGGCCAAGGCCAGCCCGGTAGATCGCTGCCGCACGGGGAATTGTTCGGCGAGTGCTGTAGAGATCGCACCGAAACCAACCGCAATCGCACTACACAGCGCGACTTGCATGACCGCGAGTCGTAGCAGCGATGGCTCAGCCAGCATCCACACCATCATGGGATAAGTCAGTACCAGATATAACAGCGCTGCCAACATCAACACCGCACGCCGACCGATACGGTCAGACAGCATACCGAACAGCGGGATCAATACCGTTAGAAAAATCAGCCCCGCCACCTGCGCAGTGAAGGCATCTTTGAGTGGGATATTCAGCTGGGTCTTGGCGTAGGTGGGCATATAAATCAGCACCACATAAAACATGATGGTGGTTGATACGACCAAGCCGAAGCACACCAGTACATCACGATAGTGCTCGCGCAGTACCGCCATTAAACCCAGATGCTGAGTCTCGTCTTGCGTGGCAGCGACGAACTCTTCGGTTTCTGACAGATGCCGACGCATCCATAAGCCGACTGGCCCAATCAATAGCCCAAAAAGAAATGGCAAGCGCCATCCCCAGGCATCGATTTGCTCGGGGGTCAATCCTTGCGTGACCAGCATGCCAGCTGTCGCACCGCTGAGTGCAGCGATACTTTGCCCCACCATTTGCAGCGAACCAAAAAAACCGCGACGTTCCGGCGGCGAACTCTCGATCAGAAATGCAGTGGCACTGGCAAACTCGCCGCCCGTTGCTGCGCCCTGCAGCAGCCTAGCCAATACCATGATGGCGGGTGCCGCGATACCAATCGCCGCATAGGTTGGTGCGAACGCGATCATCGCGGTCGCGATGGTCATCAACAAAATAATCAGCTGTAGTGCCGCTTTACGGCCACGACGATCAGCGTACAACCCAATCAATACGCCCCCGACCGGACGCATGAAGAAGCCAACGCCGAAAGTCGCCATCGCGATTAGCAATGAGGCGTATTCACTGTCGGCTGGGAAAAACAGGCGCGAAATAATCACGGTCATGAAACCGTAGATCACGAAGTCATACCACTCCAGCGCATTACCGATCACGGCAGCGAAAATCTGGCGGTTTCTGGTGGCGGTGGACATGTGGTGCTCTCCGGTTTGGTTTTATTCTCGGTTAAACTCCGTCGATCTCATTGCATTGTACGGAGAAATCACGATGGCCCTGCTCATTATCGGATTGGTGCTTTTCCTGGGCGCGCACTCGACGCGTATGTTGGCAGATCAGGCCCGCACCCAAACCATTAACCGCATCGGCGAGATGGGTTGGAAGGGTCTGATCACTGCAGCTTCCATCGGTGGCTTCGTGCTGATCGTGATTGGCTACGGCCACGCGCACTCCTACCCGCTACCGCTCTGGACAGCACCCCTTTGGGCTTATTACCTGACGATACCGCTGACGCTGATCGCTTTCGTACTAGTCACTGCGGCCTATGTGCCGGGCAATAGCATCAAAGCCAAGGTCGGGCATCCCATGGTGGCGGGTGTAAAGACATGGGCATTCGCGCATTTGCTTGCCAATGGCAATCTGGCTGATGTGTTGCTGTTCGGTAGCTTCCTGATCTGGGCCGTTGCCAGCTTCGTGAGTTCACGTCGGCGCGACCGCGTGAACGGTACCACCTACCCCCCTGGTACGGCGGCACGTAGTGGGCTGACGCTGGTCGTCGGCACCGTGCTGTGGGCGGTGTTCATGATGGTGCTGCATGTGCGCTGGATCGGTGTCTCGCCACTCGGTATGATGACCGCGCCTGCGGTCCCGGCAGCTGAACCGCCAGCGATTGTCGAGCCTGCGCCGCAAAGTCAGCTGAAGGTGGAAGGCGCGGCGGCCGCAGCGCCAGTCAAAACTCAGGACTGATCATTCGTAGCGACTTGACCAAGATGTCCATGTCGGTCGCTGGGATTCTGCCGCCTGTTTGTAACTTGAATGCCCGAAGCCGAGCGGCATGTGTCATGGCTCGCGTGAGCCCTGCGCCGGCGCCGGTCTTTATAAAAATATAAGGATCCTTCTTCGCATAGTCGGTCAGGTGGACCTGTAAGGCTGGCAGCACATCGGCATAGGCAATGAAGGGCTGATCGCAGTATCGAAAGTGTAGAAGCAACCACACCTCGAAGCATGGCGCGCTAATGATCGGCTCGATACAAATCTCTGGCTGCCCATGTCTTGTATTGGCTCGCTGTATAGGCGTTTTACAAAGCTGTAGTGCGCGCGATAAATCAGCTTGCTCACCATCGATCACAACGAATACACGATCTCGGGGAGTCTGTTGAAAACGATCTCGCGCTCGTTTAACGACAGCGACTGCATTACTGCGTGTTTGCCCCGCGATAACTTCCACGCTGGCACTGTTTATATCAAGGTGGGCCAACAAGCCTTTCAAGTAGTACGGCTCAGTAAACTCACCCTCACAAACAACCAGCGCTGACCCCTTTTCTCGGCGCCCTGAATTTTTCCTATCTACTCTGGCGCGCTCAGTCGCCAACAAGCCAGATCTGGCTCGATTAGTCCGCATCGCTGCAGCTCAGAACTGAAAATCACTGAGGAGGGGTATCGCCCCATAGCGGCCCTGCAGGTAACCCCGCTCGATTGCCTCATTCTTGCGAGGACTGAATTCCAGCAGTGCGTAAAGCTCTGTACATTGCTGCTTGTCTTTTTCGACGAACCAAATCTGATCGCGACGCAAAAGATAGGGATCAAGTAGCGAGGTGTCGTGGGTGGTAATCCACATCTGCGCACCTTTGCTGGACAACTGGGGGCTATGCAAGATTTTCAAGATGAATCGCGTGAGAAGAGGATGGAGGCTGGTGTCGAATTCATCGACGACGATCAGCTTCCCATGCTCCAGTGCGTCCAGCAAGGGAGTTGCGTAACCTAGAAGACGTAATGTGCCAAAAGACTCAAAGCGGGCATCGAACCATTGTTGCTTACCATCGGAAGATTCGTGACAAAACTGCACTACCGGTAGCTCGCCATCCGGGTCGTGGACTTCGGCCATCGTCGAAGAGTCTACCCTGAACTCCGGGTGACCCAACCTGCGTTTTTCAACCCGAATGTCACTGATGTGAATATCGGCTGCGTTCAATAAACGCAGTACCCATTGTTTGTAATGAGGATCATCCAAACGCTGGGAAGACGGTATCAGATTGAATGGCGCTTGTGCCGGGAAGATAGCCAGCGAATTAGTAAACCATTGGAACAAAGGTTGAAGTTGCAAGCTGTTGGACTGCGCCGCCTGTGTGAGAAACAGGGATCGGGTACCCGTATTCGCTTTCCAGAGCTCACGCTGCCCCTTCCGCTCGCCTTTAAAATGCACTGAGAATGGTTGCCAGTCAGTTTCGCTATTCTCGGTGTTGTAGTGATACTCAAACCAGCGCTGTGCTTTTGCGAGACGGTATACAAGCAGCCACTCACCATGGATACGGTTTGCGTCAAAACTGAAACCGTATTGATACCGGCAATCACCGATCACCAGTGTCACCTCGAAACGTGTTGGCTGATCACGTGATTCAGCGTCCAACAGGAATGGCGTGAATTGCTCTCGGAACTGCGGCTCTAGTAGGCGGGTTGAATTGAGGACGAGTCGCTGCATCGTCATCAATGCAAGGATCAGGTTACTTTTGCCGCTTGCATTCGCGCCGTAAGTCACCGCCGAGCGCAGCAACTGCTTGGCGCCGCGGGCCTGCGTTTCGATACAGTGCGAGTCCGCGTGAGCGCTGTCCTTGGATGCAGCGAAGCTCAGGCACTGCTCTTCCCGTATCGATCGAAAATTAGCGACTCGGAACTCGACCAGCATTTTTCGCGTAAATGAAAAATAAATCCTATTTTCAGTGTTTTTTTACGTATTTTCAAGTAATTTGTTGTTTCAAATGGGATTTCACCACGATCGGCCCGGCCCGGGCGCATGACGGCCAAAAGCCATAAAGACCCGAAGCGCGAGGTTGCTCCGCGCCAAGTCTTCGAATACAGTCAGGCAGGATCCGCCAGTGCCGGCGCTGCCGGTCCATTGGTCTTACAACAATAAACATCCGGCGCAGGCCTGGCCTCGCGCCCTGACCTGGGAGGCAAGGAAGCATGACAACGGCATCTGGGCAACACGCGCACGAGCGCAAGGCATCGGAGTTATTCGTCGAGGCGCTGGAGAATGAAGGCGTCGAATATGTGTTTGCCGTGCCGGGCGAGGAGAACCTCGACTTGCTCGATGCGCTTCGTACGTCTACCAAGATCCGTCTGATCCTGACTCGACATGAGCAAGGCGCCGCCTTCATGGCCGCGACCTACGGACGACTCACCGGCAAAGCCGGCGTGTGTATGGCGACGCTCGGGCCTGGTGCCACGAATTTCGCAACCCCCGCAGCGTATGCACATCTTGGTGCTTTTCCGATGATCATGATCACCGGGCAAAAACCGATCAAAAAATCCAAGCAGGGGCAGTTCCAGATTGTCGATATCGTTCAGCTGTTCAAGCCGATCTGCAAAATGGCGCGCCAAATCGTTAACGGCAATACGATTCCAGCACTCGTGCGCGAGGCATTTCGTATCGCTGAAGAAGAGCGCCCGGGTGCGGTACTACTCGAACTCCCCGAAGATATTGCCGCAGAACTGTGCGATGCCCATCCGATTCCACCGCATCCGCGTTATTACGCCGAAGCCTCGGATGCAGTTCTGCAGACGGTGGCTGATCTGATCGTCAAGGCCAAACATCCATTGGTGTTGGTTGGTGCAGGCGCCAATCGTAAGCACGCACGGGAAGCGATTCATGCCTTCGTGCATCAGCTGCAGATTCCGTTTTTTACGACGCAAATGGGCAAAGGCGTGGTGGATGAATCTTCACCGCTGTTTCTGGGTACTGCAGCGCTGTCGGATGATGATTATCTGCACGCTTATATTCACCAAGCGGATTTGATCATCAACATCGGCCATGACGTGGTGGAGAAACCGCCCTTCTTCATGGAGCCCTCCGGGCAAACTGTGGTGCATGTGAACTACCGTGCGGCGCAAGTCGATCAAGTATATTTCCCGCAGGTGGAGGTGGTGGGTGATCTGGCACTATCCATCAGCCATCTGACGCGTATGCTCGAAGGCAAGGTATCGCTGGATCTCAGCCTGTTCCAACAAGTGAAAGCGAATGTCGAGCAGCGTATCGCTGAAGCAGAAGATGATGATCGCTGCCCGATGCTGCCGCAGCGGCTGGTGAAGGATATTCGTGAAGTCATGCGCGACCACGACATCATCGCGCTCGATAATGGCGTTTATAAAATCTGGTTTGCACGCAATTACCGTGCGCATCAACCGAATACGATTTTGCTGGATAACGCGCTGGCCACGATGGGCGCGGGTTTACCCTCGGCGATGATGGCCGCCATGCTGCACCCAGAGTCGCATGTGATGGCGATTTGTGGTGACGGTGGTTTCATGATGAATAGCCAAGAACTAGAAACCGCTGTGCGA
>JAJTGD010000062.1 GCA_021299035.1 Oxalobacteraceae bacterium | reverse complement strand
GCTTGATCCCGATCGATGAACTCTAGTCGTACGGGCACCGCCAGTTGCTGCGCTTGCTGGCGAATATCTCCACCGATGGCTTGCGCACGGCTGCGCGCCACATCGGTCGAGATAAACACGCTCAGCTCAGGCTCCACCGCGAGATCGCGCGCGACGGGGCGCAAGTTCTCCAGTACGGTCAGACCGGTGAGCGGCAGCACCAGTGCCAAGGCAATCACCACCACATTGAAGGCAAAACCCCCTGGCGCGATCCGGATACGTGCCCATGCGGATAGCAATGCGCGCCAGTGTTCACGCAGCCAGTTCATGCGCCCACCTCACTGGCGGAATCATGCATGGCAATGATGCGCCCACGTTCAAGCTGAACTACACGATCTGCGCTGTGCAGCAAGCGCTCATCATGGGTGGCAATGATGCAAGTGACGCCTGCGGTATGAAAGGCTTGCAGCATGTCCATCACGCGTCGTCCGCTATCGCGGTCAAGATTAGCGGTGGGCTCATCGGCGAGGATGATGCGCGGCTTGTGGACGATGGCACGCGCGATCGAGACACGCTGTTGCTCGCCACCGGATAGGGCTTGCGGTACTAAATCTGCTTTGTTACCGAGGTCGACGCGATCGAGTGCAACCCGCGCGCGCTGCATCGCTTCCTTGACACTGGCACCGCTCACCAGCAAGGGCAGCATCACGTTCTGCAGCACGCTGCGATCATTCAAGAGGCGATGCTGCTGCAAGATCAAGCCGAGCATTCGACGCCAATAGGGAAGTGTGGTGCGGTTGAGCTTGCGCATATCTTGCCCGCTGACGAGCAGCAGCCCGGCACTCGGGCGCTCGATACCAGCGATTAGTTTTAGCAAGGTGGACTTGCCAGCACCCGAGGCACCCGCGAGGTAGACCAGCTCGCCCTCGGCAATCTCCATCGATACATCGCTCAGTGCGCTGACGCCGCCTTCATACTGTTTGGCGACATGAGAAAAAGAAATAATTGACATGGTCTACCTGGAATCAACCGAGCAAGGCGTCAACGAACTCGCTGGCAATAAAGGGCTGTAGATCATCAATACCCTCGCCAACACCAATGAAGTACACCGGTACCGCACGTTGCTTGACGATTGCCGCTAGCACGCCACCTTTGGCGGTGCCATCAAGTTTGGTCACGATCAGCCCGGTGAGTTGTAGCGCATCATCAAAGGCCTTTACTTGCGCAAGTGCGTTTTGCCCAGTGTTGCCATCAATGACGAGTAACACCTCATGCGGTGCACCCTCCAGCCCTTTACCAATCACACGCTTGATTTTTTTCAGCTCATCCATCAGGTGTAGCTGGGTGGGTAGCCGGCCTGCGGTGTCGATCATCACCACATCCATGCCGCGCGCACGCCCGGCCTGAACTGCATCAAAAGCAACTGCGGCCGGATCACCGGATGCCTGGGAAATAACAGCCACATCATTGCGCTCGCCCCATACCGTCAGCTGCTCACGCGCGGCAGCACGGAAGGTATCCCCAGCAGCCAGCAGTACTTTTTGCTCGTGCCGCTGCATATGCTTGGCCAACTTGCCGATGGTGGTAGTTTTACCGGCGCCATTGACCCCGGCGATCATGAGCACGAGAGGTTGCTCATGACCCAGCATGAGGGGTTTTTCCAGGGGCAGGAGCAGCGCAATCATTAACTCGCGCAGGGCTGCCTTCACCTGCAAGGCCTCGGTCAGTTTTTCTGCTTTGACCTTTTGTTTGAGCGCATCGAGTAAAAACTGGGTGGCTTCAACTCCGGCATCGGCCATCAAGAGTGCAGCTTCCAGCTCTTCGTACAGTGCATCGTCGATCCGCGTGCCGATAAACAGCGTGGAGATATTCGACGAGGTGCGTACTAGCCCGGTCTTCAGGCGCCTTAGCCAGGATTGCTTGGCTTCGGCGGCGTCTTGCGGTGCAGATTCAATGACGGGCGACGCGACAACTGCAGAGGGATCTGCAACAGGGGAGGACGATTTTTTTTTGAGAAAACTGAACATCCGGCGAGGTGTTTTGGGGTTCGCTGCGGTGAGCGACGACAACAGATAGAATCTGCCCCTTCGCATCACCCATCAGAAGCATTCGATTCTAACAGAGCCTAACGCATGATTGACCGACGCAAAACCTTATTTCAACACCTGCTGATTGCACTCGTTTTTATGCTGCCTGCGCTTGTTCAGGCGGCGACTGATACGCATGAATTTCGGCTGGCCAATGGCTTGAAGCTGATCGTCAAGGAAGATCATCGTGCACCGACGGTGGTGAACATGGTGTGGTACCGCGCAGGCAGTATTGATGAGCTGAGTGGCACCACTGGTGTGGCGCATGTGCTGGAGCACATGATGTTTAAAGGCACCAAAAAGCTGAAGCCGGGTGAGTTCAGCAAGCGGGTGGCGGAGTTGGGCGGCCGTGATAATGCGTTTACCAGCAAGGATTACACCGCGTATCACCAGCAAGTAGAGCGATCGCGCCTCGAGCGTGTGATGGCACTGGAAGCAGATCGCATGCAAAACCTGACCATGGATCCGGCAGAGTTCAGCAAAGAGATTCGGGTGGTGATGGAAGAGCGGCGCCTGCGCACGGAAGACAAGCCCTTGTCGCTCTTACGTGAAGCACTGTACGCCACGGCGTTTGTGGCCAGCCCCTACCGTCACCCGGTAGTGGGTTGGATGGACGATTTACAAAACATGACGGCTGCGGATGCATTGGCGTGGTACCAGCGTTGGTATGCGCCGAACAATGCAGTGGTGGTGATTGCGGGAGATGTCGACCCGCAACAAGTACTGAAGCTGGCAGAAAAATATTTTGGGGCTATCCCACCCAAGACCTTGCCCAAGACCAAGCCGCAACAAGAGCCGCTGCAAACCGGTATCCGACGTGTCAATGTGAAGGCCCCCGCAGAGAATCCGTTTCTGATGATGGCGTACAAGGTGCCACGCTTGCTCGATGTGGAAAAAGATGAGGATCCTTACGCACTCGAGCTACTCGCCGCGGTATTGGATGGTTATGACAATGCACGTTTACCGGCCAAGCTGGTGCGCACGGATCGTATTGCGAACTCGGTCGATGCGGGCTATGACGGCATCGCGCGTGGTCCTGTGCTGTTTATGCTGGCGGGTGCACCGACTAAAGACAGTACTGTTGAAAAACTCGAAGCGGCCTTGCGAGCAGAGCTGGTACGGATTGCGAAAGAAGGCGTCTCTGCTGACGAGTTAAAGCGCGTCAAGGCGCAAGTGATTGCGGGACAAATCTATAAGCGTGATTCAGTATTCGGGCAAGCGATGGAAATTGGTTCGGTCGAACTCTCGGGTATCTCGTATAAACAGATTGACCGCATGATCGAGCGGCTGTCGTCGATCACACCGCAGCAGGTGCAAGCAGTCGCGCAGAAATATTTCAGCGATGATCAGCTGACGGTGGCCACACTCACGCCATTGCCGCTGGCAGCGCAACCCGAGCGTGCCCCTGAGGTACCGGGCTTACGTCATTGAGGACGCCATCATGCTGAAAAAATTCATTTTCCTCGCACTCGTTACTTGCAGCAGCTTCACTCATGCTGCGCTGAAGATTCAGCATTGGGTGCTGGATAACGGCGCGCGTGTGTATTTCGTCGAGAACCACACGATTCCCATGCTGGATGTGAATCTCGATTTTGATGCGGGGAGCCGGCGCGATCCCGCCAACAGGGCAGGCCTTGCCTCGCTGACCAACGGCATGCTGGCGCGTGGTATCGCCAAGGCTACTTTGCCTGATGGTAGCGTCGAGCCCGCCATGTCCGAGGCGAGTATTTCCGATGCCATTGCCGATGTGGCCGCACAGCGTAGTGGTGGCGTCAGTGCCGACCGTGGCAGCGTGTCGATCCGCACGCTGTCATCGCTCGCAGAGCGAGAACAGTCGATACGACTGCTCGCACGCTTGTTGGCGCACCCGAGTTTTCCGCAAGATTTATTTGAGCGCGATAAGGGTCGTACGCTAGCGTCGATTCGCGAATCCATGACGCGCCCTGAGTCGATCGCGAGTAAAGCGTTTTGGCGATTGAATTATGGCGATCATCCGTATGGTGCCGAGGCAACGGTTGAATCTATTCAGGCTGCTACGCGCGACGACTTGATGCGTTTTCATCGTGAGCATTACGTTGCCAATCGCGCTGTTATCGCCATGATTGGTGATATCACACGCGCTGAAGCAGATGCCATCGCCAAGGAAGTAACGCGTCGCTTGCCGCAAGGCGCGCCCCTGCCTGAATTGCCGGCGGTAGCGATCCCTGCGGGTGCCGAGCAGCGTATTGCCCATCCTGCTTCGCAAGCCCATATTTTGTTTGGCATGCCAACATTGGCGCGCAGCGATCCGGATTTTTATGCGCTGTCCGTTGGTAACTACATCTTGGGCGGTGGTGGGTTTGTATCGCGTCTGACACGCGAGGTACGTGAGAAGCGTGGACTAGCCTATAGCGCGTACAGCTACTTCAACCCCATGGCGCAGCCGGGTCCCTATATGGCGGGTCTGCAAACGCGTAAGGACCAGGCAGAAGATGCATTGAAAGTTGTACGCGATACGATCGGCGCCTATGTTCGTACCGGTCCTACGGAAGAAGAGTTACGCGCTGCCAAAGACAATCTGATTGGTGGTTTTGCGCTGCGCATTGATAACAACCGAAAGATTCTCGATCAGATCGCCAACATTGGTTTTTATGGTTTGCCGCTGGATTATCTCGACACCTGGCCAGACATTGTGGCCAAGATTAGCGTGGCAGATGTGCGTGCAGCGTTTCAGCGCAAGCTGGTGATGGATCGCATGATTACGGTGATTGTCGGTGCTGACGGCGCTCAGCGCTGATTGGTGATTTTGCTGGACCCCGGCCTTCGCCGGGGTGACCGCATTTGGATTGCGTGCATTAATTGAGGCAATTGCGTCCGATGGCTCTCACACTGGGTATGCACTGCTTAGTTCGTCATGCCGGCGTAGGCCGGCAT
The DNA here is from genome assembly GCA_021299035.1 of Oxalobacteraceae bacterium. Classification (GTDB taxonomy): domain Bacteria; phylum Pseudomonadota; class Gammaproteobacteria; order Burkholderiales; family Burkholderiaceae_D; genus Pernthalerella; species Pernthalerella lacunae. The sequence goes on along the minus strand of JAJTGD010000062.1, from coordinate 2,838 downwards.
CCAGGATGGTAGTTTTGCTGGGCCCCGGCCTTCGCCGGGGTGACCACATGTGGAATACGTGCGTTAATTAAGGCAATTGCCTCTATAGTCGCTCACACATTTTCTTGATCTAGGCCTGTGAACAACCCTCGTCGCCCGCATCAAGTCCGCATTATTGCGGGACAGTGGAAGCGTACGCCTTTACCCGTTGCTACGGTTGATGGACTGCGCCCAACACCGGATCGCGTACGCGAGACGGTGTTCAACTGGCTAGAGCATTTGCAGTTACGCCGCTGGGACAATCGCCGCTGCCTGGATTTGTTTGCGGGTACCGGCGCCCTTGGTTTCGAGGCGGCGAGTCGCGGCGCGGCCGAGGTGGTGATGGTGGAAGCGAATGCCGCCGCGCTCAGAAACTTGCAGGCGGTGTGCGACAAGCTGAAGGCGCAACAGGTCGTGCTGCGTCAAGGTGATGCTGTGCACCTACTACCCACCCTGCCCGGCAAGTTTGACCTGATTTTTCTGGACCCCCCTTATCAGCAACAGCAGCTGCCCAAGCTCTTGCCCGCCGTTCTGCCTCGACTGAACCCTGAGGGTTTGGTGTACATCGAGTCCGATCAGCCGCTCGTGATGAGCCATTCAGATCGCCAAAACCCCGCCGGAGCGTCCACGGCCCCGGACTGGCTGGCCGGCTGGGAGGTGATTCGTTCTGACAAGGCCGGTCAGGTGGTTTTCGCGCTACTACGTCCGATAAACGTCTGAATTTGTTTCACCGGTTCGATCGGCTGGTGGTCGGTGTTGCCGACAGTCGCGCCAAGCGCCCGTTTTTCTCGCTCGATGAACGTCTCGATATTGCACGTGAGGTGCTCGGGCACTATCCGAATGTGACTGTGGAAGGCTTCTCGGGTCTGCTGAAAGATTTTGTGCGAGCGCATGACGCACGTGTGATCGTGCGTGGTCTGCGTGCGGTGTCCGACTTCGAGTATGAATTTCAAATGGCCGGCATGAATCGCTACTTGCTGCCGGATGTAGAGACGCTGTTCCTGACGCCGTCGGATCAGTACCAGTTTATTTCGGGCACGATCGTTCGTGAAATTGCTCTATTGGGTGGTGATGTCTCGAAGTTTGTATTCCCTTCGGTCGAGCGTTGGCTGCAAAAGAAAATCACGAAGCCAAGCTGACCGATACTTTCGCCGGAGCACACCGTGGCACTGATGATCACCGACGATTGCATCAACTGTGATGTCTGCGAGCCTGCATGCCCGAATGGTGCGATCTCGATGGGCGAACTGATTTATCAGATTGATCCCGACAAATGCACTGAATGTGTCGGTCATTTCGACGAACCGCAGTGCCAACAGTTGTGTCCGGTGGCATGCATTCCGCTCGATCCACAACATACGGAAACGCCCAGTCAGCTACAGGCTAAATTTATTCGCCTGCAAGCTCAGTCCCAGTCTGCCTGAAGCTGTCGTTCCAGCGAAGGTTGAAGCCCAGAAAAAAAGTTAACGCACTGGATGCCGGCCTGCGCCGGCATGACGAACTAAGCAGTGCTTACCCGGTGTGAACGTCGATGGACAAAATTGCCTCGATTAACGCATGTAATCCCCATGGGGTCACCCCGGCGAAGGCCGGGGTCCAGCAATGTCACCAGTCTAGATATCTACCTATGCCGGCATGACGGCTTGAACGGTCGTTACCTAACCGTTGCGACACAGGTGATGAATACGCGCCCAGCTTTCGCTATAACGCGTTCAGGAAAGTGAGCAGATCGTCGCGTTCTTGCTTCGACATTTTTGCGAATGTATCGCGCGCTGCTTGCGCCTCGCCACCGTGCCAAAGAATTGCTTCGGTCAGATTACGTGCACGCCCATCATGCAGGAAGCTGGTGCTGCCATTCACTTGTTTTGACATACCGATTCCCCACAGCGGCGCAGTGCGCCAGTCTGATCCGCTCGCTTTGAAGTCAGGGCGGCCATCGGCGAGCTTGGGGCCCATGTCGTGTAGCAAGAGATCGGTATAGGGTTGTATGCGTCGATTCGACAGCATTGGGAATTGCTCTAGCTGACCGGTCTTCAACTCCGGCACATGGCAGCCTGCGCAACGCGCCTGTGCAAACAGCTGACGTCCACGCGCTACAGTGGGCTTGTCTTGATCACGTGCGACGGGCGCGTCGAGCATCATGGTCCAGAAGGTGATGTTGTCCCACATCTCGGGTTTGAGCTCGGGCTTGCCGGTGTGGTTTTGTCGCGCGCACTCGGCTTGTGCCGGCGGACAGTTCTGCTGGTCGTACACGGGTGAGGTCACCCCCATGTCGTTGATGAAGGCCGCAGCGATTTGTTGACGTAAATGTGGCTGATTGGCTTTCCAGCCAAAACGGCCAATGACGGTGCGGTTGTTCACGTCGTCGCGCACATAATTCGGCCGACCATTCAAGCCTTGCGCTTTTTGCGCGGCGGCCAATGCAAGAATGTCTTGCTCACTCACAGCTTCCAGCAAGCCCAGCCCGAAGATGGCTTGTGCATTACGCAGTGACATCAGAGTGCCCTGCGCCAGCGGCCCAAAATTCAAACGTTCAAGACGAATGCTGGGGCGCCGCAGCTCCACCACACTGCCATCGGCGAGCGTGACTTTTTCAAAGGTCCAGTCGATATGCAGCTCGCCCTCACCGGCGCGCGCGTTTTTGTCAGCGCGTGGAATGGTGTCAAAGCTCTGCAGCTGCAAGCCGTATATGGGCTCCGGGTTGGGGCCGCCGTGCGCATCCTCACCCGGAACAGACAGCCGTACGAGTTGCTGAAACAGCGGTCCGGTGCCGTTCTCGGATGCGTTGCCGCGCCCTGCCTGAATGTGGCATTGCACGCA
>JAJTGD010000009.1 GCA_021299035.1 Oxalobacteraceae bacterium | reverse complement strand
GTTACGCGGGCAGACTATCTGAAGTTTGTACTGTCAGGTTCTGCCAGCGACGTGTCTAGTGACCATGGGCAGGTTGCAGGTGAGGTCGAGGAATCCATCAGCTCACCACCAACAAGCTCAACCCAGGAAGATCTCAGCGCACTTCCACTGCAACACTTTTTGCACGCGTTCCGCAGTAAACATCCGGACACACAGCCAGTCGGCACTGACGATCACACGAAGATGAGTGGACCACGCGCAAAAGACATCACAATTAATAAACATTCTTGATCGATAGCTTCAGAGGCTAGGGAAATTTGTCTAAGATGAGGGTAGCCTATAGGTTATCCACATTAGGAACTCTATTTTTGTTGCGGATCGAGCGGGAAAAATTGTCCATCCCTAGTTTTCAGAATCACAATTACTATTTCCCTTCCGCAGTCCCCGCCCCCCCCATAATGCCAGCGAGACACCCATGTGGTTTGTCTCTAGTTTTGCCAAGGCAAAATTTTATAGGTTCGACACTCTATGCATAAAATAGAATCAACAATGTTGACCGCTGGTGCACGAATTGTTTGCTTGAGGTGCACCGCCAAGTCAAAACGGAGCGGCGAGCAATGTAAAAAGCCGGCGTTAAAGACCAGCCGGACTCAAAAATGTGATTTTCACGGCGGGCGCTCGAACGGGCCAAAAACTCAGGCAGGTAAAGATAGGCAGCGCGCAGCTGTCACGAAAACGGGTGCGTACACCAAACAAGCTGCCGAAGATCGAGCGCGCAGTACGCGGTTGCTATGCGGCTTAGAAGATGCAATGTATGTACTGAAAATGACTACCATGCCTCGGAGTCGGGGGCGTAAGCCACTTGGCTATGTGCCGCTCAAGACGGTAGAGGATGTGGTGAAGTTCGCGTTGGACAACCCGCTGCACTTGCCAGAAGGCGCTGGCGGGCATCAAGAATAAATGTTTTATATGACCCATGGACCAGCGGCTGTTCCAGAACAGGTGAACACCGCAGTCCAAAAAGTCCAAAACATGATTTTTTGACTTTTTAGTTTCACGACCAAAGTCCAAAATGTCCATCCCCCCTATAAGGGGGGATATTTTGGTCAGGATTTTTTGGTCAAAGCTTCCAGAGCCACCCGTCACCCTGAGCATCTAAGCCCGAGCATACAAAGCCCCCGCCCCGCAGCGAATCAATCAAGCCTTTGGCCTTGTAGTTACGCTTGTTCGCCGGTTCAGTAGTCAACTCTGCTGCGACGACAGCTATCGCTTCGGTCACGCTCAGGCAAGGGTTGCCGGTACCAGACGTGCACTTTCCGATATTGTTAGCAGAGGCCAATGCTCGTCGAATCGCTGCCAAGGCGAGCTTTTGTTTGGCCCCAGAGGGTTCGCGTGTAACGAAAACCTTCGAGGAATCGGGTTCAACCGAACAGCTAACGATATCCTCGCCGTCCACGTCTTGACCGAGTACATGGCGTTTTAGCCTGAAATTTGCGGTCTTATCATCCTCACCATCTTTAGCTTTGACCACGGCCCATGAGCGGTTACCAGCCGCATCACGCGTGACCTCTATAGCCCCGTCCATGGCCGCAAACAAGGAGCTATGGCCTCGCATACCACGACTTGCATCCTTGCCAGTATGGTGCACGAGAACCACCAAGCTGTTAGTCGCGCGATATAGCGTCTTGGCTGCTTCAAGTATTTGTCCCATATCACGGCTGGAATTTTCATCTGCAATTGGTGCCGACCGGTTTAGTGTGTCGATGAATACTACCGAGCCAGATGGGATCACCGCCGACAGGTCCACTAAGTCCTGAGGCTTTACTATTTCAAATGGCTGCGTGATAACGCCAAATCCATTGGGTGGTAATGGCCCTTGAGCTTTTTCGAGCGCCTGAATGCGATTTCGGATGCCTGCCTCGCCCTCAAGTACAACGTAAATCACCGTTGTCTGGTAAGTCTTAATGCCAAACCAAGGATTTCCATGGGAAATAGCGGCTCCAAGATCAACCGTCATAAATGTTTTCCCAGATCCACTCGCTCCATAAATGGCAGCTAACCCAGTCGCAGGTAGCACATGCTTCAATCGCCATTGGATTGGCTGAATGTTTGCAATATCAGTGGGCCACATTACCTTGTAGCGGTCGCTTGCCGCAATCGGTATGGCAGGAACAGCCTCTGTTGCGGGCGCAATCCAGCCATGCGCTTTGGCCAATTTATAAAGCGAACCGATACCAACCTTATCGGGCTTATTTGGATCGAAGCCGTTCCACGCTTGCTCAAATCCCTCGTCGGTATAACGGCCGCTCTGTATTGACCACGCGCGGGCAATCTCTTCGCCACAAGTCCAGTTCAAGCTGCGGATAGCCCAAATCACGAGTAGCCAGTAGTCTTCACTGACTGATGTCTCGCCGGGTTCATACAGCTTACCTTGACCGCGAGGCACATCGGATGACAACACAGAGAGCGCACTTTTCACTTTAGCGATTTGCTCAGGTACCTCGGATACCACAGCATGTGTGTTAAGAGGCTGAGCGTGTTGAGCATTCGCCGTTGAGGTGGCCGGTACCTGCTTGAGCGAGACGTTTGAGTTTTTTAACGGTGCCAGTTCCTCGCTGACTCTTTGGAGCATATCGGCGGTCACGTTAGATTTCATCGCACACCTCCGCCATACGATATGGTCTATCGACAGTTTCCATACCTTTCCTCGCAATAGTGCCCGGTACTTTCGTAATGCGCGATGCGTTGTAAACTTTGGTATCCACCCCGACAACCGCGTTATCGAACCGGTTAGACAAGTTTTTGAGAAACCGCCGAACTATAGAAGCTGATTCAAGATCGTTTGGTATACCCTCAAGGATGTAATACAAGTGGTAGCCATTCGCACTCATCAAAATGATTGGCTTGGGCCAGTCCCGCTCGGCCAGATACTCTCGGATTTCAAGTGCCAGTACCTTCGCTGCATCCAACTCCGCTTGATTCGCTGGACACGAGGTGTCGCCGACACGATCAATATCTATCAGCAACAAGTCTCGGTATCTGATGTCATCATCCCCGGCGGCACCCGGTCCTGTAAAGTCTTCGCGGATCGGATTCATCACCGTGTAGACATTAAAGCCCTGTTGGTTGAGTTCCAAGGCTTTTGCTTCAAAAGCTGCCTTACAAGCGGCGATGCTCTCGAAGTCTTTCACGCTGACGTGAACTGACGGTGCTTTTTTGTAGTCAGGGACGCCCTTAGGCCATATCGGTCGAAGCTCCAGAATAGAGCTATCGCCGACAGCGATTAGGCCCCAAGTTTTTTTCAACTCGGCTCGTTGGACGGATAAAGAGACCGGGGACATGGTTACCACCCCCTCTCATCAGCGTCAAAGTTGCTGTTGTCGTCGCCGTCCAAGTTATGTTCAGCAGCATGCTGAGCGTGGCCTATCGAATGAAAGCGACCGCTGAGAAACTTACCATCACGCATTGCCCAATAATCATCGCTTGTCTTGAACTGACCAACGACTAGGACGATACCGTTGATGCGACGCCAGTGATTACCTTTTGATGAGATTGCCCAGTTCGTATTCTTGGAGGTGTAGTTCATGCGCCCTCCCCTACAAGACCATCTTTACGATCAATAATCCAGCGATCCACATCTTGCTCAAGCCAACCGACAGCGCGACCGCCGGGTATCAGCCTGAAAGGTTTCGGAAATTGGGAACGCGCGATCATGTCGAACAGCTTGGCGCTGCTGACCTGTAGTTTCTTGCAGACTTGCGCGTGACGAATTACCTGAAGTGATGCAGTCGCATTAGATGCGACCGGCCCAGTAAGCTCTGTTTTTGCCATCGTTGATCTCCTTTGCTAACGATGGCGACCAGCTTAGTTCGATGGATTTTTATTCAAACGAGCTTTTTCCAAGGTTCGAAGTAGGGGTATTTCGGCGGCTCGTGATCCAGTTCCGGATGGTCCGGTTGGATGGGGCAGGTCCGCCATCTCCGCGCGCAGTGATAATTTCACCTTTTGTTCTCTGGTTCACTGCGACATGATCCCATTCGGCGCAGATTTTACTGGCGACAGCAGAGATAGTTGCTCCACGAACTTTGAGAAATTCGTCAATCATTAACTTGTTTTTCTCAAGAACTCTATCTGCTCTGTAAATCGCATCCTGTTTTTTTATTTCTGCGCCTGACTGACGCTGCCTTGCAATTCGCAGGCGATGCGCCTCGTCCTTAGCGAGGATGATTGAATCGTAGCCCTCCATCGCTTCATCACCAACAGAAGCCATTGCATATGCATGGCTGTTTGGAACACTCGCGTCATATTTGTAGTCGCGCAAGATTTGTTTCTCAACTTCGTCAACTTGCGACCTTGATGCTTTAAGTATCTGCATTAGTTCTGAGTCTTCCGAAGGTAGGTGTGGCGGCATCTGCGCAAACATGTCCTTCACCCTCTCGCGCTCAAGCGTTAGCAGAGATTTCGGGCGTCCGCGGTTACGCTTTAGCGTCTTATCCATTCTAGCCTCGCGATGACCGAAACTTTAGGACGTTACCGCTTAACTGCTGACCAAGATAATCACTCCACCACTGCATTATCTTAGCGCGCTGTTTTAGATAGGTCGCATGGTTGTAAGCTGCTGATACAGCATTGCGCTCTTGATGTGCCAGTTGGAGTTCGATATAGGCATGGTCAAACCCCTGCTCGTGTAGGATCGTTGATGCCAACCCTCGAAAGCCGTGACCTGTCATTCGACCCTTGTATCCCATCCTCTCCAGCGCCTTCAGGATCGTATTGTTCGACATGGGCTTACCGTGATTCCGCTCACCCGGGAATAGCAGTTTGCTGTGGCCAGTGATGCTATAGAGAACTTGCAGTATCTGGATGGCTTGCAATGACAGCGGCACGATATGTTCGGTGCGCATCTTCATTCTCTCAGCAGGGATACGCCATTGCCCAGCTTGTAGGTCGAACTCGTCCCAGCGAGCTGCAATCAACTCACCCGTGCGTACAAAGGTGAGCGCCAACAGCTTGATGGCTAAACGGGTCACCGGGGTACCTTGGTAAGCCTCGATGGCTCTGAGCAGCGCAGGTAGCTCCTTTGCATCAATTCTTGCGTAGTTGGTCTGGCGACGCGAGGGCAGGATGTCGCTGGGCTTTACGTCACCGGCCGGATTGCGCTCGGCCATACCATGAGCGATGGCGTAACGGAATACTTGCCCCGTCATCTGGTAGCAACGCTTGGCGATGTCCAACGCACCTCGGCGCTGGATGGCTTTCATCATCTTGACCAGCTCAGGTGCCTGAATCTCTGACACGGGGCGGCTGCCGATCAGCGGAAACACATCTGCCTCTAAGCGCCGGATCACGTACTCAGCGTGTCTGGGACTTCTCGCCGCCCTCCACCCTTCAAACCATGTTCTAGCCACTGCCTCGAACGAGTGTGCCTGCGCGAGCTTCTTCGCTTCTTTAGCCACCTTTTGTGACTGAACCGGATCAATGCCATTGGCAACGAGTTTGCGCATCTGATCACGCTTATCACGCGCCTCGGCAAGACTGACCTCAGGATATTTACCCAATGATGCAGTTCGCTCCTTGCCCTCAATTCGGTAGCGTAATTGCCAGAGCTTTGAACCAGTCGGATACACCGACAGATGCAGCCCACGCTCGTCTGTGAGCTTGTAGAGCTTCGGCTGTGGCTTCGCGGTCTTGATGCGAGTATCAGTCAGCATGACGCCTCCAGATGAGGGTAAAAAATGGGGCAGGCTGAGGGTAAGACGATTTTTACCGCCGAGTGGCGGAGAGAGCGGGATTCGAACCCGCGGTAGGCTATGAACCTACACACGCTTTCCAGGCGTGCGACTTAAACCACTCATCCATCTCTCCGGGATGTCTTGCGCGCCCAGCTTGCACCGAGCAAGTCGCGGAGTATAGCAAATCTGGCTATCCCAATCCCCCGCGCTGATCGAAGAAAAAAAATGCCGCCAAGCCCGAAGGCAAGGCGGCAATCCGGTTCTAGGGCCATCGGAGTGAGCCCTATTACCTTCCCCCACAAACCGTTACTGCATTACCCAACTGCCTGACAACGAAGGCGAAGCTTGGCTGCATCGCCTCAGTACTAGGTTTAACTGGCCTGCTTGAGCTGCTCCAAAATCGCTGGGTTCTCCAGTGTGGAGATATCCTGCGTAATCTCTTCACCCTTGGCGAGCACCCGCAACAAGCGGCGCATGATCTTGCCCGAGCGAGTCTTGGGTAGGTTGTCGCCAAAACGAATCTCTTTCGGTTTCGCGATGGGTCCAATCTCTTTACCTACCCAGTCACGCAACTCCTTGGCGACCCTCGCCGCGTCGTCGGCCGCCGGACGCTGACCTTTCAACACTACAAAAGCACAAATGGATTCGCCCGTGGTGGGATCAGGTTTACCAACCACCGCCGCTTCAGCCACCAAGGGGTTTGCTACCAGCGCAGACTCGATCTCCATCGTGCCCATGCGGTGTCCCGATACATTCAGCACGTCATCGATACGACCGGTGATGGTGAAGTAACCGTTATTCGCGTCGCGGATTGCGCCATCACCTGCAAGGTAAAGTTTGCCGCCCAACTCGGCAGGGAAATAACTGGTCTTGAAACGTTCCGGATCATTCCAGATCGTACGAATCATCGATGGCCAGGGCCGCTTCACCACCAAAATACCGCCATGGCCGTTCGGCATATCGTTACCCGCTTCATCCACAATCGCCGCTTGAATACCCGGTAACGGTAGCGTGCAAGATCCCGGTACCAATGGTGTTGCACCTGGCAATGGGGTGATCATGTGGCCGCCGGTCTCGGTCTGCCAGAAGGTATCCACGATCGGGCACTTCTCGTTACCAACATTCCGGTGGTACCACATCCATGCTTCGGGGTTGATCGGCTCACCGACCGATCCGAGTAGACGCAGCGAGCCTAGATCATAGCGCTGAGGGTGCACTGCCTGATCAGCCTCGGAGGCTTTGATCAAAGAGCGAATCGCAGTAGGCGCGGTATAAAAAATCGTCGCCTTATGACGCTGAATCATGTCCCAAAACCGCCCTGCATTCGGGTAAGTCGGTACCCCTTCAAAGACAATTTGAGTCGCGCCAGCCGCCAGCGGGCCATAGGCAATATAAGTGTGGCCAGTGACCCAGCCAATATCTGCGGTACACCAGAAAACATCATTGGGCTTGATATCAAACGCCCATTTCATGGTCAGCATCGCCCACAGCAGGTAACCACCCGACGCGTGTTGCACACCTTTGGGCTTACCGGTGGAGCCCGAGGTATACAGAATAAACAGCGGGTGCTCCGCACCTACCCAGGTCGGCTCGCACTCGCTTGACTGGCCCTCCATCAACTCATGCAACCAGCGGTCACGGCCAGCAACGATGTTGATATTGCCCTTGGTGCGCTGATAGATAACGACGCTCTTGATGTTCTCGCAGCCACCCATGGCAATCGCTTCATCAACAATCGATTTCAAGGGGAGTTGCTTGCCGCCACGCAGCTGCTCATCGGCCGTGATCACCGCGACTGCGCCCGCGTCGATGATGCGCTCTTGAAGCGACTTGGCCGAGAAGCCTCCAAATACCACCGAGTGGGTGGCACCGATACGAGCACAAGCCTGCATCGCAGCGATACCTTCGACCGACATCGGCATGTAGATAATGACGCGATCGCCATGCTTGATGCCCAGCGACTTCAGACCGTTCGCGAACTGGCATACCTTGGCGTGTAGCTGGCGGTAGGTGTACTGACTGACAGTGCCATCATCCGCCTCGAAAATAATCGCGGTCTTGTCGGCATTACCATTGTCGAGATGACGGTCGAGGCAGTTATGGGAAACATTTAACTGGCCATCGTCAAACCATTTATAGAAGGGTGCCTGCGACTCGTCGAGCACGCGGGTAAACGGTTTCTGCCAATTCAGATGTTCATTTGCAAGCCGACGCCAGAAACCTTCGTAGTCCTGATCCGCTTCGCGGCAAAGCGCGAGGTAAGCGTCCATCCCGGAGATGGCCGCGTTCTTGACGATTTCATCCGAGGGTGGAAAGACCCGATGCTCATGCATCAGGGACTCGATCTCTGACATGGTGTCTCCAGCTTATGTCTTATTTGGTGCCAAGATAAGTCCGCTCACTTACTTCACCCTTACACCCGTGGGCAATTAGGCATTTCATACTTGAGCAGGACAATTGGGCATGTCGCGGCGTGTAAAATGCCGCATCGCACGATACTGTCCGAACGCGCTGATCGGCAGGTAGTCGAACTCCGTAACCCGCCCCGATTCGCCATGATGCTTGAACCAAACCTGGCGAGCGAAGAAAATAAGCTTCTTGCCAATTTCGCATTACTGGATCGTGGGCTGCCGTCTGATTCTTCTAACCATATTTTTGTCTCATGACCATCATTAAACAAGACGATTTGATTGAATCGGTTGCCGCCGCACTGCAGTTCATCAGCTATTACCACCCGCTGGATTACATCCAGCATCTGGCGCGGGCTTACGAGCGTGAAAAGAATCCCGCGGCGAAAGATGCGATTGCGCAAATCCTCACCAACTCGCGCATGTGCGCCGAGGGAAAGCGGCCGATCTGCCAGGACACCGGCATCGTCAATGTCTTTCTGAAGATTGGCATGAACGTGCGCTTCGAGGGCTTTTCTGGCTCGATCGAGGATGCCGTTAATGAGGGTGTGCGCCGCGCTTATAACGACCCGGATAACAAGCTGCGCGCATCGATCGTTGCTGATCCGCACTTCGAGCGTAAAAATACCAAGGACAATACACCCGCCGTCGTTCACATGACCCTGGTACCCGGCGATACAGTCGAGGTACAAGTTGCCGCCAAAGGTGGCGGCTCGGAAAACAAGACCAAGTTCGTGATGCTCAACCCCTCTGACTCCTTGGTCGATTGGGTATTGAAAACCGTACCGACTATGGGGGCGGGCTGGTGTCCACCAGGCATGCTCGGCATTGGTATTGGTGGCACCGCAGAGCGCGCCATGCTGCTGGCCAAGCAATCGCTGATGGATGACATCGATATGTACGAGCTACTCCAGCGTGGCCCGCAAAACAAGCTGGAGGAGTTGCGCATTGAGCTGTATGAGAAAGTCAACGCACTCGGTATCGGCGCACAAGGTTTAGGCGGCCTAACCACAGTGTTGGATGTAAAGATCAGTATGTACCCAACCCATGCTGCCTCCAAGCCGGTGGCGATGATTCCAAACTGTGCTGCCACTCGGCATGCACACTTCACGCTGGATGGTTCGGGTCCGTCGTACATTGAGCCACCAGCGCTATCCGAATGGCCGCAGGTGCATTGGATGCCGGATACGCAAAAATCACATCGCGTCAATCTCGACACACTCACCGCTGCCGAAGTCGCCTCATGGAAGCCGGGCCAAACCCTGCTACTCAACGGCAAGATGCTGACCGGACGCGATGCAGCGCATAAACGCATTCAAGACATGCTCGCCAAAGGCGAGCCTTTGCCAGTTGATTTCAAGAACCGCGTTATTTATTACGTCGGTCCGGTTGACCCGGTGCGCGATGAAGTAGTCGGCCCTGCTGGCCCAACCACTGCGACGCGTATGGATAAATTCACCGACATGATGCTGGAGCAGACGGGTCTAATCGCGATGGTTGGTAAAGCAGAACGTGGGCCAATAGCGATTGAATCAATTCGTAAGCATCGCTCGGCCTATCTGATGGCAGTGGGCGGGGCTGCGTATCTGGTATCCAAAGCGATCAAGTCAGCGCGGGTCGTCGGCTTCGCCGATTTGGGTATGGAAGCGATCTACGAATTTGATGTGAAGGATATGCCAGTAACTGTTGCCGTCGACGCAGAAGGCAGCTCGGTACATCAGACCGGTCCAAAGGAATGGCAGGAACGTATCGCTACCGGTAATTTTTCTGGTATTCCAATTACGCTTGGCTGATTCCATTTTCCAGTTCAATCGTCGGGCACCGATCGGCATTTTCGATTCAGGTATCGGCGGCTTATCGGTGCTGAGACACGTACGCACCTTGTTGCCTGAAGAATCGCTGCTGTACTTTGCCGATTCCGGCTTCGCACCTTATGGCGAAAAACCGGAGGCAGTGATTGTGGAGCGCACGGTATCGATTGCTGCGTTCTTGCTCACGCAGCAGGTGAAGGCTTTGGTGGTGGCTTGTAATACCGCCACTGCGGCTGCGATTGCAGGGCTGCGTGCGCGTTACCCTGAGTTACCCGTAGTCGGGGTTGAGCCGGGATTGAAGCCAGCGGCCAATCTCAGCCGCAGTGGCACCATCGGCGTGCTGGCGACCGCCAACACACTCGCTAGCGAGAAATTCCTCAAGCTGCAAGCGCAAGTGGCGCAAGATGCAAAGGTCACGTTTTTGCTGCAAGCGTGTAATGGCCTCGCCAACCAAATCGAAAAAGGTGAACTCAGCTCGCGCGAAATCTATCAACTGGTAGAGCGTTATGTGAAGCCATTGGTTGAGCAAGGGGCAGATACGCTCGTACTCGGCTGCACGCACTATCCCTTTGTAGAGCAGCTGATACGTGAGATTGCCGGACCGAACGTGAGCATCGTCGATACCGGTGAACCCGTAGCACAGCAGCTATGCCGCCTTCTAATCCAGCGTGACCTACTGACGCAGTCACCATCGCCGGATAAGTTACTGGCATTCACAACGGGTAGCCACAGCTCACTAGCACTGGCGTTTTCCAAGCTGTTACAGCTTGATCCACCGATTCAGTTGGTCAGCGGCGCAAACATTAGGGACTGATTGCTGGCCTGCCGCCTCGTTTTTTGTATAATGGCGGACTTGCTTCAATGGTGGCCGTAGCTCAGTTGGTAGAGTCCCAGATTGTGATTCTGGTTGTCGTGGGTTCGAGTCCCATCGGTCACCCCACCTAATTCCCCTCCCCCGCAGCTCTCCAGGCGTAGTTCCAGCCAAGTTCCGATGGTTTCGACGCGCCATCTGCGATCAGATAGTCGACTCAAAAGGCGTACTTGATCCCTGCTTGGAAGGTGCGCGGCATACCCACTTGAATACCGCGGGTGCGGTCGACGATGTAGGTGTGGTCGGTCAGGTTTTTTGCGGTGATGAACAGGGTTGCCGAGCCTACGGTGTAGTTAGCCACCACGTTCCAGATACCATAGGCATCGATTAATCCGACTTGCCCATTTGGGTTGGCAGCCGGTGATACCGTATTAGAAAAATCTGAGTATTGCTTACCAACGAAGACGTACTCCGCACGAACATTCCAGTTCGATGGTGCTCTGTAACCAATCGTCAGGTTAAGCAAGTGCTCTGGGGCATACGGAAGTCTTTTGCCCTTTTGGGATACAACTGCAGAACCAGAAGAAGGACTGATGAAGTCTGATTGCTGATCTGCCACCGGTAGCCAAGTGAGCACCGTACGCAAGAAAAGATTGCCGTCGAGTGCCTGTGTCAGCTTATCGATCTGTCCTGCAAACTCGACGCCCTGAAACAAAGCCTTACCTTCAGAATAATTCGTTGAACCACCGGCAATGCTTCCCACCTGAACCAGGTTGCTGAAGTTATTCCTGAATACCGCTGCGTCGAACGAAATATCTTTGGATAAAGCCGATCTCCATCCCAACTCAGCATTGATACTTCGTTCGGCTTTCAGTTCTATTGTCGTACCAATACCGTTTATCGAATCTTCAGCCCGAGGCGGACTGAACCCTCGGTGTACACCGCCATAAAGCGTATTACGCTCATCAACCAAGTAGACCATACCCGCACCTGGGATCAATTCGGTGAAGGTCGCCTTGATAGCACCTGAGTTTGCGGTTGTAGTGTTATCGTCAGTAAGGAAAGTTCGCTTATGCTGGAAATGCTCGACCCTGATGATCGGCGTGATGTGTAAACGATCGGTAAGGCTTGTCTTGCTAGTAACAAATGCAGATACGGCTTCAGTGGATCGCTTTTGATTTTCTCCAACCGTCATATTCTGACCAGCCAGATAATCTGAATAGGTCAGGTAATTTTCTTGGCGTCGGCGCTGAAGCTCATGATGGAACTTCATTCCGTACTCCAGTTCATGTTTCAAGCCAAACGCCGCAGATTGTTGCTGTACCCGGGTATCAATACCTACCGTCGAATACGTACGCAGTCTCCCTTGCATGCGACAGCCCGCTAGATCAGGGTCCCCGAGCGCGTTACCCAATATACGCACGCTTGATGCACCACTCGCCGGATCACAGTTAAGCGTAGCCCTGTCATATGCATCACGCGCCCCGACCGAATAGGCTCTTGTCTCTGACGCTTGCCGCCACCAGTCGCGATCAAAGTACGCACCATAAATACTGGTCAGTACCTTTGTATCTGCATCAAGGCGCACCTCGTGCGTCGCCGACATACCTGTGCGATTGGCATCGAAAAAATCATTTTTGAACGGGTTATAACGAGGCCCGAGATTTGCATACTCGGTCTGTGTGAGACCGGAGTAAGTCAGTTGTGAATACTCCTTGAAATAGGTCGCGCGTAAGACCAGCTTGTGGTCGTCATTCAACTGCCCGGCCCATTTGAAATTCAAGTCATCCAAACGGCTGTGCATATTGTCGCGCGCGCCATCGGATTCTTTTCGGTAGAGATCAAGTATGGCGCCACTGCCGGTCGCCATCACATGGCCGTTGAGGTAACCGCGCGTACCTGCAGAAAGACCAACCAGTCCACCAAACTCTTTTTGTGGCTCTGGCGTGATGTAGTTGATGACACCACCGGCAGTCTGCGGGCCAAAGCGAATCACTTGACTACCCTTGCTGACCTCAATCGATTCATAGCGATCAATCGGCGGGTGATAGTAGCTGGCGTTATCACCATAGGGTGCGAACGACAGTGGCAGGCCATCCTCAAGCAGCAGCGTTTTGGTTGAGCGCGTCGGGTTCAGGCCGCGTATTCCGATGTTGGGCCGCAGGCCGACGCCCTCCTCCTCACGCACATTCACGCCCGGTACCTTGCGCAAGGCCTCATTCACATTGAAGACCCGACTCTCTTCCAAGGTACGGCCATCAATTACGGCGGCTGAGCCACTGCTTTCTGCGCCCGCGCGTGTGCCGCTACCAATCACGTCCACCCGAGGCAACACAGTGACTTCGCTGGTACCGGATTTGACCTCGTTGGCACTTAACTTGATGTCCTCATTGCCTGACTTGGATTTGTTAGTACTTACTTCAGTAGCGGAAACGGCATACCCGGCGCTCACCGCTAGCAGCACACTGGACATGGCAGTACGAATAAATAGCGGGGCATAGCCCTTGCCAGAGCGGCGAGAAATCAGGTGCATGAAGTCGACTTAAATCTAAATGAGAACGATTCGTATTAACTATAACCGGAGTGTTAACGGCCGTCAACGCTTTATTAACGCAGAGACACAGCGAGAGATTTGGTACCCTTCCGGCTCACTCAGCCTCAACCCCTAAAAATCCTATGGCTCAGCATCCTCACGGCCCGGTGGTCGGCATCATCGGCGGCAGCGGCATCTATGACATCGACGGCTTGCAAGACCGGCAGTGGGTGAAAGTCTCCTCACCATTCGGCGAGCCGTCGGATGACATCCTTACCGGCAGCTTGTTCGGGCAAGCGATGGCTTTTCTGCCGCGCCACGGCCGTGGCCACAAGATCCCGCCATCGGAAGTGAATTACCGCGCCAATATCGATGCCCTGAAGCGACTCGGCGTGACCGACATCCTGTCGCTGTCGGCAGTCGGCTCGCTCAAAGAATCACTCGCGCCAGAAACCTTTGTGATTGTTGACCAGTTCATCGACCGTACCTTTGCGCGTGAAAAATCTTTCTTCGGCCGCGGTATGGTCGCGCATGTGTCGATGGCACATCCGGTCTGCGGCCGCCTGGGTGACCACTTGCAGGAGGCAGCACAAGCAGCAGGTATTACCGCCGTGCGCGGCGGTACGTATCTCGCGATGGAGGGTCCGCAGTTCTCCAGCCTGGCGGAATCGCAGCTGTATCGGCAATGGGGCTGTGATGTGATCGGCATGACGAATATGCCCGAGGCGAAACTCGCGCGTGAAGCAGAGATCTGTTACGCCAGTGTCGCCATGGTGACCGACTACGACTGCTGGCATCCGGATCATGACCATGTCACTGTCGAGCAGATCATCGGTGTACTGTTAGCGAATGCAAATAAAGGACGCGAGTTGGTAAAACAAGTAGTGCCCAATCTGAAAGCAGACGTAGCGGCTAGCACCTGTAGTTGCCGCAGCGCGCTGCAGTTCGCGCTGATTACCGCGCCGGAAGCACGGGACCCCGAGATGCTCGATAAGCTGTCGGCAGTCGCTGGGCGCATGCTGACACCATGAGCGCACTAGTAAGAGAGCAAATCCTTGCTGCCTGTAAGCAGCTTGAGACCACCGGTCTGAATCGCGGCACTTCAGGTAATGTTAGCTGTCGCGAGGGTGATCATTTTCTGATTACGCCATCGGGTGTGCCGGTCGATGAGATAACGCCTTCACGCATCGTCACGCTCAACTTTGATGGCAAAGTCATCGGAGTCGGCAAGCCTTCAAGCGAGTGGCAGTTTCATGCCGATATCTTGCGTGCACGCCCCGAGATCAATGCCGTCGTACACACCCACGCACCGCACGCCACTGCATTGGCCTGCCTGCGCGAAGACCTGCCGCCGTTTCATTACATGATCGCCATCGCCGGCGGTGACTCGGTGCGTTGCGCGCCCTACGCCTTGTTTGGTACCGACACCTTGTCGCACCATGCCGTTGAGGCGCTACGAGACCGTAAAGCTTGCCTGCTCGCCAATCACGGCATGATCACGCTTGGCCGCGATTTAGATGAGGCGATGGCCATTGCGATTGAGCTGGAATCTTTATGCCAGCAATATCTTATCGCCCGACAAGTCGGTAAAACCACCCTGCTCACTGAACAAGAAATGCAAGCTGTGATCGAGCGATTCAAAAGCTATGGCAAACATGCCACGGAGACCACCAGACCATGAATATTCAATCACTGATTCGTACGATTCCAGATTATCCAAAACCTGGCATTCAGTTTCGCGACATCACCACCTTACTAAAAGATGCTGATGGCTTTCGCAGCACGATTGATCAATTCGTCGAGCGCTATCGTGGTCGCGACATCACAAAAATTGCCGGCACCGAGGCGCGGGGGTTTTTGTTTGGCGCACCCTTAGCCTATGCACTCGGCGTAGGCTTTGTGCCGGTGCGCAAACAAGGCAAGCTGCCCGGAAAAACCACTGGCCATGAATATGCACTTGAGTACGGTCATGATCGTATTGAGATGCATGATGATGCGATTGATGCAGGCGACAAGGTGCTAGTCATTGATGATCTCCTGGCAACCGGCGGTACTGCGCAAGCGACAGTCATGCTCGTACGCGGCTTGGGTGGCACTGTGGTGGAGTGCGCATTCGTGGTTGACCTGCCTGATCTGGGTGGACGTGCCAAGCTCGAGAAAATGGGACTAACTGTCTTCACCCTCTGCGAATTCGAAGGCGACTAAACGTCGCTATTAAATTGTCGCCCCCTGGTTGGCAAGCGCCTCACCGAACTACAACGGCTGTTTTCGCCGCTCCGTACAGATAACGCATGCGCCATATCCGACGTTTGTTAAATAAAAGACGGTAACAAGCCCTAATAACATGTCGAACACCTCTCATTCTGATGCTGTCGTGGCGCTGCGCTGGCGTGATTCACCCGGTTATGGTCGGCTGGAGATGGTCGATCAAACACGCCTGCCCGCCGTCTTTGAGTATTTATCTTACGACTCGGCCGCGGGTGTTGCCGAAGGAATTCGCAGTATGGTCGTTCGTGGCGCGCCTGCGATTGGTGTCGCTGCCGCTTACGGTGTTGCCCTCGAGGCTTTGCGACAGCAATCACAAGCGCGTGCAGTATTTGACGCAGCGCTGGATGCCGGATTTACGGTACTCGCTGAGAGTCGTCCAACCGCGGTCAATCTGTTCTGGGCCCTGGAACGTATGCGTCGCTGCCAAACGCATCACATCAACGAGAGCGCTCCAGAAATAGCGGCTGCACTGTTGGCCGAAGCGAGTGCAATTCATGACGAAGATATTGCAATCAACCGACAAATGGGTGAATACGGCGCTGCCCTTTTACCAGATGGCGCGCGCGTACTGACGCATTGCAATGCCGGTGCGCTTGCCACCGCGGGACACGGTACCGCACTTGGTGTAATTCGCTCTGCCGTCGCGGCCGGCAAACGCATCAGTGTGATTGCTGATGAAACGCGCCCATTTTTGCAAGGCGCACGGCTGACGGCCTGGGAAATGGTGCAAGAAAAAATCCCTGTCACACTCATCACCGACAATATGGCCGGACACCTGATGGCGCACGGCGAAATCGACGCGGTGATCGTCGGTACTGATCGTGTGGCAGCGAATGGTGATGTTGCGAATAAAATCGGCACTTACATGGTGGCTGTATTGGCCGCACGCCATGCTATTCCCTTTTATGTCGCTTGCCCGCTATCGACCATTGATCTATCTGTCGCGAGCGGCGATCAGATTCCAATCGAAGAACGCGCGGCGAGTGAAGTCACAGGATTTCGGGAGACCCAATGGGCAGCGGAAGGCGTGAAGGTACGCAATCCCTCTTTTGATGTCACCCCGGCCGAATTGGTGAGCGCGATCATTACCGAAAAGGGTATCGTGCCCTCACCGAACGCCGACAGCCTGCGCGCCTTGTTTGATTAGCGTAAGAGCTTCAAGCGTTGACCAGCATAGGCTCAAAGAAAACTCTGTCGAAGAATTTGGGTAATTCCTCCGCCGGTAGTGGTGGCGCCAACAGATAGCCCTGAATTTGGTCGCACCCCATGCGCTGAAGTAGCTGCAATTGCTCGGATGTCTCTACGCCCTCCGCAACCACAGAAATCCCAAGGCTTCGTCCAACGGACACCATAGTCTCGCACAGCGTGCTGGCTTGTGCATCTTTACCGAGCTCGCGCACAAACGATTGGTCGATTTTCAGGACATCGATGTCAAGACTTTGCAGCTTGGAGAGCGATGAGTAACCGGTACCAAAGTCGTCGATTTCGAGTTCGATACCCATCTCACGAAACTTGCACAGCTCTGCTTGGGCTATGCCATCTTCATCCAGCATACTGGATTCAGTCAGTTCAAAGGCGAGAAGTTCTGTCGGCAGATCATATTTTTTGAGACTTGCTACCAAGGTCTGTCGCAAGCCCTGACCTTTTAGCTGTAGCGCAGATACATTCACCGATACTTGCCTTACGGGCAGACCCTCGGTACGCCACTCCGCAATCTGCGCGCACACTTTACGAATCACATACTCACCGATAGGAACAATCAAGCCCGTTTTTTCTGCGACGCTGATGAACTCCACAGGCGATAGCAATCCGCGCTCAGGATGGCGCCAGCGAATCAACGCCTCCATTCCAGTCATCTCGCCGCTCCGCGCGCTGACCCGGGGCTGATAGTAAATTACGAACTCATCTCGTTGAATCGCCGCCTCGAGCGATTGCTCGATCGTGATTCGCTCACGAATCCGCTGCGCGTAGGCTTCATCGTAGTGGCGCATCTGCGCCTTTCCCTCCGATTTTGCTTCATACATTGCGATATCTGCCGCCATCAACAGTGCGTCGACATCTTGAGCATCGTCTGGAAATAAGCTGACACCAATCGATGCACGCAGGTTGAATGCCCGCCATGCGCTACTCGCACTCATGACCTCAATCGCGGCGATCAGACGGTTCGCCAGGTTCTCTGCATTTAACCTAGCATCTTGGCCTAGCTGATCCAAAACCACCGTGAACTCATCTCCGCCAATACGGGCAAGCTGATCGTCACTACCGATTGCATCATGCAAAGCTCGAGCAATCGCGACCAACACATCATCCCCCGTGCGGTGACCCAATGCGTCGTTGATATGTTTGAAGTTATCTAAATCTAGGTACAGCAAGGCGACCTTGGTATGGGTGTGCTTGGCTACCTCAAGTACCCTTGGCAGGTGCTGATTCAGCCAGTGACGATTGGGTAAACCCGTCAATGAATCGGTGCGCGCCATTCTCGCCAAGGTCTCGGCCTGCTGCCGCGCGTCTGATACATCTCTCACCGTAACAGCGATCCCGGGCCCAGACCGTACACCACGACGCTGAAACCAGCCCGCCGCATGCTGATGATAGTGCGGCACATGAAACTCATCTTCGAGAAATCCGTCGGCGAGCACCTGTTGGCAATAGCCATGCAACTCTTCGAGGTCACGCCCGCCAAACAGTTGATCAATCGGGCGGCCGATCATCTCGCTACGCGCACGGTGCTGCATCTCCGCAGCACGCTCATTGCAGTCTTCAATAATCCAAGAAGTTTGATCTTTGTCCGAGGGGCGAATCATATAGAACGCCTCACGCGCCGCATCAACCGCCAGTCGAAATGTCGCCTGTACCTGCGCTTGGTGCCGGCGTTGTGCCGCGCCACGCATTTGCATACCAGCGCCAAATGCAGCCGCCAGCAATAGCAAAGCACTCGCTATCGACGCAATCGCCTGGTAAGAAGAGCGAGTTGACTCATATGAGGTAAATGCTCGCTCGATACGGGAAGCAGCGACTAGCACGATTGGGTAGCCATCGATCTTGTCCCATCCGACAACGCGGGATTGTTGATCAATAAAAACATCAGCTGGGTCAACGCGAGAACCCACATCCTCCAAAAACGTCACTGGCGTCGTGTAGTAAGCCGGCCGAATATTCTCTCCACTTCGGGTACCAATGACGGCACCCTCAAGGAATCGTGCAGATACAAAATCACCTGCCGGCAAACGTGCAATATCGGGAAACGCAAGAAGATAATTCACCTCAACAGTGATCAGCACGATCCCGCCGAAGCTACCATCAGGCTTGTCGATACGCCGGGTGAAGCGAACCACTTGTTTGCCTGTCAAACCACCACGACCCTCGGCAGGCGGTGAAATCAGCATCTTCGTACCATCACTGTCGCGGGTATGCTTAAAAAAATCGATGTCTCCCATGTAGGTACCACGGGGAAGATTGCGGGTGTTGGTTAATGCATAGCCCATGGCATCCACCGCGACTGGAAACATCGATTCGCGATAAAGACCGCGCCGAAATTGCTCTTCCAGATCATTGGGCACACCATGGTGCTCCCACTGGTACTTGATTGAGATCGATAGCTGATCAATCTGCGACAGGGTCCGCAGTAATTGTTCGCCGTAGTTTCTCGCGCGTCGCTCGGTATCGACCTTGAGCTCATCAGTCAGCTGCTGCTCATCGCGCTCGATCTTGATGGTGGCTGAAGCCCATACCAGTGCAACAACTAATAGGCAAACACTGCCCCAGATGAACCCGATTTTCAGATTCGTCCGCATTGCCAGTTGCTCTGAATGTCGCAGCAAAGTTTGCATAAGGAAATAAACTCACACCATCGTGCGCGACCAAGGAGACAGCTACCGATAATCGGTTTTTGGTGCGCTGGAACATTTCCATTATGCAAGGAAGTCGAGAAATATCAAAGTTCCCACAGGGAAACTAAATTCGGAAGAGGGAATGAAGCAATGACAAGAGGCCATCATACCGAGCACGGTCGTCAGCGTTACTGCTAGCCTAGTGCTTGTCAGTGCCCAGCACTGTTTCTTCAGAGTAACTTTTCAGCAGATCTGAGACGAGACGTCTAGGCAAAAAAAACGGCGCGGTTGCCGCGCCGTCGTTAGGTCAAGTCGTCGGTGTTACTTCCACAGAGCGCACTTGGATTCAGCCTTGGTGATGAATGCCTGGTCGCGGGGAATAACCTGCAGCACCTTGTAATAATCCCAAGGGTACTTCGACTCGGCAGGAGTCTTTACCTGCATCAGCTTCATGTCATGCACCATACGACCATCCGGTCGTACCTCACCGTTCTTGGCAAACATGTCATTGATTTTGGTGGATTTCAATTTCGCCATCACCTTGTCGCCGTCGTCACTACCCAAGGCTTTGACTGCATTCAAGTAGAACATCGTCGCCGAGTAGTCTCCCGCGTGCACCATAGAGGGTGCTTTCTTGTTACGTGCCATGAATTTCTTGGCCCAAGCGCGGGTTTCATCGTTGGTATCCCAGTACCAGCCATCCGTCAGATACATGCCCTGCGCAATATCCAAACCAATCGCATGCACATCATTCACAAACGTCAGCAAACCGGTGATCTTCATCTTTTTGTTGATGCCGAACTCATGCGCTGCTTTCACCGCGTTGACGGTGTCACCGCCAGCATTCGCCAAACCGAGTACCTGCGCTTTCGAAGTTTGTGCTTGCAATAAGAACGAAGAAAAATCCGAAACCGCCAGCGGATGGCGCACCGATCCTACGACACGGCCACCATTCGCTTTCACGACTTGCGAGGCATCACCCTCGAGCGAGATACCAAATACATAATCAGCTGTCAGAAAGAACCAATCTTTATGGCCTTCTTTAGTCAGCGCTGCTGCGGTGCCGCGCGCCATCGACGCAGTATCGTAGGCATAGTGGACGGTGTAAGGCGTGCATTCCTCGTTGGTCAGGCGTGAGGTGCCGGCACCAACCGAGATGAAAGGTTTTTTCTTCTCTGCAGCGACTTTCGCCATGGCGAGGTTAGTTGCAGAGTTGGAGCCGCCAATCAGCATATCCAGGCCCTGCTGGTCGAACCACTCGCGCGCACGCGAAGCTGCAATGTCTGCTTTGTTCTGGTGATCGGCAGTGACTAACTCAATTTTTTTCCCGTTGAGCGTGCCACCAAAATCCGCGATCGCCATTTTTATGGCATCGGCGCCAGCGGGTCCGTCAACGTCAGCATAAATACCCGACATATCGGTAATGAACCCGATCTTCACCGTATCGTTCGATATCTGTGCGAAGGCAGTCGGGGTGATGGTGTAGGCCAGCGCAACGGCAAGCGACAGCTTTCGAATCTTCAATGGCGTCTCCTTTTATTGTTAGTTTGCGAAGATGATTTCGACGCCTGATCTTAGCATGTCGCCCCTTTCTCACGAAATTCCCGCGATAGCCTATACGCCTCCAGACTCGACCAGCACGCCACCGTGACTCGTGCCACCCTCCTCGCTCCAGACCGAGCGCTTGGCGGTTATGGTGCCGAGCGCACCACCGACTAGCGATAGTGCAAGCGAGAGTACGACCGCCACGAATACGAGCCAAGCCGCGAGGCTTGCGTTCCTGATCGCGCGATCAGCCGCCTCCCTACCCTGTATTGATGCCCGCTCCGCCGAGCCCGACAAAATAAAGGTCTGGTCAACGATAGCCGCAGCCTGATCGCGTCTCAGACCTAAGTTAGCGCCCATGTACTCGATCGCTTGATCGCGCTGTCCGTTCGCAAGCTGCTGCTGCAATATGCGGATTGATTCATTACTGACCTCGCCCCCAATCTCGTTATTGATCAACGCGCGCAGTACGCCTGCAGTACCACCCTGCGCAATCGCATTCGATGTTGAACCCACGCCAGAGAACACGCCGGATAGCAACGACCCACCCGCTGATGTCGCCAGCATCACGAAAAGCAGCGTAGTGACCGACCATGACACCACGCCGTGCAACATGCCATCCGTTCGACGCTTCAGTCCGCACATGTAGCCGGTCACATAGGCGCCAATAAATCCCGACAGAAGCAATGCAATTCCAGCCCAGATCAAGGTTGCCGCGCCGGGAACTTCACCTTCCTGCACGCTCGTCATCGACAAGCCGCTGGCAATACCGAGTAGCGTTAGGAGTAGCTGTACTGATATACCCACCGCGACACCGGCAATCACCGCGCTCCAGCGAATTGAGGATAACAGTGGTCGCTTGAAGTTCGACTCCGATAAAGTCGCACTCCGGTTCGAGATCGTTCTGGCTGTGTCAATTTGAATCGTGCTCATGGGAAGGTCTCCTTGCTGTCATGGCTTAATCGCTTGGAGTACAAAAATTCCAAATCCTCGCGTGGATTTGGCGGGCATCAATAGTTCCGCGAGCCTCATCATCGTCATGCCGCCGCAGGCTGCGTGGCGATTCACTTGCTACTGACATCACCATCGTCATCCCGGCGGAGGCCGGGATCCAGGATTTTTCGCTGAGCAGAGGGTAGTTCGTGCTGAATGATGGTCTTAGGCAGCAGACGGTAAAGCGAGAGCTGCTTGTAACAGCAAGTTTGCATCGCCGCAGGCCAAGACTTTCGCATCTGACATCTGCTGACGAAACAGGCGAGCGCCGCGAAGGCCACTCATCAGACCAAGCATATGCCGAACGATGGAGTTCATGCGTGGACCACCGGTCGCAACCTGAGCTTCGATGTAAGGCAGCATTGCCTCGACCACTTGCAGCCGAGATTTCGGCTGGGGCACGTCGCCATAGAAGCGCTCATCAAATGCAGAGAGTAGCCAAGGATTATGGTAAGCCTCACGACCAATCATCACGCCATCGAGATGCTTGAGATGCTCGTCTATTTCTTCTACCGAACGGATACCACCATTGATGATGATCTCAAGCTCGGGAAAGTCTCGCTTCAGCTGGTAAACGAAGTCGTACTTCAGTGGTGGGATTTCACGATTCTCTTTTGGCGACAGCCCTTTAAGGATTGCGTTACGCGCGTGGACAATAAAGATCTTGCAGCCAGCCTCGGCAACGGTACCAACAAAGTCGCGCACAAACGCATACGACGACACATCATCAAGACCGATTCGATGCTTGACGCTGACGTCAATATCCGCAGCATCGCACATCGCCTTGACGCAATCCGCGACTAGTTTGGGCTCCGCCATTAAACAGGCTCCAAACGCACCCCGCACGACCCGCTCGGATGGGCAGCCACAGTTCAGATTGATTTCATCATAGCCCCATTGCTGTCCCAGCTTGGCGCACTTGGCTAGATCACCCGGCTCGCTACCACCCAGCTGCAGTGCCACCGGTTGCTCTTCCGGATTAAAGTCGAGCTGACGCGCGGCGTCGCCATAGATCACTGAACCGGTAGTAACCATCTCGGTGTAAAGCCATGTATGGCGCGTGATCTGGCGATGGAAATACCGACAGTGCCGGTCGGTCCAGTCCATCATGGGCGCGACCGAAACACGGCGCGGTGGGAGGCTTGCTCTGGTGTTCAAAGTATGGGTTACGAACGGAACATGCGGAATTCTATCGGCTTACTAATCACCCGAAGGAGAAATGCGAAGTGACGCCCGCGAGCACCTTGTAGGGTAACCGCCGGGAAAACTAGCGTTTCACAAAAGAAGTATCGCGTAACGTGCGCTGGCTAAGGGGCATCGAAGTAAGTACATGACAGCGAGGCACCTCATCCATACCAGCGACGATTTAAAAGCTCTTACGCCGCTTCCTCGCGAGAAGCCCGTTTACGCTCATGTTCTTTCAGGAAGCGCTTGCGTAGACGAATACTTTTCGGTGTGATCTCAACCAACTCATCATCATCGATAAACTCGACCGCATACTCTAGCGTAAGGTCGATCGGCGGCACCAAACGGACCGCTTCGTCCGTACCTGACGCACGCACGTTGGTGAGTTGTTTACCCTTGATCGGGTTGACGACAAGATCATTGTCACGCGAATGGATGCCGATGATCATGCCCTCATACACTGGGTCGTTATGGCTGACGAACATACGACCGCGATCCTGCAGCTTCCACAGTGCGTAAGCAACCGCCGCACCATCGTCTTGGGAGATCAGCACGCCGTTGCGGCGACCAGCCAGCTCACCCTTGGTATCAGCCGGCGCATAAACATCAAACACGTGACTCATGAGACCGGTGCCGCGGGTAAGCGTCATGAACTCACCTTGGAAACCAATCAGACCACGCGCAGGCATGCGATATTCAAGTCGCACCCGACCCTTGCCATCCGGCTGCATGTCCTGCAACTCGCCGCGACGACGCCCGAGTTCTTCCATTACGCCGCCCTGATGCACTTCCTCGACATCGACCGTGAGGTTCTCGAACGGCTCGTGGCGAACGCCATCGACCATTTTGAACACGACACGTGGACGCGACACAGCAAGCTCATAGCCCTCGCGACGCATGTTCTCGAGCAGAATGGTCAGATGCAATTCACCTCGACCCGATACTTCAAAAATCGTGTCGTCGTCGGTCGGCGCAACACGTAGCGCGACATTCGCTTTCAGCTCGCGCTCGAGTCGTTCGCGCAACTGGCGGCTGGTGACGAACTTACCTTCGCGGCCCGCCAGCGGCGAAGTGTTCACCATGAAATTCATTGTGAGTGTTGGCTCATCCACGGTCAGCATCGGCAACGCGTCTGGCGTGTCAACCGCACACACGGTTGAACCGATACCGATGTCTTCGATACCGTTGATCAGTACGATGTCGCCGGCCATCGCCTCTGACACGATCTCGCGCTCCAGGCCCTTGAACTTCAGCACCTGATTGATTCGTCCCTTGATCGGCGTTGAATCCGGGCCATTCAGTATCAGTACATCCTGCAGCGACTTGACGCGGCCGCGGCTGATACGGCCGATACCGATCTTGCCAACATACGATGAATAATCGAGCGATGAAATTTGCAACTGCAACGGACCGTCAAAGTCATCATCGCGCACCGGCACGTGCTTCAAGATGGCATCGAACAGCGGCTTCATGTCGCCTTCACGCACTTCAGAATCCAAGCTGGCGTAACCATTCAGCGCCGAAGCGAATACCACCGGAAAGTCGAGCTGCTCTTCGGTCGCACCCAGCTTGTCAAACAATTCGAAGGTCGCATTAATCACCCATTCCGGACGTGCGCCCGGACGGTCGATCTTGTTCACAACCACGATCGGCTTCAGACCAAGCGCGAGCGCTTTGCGAGTCACGAAGCGAGTTTGGGGCATTGGGCCTTCCACCGCATCGACTAGCAGCAGTACCGAATCCACCATCGAAAGCACGCGCTCAACCTCACCGCCAAAGTCGGCGTGGCCGGGGGTATCGACGATGTTGACGTGGGTACCTTCGTATTCAACCGCGCAGTTTTTCGCGAGAATAGTGATGCCGCGCTCTTTCTCGAGATCGTTCGAGTCCATCACGCGGGTGTCTACCTGCTGGTTTTCACGGAAGGTGCCGGACTGCCGCAGCAGTTGGTCCACCAAGGTGGTTTTGCCGTGGTCGACGTGGGCAATGATGGCGATGTTGCGCAGGGCGCGTTGGGTCGTGGTCATGGGTGGGCAGCGTGATAAACAGCGATTAGGAAACCCACGATTTTAACATGCCAGGCACGCCAGACTCTGAAAACTCCTTGAAATTTCAATGGCTTGCAATATCGGCCAGTAAACGCTCAGGCGCCAGCACGGTGCCGTCGGAAAGCTGCGCCGTACCGAGCAGACAGTGCGGTGCCTGGTAGACACGAACCCGACCAGATTCGCAGGGCGGGACGACGCCAGCGCGGTCGAGCGCGATACGCTGCCCCTGCCGAAATCGGCTCGCCAAAGCAACGTCCAATACGAGCGCCGGGAAACTTGATAGCAAGCTGTCAACCGGTTGCAGGCAGCTGTTTCGGTCAGCGGCGGGATGCTCAGCAAGCTGATCGAGGGTCAACGCGCTTGAAACATCCAGCGCACCGATCACCGTTCGGCGCAGCGCGGACAAATGTGCGCCACAACCCAATGCAGCGCCAATATCCTCTCCCAGTACCCGAATGTAAGTCCCTTTGCTACAAGCGACGCGTAGCCGCAGTATCGGCGCGTCGTACGCCAGCAAGTCGAGTTGGTGGATAGTGACATCGCGTGCTTCTCGTTCGAGCGTAATGCCAGCACGGGCATACTCGTAGAGCGGCTTACCATCGCGCTTCAATGCAGAATGCATCGGTGGCACCTGACTGATAGGGCCACGAAATTGATCAAGTACGGATTCGATCTGCGCTACCGTCACGTCGACTATTTGTTGCGTAAGTATCGTGCCTTCTGTGTCACCGGTTTCCGTCGTGATACCGAGATGTACTACCGTCTCATAGGTCTTGTCAGCATCCAGCAAATCTTGCGCGAACTTGGTGGCTTCGCCAAAGCACAGCGGCAGCAAACCAGTGGCAAAGGGATCGAGCGTGCCAGTGTGCCCCGCCTTTTGGGCATTCAGCAGCCATTTTGCTTTAGCGAGTGCCTGAGCACTGCTCATGCCTACGGGCTTATCGAGTAGGAGAACCCCATGCACTGGCACGCGCTTGCGTTTGACTGGCTGGGTCATGTAGGGAGTTAAAAATTACTGCGCATCTGCATCAGTGGCGCGCGTCGCATTCGCTTCATCAATCAACTTGGATAGCGCTGCACCGCGTGAGGGTGAGATGTCGTAGACGAAGTGCAATTCCGGTAGCGTATGAATATGCAAGCGGCGGCCCAGTTGCGCCCGCAGGAACCCAGATGCTTTGTGTAAGCCGTCCAAGGTTTTTTTCACCGCTGCCGGATCGTCGATCAGCGTGGTGAAAAAAATCTTCGCGTGTGCGTAATCGGGCGTGAGCTGGACTTCGGTGAGGGTCACCATACCGACACGTGGATCTTTCACTTCCATGGCGATCAGCTCGGCCAGATCTTTCTGGATCTGGTCGGCAACGCGCTGGCTACGGCCAGGTATGGATTTACTGTGTTTGGCCATTGAGGCTAAGAGATGTTTAGGACGCTAGGGTGAGGCTCACTGGAACTAAGCACTGTGGATACCGGCCTACGCCGGTATGACGCTCTGAATGCTGCATGACGCGTGACGCGTGAGTACCAGGCAGCACTTGAGTGCCACAAGACGCTTGGGTACTGCGCAATCTCACCATCGTCACCCCGGCGTAGGCCGGGGTCCATTGCTTATTTACTGCAGGGTACGAGCGACTTCCTGTACCTCGAACACTTCCAACTGGTCGCCTTCTTTGATGTCGTTGAAATTCTTCAATGACAAACCGCACTCGAAGCCCGACTTCACTTCTTTAACGTCATCTTTGAAGCGCTTCAGCGAATCGAGTTCACCGGTCCAGATCACCACGTTGTCACGCAGCAGTCGAACATGCGAACCTCGCTTGACCATGCCATCCAGCACATAGCAACCCGCAATCGAGCCTACTTTACTGACATGGAATACCTGACGAATTTCAACCAAGCCAAGCGAAAGTTCGCGCTTCTCTGGTGTCAGCATGCCACCCATTGCCGCCTTGATCTCATCGATCACGTCGTAAATGATGTTGTAGTAGCGAATATCGATACCTGAAGACTCAGCAAGCTTGCGTGCCGAAGCATCAGCGCGGACGTTAAAGCCGATGATCACCGCCTTGGAAGCCAACGCGAGGTTGACATCGGATTCACTAATACCACCCACCGCCGCATGGACGACTTGCACTCGCACCTCGGCATTGGAGAGTTTTTGCAGGGACGCGACGAGTGCTTCTTGCGAGCCCTGAACGTCAGCTTTGATGATCAGCGCCAGGTTCTTGACCTCGCCCTCGACCATCTGCTCGAACATATTCTCGAGTTTCGCGGCCTGTTGCTTGGCCAACTTGACGTCACGGTACTTGCCCTGTCTGAACAATGCAATCTCACGTGCCTTACGCTCATCGGCCAGTACCATTGCCTCTTCACCAGCGGCTGGGACTTCGGTCAAGCCTTGAATCTCTACCGGGATTGAAGGACCGGCTTCATTGATTGGCTTGCCGTTCTCATCCAGCATGGCACGTACACGGCCATACGAAGAACCCGCAAGTACGATGTCACCACGCTTCAGGGTACCGCTCTGAACCATGATGGTCGCGACCGGCCCACGCCCTTTGTCGAGTTTGGCTTCGATCACCAAACCCTTGGCAGGTGCTTCAACAGGTGCCGTCAACTCCAATACCTCAGCTTGCAGCAGAACGTTCTCGAGCAGGGTATCAATCCCTTCACCAGTCTTGGCTGATACCGGAATGAACGGTGAATCGCCACCGTAGGCTTCCGGTACCACTTGCTCGGTAATCAATTCTTGCGTGACGCGCTCTGCATTGGCGCCCGGCTTGTCGATCTTATTAATCGCGACCACCAGCGGCACACCTGCTGCACGCGCATGTGCGATCGCCTCTTTGGTCTGCGGCATTACGCCGTCGTCGGCAGCCACCACCAGAATGACGATGTCGGTTGCTTTCGCGCCGCGTGCACGCATGGCGGTAAAGGCCTCGTGGCCCGGCGTATCAAGGAAGGTGATCATGCCGCGCGGAGTCTCGACGTGATACGCGCCAATATGCTGCGTAATACCACCGGCTTCACCCGCGGCTACCTTCGCGCGGCGAATATAGTCGAGCAAGGAAGTTTTACCATGGTCGACGTGGCCCATGACGGTAACGACTGGCGCTCGCGGCAGCAACTCTGCATCAGTGCTTACCGCACCAACTTCCAGCAGCGCTTCCGGATCATCCAGCTTGGCTGCATGCGCGATATGGCCCATCTCTTCAACCACGATCATCGCAGTCTCTTGGTCGAGCACCTGGTTGATCGTGACCATCTGGCCCAGCTTCATCAGCTGCTTAATGACCTCAGCCGCCTTCACTGCCATTTTGTGGGCGAGTTCGGCCACCGTGATGGTTTCCGGTACGTGAACTTCACGCACGATGGCCTCAGTCGGCTGTTGGAAATTCGACTCGCGATCGTCCTGATGTGATTGACGACGACCACGTGGACCAGCACGCCAACCATCGCGACCGCCGGTCGGCGAACCGCGTGTTTTCAGGCCACCCGTGCGCTTCTTCTCATCCTGCCAAGTCGAAGACACATTGGCCGACTTGATCGATTTCTTTTCACCGGGCTTCTTCTCGCCGGGCTTCTCGCCGGGTTTCGCAGGCGTGGTAGCGGGGCGACGTAGCGTACCTTCCGCACGCGCTGCTGCTGGCGGCGGTTCTGGTGCTTTGACGATCTTGCGTGGCTGCGACATCATCGCCTTGATCTGCGCGACTTCATCAGCAACGACTTTACGTGCTTCCTCGGCAGCAGCGACTCTATCGGCTGCCTCTTTCTCACGCTTGGCCAGTTCAGCCTTGGCGTCTGCCCCTGCGGCAATCGCCTCTTGAATCTGTTCAGCCTCGCTTGCCTGCGCGGCGATACGTTCTGCCTCGAGTCGCTCGAGCTGCTGCTGCTTCTCGCGCAACTCCGCTTCCTGACGTGCGATTAACTCTGATTGACGACGTGACTCTTCGTTGCGACGCTCCTGCTCGGCTTCATCGATGACCGGTGCGGGCGGCGCTACTGGCGCGACTTCATCGCGTTTAACGAATGTACGCTTTTTACGGACCTCGACTTGGATCGTGCGCGATTTTCCGCTGGAGTCAGCCTGCTTGATTTCGGTGGTCTCTTTGCGCGTCAGCGTGATCTTCTTCTTTTCGCCATCGCCGGTGGCGCCATGCACCTTGCGCAAATGACCGAGAAGCTTGTCCTTATCTTCTTTGGACAGCGCATCCTCGGTCGATTGCTTTTCGACACCCGCATCGCGCAGCTGCTTGAGCAGCAAATCTGCCGGCATTTTCAGCTCGGTGGCAAACTGGGCTACGTTGTTACTCGCCATTCAATCCTCTTTTCTTGTGACGCTGAACCGGGGGTCTACGGTCTGCTTACTTGCTCTCGGCAAGTCCCCATACATGCGCCTGTAATGCTTTCGCACGATCGTCATATTTCGCATCGATCAGCCGCATTTCCTCGTCGGTGACATCCTTGAATTCACCTTCAATCAACTCACGTGCACGTTCGGCAGACAGCGCAAGAATCGCACCGAATTCGTCGTAAGCCAGATTTGAAAACTGCTCGAGAGTTTTCACACCCACCAAGCCAAGCTTGCCGGCGGTGACGCGATCCATGCCCTCGAGGTTGACTAATGCTTCCTCCATGCCCTCCAGTCCTTCTTCAGAGGCAATCGCTTCCGTGACGAGCGCATCGCGAGCGCGATTACGCAACTCATTGACGGTGTCTTCATCGAAGGCATCGATCTCGAGCATTTCCTGGATTGGCACATAGGCAATCTCTTCCAGCGTCGAGAAACCTTCTTGCGCGAGGATATCGGCGACTTCTTCGTCGACGTCCAGCTTATCCATGAACAAGCCGCGAATGACTGCCGTCTCGGAGGCTGCTTTGTCGGCAGACTCTTCTGCGGTCATGATGTTGATTTGCCAGCCAGTCAACTCACTCGCCAGACGAACATTCTGACCGCCGCGGCCAATTGCGATCGCGAGATTTTCTTCGTCGACCACGACGTCCATCGCATGCTTCTCTTCATCCACCATGATCGACGAGACATTCGCCGGGGCCAATGCACCGATCACGAATTGCGCCGGATCATCGGACCACAAGACGATATCGACACGCTCGCCACCCAATTCACCGGTCACGCTCTGAACGCGTGAGCCACGCATACCGACACAAG
This sequence comes from Oxalobacteraceae bacterium, assembly GCA_021299035.1. GTDB lineage: Bacteria > Pseudomonadota > Gammaproteobacteria > Burkholderiales > Burkholderiaceae_D > Pernthalerella > Pernthalerella lacunae. Next base: position 37,486 of record JAJTGD010000009.1, on the reverse strand, counting down.
TACCGATGGGATCGATACGCTTGTCTTCGGTGTACACCGCGATTTTGGCGCGCACGCCAGGATCACGCGCCGCAGATTTGATCTGCAACAGTCCTTGCTCAATCTCAGGCACTTCAAGCTCGAACAGTTTCATGATGAATTCGGGTGCGGTACGTGACAGGATGACCTGTGGTCCACGCGCATTACGATCAATGCGCAGGATGTAAGCGCGCACACGATCACCGATACGTAGATTTTCTTTCGGGATCATCTGGTCACGTGGCAAGCGTGCTTCGATCTTGCCAGACTCGACAATCGCATCGCCACGCTCCATACGCTTGATGGAGCCAGTCACCAGCGCATCACCACGCGCCAAAAAATCCGCCAGGATTTGCTCGCGCTCAGCATCGCGAACGCGCTGCAGCACAACCTGCTTGGTGTCCTGCGCGAAACGGCGGCCAAACTCGACGGACTCGATAGGTTCTTCGATGTAATCGTCGACCTCGATGTCGTCGATCTGCTCTTTGGCTTCAAACAACAAAATCTCTTGGTCGGGCAACTGCAGACCCGCCTCATCAGGCACCACATGCCAGCGACGGAAAGATTCGAACTCGCCCGTGTCGCGATCAACCGACACTCGAATATCGACCTCGCCTTCGTAGCGCTTACGGGTAGCCTGTGCCAATGCCTGCTCAAGCGCACCGAATACGACTTCCTTGTCGACGTTTTTCTCACGCGCGAGTGCATCGACCAGCAACAAAATTTCGCGACTCATTTACGGCTCCTGAAATCCACTTTTGGCACCAAGCGTGCCTTGTCCACTTCTGCCAACGAAAACTCCAGCATCGCCGGCCCTTCTGTTCCCTCAAATTCGAGCTTCAAAGTCTCACCCTCAGGTGCATGCAACACGCCTTGAAACGATTTGCGGTTAGCTGCCCCGGGCATCGCCATCCGCAACTTCACTATCGCCTCCTGACCCGCGAAGCGCGCATAATCCGCCAATTTCTTCAAAGGTCGATCCAGTCCCGGCGAAGACACTTCGAGCCGCTCGTAGTTCACGTTCTCGACGGTCAATACATGCAGCAACTGGTGCGTGACCTTCTCACAGTCTTCGACCGTAACTGGTCGCCCATGCTCCGGCAAAGTATCGATAAACACGCGCAGCAGACCGCGCGCTCCTTGCTCGATATCGACCAGTTCGTAGCCCAATCCGGTGACGGTCATCTCGACCAGCGGGTAAAGCAACACACTCCACTCCCTGCACAGCGGGCCAACACAATACCTACCGCCCGCGAAAATTTTGATCGGTGATGCTGATCGATTCGTCAAAAAAAAAATGGGCAACAGCCCATCTTTTTGTGTTTCGACCCAGGTGTTCGCAATGCGAGCCGGGAGGAAATGACCGGAGCGCGGGCTCCGGTTCAAGTAAGTCCCTGATTATATTCGAACCATCGGCCCGCTGCAACGCAAAAACGCTTGTCAAAAATGGAATTTCAGCCGCGGCGGCGGCGCTGCCCCATGCCAGAGCCCACCCCAAAACGGTCTGCGCCCCACTGCCCGGAAGTATTGCCATTACCGTTGCTATTCCCATTGCCTCGACGCTGCCCTCTGCCAGCTTGGCCGCTGCTCGGGAAACCGAGCGCGGTTTGTAGTGGGTCAGGTTGACGTGGCTTTTGCGGACGCTTGTTGCCAAAACCCGTATTGCCGTCGCGTGGGCCGTGAGCGACATTGCCATCGCGTGGGCCGTGAGGCCTGCCCTTGCCTTTTTGAGCCGGCTTGCCGCGCTCCAAACCATTGGCGGCCATCAGGCCGCGCACGGCATGTTCGTCTAACTCCTCCCAACGACCACGCTTCAAGCTGCTCGGCAGGCTCATTGCACCGTAGCGGGTACGAATCAGGCGCGATACCGTCAGCCCAATCGCCTCGAACATACGGCGCACCTCGCGGTTACGACCTTCAGAAATCGTCACCCGATACCACTTATTGACACCCTCACCACCGCCATCGGCGATCTTGTTGAAGCTAGCGAGACCATCGTCGAGTTCAACACCCGAGAGTAACTTCTGGCGCATGCCTTCTTCCAACTCACCCAGCGTCCGCACTGCATATTCGCGCTCGATGCCATAGCGCGGATGCATCAATTTGTTGGCGAGATCACCCGAGGTCGTGAACAACAGTAAACCTTCGGTATTGAAGTCGAGTCGACCAACTGCCAGCCACTTACCAATCTTGATCGACGGCAGGCCGTCAAACACACTGGCGCGGCCCTCGGGATCGCTGGTGCTGACGATCTCGCCAGCAGGCTTGTGATACATCAGTACCCGAGGTGGTTTGGTGCTGACCTTTCGTTGTACTGGCTTGCCATTGATGCGTACTTGATCGGTGGGCAGAATGCGCTGCCCGATATGAGCAGGTTCGCCATTCACAGAAACGCGACCGGCGATGATCAACTCTTCCATATCGCGGCGCGAGCCCAGACCAGCCTCTGCCAATACCTTGTGCAGCTTCGGCGCATCATCATCCGCCGTCAGATCGCGCCGGACCGGCTTGGTTTGACGTGCGCGCTGCGCAGCGTCGTCAGCTGCTGCTGCGATCTGGTCGAACGTCTCTGAGGTGACAAAGCTGAATGCGGCGTCAGGATCACCCATGACCTTGCCACGATGCGGCGGCCTTGGGCCCGACTGAGATGACTTGTGACGACTTTGATGTTGGCGCTCGTGCTGCCCGTGCTGACCCGTCTGAACATGCTGACCTTGCTGACCGTTTTGCCCTTGCGGACCGCGCTTTCCTTGCTGCTTGCCGCGTCGCGGGTCGCGTGGCGGCTGATTCGGATTACTGTCTGGGGCGCCTTCTGGTCCACGGTCTTGGGTTCGCGACCGTCGCATCGCGCGAGGACCGCGCACACCGCGTCTTTGGTTTTTATTATCTGCAGAACGCTCTTCTGATGCTGCGCCGTCGGCGGCTTTGGGCTGCGGTTCAGCCAGATCGGCATCCGTACCTGGCGGGGGTGAATCAGGGGGTACTTGAGCTGTCATCGTTTGGTTCCGACTGGGATTGTTCGGCATCTGCTTGCGCCACAGTGACCGCTAGCGACTCGCCTTGCTCGCCGCTGTCGTCCAGCGGGAAGTCGATCGAGGCCTGTTCCAGGCTGGCTTGAAGGTTCTGTTCCATGGCTTGTGCGGCGTTTTCTGGGCCGCCGGGCAATTGCTCTTGCCCCATCTGCTGCAGGGGCGGTAATTCTTCCAGCGACGACAGGCCAAGGTCATCGAGGAACTGCTTGGTAGTCGCCAATAGTGCGGGACGACCGGGCACATCACGGTGACCGATAGCGTCAACCCAGCCACGATCTTCCAACAGCTTGATGGTTTGCGAGTTCACTGCAACACCACGAATTTCTTCAATATCGCCACGCGTGACTGGCTGCCGATAGGCAATGATCGCCAGTGTCTCGAGGGTTGCACGTGTGTACTTGGGCGGCTTCTCCGGGTTCAGGCGGTCAAGGAATACCTTCATCTCAGGGCGGCTCTGAAAACGCCAGCCGGTGGATAACGGCACCAGCTCGATCCCACGCTCCGACCAGTCCTGCTGCAACTCGGCCAGTATTTCCTTGATCGCGTCAGCCTCAAGCGTAGGTTCCTCGCCCTCAGTGACAGTAAATAGTTTTCTCAGGTCATTGACCGTCAGAGCCTCATGCGCGCAAAGCAGCGCGGTTTCGAGGACTCTCTTCGCCTCAGCTGTATTCATCTACGATTCTGGTGATGCTGTTTGGTTGCAGTGAGCTGCCAAAGATCAATGCCTGCATTCAATGCGCCGCAGGCGAAACACGATTTGACTTGGTACTGGCAAGCCCGAGGCCAGCTTATTGGTTTTTTCTGGGGCCGCAGGCATTTGTGTGCCGGTGAGACTAGCGGTTACATCAAGGCTGAAGATCACGAGATCCATCAGAGCCAACCGCGACTGGCGCGGATTATAGGGCAGTTCATCGCGGTTGTCATTGCCCGCGTATGCATCGTCGTTTCAGCAGAAAGGCCCGGCTCTGACGAGACCGGGCCTTCGAAATTTGGTTGCGGGGACAGGATTTGAACCTGTGACCTTCGGGTTATGAGCCCGACGAGCTGCCAGACTGCTCCACCCCGCGTCTGAGAGGCCGGAGTCTAGTCCAATTCAAGAACCGGCGCAAGCTCGATCGCTTATGTCATGACAATACCCGGTGTTACACTCGACGCGCTCCTTGTTACTGCTCATGCTCGCCACCGATCCTTCTCTAAAGCCGATGCACTTCTGTTCAGACTGCGGACAGCCGGTCGCGCTCGTCATTCCTGCAGACGATAACCGTCTACGCCATGTCTGCGCAGACTGCGGCACGATTCACTACCAAAACCCGAAAATGGTTGTTGGCACCATTCCGTGTTGGCAGCCAGAACGTCAGGTACTGCTATGCAGGCGTGCAATTGAACCGCGACGCGGTTACTGGACGCTACCGGCTGGCTTCATGGAGAACAACGAAACGACCGAAGAAGCCGCGGAAAGAGAAACACACGAAGAAGCGGGCGCGCGTGTCGAGTTACTCGGTTTGTTCGCGCTGCTGAACGTGCCGCATGTTCATCAGGTTCATTTGTTTTACCAGGCACGACTGCTTGATCTTGATTTCAGCGCTGGTATCGAGAGTCTCGAGTGCCGGCTATTCAGCGAGAGCGAGATCCCTTGGGAGGACCTCGCTTTCCCCACCGTCTCGCATACTTTGCAACGATTCTTCGCAGACCTCAGCACCCTGATCGAGGGCAAGCCGGTCGCTCTGCATACGCTGGATATTCGCAAGCGCATTCATGACTAAAATGCCTTGGCGCTCAACGACGACTCACCGCCGAGCGCCCCGCTGACCATCCGCTAACAATCAACTAACTACCAGCTCACCTCGCGCTCCGGGGTTGCTGTGATCTTGTGAATAGATAAGTCTGCACCCTCGTATTCCTCTTCACGATCAAGCCGAATACCAACCATCATTTTCAGCGCGCCGTAAATCACCCAACCGCCCAGTACGGCGATCACGATGCCCAATACGGTGCCAATCAGTTGCGAGACTATCGAGATACCGCCCAGCCCACCCAAAGCCTGCTGCCCAAAAATGCCTGCGGCAATGCCACCCCAGGCGCCACACAAACCATGTAATGGCCAAACGCCCAACACATCATCAATCTTCCAGCGGTTCTGGGTTAGGGTAAACATCCAGACAAAGATAGCGCCCGCAATAGCACCGGTCGCTAATGCGCCCAGTGGATGCATCAAATCGGACCCGGCGCATACGGCCACCAAGCCAGCCAGCGGTCCGTTATAGGCGAAGCCAGGGTCGTTCTTGCCGATTAACACGGCGACCAAGGTACCGCCAACCATCGCCATCAGTGAGTTCATCGCCACCAGGCCGTTGACCTTATCAAGTGTTTGCGCGCTCATGACATTGAAACCAAACCAGCCCACGGCCAATATCCAAGCACCCAGCGCGAGAAAAGGAATACTCGATGGCGGGTGTGCCGCTACATTGCCGTCTTTGGTATAGCGACCATGACGCGGACCTAGCAGTAATATCGCTGGCAGCGCCGCCCAACCACCAACCGCATGTACAACAATCGAACCCGCGAAATCATGGAACGCCGCCCCATAGCTTGCCTCCAGCCAGGCCTGTATGCCAAAGCGCTGATTCCAAGCGATACCTTCGAACAGTGGGTAGACCAGGCCGACCAGCAGGGCAGTTGCAGCAAGCTGGGGATGAAAGCGAGCACGCTCGGCAATGCCGCCCGAGATAATGGCGGGAATCGCTGCAGCAAAGGTCAGCAGGAAGAAAAACTTCACCAGCTCAAAGCCACTTTTCTGGGCGAGCACCTCAGCACTATCAAAAAAATGTACGCCGTAAGCAATGCCGTAGCCGATAAAAAAATAGGCAATGGTCGATACCGCGAAATCGACCAGAATTTTTACCAAGGCATTCACCTGGTTCTTTTTGCGCACCGTACCCAGCTCGAGAAACGCGAAGCCAGCGTGCATCGCCAGGATCATGATCGCGCCAAGCAAGATAAACAGTGTGTCCGCGCCACTGCGGAATGCATCCATGACTCTCCCCTTTTGAGTGCAGATATCGAAAAAGCTCTGCCTAAAAGCAATATCCGTTCCCTTTTGGGGCAAACTAAATCAAATCATAAGTGTTTGAATTTATTAGGTATGCAGAAGTATTCCCATCTGGCCACGCATGTCTTGCACAGTAATTGTGCGTTTTTCGATCTGAATTGGTGAGTATGCGCCTACCCTGGCTAGACTTGGACACCCCGTTTCCCGATCCGGAAACTGCACTTACCGAGCGCGAAGGCGCCCCGGGGCTGCTGGCGGCGGGTGGCGATTTATCCCCTTCAAGGCTGATCGACGCTTATCGACTGGGTATCTTCCCTTGGTACTCCGAGCCGCAACCCATTCTCTGGTGGAGCACCGACCCACGCATGGTGCTGCGTACCGATGACTTCCATATATCCCACAGTCTGCGCAAGACCTTGAAAGCCGTTGATCGGAGCATGGTCAGTGGTGGGCCGTGGATGGTCCGCTTCGATAGCGCCTTCACCGACGTGATTACCCAATGCGCACAGCCACGAAGTGATGGCGCAGGCACCTGGATCACTCCCGAGATCATCGATGCGTACACCGCCTTGCATCATCTGGGCTATGCACATTCTGCTGAGCTATGGCATGAAGGCCAGCTGGTGGGTGGTGCCTATGGCATTTGCATCGGCAAAATGTTCTTCGGAGAGTCGATGTTTGCTCGCCGGCGAGATGCCTCCAAGATTGTGCTGGCCTATCTGGTCCACTTCCTGCGCGCAGAGGGCGTCAAGATGATCGACTGCCAGCAGCAGACCGATCATCTGGAGACGCTGGGCGCCAAGCCGATCCCGCGCCGCACATTTTTAGCCGAGATTCGGTCTGCGGTTGAACAAGCACCCATCGCGGTTTGGCAGCCCCGGCTGCTACGCGATGGGTTCTTAGTGTAAATTCGAGCGCATGACGCATTTAAAGGATCTGCCGTTCTCGACCCTGCAGTTCTACGCTACTGCACCCTACCCGTGCAGCTATCTGGAAAACCGGCAGGCACGCTCGCAAGTAGCCACGCCATCGCATCTGATCAATGCTGATGTCTATGCCGAACTGGTGAAAAACGGCTTTCGCCGCAGCGGCATCTTCACCTACCGCCCCTACTGCGACGGGTGTCAAGCCTGCACACCGGTTCGCGTGAATGTCGACCGTTTTGTATCGAGTCGCAGCCAACGGCGCGCGTGGCAAAAGCATTCTGGGCTGGTTACTTCAGTCTCTCGACTGGCGTATGTGCATGAGCATTACGAACTTTACTTGCGTTACCAATCAGTCCGGCATGCAGGCGGTGGCATGGATCAGGATAGCCGCGATCAGTATGCGCAGTTCCTCTTGCAGAGCAAGGTCAACACGCGCCTAGTCGAGTTCCGCGACCCCGATGGCACACTCAGGATTGTGAGCATCATTGATGTACTGGACGATGGACTGTCATCGGTTTACACCTTCTACGATCCCGACGAGCAAGCGAGCTATGGCACCTACAACGTGCTTTGGCAAATTGATCAGGCGCGTCAACTGAAGATGCCCTACCTCTACCTTGGCTATTGGATCGCGGACAGCGACAAAATGCGATACAAGGTGAATTTCAGGCCGATCGAGGCACTACGCCGGGGTAATTGGGAGCCACTAGAGAGCTGAACAGAGCGCGCGGTTACAATCAAGCTGTTCATCCCGCCAAGTTCATAACGTGTCTGCTGCCCCGCTCTACTCACTCGCCCGCCCGCTGCTTTTCTCGCTTGATCCCGAGTCAGCACACGATGTCACTCTATCCACCCTAAGCGCTTGTGCAAGGCTCGGGCTCACGCAGTGGTTGCCAAAACCCGCGTCTGATCCGCGTACCGTGATGGGTATACGCTTTCCGAATCCCGTCGGCCTCGCGGCCGGGTTGGATAAAGATGGGGCCTGTATTGATGGCTTGGCATCACTGGGCTTCGGCTTCATTGAAATCGGTACTGTTACGCCACGCGCGCAACCCGGAAATGCTAAACCACGCATGTTTCGCCTGCCGCAGGCGAGTGCGCTGATTAATCGCATGGGCTTCAACAACGGTGGCGTCGATGCCTTTGTCCGCAATGTGCAAGCGTCACGTTTTTATCAGGACAAGCAAGGCGTACTGGGCTTGAATATCGGAAAAAATGCGGACACGCCGATTGAACGCGCGACCGACGACTACCTGACCTGTCTGGAAAAAGTCTACCCCTTCGCCGACTATGTCACCGTCAACATCTCATCGCCCAACACCAAGAATCTGCGTCAGTTGCAGCAAGCTTCCGAGCTTGGTGCGCTGCTATCTGCACTGAAACAGGCACAGCGCGCATTGGCGGATCGCCATGGGCGCTACGTACCGATCGCGCTGAAGATTGCTCCGGATCTCGACGCCGAGCAGATCACATCGATTGCTGATTCACTACTGCAGCACCAGATCGATGCAGTGATTGCGACCAACACCACCACCACCCGCGATGCGGTTCAGGGCTTGGCACATGCTGATGAAGCCGGCGGTCTATCAGGAGCGCCGGTGTTAACGCTATCGAATCGCGTGATTAGCGCACTACGCGAGCAGTTGGGCGATACGATACCGATCATTGGCGTCGGTGGCATTCTGAGTGGTGCCGACGCCAGAGAGAAAATACTCGCCGGTGCCAGTCTGGTACAGGTCTACACCGGCCTGATCTACCGCGGCCCCGCACTGGTCAGCGAGTGCGTACAGGCATTGACCTCGGTCACCATAAAACAATAACTTGGCAATAACGGAGACAAGCATGGACACGACAAGACTCGGAGAGAGCGATCTGCATGTATCAAAAATCTGCCTCGGCACCATGACCTTCGGTGAGCAGAATACCGAGGCCGAGGCGCACCAACAACTCGACTATTCGCTTGAGCGCGGCATCAACTTCATTGATACCGCAGAGATGTATCCCGTAATGCCACGTGCCGAAACTCAAGGCACTACCGAGCGCTTCATTGGTAGCTGGTTGAAGCAGGCAGGGAATCGTCAAAAGGTCGTACTGGCGACCAAGATTGCAGGGCCTTCGACCATGGCGAGCTGGATACGCAACGGTCAGAATAATTTTGACCGAAAAAATATTCGCGCTGCTGTCGAAGACAGTCTGCGTCGACTGCAAACCGACTACATCGATCTCTACCAATTACATTGGCCCAGCCGCAATGCACCGATTTTTGGTCAACTGTTTTTTGATCCGAAGCGAGAGAGAGTGCATATCCCGATCGAGGAAACGCTGGCTGCACTGAAAGAGATGATCGACGAAGGCAAGATTCGCCATATCGGCGTATCGAATGAAAGCGCATGGGGCGTTTCAAAATTCTGCAGCGTCTCGCAAAACGCAAATCTTCCGCGTATTGTCTCGATTCAGAATGCGTATCACCTGGCGAATCGGCAGTTCGAAGGCGGCACGGATGAAGCCTGTTTCCGCGAGAATGTCGGTCTACTCGCCTACAGCCCGCTTGCCTTTGGGCAGCTAACAGGCAAGTACATCACCGATCCGAAAGCGCATGGACGGCTGACGATTTTCCCGCCGAACTGGAGCCCGCGCTACACACGCCCGCGCGTGATCGAAGGAACTCGCCGTTACATGAAAATCGCTGCGGATAATGGCATGAGCGTGACGCAACTCGCATTGGCTTGGTGCTACAGCCGCTCGTTCGTTGCCTCGACCATCATCGGTGCAACATCGCTGCCGCAATTGAAAGAAAACATCGATGCGTATGCGGTGAAGTTATCGGACGATGTGGTGCGCGCAGTCAATGAAGTACATCTGGAGTTCACCAACCCGGGGATGTAAACGCTGAAATCGCAGGCGTACTGGGTCTAACTTGCGAACATGGGGTAAAGCACTACGCCCCACGTTCCCAAGGCCAGTACGAAGGACAGCATCACCGCTGCGCTACCAAGGTCCTTGGCATTTTTCGACAGCGAATGGCGATCAAGCGAAACCCGATCTACCACTGCCTCAATCGCGGAATTCAGTAACTCGACAACCAGCACCAGCACCAGCGAAGCGATCAGTGCGAGTTTCTCAAGACGACTCACTGGCAAGAGCAAGGCCACAATGATGCCGGGCACGGCGATCATTAGCTCCTGTCGAAATGCATGCTCGTGCCGCCACGCTGCGCGAAATCCATCCAGCGAGTAAAAGAAGGCGGCGAACACACGCCGCAGCCCGCTCTTGCTCTTGAATTGGCTTACCGGTTGTTCGGTGTCAGACATAATTCAGGAACGCTGATGATCGCGATAAATCTCGCGGAAAGTTTTGACGGAAGGTGCTGGCATAGCCCGCACTATATGCGGGTTGCCCGCAGCAAGTTTGCGCATCCGGCACCATCACCTCACAACCTGCGGCCTCCAGTAACTTGATTGCAGACAAGCCGATCTCCGGACGCGTTACGTCGACTAGACAAGTCACCATCAATCCGATGTGCATTTTTCCCTAGCGAGCTTGCATTTTTTGACAACGCGAATTATCTGATGCCTCGGTCATCAATAGAACAGCGCGGGGTGATGAAATAAATTCGTTGGGGTCCAAGGATTGATCGAATAGCGGCCAAACTTGAAATACCGTTTCACATTGTGATATAAAGCAATCCGGCATCATACCAACCCACCATGAAATCCGATCCCAGCCCCGGCAGTGACAAAACCTCGATCCAGGTCATCGAGCGCATGATCACGCTGCTCGACGTCTTGGCTGACCACTCTGATCCGGTCAGCCTGAAAGATCTGTCGAGCGCTACAGGTTTACACCCCTCGACCGCCCATCGCATCCTGAATGACATGGTCGCGAAACGCTTCGTCGACCGGACGGAGCCTGGCAGCTACCGCCTCGGGATGCGATTGCTGGAACTGGGGAATATCGTCAAGAGCCGCCTGAATGTCCGGGAAGCCGCTCTGCCCTGGATGCAGGCACTGCATCGCAAAACCCAGCAGACGGTCAACCTCTCGGTGCGACAGGGTGACGAGATTGTTTATATCGACCGCGCGTTCTCAGAGCGCTCCGGCATGCAGGTGGTACGCGCTATTGGTGGCCGCGCGCCACTGCACCTGACCTCGACGGGCAAATTGTTTTTGTCGGTGGACGACGCCAAGGCCGTGCGCGCCTACGCGACCCGCACCGGTCTTGCAGGGCACAACAAAAACTCGATCACCGATCTTGCCAAGCTGGAGCGCGAACTATCGCTGGTGCGCGCGCGTGGCTATGCGCGTGACAATGAAGAACTTGAACTCGGCGTACGCTGTATGGCGGCTGGCATCCGCGATGACGCAGGGCGCTTGGTAGCTGGCTTGTCGATCTCCGCCCCCGTTGATCGCCTGCAAGATGAGTGGCTGGATGATCTGATCGCTACCGCGAGCAGTATCTCGAATGTGCTCGGTTATCAGGCAATCGAGAGCGTCTGATCAGATCAAAAGTGCCAATAAAAAAGCGACCGGCCAGGTCGCTTTTTGTTTTACGCTGTCTATCTTCGTGCTACCGGTCAGCTCCGGCTTGAGCGACGTTCGGATACCACCGAAGCTCCGCGTGATTCCAACCATTTGCGAATACGACTAGCGTCTGCCAAGCGCGCTTGTTTGCTCTTGGAGTCGAGGAAGATCATCACGAACGGGCGACCCGCTACGTGAACATGCATCACAAGGCAACGACCTGCTTCAGAGATATAACCGGTCTTCTGCAGGCCAATCTCCCAGTCGGAGCTTTCAATCAGGCCATTGGAGTTGCGGTATTCCAGCGTGCGACCGCCCGGATCAACCGCGTAACGGCTATCGGTTGAGTACTGACGAATCAGCGGGTGCTGGTAAGCAGCCACCACAAGTTTTGCAAGATCACGCGCACTGGATACATTCGAGCTGTTCAAGCCGGTGGAATCGCTGAACTGCGAGCTATCCATGCTGAGCTCGCGCGCGCGGGTGTTCATCGCCGCAACAAAGGCACGGATACCACCCGGGTAATTACGACCCAGTGCAGCAGCGGCGCGGTTCTCCGAGCTCATCAAGGCGATATGCAGCATATTTGCGCGCGAGAGCTGTGCGCCAACGCGTAGACGCGAGTGAGTAAACTTTTCGCGATCGACATCTTCTTCGGTCACGGTCAGCAACTCATCCAGATCTTGTCCGGCTTCGACCACCACCAGACTGGTCATCAGCTTGGTGATCGAGGCAATCGGCAAAGGGATGGTCGCGTTTTTCTCGAACAAGACTTCATTGGTGGTTTGATCCATCACCAGCGCGACGTTTGAACTTAGCGCCAAGGGATCCGGCGTAAGGTTGAGCCCGGCAAGGTCACCCGCAGTCAGTACTGGCGGCACCCCTGCCAGCGCGGAGGCAAACGCGACTTTTTGATAACCACCTCTGCGCTTGCCGCCGAGCTTCTGCACGCCGCCACCCTCCAGGGCCAACTGACGCTTCCGGTGATCGCGCGCCTCGCGGGTCTCGCGCTTGGCCTTGGCACCACGTGCCCCCACCACTTTCTTTTTGGCCTCGGCATTCGGGGTTCGCTTCGGGGATGAAGCCGCATGAGACACAGGCAGCGCGACCGCCGCAACAAGCGTCAACAGCAGTACTTTTAGCGAAAAAACACGCATTTCTGACCCCGTTTTGGTGCGAAAAGAGGCTTGCAGTTTAGCAAATTCGTAAAAATAGGCAAGTAAATTAGGGGCTTATAAGCGCTAATTAAACGGCTTTATTACACCCTATTACGCCTAAAGGATTTTAGGCGCGCCAGTGTCAGTCCATAAAAGTAGCAAATTCAGCAACGGTCGCGCGCTCGGTCATCAGACTATTTTCGGCCTTGGCCGGGTCGGCGTAACCGAGCGCCATACCGCAGACTACCTGCTGCTCGACCGGGATGGCCAAGGTTTCGCTGATCAGCCGATGAAACTGCGTGAATGCTGCCTGCGGACAGGTATCAAGCCCGCGGGCGCGCGCCGCGATCATCAGCGTTTGCAGGAACATGCCGTAATCCAGCCAGGAGCCTTGATCCATCACACGGTCGATGGTGAAAATAAGGCCGACCGGCGCATCAAAGAAAGCAAAGTTACGCGCGTGCTGGGCCTGCATACCCGATTTATTGTCACGCGTTAGCCCTAGCAGCGCGTATAAATCCCAACCCACCTTTCGGCGGCGCTCAATATAAGGCGACACCCACTGTCTGGGGTAATACGGATATTCCTCGGTATGTGCGGAGTTCTGGGTCGGGTCGAGATAAGCCTCGACGATATTTTGTGCGAGCCGATCACGTGTTGCCCCCGTCACGACGTACACGCGCCATGGTTGCGTGTTCGAGCCCGAAGGCGCACGCGCTGCAACATCCAAGATGGCCTCGATATCTTCTTGCCCCACCGGCGTCGGCAGAAAAGCGCGAATCGAATGACGCGAACGAATTACTTCGTCGACAGTTTTTTGGGTAGGTGTCTGAATCATAGTTTTTAGCTTGATAGTTTGGGCATTACGGAACGACGCAATTGCCATCTGATCGGTGGGCGATTTCGACAACGCCCAACATCAATTCGAGCGCTACCAATTGAGAGAAAAAATTCAGGTACCCCATTATTGTAATGGGCTCACTCCATCAGGCTTGCGGGCTGCTCAATCAGGTATTCGCTTGCGATGCGCAGTGTTTGTAAATGAATCGCCACCGTTTCATCGATGCTGTGTCCATACCCGCCAGCCATAGCAATCGCCACTGGTAAGCCACGCGCTTTAGCTGCATCGAGTACCGCGCGGTCACGCTGGGCTAATCCATCCATCGTCAGCGCCAATCGACCCAGACGGTCACCTTCATACGGATCAGCGCCCGCCAAATAGATAATCAATTGTGGATCAAAGCGTGAAAACAGCGTTTCCAGCGCTAGGTCTAGTTGCGCAAGGTAGTACTGGTCGTCGGCACCGTCGGGAAGCGCGATATCCAGATCGCTACGGGCCTTGGCGAAGGGATAGTTGTTTTCTCCATGCAGTGACAGCGTAAAGATCGCGTCATCGTTCGCCAGTATCGCCGCAGTGCCATCGCCCTGATGCACGTCAAGGTCGACGATAGCGACGCGCGTAACGCGTCGCTCGGCTTGCATCAAACGCGCCGCGATGGCTGCATCATTGAATACACAAAACCCTTGCCCAAAGTCGGCATGGGCATGATGCGTGCCACCGGCCAAATTGACGGCGACACCACGCTGCAAGGCCGAGCGACACGCCGCAATGGTGGCGCCGGACGAACGGCGCGATCGCTCCACCATCGCCTCGGACCAAGGAAAGCCAATAGCGCGCTGCTCCTCAGGCGACAAGGCGCCACTGGTGACGCGATGAATATAGTGCGGATGATGCGCGAGCGCGAGTACACCATCACTGGTGCTAGGCGCTTCATGACATTGAAGCGTAGGTATCTGGGCGACTGCCAAATCACGCAACATGCGGTACTTGGCCATCGGGAAGCGATGTCCCGCTGGCAGTGGCAGTACAAAGCAGTCGCTGTAATACGCATCCACGTGATGCCATCCCCTAAGAAGGAAGCTTAAAGCCTCTAAAAAATCAGCACCGTCCTGCAAAGGCCACCAACAAGGCCATCGACATTTTTTAAGAGACGTTTAGTCGACGACGTAATTCTGGTGAAGCGCCTCAAGTCCCTCGAGCATACGCACATACGCAAGCTCGACCGACTCTGGATCACCCTTGACGCCAAGTTCGATATGACGCCGCTTGCCGTTCTCCGCCACACTCGGCAAGCTGAATACCTTCACACTCGCGAACTCAAGTTCGATCGCTTCCATCAAGGGGGTTAGCGCTGACTCGATACCATCGATCACAATCACTGCTTTCTCGAGATGCTTTACGGCGTGAAACAGATGCGAATGATGGGTATCGAGTGCCCACTTCATCATGGGTTCGGCCATCACCGGAAATCCAGGCACGAAGTAGTGTTTACCACCATTCGTACCTTGTAATGAGAACCCGGGAATCCTGTTGAATGCGTTCGGGATAATCTCTGCACCAGAAGGAAACTCGCCCATCTTGAGCCGGTGTTGGTTCTCTGCGGAGTTGAGGTCGGCTTTTATCGGGTCTTTCTCCGCCATCTCGACAATGCGCTGCTGTATCAGCGCTTTGGCCTCGGCGTGCAGCTGCAAAGGCGCGCCGATAGCGTCCGCCGCGCACTGACGGGTGTGATCATCCGGCGTAGCACCAATGCCACCGCAGCAGAACACAATGTCATCCGAGGCCAGCGTACGCCGCAAGGTCGCGGTGATGCGCTGCGGATCATCGCCAATGTATTCCGCCCACTCAAGCGATAGGCCACGCTCGGCGAGCAACTCGATCATCTTCGCCAGATGCTTGTCGCTACGACGGCCGGAAAGAATTTCGTCGCCAATGATGATGATGCCAAATGCCATGATGAGTCACTTCAAGAGAGATTGTTTAGGTGAATCCAGACTACTGCCTGATCGAATTATAGGAGTACTCGGCTGATAGAATGCGGCCCACGTAAACCAACAAAGGAGATCAGCATGTCCATGACCATGACATCAAGCGGACTGCAATATGAAGATTTAGTCGTCGGCGAGGGTGACGAGGCAACTGCTGGTCACTATGTCAGCGTGCACTACACCGGATGGCTGCAGCAGCCCGATGGCAGCGAGGGCGAAAAATTTGATTCAAGCGTCGACCGTGATGAGCCTTTCGAGTTTTCATTGGGTGCCGGCCATGTGATTCAAGGTTGGGATCAAGGCGTGCAAGGTATGAAGGTCGGCGGCAAGCGTCGCTTGGTGATCCCATCCTCGCTCGGCTACGGCCCTCAGGGCGCCGGTGGCGTGATCCCACCGCACGCCACACTGATATTTGATGTCGAGTTACTGGGCGTCTGATCGCAATCGATCGTCAAGCCGCCGAGCGCGCCGCAGTATCACCTCAAGCAGTCAGCGACCTGCTCGGTCGCCCCTGCGCCTGCCGGATGCGCTGGAAAATCGCGTTACGCGCGGCTCATGTGTCCATGATGCCCCTACTACCGAGCGGGCGATTTTCATAAATAATTCAAGGGGTATTCGCGGCTGTTGCGCCTGAATGCGGACTGAATGTCGACTCACTGACACCGGAATAGCGACTAGATAAGCACCTAAGCAGCGCCCGATATACTCGGCTTAGAGTATTAGCATATTCGGAAAACATCTAAGCCCGGTTTGTGGACGAGGCTTATTTGCCTTAAAATACAAGGCTTTGCGACTTGCGCTCGACAAACCGATAGGACGCGCCTCATGACCCACGTTGTAACCGAATCCTGCATCAGCTGCCGCTACACGGATTGTGTCGATGTCTGTCCGGTGGACTGCTTCCGGGAAGGCCCGAACTTTCTCACCATTGAGCCTGACGAGTGTATCGACTGCGCGGTCTGCGTAGCCGAGTGCCCTGTCAACGCGATTTATGCGGAAGAAGACGTCCCCGCCGACCAGCAGCAGTTCATTAAATTGAATGTTGAACTGGCGCGTAAATGGCCATCGATCACAAAATCCAAGAGCGCACTGGCTGATGCGGACGACTGGAAAGACGTCAAAGACAAGCTCCAGTACCTCCAGCGCTGAACTGTTTAAACCCAAGGCGCCTGCCCCTCGCAGGCGCTCAGCACCCGGACCTATGCGGGTCCGTCAGTGATTTCTTATTCCTATGAATACTTCTGTCCACGCCCCTATTGAAACCGACGCCGTAATCGTCGGCGCTGGTCCGGTTGGTCTGTTTCAAGTTTTTGAACTCGGCCTGCTGGAAATAAAAGCACACGTGATTGACTCTCTGACTGCCGTTGGCGGACAGTGCGTCGAGCTGTACCCGGACAAACCGATCTACGACATACCGGCAGTCCCGATCTGTACTGGTCAGGAACTGACCGATAGCCTGTTGAAACAGATCGCGCCTTTTGGTGCCGAATTCCATCTCGGCCAGGAAGTCACGCTGGTTCAAAAGCGTGAAGATGGTCGTTTTGATCTCGAGACTTCCACCGGCACGAAGTTCATCACCAAGACGATTTTCATCGCTGCCGGCGTTGGCTCATTCCAGCCACGCACCATCAAGGTCGATGGCATTGAAAAGTTCGAGAGCAAACAACTGTTCTATCGAGTCAAGGATCCGGCACGTTTTGAAGGCCGCAATATCGTCATCTGCGGTGGTGGTGATTCCGCACTCGACTGGGCACTCAACCTGCATGGCAAGGCCGAGTCAGTGATCATGGTTCACCGCCGTGAGGAATTCCGCGCCGCACCTGCTTCGGTCGCAAAAATGCGCGATCTTTGCGAACAATTCGAAATGCAGCTGCTGATCGGTCAAGTAACCGGGTTCGAGGAAGCCAACGATACCCTTACCGAGATCAAGGTCACGGGCGCCGATGGCGTCACACGCCGCTTACCGCTGGATGATTTGCTAGTGTTCTTCGGCCTATCACCCAAGCTCGGCCCTATCGCCGAATGGGGATTGGATATCGAGCGCAAGCAACTGGTCGTGGATACTGAAAAATTCGAGACCAATGTTCCCGGCATATTCGCCGTCGGCGATATCAACACTTACCCCGGCAAGAAGAAACTCATTTTGTCGGGATTCCACGAGGCTGCATTAGCCGCTTTCGGTGCCGCGCCGTATATTTTCCCGGACAAGAAAATCCACATGCAGTACACCACCACCTCACCGAAGCTACACAAGGTACTGGGCGTTGAGTCGCCGGTGTTTGACTGAGGCTGCAGCGCGGGAAAGCGCTGTAGCTTCAGTTCGCTTGCTCAATGCGGTCCGTGGTGACTTTGCTCGCCTAGCTGGAAAGAATCAAATTGCTTGCGTTTGCTAACCGGTAGCTGATTCTCTATTTTCTTAAGATCAGCGATCAGATGTTGGGCTTGTTGATGGCTCAAGCCCGCTTTTTCAAGCACGTTCGTCTGCAATAAGTCTTTACCGCCACAAACCATTATTTCCCATTTCGCCCCCGCTTTTTTCAACAGGGCCCTACCGCCTTTGGATTGCTGGGTCCACGATGCTAAACCATATTTAGATGACACCGACACTACATCTACAGAAAGTGGTGCGTCGGGTTTATCAAAAATTGATTTCATCGTCTTAATGATGGCGGCGCTATCGACCCCGCCAGCAAAAGCACAATTACAGAGCAGAAATAGAGCTGCGGCCATCTTGAAAAACAAAACAGAAGGCTTCATGATCGTCCTTAGTGTTTATGTTCACCCGGCATAATCTCGAGCACCGGCGCTGGGTATTCGAGTCGCTTGCCTGATCCATCAGGTAATTGACTCCAATCCATCCGACCCCTCTCACAAATCTGCGTGATCGGAATTGGAACCGGACCTGGCTTGTTCCAAACCTTGGTCATCACGACAAACTCATCGTAGTGAGCGTCCAGTAACTTACCGCGCCAGCGTATCGTTCTGACGTCACGCTTGATCTCTTTGCCGTGTGAGACATAAGGCTGTGCGAGATCCTGCACCTCCATCTCGACGGTCCACCCAGCCTTCGGCATCGGCTTGGCACCCATGATCGACTCCGGTAACTGAACGATCACTTCGATCGTGGCGGACCCTTCGCATCCATGCGTGACACCAAATGCCAAACGCTGATAACTGCCTTGCGTCGTAAATTTTGGTGCTACCGTGGCGTGAGCCAGCACTTCCTGTGGTAGAAGCGTGCCTGCCACCAAGCAGGCAGCGCCGATGAATCGAAAACCTTCCATTACCATCTCCCTTCAAAACCAACATAAGCTGAGCGACCAACGCCTGGGTAGTAAGCTGCGTTAGGGCCACTGCTTAAATACCCGGCTCCGATATTTGTCGTTGCAGCATATTTTTTGTCTAACAGATTTCTGGCATCGAAAAACCATGACCATTTTTGATCGAGTTGTCCGCCTGCTTTGAAACCAAAGATGGCATACGGGTCGTTAGAGACACTATTGGTGTTATCCATCGGCGCCGACATTGGCACCCATTCAAATGTAGGTCCGACGTATGACAAGAGCACTGGCGCGGCGCCAGAGTCTAGGCCATCCCGATAGAGCATCTCTCCGCGCATAATCAGCGGCGGGAAACCAGGCATACGGTTATTTCCATATAACGAGTGATCGTCGAAGCGGAAGTCGCTATAGAGCAAAGCACCACGTGCTTGCCACTGACGATCGAGTAATGCGGCCAGACCCATCTCGATACCTTGATGTATCGTCTTTGGCACGTTCACCGTAGAAGACTGGCCAAAAGAGGCACAGGGTGGAGTGCTATTACAAACAGTTTGAAACTCATTCCGCAGATTGGCTCGGTAGAACGTCAAGTCGTAATCGATTTGGCCGCGCCCATCGAATAACTCAGTTCGTCCACGCGTACCAATCTCGTAGCTCGTACCAGTTTGCGCTTTCGATGCCAACATCGTCGATGTCACATCGAAAATTGGCGGTTCGAAATTCTGACTGATATTCGCAAAGATCTGACTGGCTTGTGAAAAATTATGAACAATCCCAAGACGGGGAATCCATTTTGTGTAATTCATATCGTAGCTCGACGCAGGTGTGACTGAGTCACTTTTCTTTCTATTCGATTGATGGTACTGAATAGACCCAATCAGCAAGGTATCGCTGGACAAACTGAATTTATCTTCCAAGAGAAGTCTGTGATTCGAAGAGTCTTGCTTGTATTGACTCGAGACGCTCCCCGGTACAAAACCAGCGGCAACACTGCGCGTCCTTCCATCAGTTTGACCAACATCGGGCAAGTAAGCCAATGTCAGTACGTTGTTAGCGCCAAAAAGCTTGGATGTATCGGAGAGCTTTATATGGCCACCATAGGTGTAAGTGTTTTGCTCGATAAAGCCGAAGATAATTGGATGCCACAAATCATGATGCATGACATAGGCTGCAAGCTCCAGTTGGTAATCGCCATATCGATACACTGTCTTATTGGCTATGCGTTGTGAGTCAACGTCCCGGCGCTGAAAACTCGCCGGCCAAGTCGGATCGAATGCAACAGTTGGATCAGTCTGCAATTGTGCTTTCGTGAGATAACTAGGCAGCTGTGATCGACTACGAACCGCACTGATGAAGAAGCGAGACTCTAGGTCAGCATTGATTTTGACACCGAGGTTGCCAACCAATTTTTGACTATCCTGTGCAGAATGATCTCGAAACCCATCTTGCCGTGTCGCGTTGGCAGAAAAATTGTAATCCCAAATATTTTGACCTTCATGGGTTGGTTTCGCGACGCCGCCCGTGATGGCCTGTAAACGAAGATAGCCAAAACTTCCTGCTTCTGCGCGCCCGACATTGCCAGGACTGTCATAGCCAGTGGGCGAGACAAAATTGATCGCTCCGCCAAGTGTTCCAGACCCGTAGGTCGTGGCATTTGGCCCCCGCAACACCTCGACGTAACGAGCTGCAGCCGGGTCAACAGTCTGCATATCAAAAAATCCATCGGCGTAATTGATCGGTATTCCATCTTGCATCACACGCAGACCGAAGCCATGGTAAGTGCGGCTTAAGGCAGACCCACGAATTGAGATTCGCGCTTCTTCTGCACCAAATCGCTCTTGGACAAAAACGCCGGGCGCAAGACCGAGTGAATCAACCCAAGTGGAGACACGGCCTTGCTTAACGGTCTGCATGTCGACGATGGAAGCGCCGCCAGGAATCTCGCGTACCTCTTTGCCTGCTTCAATGATGGATTTTTGTGTAGCGGAACCCTCCTTAGCACCCACTACCGTAACGCTTGGCAAAACTTCGGTAGAAATCGCATGCCCAGACAGCATGCCGGCGGCAGCAAGCGATGCTGCGCGAAAAAAGTAATGTTTTGTTTTCATGGTCTTTCCTAAAAATCGGTATCTTTGGCGCACAAGCTCTGCACGCAGCAACTACTGAATGACGTGCCCCGATTCGCTTGTTGAGTAATTGCGTTACTACTGCGATGCCTACTTCGCTCGAGCTTTTGAGCGAAGTAGTATCAAGCTGCAGAAACAACGATGACGCACAACCAAGCGTCAGTAGCAACGCTGGCAGCTAGGGGCTTTTAGGAGAGGACTGGCGGCGCGCGTGAGCGCTGTGCATGACCGGGGAATACGCCTGAGGCGTCAACCCGCTTTGGGACTAGGTAGGTGGTGGCCGCAAGGGCCGTTAGATAGCGTTTAGCATCAAATTCCGGCGCTGCGCCCGTAGCCGCGCAAAGTACGCAGTGGTCGGCTGCACTGTGTTGCTGAGCGGGTGAGCCTTGATCAAGCTTGACCCACTTCACACCCGAGTTGGCGCACACCTCAATCCAGCGATTCGAGGCCTCAGCCGTTGCGCCAGCCAATGCCGGCAGCAGCGTCTGCAGCAGCAGCGCAAGCAGCAGGAAGCCAGAAAGGTATCGGCGGCGGATGAGCTGGAATGACATGGGCGCGGAGATTATCACGACTCGTCATGTCGAGCGGAAACACTCTACAGATTTGCGCGATCCCGCACGCGCCCTATCGTCACTGAATCGCCTATTTTTCCGCGGTGTAATCATGGGATTACTGCTGTCCAAGACGCATAAAAATAGGCCTTCTGGGCAACGTGAGTATTCACTATCTTGTTTAATTTTTAAGCTTTTTGTCTGATGGGCAATTTAGCTGTGTTACATTTCGGAAAGAGTGGCGTACGAATCGATTCAAACCAACCTGCAAGAGCGTGTACCTCAATAAAACGCTTCCGGTGCTTGGGTAATTTGCGGTTACGCATGCTCGCGTTGCCATTGCTGCATTGCAGAAATCCTGCGGCAGCGACACAATGCGAGCGTTTTGATTGAGGGTCACCATGCTCTACCAACTGCACGAAATGCATAAGACGTTGCTCAGCCCCCTTGTGCAGTGGGCCGAGGCGTCATCGAAACTCTTTACCAACCCGGTTTCGCCATTCGCGCACACGCCGTTTGCGCAGCGCATCGCAGCCGGCTATGAACTGATGTTCAGGCTGGGTAAGGAATATGAAAAGCCTGTGTTTGGCATTCACCACACTGAAGTGAACGGTGTGCGCACCGCCATCATTGAAGACGTGGTGCTTGAGAAGCCATTCTGCAAGCTGCTGCATTTCCGTAAAGACCGGCATGCGCCACAACTGAAAAATCTTCAGCAGCCTAAGGTACTGGTGGTTGCGCCGCTATCCGGCCATCACGCCACGCTGCTGCGCGATACAGTGCGCACCCTGCTGACCGAATACGATGTCTACATTACCGACTGGACTGATGCACGTATGGTGCCGCTGGAGCTTGGCCCATTTCACTTGCACGACTACATCTACTATGTGCAGGAATTCATCCGCCTGCTCGGCAAAGACCTGAATGTGATCTCGGTGTGTCAACCGACCGTTCCGGTACTGGCAGCGATTTCGCTGATGTCGAGCGCCAAAGAACCAGTGCTGCCGAAAACCATGATCATGATGGGCGGCCCCATTGATCCACGCGCCTCGCCAACGGCGGTGAATGATCTCGCGACCAACAAGGCTTACAACTGGTTCGAGAATAACGTGATCTACAGCGTGCCACCGAACTACCCTGGTTACGGCCGCCGCGTCTATCCCGGTTTCTTGCAGCATGCCGGATTCGTTGCGATGAACCCGCGCCGACATGCGCAAAGTCACTGGGAGTTTTACTTGCATCTGCGTGAAGGTGATAACGAATCCGCAGAGGAGCATCGGAAGTTTTACGACGAGTACAACGCCGTACTCGATATGCCCGCCGAGTACTACCTGGAGACCATCAAGACCGTGTTCCAGGACCATGCGCTGCCGCTGGGCAACTGGGAAGTCGAGGGCAAGCTGGTCAAGCCACAAGACATCAAACACGTTGCACTGCTAACGATTGAGGGTGAACTGGACGATATCTCCGGCCCCGGACAGACCCGCGCAGCGCACGATTTGTGCAGTGGCATACCCAAGCAGAAGAAGCAGCACTACACCGCGCCGAAATGCGGCCATTACGGGATTTTTTCCGGAAGACGCTGGCGCGAAATGATCGCCCCGCGTATCGGCGAGTTCATTCGCGGCCACGCTGATTAATCGCAAAATTCCTGCAGCAGCCACCCACCAGGGTGGCTGTCTGCCTCGCCTCTTGATAAGGCCAAATGTCGGATAATGTTGGGCTATGTCCGACTCACCCAAGACACTCGCCGATCGTATCGAAGATCTGCTGCCGCAAACGCAGTGCACCAAGTGCGGCTATCCCGCTTGTCGCCCCTATGCAGAAGCGATCGCTGCCGGCAGCGCAAGCTATAACCAGTGCCCGCCTGGCGGTGCCGAGGGCATAGCGCGTATCGCCGCATTGCTGAGCAAACCCGTCATTCCACTCAATCCTGTGCATGGTGCTGAACGCGAGCGGCCAGTCGCGGTAATCGACGAGGGCGCATGTATCGGGTGCACACTGTGCATCCAGGCCTGTCCGGTGGATGCCATCGTCGGTGCGGCCAAGCAAATGCACACTGTGATCACGTCGTTATGTACTGGCTGTGATTTATGTGTACCGCCCTGCCCTGTCGATTGCATTGACATGCAACCCGCGACACCGAGCAGAACCGGTTGGGCCGCATGGTCTTCATCAGATGCAGATGCGGCGCGCGCGCGGCATGATGCACGCACGGTACGCCTGCAGCGCGAGAAACAAGAAAACGATGCGCGCTTGGCGGCCAAGGCACTTGCCAAGCTCGCCGAGGTGGATGCTTCAAACGCACAAACAGAGACAGAGCGCGCCGAAAAGGAACGCAAACGCGCGATTATCCAAGCGGCGATTGAGCGCGCGAGCAAACAAAAAGCAATGGCACCTGCAGTGCCCCCACCGAAAAAGCCATGAATGCCGACAAACGCCGCCAGATATTTGAGCGACTGCGTGAGGCGAATCCACACCCTACGACTGAGCTTGAATACACCACGCCCTTTGAGCTACTGATCGCTGTCATCTTGTCTGCACAGGCGACGGATGTGTCCGTTAACAAGGCGACGCGCAAGCTCTATCCGGTCGCGAATACACCTGCGTCCATCTACGCACTGAATGTCGATGGCTTAATTCCATACATTCAAACCATCGGTCTTTATAAAACCAAAGCAAAAAACGTGATCGAGACTTGCCGCCTGCTGCTGGAACAGCATGCTGGGCAAGTGCCCCGCGAGCGCGAGGCCCTGCAAGCTCTACCCGGCGTCGGACGTAAAACTGCAAATGTCGTATTGAATACCGCCTTTGGCGTACCGGCCATGGCGGTGGATACCCACATCTTCCGGGTCTCGAATCGCACCGGGATTGCACCTGGCAAGAATGTGGATATCGTCGAACAAAAGCTCATGAAATTCGTACCGCCTGAATTCTTGATGGATGCGCATCACTGGTTAATACTGCACGGCCGCTACACCTGCCTGGCGCGCACACCGCAGTGCTGGAATTGTGTGATTGCTGATCTGTGCGAATTTCGTAAAAAAACGCCTGCACCAAGCAAGGCAATCTAGGCACTATGCCACCGCAATTTACTCATGATCCGTGATGTTTAATCCAAGCCGAGAAGAAGTCCGCCGATTTTTCTGCGATACCTGGCGCAAGACGCAGGCGAATTCGCCAATGACTGAGCTCGAGATCATTGCACGTGACTGGCTGCTGCAGCATCCCGAATATGAAAGTCTGCTAGCCGATCCTGAAACAGCTGAGGTAAGCGATTTCGATATCGGGCAAGGACAATCCAACCCATTTTTACATCTGTCGATGCACCTCTCCATCGCAGAACAAATCTCGATTGACCAGCCGACCGGCGTGCGCGACGCCTTCCAGCAACTCGCCACGCGCTTTGGCGAGCATCAGGCGCATCACCAGATCATGGAATGTCTGGGCGAGATGCTCTGGACTGCGCAGCGTAACGGTACCCCGCCCGACGGGGCAACGTATATCGAATGTATTCGCCGCCGAGCGCGCTGAAAAATAAACGCGTACCGTTGCTCGTTTATACTCGTGCGCTGAATGATTTCGCCAATGTCCTACTCCCTCAGAACGAACACTCATGACTACCCCTAAGCGCTTCGATGGCTCCGACCAGTATGTCGCCACCCAGGATCTGAAACTGGCGGTGAATGCCGCGTTAACGCTGCAGCGCCCACTCCTCATCAAAGGTGAGCCGGGTACCGGCAAGACCATGCTGGCTGAGGAAGTTGCTGCCGCGCTTGATATGCCACTGCTGCAATGGCACATAAAATCGACGACCAAAGCGCAGCAGGGTCTGTATGAATATGATGCAGTGTCACGCTTGCGCGACTCGCAACTCGGCGATGAGCGGGTAAAAGACATCCATAACTACATCATCAAAGGTGTGCTGTGGCAGGCGTTTACCGCTGATCAACCGGTCGTGCTATTGATTGATGAAATCGACAAGGCAGATATCGAGTTCCCGAATGATTTGCTGCGCGAAATCGACCGCATGGAGTTTTATGTCTACGAGACACGCGAGATGGTTCGTGCAAAGCATCGACCACTAGTGATCATTACCTCGAATAATGAAAAAGAATTGCCCGACGCTTTCCTGCGGCGATGCTTTTTTCATTACATTAAATTCCCTGATAAAGAGACGATGCAGCAGATCGTCGATGTGCACTTCCCAAGTATTAAGAAAGATCTTCTTGCAGCCGCACTGCACGCGTTTTTCGAGATGCGCGAGATTCCCGGCCTGAAAAAGAAACCTTCCACCTCCGAACTACTGGACTGGCTGAAGCTATTACTGGCTGAAGATATTCCCGCTGATGTGTTGCACTCGAAAGGTAAAGATAATGTTGTGCCGCCACTGCATGGTGCGCTTCTGAAAAACGAGCAAGATATTCATTTGTTCGAGCGGCTGGTATTCATGTCACGCAATCACCGCTGATAGCTTACCGAGCCTAGTGTAAGCATCATGCTGATTGACTTCTTTTTCACGCTGAAGGACGCGCGAGTTCCGGTCTCGATCAAGGAATTCTTGCTGCTTCTCGAAGCCCTTGAAAAGAATGTGATCAATCCTTCAATTGATGAGTTTTACTATCTCGCCCGCACGACACTAGTCAAAGACGAAGCTAACTTCGATAAATTCGATAAGGCCTTTGGCTATTACTTCCATGGTGCGCAGACCTTGTTCGATAAAGCACCCGATGTACCGCTCGACTGGCTGATCAAACGTCTGCAGCGTGAACTGACTCCCGAGCAAAAAGCGCAAATCGAGAAATTTGGCTACGACAAGCTGATGGATCGGCTGAAACAACTGCTCGATGAGCAAAAAGCCCGGCATGAGGGCGGCAATAAATGGATAGGCACAGGCGGCACCTCCCCTTTCGGTAATGGCGGCACGAACCCGGAGGGTATCCGCATCGGTGGTGAGGGCGGCAACCGCAGCGCGGTCAAGGTGTGGGATGCGCGAGCATTCCGGGACTATGACAGCGAGCGCGAACTCGGTACACGCAACATCAAGGTCGCATTGCGGCGACTGCGACAGTTTGCCCGTGAGGGCTTGGAGGAAGAGCTGGCACTGGACGACACCATCCGTGCAACCGCGAACAATGCCGGCTGGCTCGATCTGAAGATGCAGCCGGAGCGAAAGAACAAGGTCAAGGTGCTCATGCTGATGGATGTCGGCGGCACCATGGATGACCATATCGCACAGGTAGAAGAGCTATTCTCGGCGGCCAAGTCCGAATTCAAGAACATGGAATTCTTCTACTTCCACAACTGTGTCTATGACCAGCTGTGGAAGAACAATCGCCGGCGTCATGCAGAACGCTTTCCGAGCTGGGATGTACTGAGAAAATACCCCGCCGATACCAAGCTGATATTTGTCGGCGATGCCACCATGAGCCCCTATGAAATCGTACAGCCGGGTGGCTCTGTCGAGTACAACAATGAAGAGGCCGGCGCAGTCTGGATACAGCGCTTCACACAACAATTTTACAAGTACGTCTGGCTGAACCCGGAGCCCGAGGGCTTATGGCAATACCGGCAATCAATCACGATCATCCGCCAACTGATGTCTGATCGCATGTACCCGATCACAATGGAGGGCCTAGATCGGGCGATGCAATGGCTGTCAAAGTAATCTGCGAATAATTCATTACAATCCCGGAGTTTGCCCATATAAGGCGAGTTCTCTGCTTAATCCAACTACTGTTATCGAATGGTCAGCAAAAAAAACGACTACAGCGAATCATCCATTCGCGTCCTCAAAGGCCTCGAGCCCGTCAAACAACGGCCGGGTATGTACACCCGTACCGAGAATCCGCTGCACATCATCCAGGAAGTGATCGATAACGCTTCGGATGAAGCACTCGGCGGCTATTGCAAGCATATTGAGGTCACGCTAAACACGGACGGTAGCGTCAGCGTCGAGGATGATGGGCGTGGCATCCCAGTCGGCTTGCACCCGGAAGAGAAGGTACCGACGGTTGAAATTGTTTTCACGCGTTTGCATGCCGGTGGCAAATTCGACAAAGGCTCTGGTGGTGCGTATGCATTCTCCGGTGGCTTGCACGGGGTCGGTGTATCGGTCACGAACGCGCTGTCGTCGAAGCTTGAGATCACCGTCTGGCGTAAAGATGATAAAGGCCAGGGTGTGCATACGCTTCAATTTGCCAATGGTGACGTGGTACAGAAGCTGAAGTCACGCGCCGCTGGCAAGGATGACAAGAAAGGCGGCACGCGGGTCACCGCTTGGCCCAACCCCAAATACTTCGATTCACCGCAGATTCCGCTCGGAGAGCTACAACGCCTGCTGCGCTCCAAAGCAGTACTTCTACCCGGCGTCAAAGTCTCACTCACTCACGCCAAAACCGGTGACACACAGTCGTGGCTATATGAACAAGGTCTACGCGGTTACTTGAGCGAGTCGCTTTCGCAGGGCGGTGGCGGCAACCTGTTGATTCCTTTCTTCGAAGGTGAGCAATATGCCAGCGCAGATGCGGATGGCTTTGCCGAGGGTGAAGGCGCCGCTTGGGTCGTCGCGTGGACGGAAGAAGGTAATGTGGTGCGTGAGTCCTATGTCAACCTAATCCCGACGCCTGCCGGTGGCACGCATGAATCCGGCTTGCGGGAGGGACTATTCGGTGCAGTGAAGAGCTTTGTTGAATTGCACTCGCTGCTGCCCAAGGGCGTGAAGTTGCTGCCGGAAGATGTGTTCGCGCGTACCTCATTCGTGCTATCAGCGAAAGTGCTTGATCCACAGTTTCAAGGCCAGATCAAAGAAAAGCTCAACTCACGCGATGCGGTTCGACTGGTCGCTGGTTATTCACGAGGAGCGCTTGAGCTTTGGTTGAACCAGCATGTGGATTACGGACGCAAGCTCGCCGAGCTGGTGATCCGTCAGGCGCAGAGCCGTTTGAAGTCAGCGCAGAAAGTCGAGAAACGAAAATCGTCGGGTGTCGCAGTGTTACCCGGTAAGCTTACTGATTGTGAATCGACCGACATCACGCGTAATGAGATTTTTTTAGTCGAGGGTGATTCTGCGGGTGGCTCGGCCAAGATGGGCCGTGATAAAGAATTCCAAGCTATCTTGCCATTACGCGGCAAGGTACTGAATGCTTGGGAGACTGAGCGCGATCGGTTATTTGCTAATAATGAGATTCACGATATTGCTGTCGCGATTGGTGTGGACCCACACGGTAAAAACGATAATCCTGACCTTTCAAATCTACGCTACGGGCGTATATGTATATTGTCGGATGCGGATGTCGACGGCTCGCATATTCAGGTATTGCTTCTCACGCTGTTCTTCAAGCATTTCCCGAAACTGATCGAGCACGGCCATATTCATATTGCCCGTCCACCGCTCTATCGGGTGGACGCGCCTGCACGTGGCAAAAAGCCAGCGCAGAAGATTTATGCACTCGATAGTGGTGAATTAGAAGCGGTCGAGGACAAGCTACGCAAAGATGGTGTCAAAGACGGCGCATGGAATATCGCACGCTTCAAGGGCTTGGGCGAGATGAGCGCAGATCAGTTGTGGGAAACGACCATGAATCCTGACACGCGCCGTTTGCTCCCCGTGGCCTTGGGTGAGCTGGATCTGAAAGCATCCGAGCAGCGCTTCACCATGTTGATGGGTAAAGGTGAAGCAGCGGCCCGCCGAGCTTGGCTGGAGGAGCATGGCAATGAAGTGGAAGCGGATATCTAAGGCTTAAAAATGACCGACCAAACCAACCTATTCGAATCCGCCACAGACGATAGTGGCGAATCGCTCACACTCGCTACCTTTGCCGAACGCGCTTATCTAGATTATGCGATCTCCGTTGTAAAAGGCCGTGCGCTACCCGATGTGTGCGACGGACAAAAACCGGTACAGCGTCGAATCCTGTACGCGATGGATCAACTGCGACTCGATCCAACTGCAAAGCCGAGAAAGTCAGCCGCAGTCGTAGGCGATGTATTGGGTAAGCTGCACCCACATGGTGACCAGTCGGTGTATGACGCCATGGTACGTATGGCGCAGAGCTTTGCACTGCGCTACCCGCTAGTCGATGGTCATGGCAACTTTGGCTCGCGTGATGGCGATGGCGCTGCGGCGATGCGATACACCGAAGCGCGACTGACGCCGATCTCTCAGCTACTGCTGGATGAGATCGACATGGGTACGGTCGATTTTGTACCGAACTACGATGGCTCAAGCGAAGAGCCCAAGCTGCTACCGGCGCGACTACCGTTCGTTTTGCTGAATGGTGCATCAGGCATTGCCGTCGGTATGGCAACGGAAATCCCGTCGCATAATCTGACTGAAGTAGCGGAAGCTGCAGTCGCGCTCATCAAGAATCCCAAGCTGTCGCATGAATCCTTGATGGCGCTAATTCCCGGGCCAGACTTTCCGGGTGGTGGTCAGATCATCACGCCACCAGCTCAGATCAGCGAGATTTATCAAGCCGGTCGCGGCAGCATCAAAGTTCGTGCGCGCTGGAAGATTGAAGATCTTGCACGCGGTCAGTGGCAACTGATCGTCACCGAGCTGCCGCCAGGTACATCAGCGCAAAAAATTCTGGAAGAAATTGAAGAGCTGACTAACCCCAAGGTCAAACTCGGCAAAAAAGGGCTCACGCCTGAGCAACTCGCTACCAAGCAAACAATCCTTGGCGTACTGGATGCGGTTCGCGATGAGTCCGGACGCGAAGCACCGGTGCGCTTAGTGTTTGAGCCGAAGTCGAAGAATCAGGACCAGGAAGAATTCAGCAACCTGCTGCTCGCACATACCTCGCTCGAGAATAATGCGGCAATTAATCTGGTGATGATTGGTGCCGATGGTCGTCCGCGGCAAAAAGGTCTAGGGGATATTCTGCGCGAGTGGATAGGTTTCCGCTTCGATACCGTAACCCGTCGTACCCAGCATCGCCTAGGCAAAGTAGATGACCGTATCCATATCCTCGAAGGCCGTGAAGCGGTGCTTCTGAATATTGATAAGGTAATCAAGATCATCCGTGAATCGGACGAGCCAAAGCCAGCGCTGATTAAAGCCTTCAAGCTATCCGACCGGCAAGCAGAAGATATTCTTGAAATCCGTTTGCGTCAGTTAGCGCGACTCGAAGCCATCAAGATTCAGCAAGAGTTGGCTGAGCTACGTAAAGAGCGTGTCGTACTACAAGATCTGCTCGACCAGCCTACCTCCATGAAAAAGCTGCTGGTCAAAGAGATCGAAGGCGATACAAAACAATATGGTGATGCACGACGCACCTTGATCGAAGAGGCCGAGCGCGCAGTGGCCGAGCAAAAGCTGATCGATGAGCCGGTCACCGTCGTGATCTCGCAAAAAGGTTGGGTGCGTTCGCGCCAAGGTTATGGTCACGATGCACAACAATTCAGCTTCAAATCGGGCGATGCGCTCTATGCTGCCTTCGAGTGCCGCACGGTCGACACCCTGCTTGCGTTTGGATCAAACGGTCGGGTGTATTCAGTCGCAGTCGCACAACTACCAGGTGCGCGTGGCGATGGTGTACCAGTGACGACTTTGGTCGAGCTTGAGCCCGGCACACGGCTGCTGCATTACTTTGCAGGCGCTGCCAACACGCCGCTCTTGCTGGCGTCAACCGCGGCGTATGGATTCTCTGCCAAAGCAGGCGATATGGTGTCGAGACAAAAGGGTGGCAAATCCTTCATGACGATGGATGAAGGTGACGAGCCCCTGATGCCACGCGTCATCGCTGCCAACGCGAGTGCTGTAGCTTGCCTCTCCGAACGTGGAAGATTATTGGTGTTCGGGCTCGCTGACATCAAAACCCAATCGGCCGGTGGCCGTGGGGTGACGCTGATGGAATTGGATGACAAAGAAAGACTCCTAGCCGCCGAACCCATTACGCAAAAAGGTGTGCGTGTGATCGGTACTGGTCAGCGTAGCGGAAAAGCGCAGGAAAGTAATCTGTCGGGAGCGGATCTGACCCACCATATCGGCAAGCGCGCACGCAAGGGCAAACTACTAGCATCGCGCATGAAAGCGACTCAGCTGGTGTCGCTCGGCTGATAAGCCTTCTTTAAATTCAGGAGCTTGGCGTAGGTAAGGACAATGCCAAGCGCTCCTTCAGCTGCGCGATATTCTTGTAGTCATGCCCGAGAATAATGCGCAGCGTTCCTCTCTGCTCGGTGTTTGACCGAAAACTCGTTCTAATACCCAGCAGGCTTGAAAAACGTCGTGCATCATCGGCATGGTGTGGCAAGTACTCAATCCGGGTCAATTCAACGCTGTAGTTTTTGTAATTCGCTGTTCTGACAACGCGCCAACGGTCGACTGGCAGCGAAGAGCCCACCTGTCTGGCTAAGCCATTGACGCCATTGCCATTGACCAGCTCGACTGATAGCGCTGAACCATTGATAAGCTTGGTCGAAACATTTAACTGCGTGTCAGATGGTGACACGACACTCACTTCCGACTTGCTTTCTGACACCTTGGCTGATTGAGATGATAGCGATGGCGATGGCGATGGCGATGCTGATATCGGGTAGCGCAGTGCGTAGGTTGATGGCCCAGTGACTTCAATCGCGTTGTCGGATGACACGATAACGGGCAACAAATCGGTCTTGACGACTGGTTCAATTTCGCTCGGCGCGTTCAGCTTTTGATCGAGTGCCTGCAATCGGCTGCGGTTACCCTCGTGTGATGGATCGATAGCCAATGCCTGCTGCAGGGCGTCACGCGCCTCTAATTCCCGCCCGCGCAACTGAAGCGCATACGCCAGATTCGAATACACATGTGGCACCGGATGATCTTTAGATAACTGCTGTAAAAGAACAATCGCGTTGTCAAGATCGCCGCTGATCCCCATTAATGCAGCGATGCCATTCTTAGCCTCCGCATGTGTCGGATCGAGTGACAATGCGCTGATATAAGCCTGCTTGGCTTCGACATACTGTCCTGCACGGTGCAATTGCCTTCCACGTTCATATTCACCCTGAGCGCTTTTCGCCAAGCGTAGTTGCGACTGAGGGGGTGAATCAAACAGACTACTCACACTTGGGAGGATAGAGCAACCGAAAAGTAATGGCCCAAAAAGTGATAGCGATATACCGGTCCTTGTTTTCACGATGTACTCCTTTGACTGCGTCAG
Source organism: Oxalobacteraceae bacterium (assembly GCA_021299035.1). GTDB lineage: Bacteria > Pseudomonadota > Gammaproteobacteria > Burkholderiales > Burkholderiaceae_D > Pernthalerella > Pernthalerella lacunae. The sequence goes on along the minus strand of JAJTGD010000009.1, from coordinate 4,853 downwards.
TTTGACCCCAAGCTCGGTAATAAAACCCGATAAATCTGTATCATCGCCGGCCCAACCAGTACCAGCATCAGCGTTGGGAAGATCATGAAAATCAGTGGCATGAGTAGCTTTACTGCGATTTTGGCGGCCGCCTCTTCTGCACGCTGCCGACGCTTGGTGCGTAAATTGTCTGCATGCACTCGCAGGGAATCACCCATACTGGTACCGAAGCGGTCAGCTTGAATCATCATCGCGACCAGGAGATCAATTTCCTCGAGCCCGGTTCGCAAAGCCAGGTGTCGAAGCGCTGTCTCCCTCGAGAAACCGCTTCTCAGCTCCATCAATACGAGTTGCAATTCTTGCGCCAATACCTTGCTTTTAATATCGATCTCAGTAGCCACTTTTGCGATCGCTTGATCAAGACCCAAGCCAGACTCGACACAAATAATCAACAAGTCGAGCGCATCTGGAAAAGACTCGAATATCTCGCGCTGGCGATCAGCAATCTTGTAGCGCAAGAAAAGATTAGGCAGGTAGTAACCCACTGCTGAGGCGCTGACCAGCACGAATAAAATACGGCTAACACCCGAAGCCAGCAGCCTCTCACCACTCAGAGTCACTACGATAAGCGGAAAGCTCAATGCCAGTAGAGTCTTGATGCCAAAGAAAATTGTCGGTGCCGAAGGCTGGCGCCAACCCGCGTTGATGAAGGCGATGCGAATCGCCGACCCTTCCCAGCCCTCTGCTGGAAGCGAGAGTTTTGCGAGCGGCTGAATCACACTGGCCAGCCGCTCACGCCAACGTGCTGATCGATCTACCACGATGTTTGCTGCTATGGTATTAGCCAGTCGCTGCCGCAAACGACTGGTTGTCAACCACCAAACCAATCCGGCAGATAAAGTTGCGATGGAAATGAATACCACCACTAAGAACAAGATTGCTTGCATCGCCATCGCACGCTCCGAATCAGTAAATGGCTTTATCGCACTACACGCGAAGCTGAACGATCGTACGCATCCATAGCCCACCGAGTAGCATTTGTATTAAAGCGATCCCCAGCGCAATACGACCAGCCGGATCCTCCACAAGTCGAAGCAGATAGTCCGGATTAACAACGGATAATAGAAGCGCCATTGCGATCGGCATCAAGAATAAGATCCAGCCAGATAGCCTTCCCTCCGCCGACAAAGCACTAATTTGTCCCAGAAGCTTGAGCCGTTCGCGAATCAGGTAAGACATGTTCTGCATCAGCTCAGCTAGATTGCCACCCGTGTCGCGCTGTATCAGTACGGCGACCACCAAGAAGCGCAAATCATCGATGGGTACTCGCTGTGATAAATTCTGCATCGCTACGTGTAGGCCAAGTCCAAAGTTGATCTCATCAGCAACCTGACGAAACTCACCTGCAATCGGCTCGGGCATCTCTTCTGCGACCATCTGCATCGTTGCCGGCAGTGCATGGCCGGCACGTAAACTTCGGGCGATCAGATCAGCGACCTCAGGAAGTTGCTGCTGTATCTGCTGCAAGCGTTTAGAACGCTGCCAGTTGAGCATCGCAAACGGTATCAGCGCCCCAATCATTGCTATTGCCAATGCAGTCAGCCAACTCCCTGATACAGCCAAGCCGACCAAAAGTCCGACCGCCATACCGATACCACAATAAGCCAGTAAACTACTGACGTTAATAGCGCTTCCTGCCTGTTGCAATTGCGTATCCAGTGCATGCGCCACTGGCATTTTTCGTAAGAAATTGTCAATGTCGTGACTGTCTGAAAGCTTACGCTGCTTCAGTAGTGATACCCGGTAGGCACTTTGTGTTTGAGTACCGCCCATGGCTTGAATACGTTGACTATAGCGTTGAGCTGCCTGACTTTGCGTCGAGAACCACCAACGCCACAATGCTTCAACTGCGAAAGCAGTGGCGATGAATATCAACAGCGCAAAGCCTAGAAAAAGCAGATTCATGGAAAGTCCCGTTCTTCAGCCAAGTGCAGGTGTTGGTTGATAAAGTGCGTCGGGCACCGATACGCCAAATTCCTTGAGTCGATGCTCAAATTGCGGAAAAATACCTGTTGCCGTGAAATAGCCTTTCACCTTACCGTCGCTAGCAACACCCGTTCGACGGAAGCAAAAAATCTCTTGCGTCGTGATAATGTCGCCTTCCATACCCGTAATCTCTTGCAGGCTGACTAGTTTTCGACTGCCGTCCGAAAATCTCATCAGTTGTATGACGATGGTGATAGCAGAAGAAATCTGCTGCCGAATCGCGCGAAGCCCCAGATTCGCCCCAGCCATCCCGATCATGTTCTCCAGCCGTGCAAGTGCATCGCGTGGCGTATTGGCGTGAATCGTCGCTAGCGAACCTTCATGACCTGTATTCATCGCTTGCAGCATATCGATCGCCTCCGCGCCGCGCACTTCACCTAAAATGATTCGATCCGGGCGCATCCGTAATGCATTACGAACTAACGCACGCTGTGGCACTTCACCCTTACCTTCAATATTCGGTGGACGTGTCTCAAGCCGCACGATATGGGGCTGCTGCAGTCGAAGCTCGGCAGCATCTTCAATAGTGATAATGCGCTCGCTTGATGGAATAAAGCCTGAGATCACATTCAGCAACGTAGTCTTACCACTACCCGTACCACCCGAGATGAGAATGTTTAGCTTGGCGCACGCCAATGCTTGCAATAATTCAGCAATCTGCGGTGTCAGCGTTTGGCGTGTGACCAGATCATTCATGGTCATCGGCTGCACGGAAAACCGGCGGATTGACAATACCGGCCCATCCAGTGCCAAGGGCGCGATAATGGCATTGACACGCGATCCATCTGGCAGTCGTGCATCTACCATGGGACTTGACTCATCAATACGACGGCCGACACGCGAAACAATTTTTTCTATGATGCGCAGGACATGTTTATCATCATGAAACTGTATTGATGTCAGCTGTAGCTTCCCCTTACGCTCGACATACACCTGTCGATAGGAGTTCACCAGAATATCGGAGACACTTGGATCCAGCATCAAGGACTCGATTGGCCCCAAACCGGTCATTTCATTCTGCATGTCTTGCACCAGACGTCGACGTTCCGTCTGGTTGACCGGCATATTTTCATCGTCGAGGATGCGCTCAATGAGTAGCGTAAGCTCGCGCCGAAGTTGATCACCTGATAGCTTCTGCAAGCGCTCCAGATCAATTCGCTCGAATACCGCTTTGTATAGGCGCTGGCTCAACGAACGAAATGCATCGGTATTAAATTCATCCGATACTGAGATTTCTTCAACTGAGCTCACCTCTACCAGACGATCTCTCAGAGAAATCGAGGGTGGATTAACTGATTTTTCCATGTACATGATGATTTTTTCTTAGTGTGTCAGCGACGTACCGCGTGTGAAAAGACGACGTATCAGGCTATGCGGTGATGGTTCATGAATCTCAGTCAAGGCATGCACGATGTTGCTAAAACCTTTTGCAATCGCACTACTGCGGGCGATTTTTAATACGGGCTCACCCTGGTTGATGGACTCGCTTGCGATCGCAAAGTTATTCGGAATTTGGAAAGCAATTCGTTGGCCCAAGCCACGCTCCATATCCGCCTGTGTCACGGCGCCACCTTCGTCATATCGGTTAAGGATTTGACGAATACTCTCTTTGCGATAACCCAATGTACTGAACATATCGAGCATGCGTTGCCCACTACGTATGAATGGCAGGCTTTGCTGGAGTACTGGGAAAATAAAGTCACTGCTATCAAGTGCACGAATGCTGACGGCATTAACCTGTCGGCCCATGTCGAGCAGTACAAAGTCGTACTGTCGCCTGGCGACAGCTAATAACGCAGCAATATGATCGGGCTTGATCTTATCTTCCGGATCAGGGTCCGAGGCTGCTGCAATCAGATCGAAGTTAGGCGCGGCGCGGATCACGCTGCTATCCAATAGCTGCGCATCAAGTCGGTGTATCTGCGCACATAAATCCGTTAGTGTTGCAGGAGATTTGACATCCGAAATGAAGAGCGCGGCGTCACCATATTGAAGATTCAGGTCAATTAATAGGGTTTTTTTGTGCGCAACAGTAGCTAAGGCATAGGCAGTATTCACGGCGATAAAGGTCGTTCCGCTACCTCCCTTACTTGAAATTACTGCAATCACCTTACCCTCTGCTCGTACTTTCTCACTCCGCTTTTGAATAACTCGCTCAACGGCCATCTCAAGTTCTGCGACATCGATGGGGAAACTAACCACCTCTCGCACGCCGATCCGCATCGCTGCAATCAGTAGATCTGGCGACTGCTCTGGCACCAGCAACACGATCATCGCCTCTGGATGGCGGGCGGAAACCCGCTCAAGGGAAGCCAGGACCTCACGCTGCTCCCCGCGCGCGTCAAAGAAAACAAGATCTGGCACCGCAATAGCTACTGGATCTAACCGCAGCATGCCTGGCATATCAGGCAGTAAGGTGATCGGCGGCGACATCGCAGCACATAGCTGTTGCAACTTGAGTTTTAGCTCCGGATCAGTTGTGAGCATTAGTGCATTCATTCACTCTCCTTTTACCTCAGATACAGCTAGCGCTATCCATGGCTTCTCGCGTCAGTGTGGTCGAAAAGGGGGGAATCTCTACTGAAAAGTTTAGTAGCGGTATGTAGGTATTCACCATCGTTCCCGGTTTCACAGAGACTGTCACTGAGCGACAGGTAGCGCGTGCGGTAGCGCTATCCGCTGCGCATGAAGACGGGTCATACTGAAGGTCGACGGTGCTTGCATTCAGCTGCGGGAGAAGCTGGGACATCCGCTGGGTGATAAGCGTCGCATGGGCATCACAAACCACCGCTAGCCGCGCCCCCAATCGCGTTGCTTCATTTGCTGTG